>NZ_BONI01000081.1 GCF_016862635.1 Catellatospora coxensis | reverse complement strand
GGCACGCCGGCGGGTCCGACCCCAGGTGACGCGGCGGGTGACCGCTGTGGCATGTGGGGTCGGCCCTATCTCGGCGAGGCTCAGTGAGGAGTAGTCATGGGGCGATATGCCCTCCGCCGTTTGCTGCAGGCGATCCCTGTCTTCATCGGCACCACCTTTCTCATCTGGTTCCTGGTGTGGGGACTACCAGGTGACCCCTTTGCAGGACGATGCGGCGAGCGGCAGTGCCCGCAGGCGTACGTCGACTTCATGACCGACAAGTTCGGCCTGGACGACCCGCTGCCGATCCAGTACCTGAACTACCTGACCAACCTGCTGCGTGGCGAGTTCGGCCAGACCTTCAACGGCACCGAGATCGGCGAGCTGCTGGGCCAGGCGTTCCCGGTGTCCATCAAGCTCGCGCTGGTGGCCGTGGCCGCGGAGGCGCTGATCGGCATCACCGCCGGTGTGCTCACCGGCCTGCGCCGGGGCAGCTTCATCGACAACCTGGTGCTGGTGTCGACGCTGGTCCTGATCGCGCTGCCGATCTTCGTGATCGGCCTCGTGGCCCGCTACTCGCTGAATCTGTCCTCGGTGTCGCCGGAGGCGCCGCTGGTGGAACTGATCATTCCAGGACTCATCCTGGGCAGCGGGTCACTGGCCTACATCACCCGGCTGACACGGGTGAACCTGGTGGAGAACCGGCGGGCCGACTACGTGCGGACCGCGGTCGCCAAGGGCCTGACCCCGAGCCGCGTCACCGGTGTGCACACGCTGCGCAACTCGATGATCCCCGTGGTCACCTGGCTCGGCCTCGACCTCGGCTCGCTCATGGGCGGCGCCATCGTCACCGAGGGCATCTTCAACATCCGCGGCATCGGCGGCCTGCTGTTCGACTCGATCAACCGCAGGCAGTCCGGCGTCGTGGTCTCGATCGTGGCGATCCTCGTGCTCGTCTACCTCGTCGTCAACCTGCTCGTCGACCTTCTGTACGGGGTCCTGGACCCGAGGATCCGCTATGAGTAGCCCTGAAGTGGCCACCCCCACGGCCGAAGCCGCCCCGATGCCGGTGACCCCGGCCGTCGCGGAGCAGGCTCCCCAGAAAGACAAGAAGGACAAGCCCCGTAGCCTGTGGACGGACGCCTGGTACGAGCTGCGCCGCAAGCCGCTGTTCGTGATCTCGGCGATCCTGATCATGATCTTCGTGCTGATGGCGGCGTTCCCGTCGCTGTTCAGTTCCGTCGACCCGGCGGCCGCGGACCTCAACCGGAGCCTGACCAAGCCCGACTTCGGGGCCTGGTTCCAGTTCGGCAAGGGTGGCCAGTTCGGCTACAACGTGCAGGGCCAGGACATCTACGCCCGCACGATCTACGGCGCCCGCGCCTCGATCGTGGTCGGTCTGTCCGCGGTCATCGGCAACATGCTGCTGGGCGGGTTCTTCGGCATCCTGAGCGGCTACCTGGGCGGGTGGACGGACACGCTGCTGGCGCGGTTCGGCGACATCTTCCTCGGCCTGCCGTTCGTGCTCGGCGCGCTGGTGATCCTGTCGACCTTCGCCCCGGTGCAGAGCAACCCGAGCGCGTTCCGCATCACCAGCCTGGTGATCGCCACGTTCGTGGCGCTGGGCTGGCCGTCGTTCGCCCGCATCATGCGGGCGGCGGTGCTGTCGACCAAGCAGCTGGACTACGTGCACGCCGCTCAGGCGCTGGGCGCCCGGCCGGGCCGGGTCGTCTTCCGGCACGTCCTGCCCAACTCCGTCGCCCCGATGGTGGTCGTCGGCACGATCACGCTCGGCGCGTACATCGGCGCCGAGGCGACGCTGTCCTTCCTCGGTGTCGGCCTGCGGGAGCCGGTCGTCTCCTGGGGCATCATGATCGGGCAAAGCCGGCAGTTCATGGAGGCCGCTCCGTACATGATGGCCTTCCCTGCCGCATTCCTGGCCATCGCGGTGCTCAGCTTCGTCATGCTCGGCGACGCCGTGCGCGACGCACTCGACCCGAAGCTGCGCTAGGAGAGCGACGTGAGTGACATCAAGGTGAAGACGGCGCCGGTACAGGGCGTCGACGGCCGCTCGGGCGGCCACCTGCTCGAGGTCGAGAACCTCCACGTGGAGTTCCGCACCCGCGACGGCGTCGCGAAGGTGATCAACGGAGTGTCGTACCACGTGGACGCGGGCGAGACGCTGGCGGTGCTGGGCGAGTCCGGCTCCGGCAAGAGCGTCACGGCGCAGACCATCATGGGCATCCTCGACACCCCGCCGGGCTTCGTGACGGGCGGTTCCATCCGCTTCCGCGGCAAGGACCTGCTCACCATGGGCAAGGACGAGCGCCGGCTGGTCCGCGGCGAGGGCATCGCGATGGTGTTCCAGGACGCGCTCTCGGCGCTGAACCCGGTCTTCACGGTCGGGTTCCAGATCGCCGAGCTGTTCCGCAAGCGGCGGGGCATGAGCCGCGCCGACGGGTACAAGCGCGCCACGGAGCTGCTGGACCTGGTCAAGATCCCGGCGGCGAAGACGCGCCTGAAGGACTTCCCGCACCAGTTCTCCGGCGGCATGCGCCAGCGCGTCATGATCGCCATGGCGCTGGCGCTGGACCCCGAGGTGCTGATCGCGGACGAGCCCACCACGGCGCTCGACGTGACGGTGCAGGCCCAGATCATGGACCTGCTGGCGGAGATCCGCCGCGACCGGAACATGGGCATGATCCTGATCACCCACGACCTCGGCGTGGTCGCCGACGTCGCGGACCGGATCGCGGTCATGTACGCGGGCCGGATCGTGGAGCAGGCCGACGTGCACGCGCTGTACGGCAAGCCCTGCCACCCGTACACGCTGGCCCTGCTGGACTCGCTGCCGCGCCTGGACCTCAAGGGCCAGGAGCTCAACACCATCAAGGGCCTGCCGCCCAACCTGCTGCGCATCCCCTCGGGCTGCGCGTTCCACCCGCGGTGCCGGATGGCGAAGGACATCTGTTCGGCCGAGCGCCCCGCGCTGGTCGAGCTGGGCGGCGTCCGGGCCAGTGCCTGTCACTTCGCAGAGGAGCTGTACGGCCGTGAGTGAAGTGATCCTCGAAGTACGCGACCTGGTCAAGCACTTCCCGATCCGCCAGGGCATCGTCTTCAAACGCACCATCGGGCAGATCAAGGCGGTCGACGGCGTCTCGCTCGACCTGCACAAGGGTGAGACCCTGGGCATCGTCGGCGAGTCGGGCTGCGGCAAGTCGACGCTGGCCAAGCTGCTGATGAACCTGGAGAAGCCCACCTCGGGCGAGGTGCGCTACCAGGGCCGGGACGTGCTGCGGCTCAGCCCGGCGGAGCAGCGCAAGCTGCGCCGCAACATCCAGCTGGTCATGCAGGACCCGTACACCTCGCTCAACCCGCGAATGACCGTGGGCGACATCGTCGGGGAGCCTTTCGAGATCCACCCCGACGCCGCGCCCAAGGGCGACCGGCGGCGCAAGGTGCAGGAACTGCTCGACGTGGTCGGTCTCAACCCCGAGCACATCAACCGGTACCCGCACCAGTTCTCCGGCGGTCAGCGCCAGCGCATCGGCATCGCCCGGGCCCTGGCGCTCAAGCCGGAGGTCATCGTCTGCGACGAGCCCGTGTCGGCACTCGACGTGTCGATCCAGGCACAGGTCATGAACCTGCTGGACCAGCTCCAGACGGAATTCAACCTGTCGTACATCTTCATCGCGCACGACCTGTCGGTGGTGCGCCACATCGCCGACCGCGTCGGTGTGATGTACCTCGGCAAGATGGTCGAGGTCGGCACGGACGACGACATCTACGTGCGGCCGACCCACCCGTACACGCAGGCTCTGCTGTCCGCGGTGCCGGTGCCGGACCCGACGGCGCGTCAGCGCAAGGCGGTCATCCGGCTGGAGGGCGACGTCCCGTCGCCGGCCAACCCGCCGTCGGGCTGCCGTTTCCGCACCCGGTGCTGGAAGGCCCAGGAGATCTGCGCGACGGAGACGCCGCTGCTGCAGATCCGCCCCACCTCGGGGCACCCGAGCGCTTGCCACTTCGCGCAGGAGCGGGACGTGGTGCACGCGGGGTAGGAGTGTCTCCCGGTGGCGAACGGTCAGGTGGGGTTGAGCCTCCGGCCGGACCGCCCGCCACCGGGTCAACATAGAGCAGGGCACCGTCCGCGCAGCGGGCGGTGCCCTGTGCATGTGCGCCCGAACCCATGATCCACGGAACAGGCGCGCGGACCGGGCCGGTGCGACCCGCCGCCGCCGTCTCGCAATCGACGTTGGCCTATCTCATCGAATTCGATCTACGCCCAGTCGATGTAATAGGCCAACGTCGATTGCAAAGCGCGGCGGGCCTTGGTGCGGGTGGGGCGGCTGGTTACAGCGGGCCGCGGCCGGCGCGGAGGATGAGGAGGGCGAGCTGGGTGCCGTCGGGGCCCAGTTCGGCGCGGAAGCGGTCCATGATCTCGCGTTCGCGGCTGAGCACCAGGCGGGTGCCGCCGGAGGCGACGCGGGTCTTGCCGACCTGCTGGGAGATCGCGGCACGCTCCTTCCACAGCGCGATGAGGGCGGCGTCGATCTGGTCGATGCGCTCCCGCATCGAGGTGATCTCGGTGGCTGCCTCCGGCGCGGTGGTGCCGGTCTCGTGGGCGATGGCGCTCATGTGGGACTCCTCAGTGGGATTGTCGCTCACCAGTGGCCGGGACAAGGCGAAAAGCCCCGGGCTCTGGGAGCCCGGGGCTTTTCGTGAGGTCTGTGTGCTCAGGCGCGACCTACGACTGCCGGGTTCCCGGAGCCATAGGTAAAGTAGAACGCCTGGTTGATCACGTTGCCAAGTATGCCATGGATACCTCGCCACGCAAGCACGTCGACCATCATGTGAGACCTTGATCTATCCGCGCGGCGCTCAGCCGAGCTTGGTGATGCGATTGGCCGGCCCCGGGGTGACCGGGCCGGTGGCCAGGTGCGCCACCAGCGCGTCGACGTCGAAACCGGGCGCGTAGACCCGGCCCGTGCCCGCGGTCAGCGCCGTGAAGTTGTCGCCGCCGTTGGCCAGGAAGTCGTTCGTGGTGACCTTGTAGGTCGCCGCCGGGTCGATCGGCGTGCCGTTCAGCGTCAGGCCGGAGACCCGGCTGCCGAGCGGCAGGGTGCTGTCGTACGAGTACGCGAAGCCCGCCGAGATCTGCAGGATCTTGGTGGTGTTCTGCCCGGCGTGGCCGGCGAACTGCTGCTCCAGCACCGCGTCGAGCTGCGCCCCGGTCAGCGAGTAGGTCACCACCAGGTTGTTGAACGGCTGGACGGTGAACGCCTCGCCGTACGTGACCTGGCCCGCGGGCTCGCCACCGGGCGAGTTCGCGAAGGTGAGCGGCGCCCGGATGCCGCCCGGGTTCATCAGCGCGAGCTGCGCCCCGGCGGAGGCGGTGTAAGCCAGCTGGGCGTCGGCGATGACGTCGCCGAGCGGGCTCTCCCCGCTGGGCTGCACGTCGCGCACGATGTCGGCGGAGATGCTACCGACGACCCGGTTGGCCAGCGGCGCGACGGCGGTGCGGTACTTGTCCGCGATCGCCTTGGCGGCCGGGTCGACCAGCGCGGGGTTGCGCACGAACACGCCGGGTGCGGTGGTCTGCCAGGTGCCGTCGGCGTTGCGCACACCGTTCTCGGTCACGACGTTGTGCGCCTCGATCGAGGTGAAGGTGCGGCTGCGCCGGTCCATGGTCAGCGTGATGTCGGTGACCAGCTGGCCGTTGGTGCCTGCGCTGGTGACGACGACGGGCTTGCCCGACTTGTTGGGCAGCTGGCACGAGTAGAAGCGGTGGGTGTGGCCGGAGACCACGACGCCGATCTCGTCGCGCAGGCCGGCCACGATCGGGGAGATCACGCCGGTGAACCCGTCACAGGTGGAGACGTTGCCGGTGGCGCCCTGCTGGCCGCCCTCGTGCAGCAGCAGCACCTGCGCCTTGACGCCGAGCAGGCGGAGCAGGCCGCTCCACAGGTTCGCGGTCTCGATCTCGTCGCGGAAGTCGACCGTGGTGATGCCCGCCGGGTTCACGATGCCCGGGGTGCCCTCCAGCGTCATGCCGATGAAGCCGACCGGCACGCCGTCGATGATCTTCACGTCGACCGGCGGCAGGATGGGCAGCTTGGTGCGCTTGTCGGTGACGTTCGCGGCGAGGTACTGGAACTCCGCGCCGTCGAAGCCGTCGCCGGCGAAGCAGCCCTCGACCGGGTGGCAGCCGCCGTGCTGCATGCGCTTGAGCTCGGTGACGCCCTCGTCGAACTCGTGGTTGCCGACCGAGCTGACGTCCAGGCCGAGCTCGCTGAGCAGCTCGATGCTGGGCTCGTCGTGGAACGCCGCGCTGACCAGCGGGGTGGCGCCGATCATGTCGCCCGCGCCGACGGTGACGACCTCCTGGCCGGCCGCCTCGCCCTCGGCACGCAGCTTCTTGACCCAGTGGGCCAGGTATTCGACACCGCCCGCGGGGGTGCCCAGCACCGCCGCGCCGCTGCCGGTCGGCGGGTCGATCGCGCCGTGGAAGTCGTTGAACGCGAGAAGGTTGCCGTACGCCGTGTGGTCGGCCGGAGCCGCCGCGGCCATGTTCACCGACACGGGCGTGAGGGGGTTCCACGCCGGGGTGGAAGAGGCGCTCGATCCGCTGCTCAGCGGGATCGTCGCCACTACGGCCAGTGCCAGCGCCGGTAGCGCCAGGTGCCGCATCGTGCCTGCCCAGCCCCGAGAACGGGGGTGATTCATGGGGGGCCTCCAGAGTCGGCATCGCGCGGGGGTGCGCGATGATTTATGAAGGCATCCTTGCGTATGCGTTTCCGCCGCGCCACAGCCCATCGGTGACACCTGCACGACCGTCTCGCTACGGGCCGGTTTCACGCTCATCGGTGGCGGGCTGGGTCGATGTCGGTGGGGGCGCATAGACTCTCCAGACGATGCATGCGCTCTTCGATCTCCCCGAGATGACGCCGTCCGAGACGACGCCCGGGGGGAGGCCCGCCACCGCGAAACCGCCCGCCGAGAAGGCCTCTGGCGGCTCTTGGCCGTCCCAGGGCGACCGCGCCCCCACCGAGTCCGGCCCCCGCATAGCGGCGCTCCTGGAGGGCCTCAACGAGCCCCAGCGGGCGGCCGTCACCCACGAGGGCACCCCGCTGCTGATCGTCGCCGGCGCCGGCTCCGGCAAGACCCGGGTGCTCACCCAGCGCATCGCCTACCTGCTGGCCGCCCGGGGCGTGCACCCCGGCGAGATCCTGGCCATCACGTTCACCAACAAGGCCGCGGGCGAGCTGCGCGAACGGGTCGCCGCGCAGGTCGGCAACCGGGCCCGGATGATGTGGGTGTCCACGTTCCACTCGGCCTGCCTGCGCATCCTGCGCGCGGAGCACGAGCACGCCGGCCTCAAGTCGTCCTTCTCGATCTACGACGCGGACGACTCGCGCCGGCTGATGCAGCTGGTCGCGCGCGAGCTGGACCTCGACCCCAAACGCTACCCGCCGCGCAGCCTCGCCGCGCAGGTGTCGAACCTGAAGAACGAGCTGGTCGACCCCGAGGCGTTCACGCCGCACGGCCCCGCCGAGCGGGTGCTCGCCGAGGCGTACACGCTCTATCAGCAGCGGCTGCAGCAGGCTCAGGCGCTCGACTTCGACGACATCATCATGCGCACCGTGCACCTGCTGCAGGCCAAGCCCGAGGTGACCGAGAAATACCGGCGGCGCTTCCGGCACGTCCTGGTCGATGAGTACCAGGACACCAACCACGCGCAGTACGTGCTGGTCAAGGAGCTGGTCGGGGACACCGGCGAGCTGTGCGTGGTGGGTGACGCGGACCAGTCGATCTACGCGTTCCGCGGCGCGACGATCCGCAACATCCTGGAGTTCGAGCGGGACTACCCGCAGGCGCGCACCATCCTGCTGGAGCAGAACTACCGCTCGACGCAGACGATCCTGTCCGCCGCCAACTCCGTGATCGACCGCAACAGCGACCGCAAGCCCAAGCGCCTGTGGAGCGACCAGGGCGCGGGCGAGCAGATCGTCGGGTACGTCGCCGACAACGAGCACGCCGAGGCCGACTGGGTGGCGCGCGAGATCGACCGGCTCACCGACGCCGAGTCGGCGCGGCCGGGCGACGTCGCGGTGTTCTACCGCACCAACGCGCAGTCCCGGGTCTTCGAGGACATCTTCATCCGGCTCGGCCTGCCCTACAAGGTCGTCGGCGGGGTGCGCTTCTACGAGCGCAAGGAGGTCCGCGACGCGCTGGCCTACCTGCGCGCGGTGTCCAACGAGGACGACACGGTCAGCATGCGCCGGATCATCAACACGCCCAAGCGCGGGCTCGGCGACCGTGCCGAGGCCGTGGTGGAGGCGCTGGCCGCCCGCGACCGCGTCTCCTTCGGAGCGGCGCTGCGGCGGGCCGCGGACGCGCCGGGCATCTCGACCCGCGCGGTCAACTCGATCGGCGAGTTCCTCACGATGATGGACGCCGCCCGCGAGCTGGCCCGCACCGCGCCGCCGGAGCAGGTGCTGGAGCTGCTGCTCACCGAGTCCGGCCTGCTGTCGGAGCTGGAGGCGAGCCTCGACCCGCAGGACGAGGGCCGGGTGGAGAACCTCCAGGAACTCGTCAGCGTGGCCCGGGAGTACGCCGAGCGCACCGCGGCGGCCGACGAGACGCCGACCCTGGCCGGTTTCCTGGAGCAGGTCGCGCTGGTGGCCGACGCCGACCAGGTGCCCTCCGACGACCCGGAGCACCAGGGCGTGGTCACGCTGATGACCCTGCACACCGCCAAGGGCCTGGAGTTCCCGGTGGTCTTCCTCACCGGCCTGGAGGACGGGGTCTTCCCGCACCTGCGCTCGCTGGGCGAGGTCAAGGAGCTGGAGGAGGAGCGGCGGCTGGCCTACGTCGGCATTACCCGCGCCCGCCGCCGGCTCTACCTGTCCCGGGCGGTCACCCGCTCGGCGTGGGGGCAGCCGCAGTACAACCCGGCGTCGCGCTTCCTGGAGGAGCTGCCGCCGGAGCTGCTCGACTGGCACCGCACCGAGGGGGCGTACACCTCCTGGGGTTCGCGCGGCGGCGGTATCGGCGGCCGCGAGCGGGCCCAGGAGCGGGGCAGCGGCGGTTTCGTCGGCGGCACCGCCCGCGCGGCGGCGCTCGCCAGCAAGATCGGCATCGACCCGAGCAAGCTGGCCACCGCCAGCGACCTGGCCGCCGCGCCGTCGCTGTCGGCCGGCGACCGGGTCAACCATCAGCGCTACGGGCTGGGCCGGGTGCTCGCCGTGCAGGGCGCCGGAGCCCGCGCCCAGGTCCAGGTCGACTTCGGCGACCAGGTCCTCTGGCTGGTCCTGCGCCACGCCCCGATCGAGAAGATCTGACCCTCGCCGACCCGGCCGGGCACTGCCTCCAACGGTCTCGGCGAGGGCACCCCCACGGCCCGCCCCCGCGACCCGCTCCACGGCCCGCCTCCGGCTCGCCATAGACGCTGGCCTATCACATCGACGGTGACCCTGATCGAACTCGATGTGATAGGCCAGCGTCTATCAAGGCCGGACCGAAACGAGCGATCACCGCATCCTTCGTCAGACGCGTGTGGCCCAGATCTCGCGATCCGGGCCACACGTCTTCGGGGGGAAGGGGTTCTCGCTGGGGGGGGACCCCGGTGCGCGCGTGGGCGCGCACCGGTGTCCGGGATGGGTGGGTCGAGCTCAGCAGTTGACCGGCACGCCGCGGGCCTTCAGCCACGCGCTCGGCTCGATCTGGTTCCACATGCCCTTGTGCACCTCAAAGTGCAGGTGGGGGCCGGTGGAGTCGCCGGTGGAGCCCTCGTAGCCGAGCAGGTCGCCGGCCTTCACCTTCTGGCCGATCTGCACCGCGTCGCGGCTCATGTGGGCGTAGTGGGTGAAATAGCCGTCGCCGTGGTCGATGACCACCGAGATGCCGTAGCCGCTGTAGGCCCAGCCGTTGCTGAACACGGTGCCGGGGCCGACCGCGCGGATCGGGGTGCCGGCGGGCTCGGCGAGGTCGACGCCGGCGTGCAGGACGCCCCAGCGCTGACCGAAGCAGGAGGTGACCTGGGCGCCCGGCATGGGGCTGCCCCAGACGGGACGGGCCTTGACCGGCGCGGCGGCCTTCGGCGCGGCCTTGGGCACGGAGGTGCCGGCCTTCGCCTTGGCCTGCGCGGGCTGGACCGCCTTGGGGGCGATCGCCTTGGGCGCGGCCTTCGGCGCCGCCTTGGGTGCCGCGAGCTGGGTCTTGGCGGTGGCGCGCGCGGCGCGGTCGGCGCGATCGGCGGCCGCCTCGCGGCCGACCGTGGACGTCGCCGCCACGGGGGTGACCTCGGTGGGTCCGTTGTCGATGTTGGCGGCGACCAGGCCTACCGACGCGATGCCGGCCAGTGCCGCGATGGCTACGACGTGACGCGAGCGGCCGCGGAGGCCGCTTCGGATCTTGTCTCGGGCCACGTCGTACTGAGCGCGGGCTGCCTTCAGGAGTTCGGTGCTGCTGCCTTGCATGAGGTGGGAACCTCCGGGTCTTCGTTGACACGGGCTCGAGCCATGTTGCCTGGTCAAACCAGGTATGGCCAGCCCGCCCGAATCCCGGAACGGACACCCGGGCAGGTAGCACTCGGGAGTTATGTACCTTTTACGTACCCGCACCTACCCTGAGTCCCGTCAGGGTCGAGTGACGTGTGCCACCGGATTCGGGTGACCGGGGCCACCGCCTGTCGTGTCTGAATACGACAAAGCCGCCCGGATCTGGCGATCCCGGGCGGCTCTGCGGACGAAAAGTCGGCTCACCCGCCGTCGTAGGCCTGTTCGATCTCCAATTCGAGGTCGACGCCGTGTGCCTTGAACCACGGGAGGGGGTTCACGGCCACGTCGTTGACGTGGATCTCGAGATGCACGTGCGGGCCGGTGGAGTGGCCGGTGCTGCCGGAGATGGCGATGATGTCGCCCGCCTTGACCCGCTGGCCTTCCTTGACCATCAGGCGGCTGTTGTGCCCGTAGGTGGTCTTGATGCCGTTGCCGTGGTCGATGATCACCTGGTTGCCGTAGCCGCCGTTGTACGAGGCCAGCACGATGATGCCCTCGTGCATCGCGGCGACCGGGGTGCCCTCGGGGACCGCGATGTCGACGCCCTTGTGCGCCTTGCCCCAGCGCTGACCGAACAGGGAGGTCAGGCGGTAGTCGTGGTTCGGCAGGACCCACGCGTTCGGGGACTGGGCGATCGAGGTGGACAGCGAGCGGTCCTCGCCGCGGCCCGCGCGCTCGGCGGCCTCGAGGCGGGCGCTGCTGAGTTCGGAGGCGGACGTCTCGCCGACGAGAGCGTCGGTCTTCGCGTCCTTGATGCCGGCTCCGGCACCGAAAGCGACAACCCCGGCACCTACGAAAGCGGTCGTGACTACGGCGAGGTATCTGCTCCGGGGCGGGGCGGGAGCCCGTCGGCGGCCGCGGTAGCGGTCACCCTCCCGTAACAGTGTTGGCCTGTATTGCACGTACAGCCTCCGTCATCGGTGGCGCCGCGGACTCCGACGCTCTGTCACCCATTTTTGGATGGCACTTCTGGTTGGCACTTCTGGTTGGCACTGCGGCACAACTTAACCAACCCGTAGGGGTAGGCACAAGCTCCTGTCCGTCATCGCTTCGCTATGAGTGCGACTGTCCGGCCCGGAATGCCCGATAGCGACGTTAATTGTCCTGATATGCGATACACACGCTGCGTAATGGGCCTCGGGGCGGCGCGTATATATAGGTATCGCGGACTGAGACCACTGGACCGCTGGCAGTGACCGCCGGCGGGTGGGTTACCGTTCGTTAAGGTCAGTACGGCGGAGAGGTGAGCACTGATGGGCACTCGTATTCGCGTGGTCGTCGCCAAGCCTGGGCTCGACGGGCACGACCGCGGCGCGAAGGTGGTGGCCAGAGCCCTGCGCGACGCCGGCATGGAGGTCATCTACACCGGCCTGCACCAGACGGCGGAGCAGATCGTGGAGACCGCGATCCAGGAGGACGCCGACGCGGTCGGCCTGTCCGTGCTGTCCGGGGCGCACATGACGCTCTTCCCCCGGGTGGTCGAGCTGCTGCGCGAGCGCGGCGCCGGCGACATGGTGGTGTTCGGCGGCGGCATCATCCCCGACGCGGACATCCCGGAGCTGGAGCGGCTCGGCGTGGCCAAGGTGTTCACGCCCGGGGCGACCACGCACGCGATCGTGGACTGGGTGCGGGCCAACGTGGCGACCGCGCAGCCCGCCTGACCGTCCACCCCTGAAGACATCCGCACCCCCGCGCCGGAACGGCTCGGGGGTGCGTGCGTTGCGGATACGCAAAAAGGGAGGAGCCGGACGCACCCCTCACACGTCCGGCTCCTCTATGCACGATGCCCCGCCGCCACCCCTCGACCGACAGGGCATCGGCCGTTTGTGTCATCCTGCCTCGGCCGTTCCGACCTCAGCGCTCTGACATCAGACTCAACGACGGCCCGAGCCCGGGGTTACGGGCAATCGCGGGGTCACCGAAAAGAGTGACGGACTGCTAGGTTCACGCGCCATGACCAGCCCTCAGACCCCGGCGGGCACCCCCGCCCCCGTGCCGACCATCCGGCCGCTCATCCCGGCCGGCCTGCCGGTCACGGTCCAGCTGTCCGGCGCCGGGCGGCACCTGCTGGCCCACCGCCGCGGCGAGCTGACGGTGCTGGCGCTGCTCACCCTCTTCCTGGTGCCCGCCGGGGTCTACCTGCTGCTGCACTCGGCGGAGACGGTGCACAACGCCAGGTACGGCGACATGAACAGCGGCCTGCTCGGCGGCGCCGTGCTGGTGCTCGTGCTGGGCCTGCTGGTCTGGCTGCCGATCTCCGTCGTGCGCCAGCTGCGCCCGGTGCAGCTCGCCGCCGACGCCGAAGGGGTGTACGTGCGGCCCTTCCTCGACAAGGCCCGGGTGCTGCACCTGCCGTGGGCGGACATCGAGTCGGTGTACGTGCGGCACTGGCACGGCCCGCAGCTGTGCGTGAAGCCCCGCGACTCCCGCATCGAACCCCAGTTCAACCTCGTCAAGCAGGGCGACGCGGGCAGCCGGGCGGGTGTCGCCGTCGCGCAGAAGCGGCGCATGAAGAAGCTGGAGACCAACATCCACGTGCCTATCGCCGCGGCTCCGGGCACCCCCGCCGACCTGCTGGCCGCGCTGCGCTACCAGGCCGCCGGGCGGGTGCCGGTCGAGACGTCCGTCTGAGCACGGACCGGGGACGGGCCGGGCGGCCAACCGGCCGCCCGCTCCGACCGTGGACGTGGTGTGCAGTTGGGCACACCGGGCGGTCGTGCCGATACGTTGCGCTGACCGACCGTTAGGCTGCGCGGAAGGCCCAGCCAGCGGAGGATGGGCAATGGTCCCTACGCGTCGCAGCGGGCGTCCAGCCCGCGACGCCATGGGCTGGACACACGAAGAGGTATCGGTGGACCTGTACGAGTACCAGGGGCGCGATGTCTTCGAAAAGCACGGCCTGCCCGTGCTCGCCGGTGGCGTCGCCGAGACCCCGGAGGAGGCCCGCGCGATCGCCGAGCGACTGGGCGGCCGGGTCGTCGTCAAGGCGCAGGTGAAGGTCGGCGGCCGCGGCAAGGCCGGTGGCGTCAAGCTCGCCGCCGACGCGACCGAGGCGTACGACCGCGCGAACGACATCCTCGGCATGGACATCAAGGGCCACACGGTCCACAAGGTGATGCTGGCCGAGACCGCCGACATCGTCGAGGAGTACTACTTCTCCTACCTGCTGGACCGGGCGAACCGCACCTTCCTGTGCATCGCCAGCGTCGCCGGCGGCATGGAGATCGAGACCGTCGCCGAGGAGCAGCCGGAGAAGGTCGCGAAGATCGCGATCGACGCCAACCGCGGCGTCGACGAGGCGCTGGCCCGCGAGATCGTCGCCGCCGGCCACTTCCCGGCCGAGGTCGCCGACCAGGTCGTGGACATCGCCATCAAGCTGTGGCAGACCTTCCGGGCCGAGGACGCGACCCTGGTCGAGGTCAACCCGCTCGCGAAGATCAGCTCCGGCAAGGTGCTGTGCCTGGACGCGAAGGTGACGCTGGACGAGAACGCCGGCTTCCGCCACGCCGACCACGAGGCGCTGGAGGACAAGGCCGCGGTCGACCCGCTGGAGCAGGCCGCCAAGGCCAAGGACCTCAACTACGTCAAGCTCGACGGCGAGGTCGGCATCATCGGCAACGGCGCGGGCCTGGTCATGTCCACGCTCGACGTGGTCGCGTACGCCGGTGAGCAGTTCGGCGGGGTCAAGCCCGCGAACTTCCTCGACATCGGCGGCGGCGCGTCGGCCGAGGTGATGGCGAACGGTCTGGAGATCGTGCTGTCGGACCCGGCCGTGAAGAGCGTGTTCGTCAACGTCTTCGGCGGCATCACCGCGTGCGACGCGGTCGCCAACGGCATCGTGCAGGCGCTGGCCATGCTGGACAGCCGCGGCGAGACGGTGACCAAGCCGCTGGTCGTACGCCTCGACGGCAACAACGCCGAGGCCGGTCGCGCGATCCTCGACAGCGCGAACAACCCGCTCGTCGAGCGGGTGGACACCATGGACGGCGCCGCCAAGCGTGCCGCCGAGCTCGCCGCAGCGGGGAAGTGAATCTGACATGGCTATCTGGCTCACCAAGGACTCCAAGGTCATCGTCCAGGGCATGACCGGCTCCGAAGGCTCCAAGCACACCCGGCGCATGCTGGCCGCGGGCACCCAGATCGTGGGCGGCGTGAACCCGCGCAAGGCGGGCACCTCGGTCGACTTCGACGGCACCGCGGTGCCGGTGTTCGGGTCGGTCGCCGACGCGATGAAGGAGACCGGCGCGGACGTCACGGTCATCTTCGTGCCGCCGGCGTACACCAAGGACGCCGTCGTCGAGGCGATCGACGCGGGCATCGGCCTGGCCGTCGTGATCACCGAGGGTGTGCCGGTGCACGACACCGCCGCCTTCTGGGCGCACGCCGTCGAGACCGGCAACAAGACCCGGATCATCGGGCCGAACTGCCCCGGCGTCGCGTCCCCGGGCGCGAGCAACGCCGGCATCATCCCGGCCGACATCTCCGGCTCCGGCCGCATCGGCCTGGTGTCGAAGTCCGGCACGCTGACCTACCAGCTCATGTACGAGCTGCGGGACATCGGCTTCTCGACCGCCGTGGGCATCGGCGGCGACCCGATCATCGGCACCACCCACATCGACGCGCTCGCGGCCTTCCAGGACGACCCGGAGACCGAGGCCATCGTCATGATCGGTGAGATCGGCGGCGACGCCGAGGAGCGCGCGGCCGAGTTCATCAAGAACCACGTGACCAAGCCGGTCGTCGGTTACATCGCGGGCTTCACCGCCCCGCCCGGCAAGACCATGGGCCACGCGGGCGCGATCATCTCGGGCTCGTCCGGCACCGCCGACGCGAAGAAGGCAGCGCTGGAGGCGGCCGGGGTCAAGGTCGGCAAGACGCCGTCGGAGACCGCGCGGCTGATGCGCGAGGTCATGTCCGGCCGCTGACGCCGTACGCAGGCACAAAGGTGGGCGTCCTCCCGATCGGGGAGGGCGCCCACCGCTCTTTTCCGGTCAGTAGCCGCGGTTGTTGACGGACATGCTTCCGCTGAACGCGCCGGCCACGCAGAGCAGGATCGCACTGATCACCTGCACCGCGGTGAACGCGATGCCCAGCCAGAAGGCGACCTTGCCCAGCGTCTGGTCGGTGCCGCGCTCCCGGGCCTCCTTCATGGACAGCCAGCCGAACAGGATGCCCAGCGGGGCGCAGCAGAACACGGCGGTGACGATGCCGATGATGCCGTAGATCAACGGCATGTCCTTGCCGCCGCCGCTGCCCGGTGCGGGCGGCACGCCGTACGGCGGAGGCGGTGGTGGCGGCGGTGGCGGCGGGTTGAGCGGCGGCGGTGCCGGTGGAGGAGTCACCGGTGGCGGCTCGTACGGCGGCAGCGGGTCGTTCGTCATGGGTTTCCCCTATCCCGACTAGGTCAGTTGAACTTCATCCCGCCGCTGGCGTAGCGGATGCCGTAGATGATGTTCCAGATGATGCCGATGACGCCGATGGCCATCGCGATGTAACCCAGCGTCGGCTTCTTGCCGACCTTCTTCGCCTCCTGAACCGACAGCCAGCCCAGGATCAGGCCGATGATGCCGCAGCAGCAGAGGCCCAGCACGATGCCGAGCACGCCGTACAGCGTCACCTTGTCGCCGCCGCCCTTGGGCGGCATGCCGGATCCGTACGGCGGCGGTCCCGGCGGCGGTGGCGGAACCGGTGGCGGCGGTGGCGGCGGCGGCACTGACGGCGGCGGCGGTGTGTAGGTCACGGCAAGCCTCCTCGATGAACGACCTTGTTCGCAGCGTAACCCTCCTAACTCGCATATCGGGTCGAAATGGCCACGGGGTAGGGTTCGTAGTCAACCCGGCTCGTTTGTGGTTAGGTAGCGCCTGATGACGGAGCAAGGTGACACCCTCGGCGTGCAGCCTGAGCTGCGGCGCGCTGCGCCCGGCGAGGGATCGGACGCTTACGCGCGGCCGGCTTCCGGCGGATCGCGCCCGGCCGACATCCGTGTGCCCGGCCCGGCCCCGTCCGAACGCGAGGTTGCCGAACCGGACGGTTCGCGTGGCGACACGCCGGAGGGGAGCGGAGCGGACACCGGGCGCGAGGCCGATCCCGGCCCGTCGGAGCGTGCCGCCGACGCTCGCCTGTCCGGGCAGGATGCGGCCGCCGCCCCGCTCGGGCGCGCTGCCGACACCCAGCCGTCCAGGCAGGATGGGGACGCGGGCGCGCCCGTGGGCGGTGCCGACGTCTTGGACGCGGGTGTGGATCAGGATGCCGGTGCGAGCGCCCGGCGCGATGCCCATGAGGATCCGAGGGTCGCCGAGGCCGATCCGGACGCCGCCGGGTTCGACGACGACGTGTACCTGGCCACTCGGGACACCGTCAAGATCGATCTGGCGCACCTGGCGGCGCGCGAGACCGTCAAGATCGACTTGGACCGGCCCCTGCCGCGGGAGCCGCTCGACGACGAGATCTCCACCCGGGAGACCGTGCTGCTGCCGCGCGGCCGGCCGGCCGGCATGCTGCGCCCGCGGGGCGCGCCGCTGCCGGTGGCCGCGCTGGTCAACACGGGCTGGGCGGCGCTGCTGGTGCTCGGGCCGCTGCTGCTGCTGACAGTCGCGGTGCGCTTCGCCGAGGGGGCTGTCGACTGGGGACTGTCGGTGCGGCTGATGCTGGCCGGCTGGCTGCTCGGGCACGGCGTGCCGATCACCGTCGGGATCGACGGCCGGCTGGGCGTCATGGAGCTGGCGCCGCTGGCGCTCACCGCGTTCGCGCTGTGGCGGGTCAACCGGGCCGGGGTGCACACCACCCGGGCCATGGGCGCCCAGGGCAGCGGTTCGATCCGGCACGCGGTGCTCGGCACGGCGGCCGTCGCCGGGGCGTACGGCTGCTTCGGCCTGCTCGCCGCGGTGCTGGCCGACGGCCCGGGGCTGTTCGTGACGCCGTGGCGGGCCGGGCTGCACTTCCTCGTGCTGGGAGCGGCGGCGGGCGCGGTCGGGGTGCTGCGCAGCGGCGGGGTGCTGCGCCGGCTGGCCCGGCACACGCCGGTGGTGCTGCGCGACGGCGTACGCGCCGGGGTGGTGGCGGCGCTGCTGGTGCTGGCCGTCGGCGCGGGCGCGGTGGGCCTCGCGGTGGCCATGAACGGCGCACAGGCCACCCACGACCTAGCAGGCTTCCACACCGGGGTGCTCGGCCAGGCCGGCCTGACCCTGCTGAGCCTGGTGTACGGGCCGAACTTCGCCGTCTGGGCGGCGTCCTACCTGCTCGGCCCGGGGTTCGCCGCGGGCACCCTGCCGCTGACGCAGCTGCCGGTGTTCGCCGGAGTGCCGACCGGCCCGCTACGGGGCCTGGGCTGGCTGCTCACGGTGCTGCCGCTGCTCGGCGGTGTGGCCGCGGCGGTGCTGATGGCGCGGCGGCGGCTGCGCCCGCGCCGGAACCGGCGAGGTGACGTGCTCACGCCCGAGCCGCGCTGGCTGCGGCTGTGCGGTTCGGCGCTGATCGCGGGGCTGGTCGCCGGGGTGCTGCTGGCGGCCGCGGGATACGCCTCCGGCGGGGTGCTGCCGGTGTCCGGGCCGGTCCGCACCGGTCCGGTGGTGTGGCAGGTCGGAGCGATGGCGACGCTGGTGGTCGCGCTGGGCGGCCTGCTCGGCGTAGCCGGCTTCTGGGTGCTGCGCGGTCTCCGACAGACCGAAGGGCGGCCCGCTGTGCGGACCGCCCGTCAGCTCGTGCAGTGATCGCTGATCACATGCCCGCGGCGCCGTTGGCGCCGATCACGAACACCTGCAGGGCGCAGCAGATGCAGCCGAGCGCCCAGCCGATGCCACCGATGATCAGGGCGAGCTTCGACCACTTCTTGGACTCGGCCGCCGCGGCCTGGGCGCCCGCGTAGTCGCCCGCCTGCAGCAGCGGGTTGACCTTGTTGGCGTTGATGATGGCCGGGATGGCCAGCGGCCAGAACAGGAAGATCGAGACGATCGACATCGTCAGGTTGTTGTCGATCTGCGGCTGCGGCTGCTGGGAACCGTAGGTCATGGAGACTCCAGGGGTGTTGGGGTGGTGGCTCGGAGTGAGCCGTTGCCAAACGTGCGGAGTCTAATAGCAAGTTGTGACGGACGTGACTGGTGGGACAGCTGATATCCGCTGTCCCACCAGTCGGCACGATTCGATCAGTTGAACTGCTGGTACTGGTCGTAGATCCGATCCTGCCAGCCGGTGGCGATACCGCAGATGGCGGCGATCATGGCGATGACGCCCAGCGCGATGGCGACCCAGCCGAGCCACGACATCGAGGCCGCGCCCTTCTTCACCTTGTTGAGGTGCATCGCGCCGAGGATGACCGCCGGAATGCCGCCGATGAACGGCGCACCGTTGAGCCACGGGCAGCAGCAGCACCCGGTGCCGATGATGCCGCAGGCCAGCGCGATCCAGCCGAACAGATTGTTCTGCCCGCCCGCCTTCTGGTACACGGTGCCCTGCGCGGGGCCCAGCGGCGGTGGCGGTGGCGGTCCCCCGATCGGCGGTGGCGGCGGGACCGGCGGCAGCGGCGTGCCGCCCGAGCCGTACACCGTGCCGCCGCCGGTGCCGTACGAGCCGGTCACCGGCGGTGGCGGGGGCGGCGCGGGAGCCGGGTACGGCTGCTCGGCGGGCTCGGGCCAGCCGGGCGGGGTGGGCGTGCTCGCGCCGATCGACGGCGGCGGGGGCACCGGTGGCATCGGCGGCGGCGGTCCCGGCGGCGAGGGCGGCGGTGGGGGAGTCGGTGGCGGCGGCGGCGCGGTCGGGTCGCTCATGGCGGTCGGCGGCGGCCCGAACTCCGGCGCGGGTGGCGGGTTGAACGGGTTGTCCACGCTGGCCGGCGGCTCCGGCAGGCTGCTGGGCGGCTCCGGCCAGACGCCACCGACGGTGCCCGGCGAGCCGGACTCCGGCGCGGGGTGCTCGGGGGCGGTCGGCGGTGCGAACTCAGGCGCGGACGGCGGCTCGGCGGCGGTCGGCTCATGCGCCGGTTCGGCGGCCGGGGAGACCGGCTCGGGTTGCCAGGTCGCGCCTTCGGGGGGTGCGGGAACCGGCTCGCTCGGCGGCGGTGGCACATCCGGCGAGGGCGGGGCGGGCGGCTGGTCCTCGCGCGACGGCGGCTGCGGCGGCCACGACGGCGGCTCCTCCGGCGGCTCCGGTGGTGTCGGCGGTTGCGTCAAGATCGGCTCCTCGCGTTCGGCAGCACGTGCGGGGTGACGGGCACCCGGGTGACCGGGCCGGTCGGCACGTTCTGGAATGCAGTTCTTCGCCCAATATCTACTTTATTTTCTCGTTTGTCGGGCAAAACGCCGTAAGTGCCCGCCGTACCCGGCGCGAGCAGCTTCTGCGCTGCCCGATAGGGTGCAGAGGTGACCGCTCGCCTCGTCGTCCTGGTCTCCGGTTCCGGTACCAATCTCCAAGCACTGCTCGATGCCTGCGCCGACCCCGCATACGGGGCGGCCGTCGTCGGCGTCGGCGCGGACCGCCACGGCATCGCGGGCCTGGCCCGTGCCGAGGCCGCCGGAGTGCCCACCTTCGTCGCCCGCGTCCCCGACTTCGCCACCCGGCAGGAGTGGGACGAGACGTTCACCGAGCTGACCGCGGCGCACCGCCCCGACCTTGTGATCGGCGCGGGCTTCCTCAAGCTGGTGGGCAAGGCGTTCCTGGACCGGTTCGGCGGACGCTACGTCAACACCCACAACGCGCTGCTGCCCGCCTTCCCGGGCATGCACGGCCCACGCGACGCCGTCGAGTACGGCGTGAAACTCGCCGGGGCGACGCTGCACTTCGTGGACGGCGGCGTGGACACCGGGCCGATCATCGCGCAGGTCGCGGTGCCGGTGCTCGACGACGACACCGAGGACACCCTCTCCGAGCGCATCAAGGACGCCGAGCGTGGCCAGCTGGTCGAGTACGTCGGCCGCATGGCACGCGACGGCTGGACCGTCAATGGCAGGAAAGTGATCGTCGGCTGAACGGACCGCCCTTCCACGCCGTGAAAACCCGGCCCGGGACGGCGACGACCGGGCGCGACGAGCAGACCACGGGGCCGGCGGCTCAGACCGGCCTCGAACCAGCGAGGAGAAGGTATGGGCGCGCCCGGCCACGGTGCGGGAGCTCATGCCGGCGACGAGCGTAGCGAGGAGATGGCATGACCACCGATGAGCGCAAGCCCATTCGACGCGCGCTGATCAGCGTGTGGGACAAGACCGGGCTGGAGGCCCTCGCCGCGACGCTGCGGCGGAACGGGGTCGAGATCGTGTCGACCGGCAGCACGGCGCAGCAGATCGAGACCACCGGCTCGCCGGTCACCCGGGTCGAGGAGCTGACCGGTTTCCCGGAGACCCTGGACGGGCGGGTCAAGACGCTGCACCCGCGGGTGCACGCGGGCCTGCTGGCCGACGTGCGCCTGGACACGCACCGCGCGCAGCTCACCGAGCTGGACATCGAGCCGTTCGACCTGCTGGTGTCGAACCTGTACCCGTTCACCGAGACGGTGGCCTCGGGCGCGTCCACGGACGAGTGCATCGAGAAGATCGACATCGGCGGCCCGGCCATGGTGCGCGCGGCGGCCAAGAACCACGCCAACGTCGCGGTGGTCACCTCGCCGGCCGACTACCACCTGATCGCCGCGGCCCTGGAGACCGGCGGTTTCACGCTGGGCGAGCGCCGCGCGCTGGCGGCCCGCGCCTTCGCCGACATCGCCGACTACGACGTCGCGGTGGCCAACTGGTGCGCCCAGGAGCTGGCCCCGCCGCAGGCGGAGGGCTTCGCCTGGCCGGAGTACGCCGGTCTCGGCCTGTGGCGCAGCAACGTGCTGCGCTACGGGGAGAACCCGCACCAGGCGGCGGCGCTGTACATCGACCCGGCCGCCGCGCCCGGCCTGGCCCGCGCGCAGCAGCTCGGCGGCAAGGAGATGTCGTACAACAACTACATCGACGCCGACGCCGCCTGGCGCACCGTGCACGACTTCGAGGGCGTGCACGCCGCCGCGGTGATCAAGCATGCCAACCCGTGCGGCATCGCGATCTCGTCGGTCTCCATCGCCGACGCCCACGCCAAGGCGCACGCGTGCGACCCGATGTCGGCGTACGGCGGCATCATCGCGGTCAACAGCGAGGTCACCGCGGAGCTGGCCCGGCAGATCGCGGAGATCTTCACCGAGGTCGTGGTGGCCCCCGCGTACGCGCCGGAGGCCGTGGAGATCCTGACCGCGAAGAAGAACCTGCGGGTGCTGCTCGCCCCGGCGTTCCGCCCGAACAAGGTCGAGCTGCGGCAGGTGTCCGGCGGCATGCTGGTGCAGACCCGCGACGACTTCGGGGCCGACGGCGACGACGCGGCCAACTGGCGGCTGGCGACCGGCGAGCCGGCCTCCGAGGAGCTGCTGCGCGACCTGGAGTTCGCCTGGGGCGCGATCCGGGCCGTCAAGTCCAACGCGATCCTGCTGGCCAAGGACGGGGCCAGCGTGGGCATCGGGATGGGCCAGGTCAACCGGGTCGACTCGTGCCGCCTGGCGATCTCGCGGGCCGGTGACCGGGCCGCCGGTTCGGTGGCCGCCTCGGACGCGTACTTCCCGTTCGCCGACGGTCTGCAGCTGCTGCTGGACGCGGGCGTGACCGCGGTGGTCCAGCCCGGCGGCTCGATCCGCGACGAGGAGGTCATCGCCGCGGCGAAGGCCGCCGGCATCACCCTCTACCTCACCGGCTCCCGCCACTTCGCCCACTGACGAAGACGAAGGAAGGGCACCTTCTTAACGGACGTCCGTTAAGAAGGTGCCCTTCCTTCTGACCTTGCCCTACGGCGCGGGAGTCAGCCGACTACCTGGCGCAGCTCGGCGAAGTGGCACGCGCTCGGGTGCGGGTCGACGCCGCGGCGGATCAGCAGCGGCTCCTCCACCGAGCAGCGCTCCTGGGCCTTCCAGCAGCGGGTGCGGAAGCGGCAGCCCGACGGCGGGTTGGCCGGGGACGGCACGTCGCCGGTCAGCCGGATGACGTCGCGGTGGGAACGGGCGTCCGGGTCCGGCACCGGCACCGCCGACAGCAGCGCCTGGGTGTACGGGTGCGTCGGCCGCTCGTAGATCTCCGCGTCCGTGCCGACCTCGACCATCTTGCCGAGGTACATCACGCCGACCCGGTCGGAGATGTGCCGCACCACGGACAGGTCGTGCGCGATGAAGATGTAGGACAGGTCCAGCTCGCCCTGCAGCTTCTCCAGCAGGTTGATGACCTGCGCCTGGATCGACACGTCCAGCGCGGACACCGGCTCGTCGCAGACGATGATCTCGGGCTTGAGGGCGAGCGCGCGGGCGATGCCGATGCGCTGGCGCTGTCCGCCGGAGAACTGGTGCGGGTAGCGGTTGATGTGCTCGGGGTTGAGACCCACGAGCTCCAGCAGCTCCTGCACCCGGCGCTGGCGGTCGCCCTTCGGCGCCACCTCGGTGTGGATCTCGTACGGCTCGCCGATGATGTCGCCGACGGTCATCCGCGGGTTCAGCGAGGTGTACGGGTCCTGCATCACCATCTGGATGTTGCGGCGCATGCGGCGCAGCTCGGAGCCGGACACCTTGAAGATGTCCTTGCCCTTGAGCATGGCCCGGCCCGCGGTCGGCGTCTCCAGCCGCATCAGCAGCTTGGCCAGCGTCGACTTGCCGCAGCCCGACTCGCCCACGATGCCCAGCGTCTCGCCGCGGTGCAGCTCGAAGCTGACCCCGTCGACCGCCTTGACCGCGCCGACCTTCTTCTTGAAGAGGATGCCCTGGGTGATCGGGAAGTGCTTGACCAGGTTCTCGACCCGCAGCAGCGGCTCGCCGGCCGGGCGGGCGCCCGCGACGTTCTCAGCGGAGTGTGCCATCGAGCATCTCCTTCGCGAAGTGGCACGCGCTGGTCCGGCCGTGGCCGAGGTCCAGCGAGAGGGGTGTTTCGGTGGTGCAGACCGCCTTGGCGTACTTGCAGCGCGGGTGGAACGCGCAGCCCGTCGGCGGGCGCATCAGGTTCGGCGGCAGGCCCTTGATGGTCGCCAGCTCGGTGCCCTTGGAGTCCAGCCGCGGGATCGAGTCGAGCAGGCCCTCGGTGTACGGGTGCGCCGGGTGCTTGTAGACGCTGCGCACGTCCGCGTGCTCGACGATGCGGCCCGCGTACATGACCGCGATGCGGTCCGCGACGTCGGCGACCACGCCCAGGTCGTGCGTGATCAGGATCAGGCCCATGTTCATGTCGCGGCGCAGGTCGCCGAGCAGGTCCATGATCTGGGCCTGCACGGTCACGTCGAGCGCGGTGGTCGGCTCGTCGGCGATGAGCACCTTGGGCTCCATGGCCAGCGACATCGCGATCATGACGCGCTGGCGCATACCGCCGGAGAACTGGTGGGGGTAGTCCTTGACCCGGGCCTTGGCGGCCGGGATCTTGACCAGGTCCATCAGCTCGACGGCCCGCTTGAGCGCGTCCTTGCGGGACAGGCCGGCCCGGGTGCGCAGCGTCTCGGAGATCTGCCAGCCCACCGGGAAGACCGGGTTCAGGGCCGACAGCGCGTCCTGGAAGATCATGGAGATCTCCTTGCCGCGTACCTGGCGGCGCTGCTCCTCCGACATGGTGAGCAGGTCCTGGCCCTTGTAGAGGATCTTCCCGCTCGGGATCTTCGCCGGCGGCATGTCCAGGATGCCCATGATCGCCTGCGCGGTCACCGACTTGCCGGAGCCCGACTCGCCCAGCACGGCCAGGGTCTCGCCCGGGTCCAGGTGGTACGACACGCCGTTGATCACACGGGCGACGCCGTCGCGGGTGTGGAACTCGACGTAGAGGTCCTTCACCTCGAGCAGGTGCCGGCCGGAGCCGGTGGGGCCGGCCGCGCCGGAGGTCACGTGGATGTCAGTCATGTCGGGTCACCGCAGCTTCGGGTCGAAGGCTTCGCGGATCGTGTCGCCCAGGATGACGAAGGCGAGCACGGTCAGCGCCAGGAACGTCGACGGCACGATCAGCGGGATGGGGTTCTCCCGCATGTAGGCCCGCGCGGTCGAGATGTCGATGCCCCAGGACTGGCTCGGCGGCCGCAGCCCGATGCCCAGGAAGGACAGCGTCGCCTCGGCGGCGATGAACGAGCCCAGGGCCATCGTGATGATCACGATGAACGGCGCCAGCGAGTTCGGCAGGATGTGCCGCCACATGATGCGGCCGCTGCCCGCGCCCAGCATCTTGGCGGCGTGCACGTAGTCCTGCTGCTTGGCGGTGATCACCGAGGACCGGATGACGCGGGCCGCGGTGGTCCAGCCGAGCAGGCCGAGGATGGAGATCAGCGCGAGCAGGATGGCGGTCTGGCCGCCGCCGGCGTTGGTGACCCGCTTCATGAACACGATGCCGGCCAGCAGCAGGGGCAGGCCCAGCACGATGTCGATCACGCGCGAGACGACGCCGTCCCACCAGCCGCCGAAGTAGCCGGAGGTGATGCCCAGCACCATGCCGAGGATGCCGGCCACCAGCGCCGCTCCCGCACCGGCCAGCAGCGAGTTCTTGGTGCCGTAGATGGACTTGGCGAACACGTCGCAGCCCTGCACGTCGTACCCGAAGATGGCCGCGCCGGACGGGTCGCCCATGCGGTGGCTCAGCGAGCAGGTGGTCGGGTCGGCCGAGGTGAACAGCGACGGGAAGGCGGCGATCAGCAGGACCAGCCCGACGATCACCAGCGCGATCCAGAACAGCGGGCGGCGGCGCAGTTCGCGCCAGGCGTCCGCGCTGGCGCTGCGGGGCTTGGACACCTCAAGGGTGTGCGGCTGGCCGGGCGCGTTCGGATCGCCGGCCGGTCCGGGGGTGGCCGTGTGCAACTCGGTCGCGGCCACGGACTCGAAGTCGGTCATGTCAGAAACCTCTTACTCGTACCGGATCCGCGGGTCGAGCACCGCGTAGAGCAGGTCGACGATCAGGTTGGCCACCAGGAAGACGATCACCAGCACGCTGACGATGCCGATGACCAGCGGGGTGTCCTCGGTCTTCAGCGCACGGTTCAGCTGGTAGCCGACGCCCGGGACGTTGAAGACGCCCTCGGTGACGATGGCGCCGGCCATCAGGCTGCCCAGCTCGACGCCGAGGAAGGTGACGATCGGGATCAGCGAGTTGCGCAGCACGTGGATGCCGATGACCCGGCGGCCGGGCATGCCCTTGGAGCGGGCGGTGCGGACGAAGTCGGCGCGCAGGTTCTCGCTGACCGAGGCGCGGGTCAGCCGCATCGCGGTGGCGACCGACAGCGAGCCGAGCACGATGCCCGGCAGCAGCAGCTCGAACCAGAGGCTGGGGTCGGACCAGCGCTCCCAGCCCCCGACGCCGCTCGCGGTGGTGGGGAAGATCTTCCACTGGATGGTGAAGAGGTACTGCGACAGCGGCGCGAGCACGACCGAGGGGATGCCGATCACCAGAAGCGTCAGCACGAGGGTGGAGTTGTCGAAGATGCTGCCTCGGCGGATACCGGCGATGACACCGGCGGTGATCCCGAAGATGATCGTGAAGAGGATGGCGATGGTCGCCAGCTGCATCGTCACGGGCCACGCGTCGGACAGGATGTCGTTGATCGAACGGCCGGTCAGCGTCGTGCCGAAGTTCGGCGGCCACTGCAGCAGGTCGCTCAGGTAGTTCCAGTAGCGCTGGAGGAAGGGCTGGTCGAGGCCGTACTTCTCGACCAGCTGGGCGCGCTGAAGGTCGCTGACGGGCTTCTCGCCGGCCAGGGCCTGGATGGGGTCGCCTCCGGTCCAGTACATCAGCGAGTACACGATGAACGTGGTCGCGATGAACACCATGATCATCTGGAGGAAGCGCCGCACAAGATAGCGGAACATCGTCGATTTCTTCTCTCACCGGGCAGCCCGTTTAGCACGAAATATCCGTGTTCTTCGTACCACGGGGCTGCGGTCGACGTGGTGGTGGTGCGCCTAACCGGGTCGGAGGACGCGGGGGCGGGGGGTCTCGGCGCGATGGTGGTGCCGGCCCGAGAGGACCGGCACCACCACCGTCAGTCGACCGTCAGGCTTCAGCCGGCGATCTGGATCTTGTTGAGGTCGACCCGGTTGAACAGGTCGATGTGAACGTCCTTGACGTTGGTCGAGTGACCGAAGACGTTCTGGCCGAAGCGCAGCGGAAGCACCGGCATGTCCTTGGCGAGGATGTCCTCGGCCTCCTGGTACTTCTTGATGGCCTCGTCCTGCGTCGCCGCGGCCGAGCCCTCCTTCAGCAGGTTGTCGAAGGTGGGGTTGCTGTAGCCGTAGTAGTTCGAGGAACCACCGGTCGAGTACAGCGGGCCGAGGTAGTTCTCCATGGACGGGTAGTCCATGACCCAGCCCATGCGGAACATGCCGACGTCCTTCTTCGCCTTGACCTTGGTGAGCAGGTCGGCGAACTTCGGCTCGGGGGTGCCGACGCACTCCACGCCCAGGTTGGCCTTCAGCTGGTTGCAGGTCGCGTCGACCCACTCCTGGTGGCCGCCGTCGGTGTTGTACGTGATGTTGAGCGACTTCGGACCGCCCGCGGCCTCGTACTGCTTCTTGGCCTCGGTCGGGTTGAACTCGCACGCCGCGCCACAGGTCTTGTCGCGGTAGCCCGCGACGACCGGGGAGACGAAGGAGTAGGCGGCCTTCTGCGAACCCTGGAAGACCTTGTTCGCGATCTCCTCGCGGTCGATCGCCATGGAGATCGCCTTACGGACCTCGGGCTTCTCGAAACGCTTGTCGAAGGTCGGGAAGGCGAGCACCTGCAGGGTCGACGCCGGGCTGGTCTGGTAGCGGTCACCCAGGTCGCCGGTGGCCGTGGACAGGCTGGCGGTCGGGATCTGCTTCACCACGTCCAGGTTGTTGGCCTGGAGGTCGGCGTACTCGGCGTCGCTGTTCTGGTAGATCTTGAACAGCGCGCCGCCGATGGTCGGCTTGGTGCCGGCGAAGGCGTCGTACTTCTCGACCTCGACCTGGGCGTCGTGCTGCCACGAGCCCTTGATCTTGAACGGGCCGTTGCCGATGGGGGCGTCCTCGTAGCTCTTGGCCAGGACCAGCGGCGAAGCGGTCGCGCTCTCGAACGCGGCGTTCGGCAGGGGGTAGAACGCGGTGTAGCCCAGCAGGGCCTTGAACTCGCTGAACGGCGCGTTCAGGGTCACCGTGAAGGTCTTGTCGTCGACCTTCTTGAGACCGGTGAGGGCGGTCGCCGTCGGCTTGGTGTTCGCGTCGGCAGGGTTGAGGTCCTTGTAGCCCTCGACCTTGTCGAAGAAGTAGTTGTTGTCCTGGGCGTTCGGGCCGTAGGCCGCGTAGTTCCAGGCGTTGATGTAGCTGTCGGCGGTGACCGGCTCGCCGTTGTGGAACGTCCAGCCGTCCTTCAGCTTGATCGTCCAGGTCTTGTTGTCGGTGGTGCTGATCTCCTGCGCGGCCACCTCGAAGGGCTTGTTGGCCTCGTCGAAGTCGACCAGGGGGGCGAACAGCGCGGCCAGCACCTGGGAGCCACTGGTCTCCGCGGTGTTGGACGGGATCAGGTGCTTCGGTTCGGCGATGCCGATGGAAACCACACCATTGGGGTTGGCGCTACCCGAGTCGCTGCCACCGCTCTTGCCACAGGCCGACAGGCCGAGAGTGACAGCAAGCGGGAGAGCAGCCCAGGCTGCGAGCCTACGGACCTGCATTGAGCCTCCTCATCTCCTACGTCGCACCTCACGACGGCAGGCTGACCAGCCGTTGTCACGCAGTGCAACGTCCGGCAAAGGTAGGACGAAGCTCGGCCCGGCACCAAACCCACGGGTTGCAGATTCGCAACAGTCTACGAGGGGAGTACTTGCGGGTCGGGTCACGATTCTGGTATTAGAGGGCAGCCTGTCATATGGGCGTAACTACGCCAGTATGCCCGATTCAGACCGTGACCCAGGCAATAGTCGCCGGTCACATAGTGGGACTGTCGGGAGCCCGATTTGACCCCTTATGGCGTCCCGGATGCTGGAAGATCCTGCAACCAAGGCCACGCGGTGATCTATCCCACTGCTACTCACAGTTAGTTCCCCAGCTAAAGGGCCAAATGATCGACGCCGGTCATCGCAGCCGCTAGCCCCCAGTGCGCCATGATCCTCGGATTTGCCTGGCAAACGGGCGTATCGCCGCGGCGCATTCGCCCCATTGCCCGGCAAGTCGGTCGATCATGAAGGGCGGGCCGTCGAACGGGATGTCCTGGTTTCAGGTGGTCAAAGTCGTGATGGCAGGATCGACGGCATGACGGCGACGATCCTCAACGGCACCGAGACGGCAGCGGCGATCAAGGCGGACCTGCGGACCCGGGTGGCCGCGCTGCAAGCCCGGGGCGTGACCCCAGGCCTGGGCACGGTGCTGGTCGGCGACGACCCGGGCTCCCGGTGGTACGTCAACGGCAAGCACAAGGACTGCGCCGAGGTCGGCATCGCCTCGCTACGCCGCGACCTGCCCGCCGACGCCACCCAGGCCGATGTGGAGCGTGCCGTCGCGGAACTCAACGCCGACCCCGCCTGCACCGGCTACATCGTCCAGCTGCCGCTGCCCAAGGGCCTGGACGAGCAGCGGGTGCTGGAGCTGATCGACCCGGACAAGGACGCCGACGGGCTGCACCCGGTCAACCTCGGACGGCTGGTGCTGGGCGTGCCCGCGCCGCTGCCGTGCACGCCGCGTGGCATCGTCGAGCTGCTGCGCCGGTACCACGTGCCGATCGCGGGCGCGGAGGTCTGCGTCGTCGGTCGCGGCGTCACCGTGGGCCGCCCGCTGGGACTGCTGCTCACCCGGCGTACCGAGAACGCGACGGTGACCCTCTGCCACACCGGGACCAAGGATCTGGCCGCGCACACCCGCCGGGCCGACATCGTCATCGCCGCGGCGGGGGTGCCGGGCATCATCACCCCGGGCATGGTCCGGGCGGGCGCCGCCGTGCTCGACGTCGGCGTGTCGCGGGTGGAGGGACCGGACGGGAAGAAGCACATCGTGGGTGACGTGCACGCCGACGTCGCCGACGTGGCCGGGTTCGTGTCGCCGAACCCCGGCGGGGTAGGGCCGATGACCCGGGCCATGCTGCTCACCAACGTGGTCGAGAAGGCCGAGTCGGCGCTCTAGCCCACACCCGCCGCACCCGACCGGCCGTCGATAGACGCAGCGGACTATGGTGCGGATCGTTACACCTTCGTCACAGGGCTGTGCTGGTCACCACCAGACATCCGCCAGCAGGGAGTATGTGCCAATGGGCAAGAAGGTCACCGTCGTCGGCGCCGGTTTCTACGGCTCGACCACCGCGCAGCGCCTCGCCGAGTACGACGTCTTCGAGACCGTCGTGCTGACCGACATCATCGAGGGCAAGCCCGAGGGTCTCGCCCTGGACCTCAACCAGTCCCGCTCCATCGAGGGCTTCGAGACCAAGGTCGTCGGCGCCACCACGGGTGTCGACGGCTCGGGCTACGAGGCCATCGCCGGCTCCGACATCGTCGTGATCACCGCCGGCCTGCCGCGCAAGCCCGGCATGAGCCGCATGGACCTGCTCGGTGTCAACGCCAAGATCGTCCGCGGGGTGGCCGAGCAGGTCGCCAAGCACGCGCCCAACGCCGTCGTCATCGTGGTGTCCAACCCGCTCGACGAGATGACCGCGCTGGCCCAGATCGCCACCCAGTTCCCGAAGAACCGGGTCATCGGCCAGGCCGGCATGCTGGACACCGCCCGCTTCACGCACTTCGTCGCCGAGGAGCTGAACGTCCCGGTCGGCTCGGTGAAGACGCTGACCCTGGGCTCGCACGGCGACACCATGGTGCCGGTGCCCTCGCGCTGCACCGTCGACGGCAAGCCGCTGTCCGACCTGCTGCCCGCCGAGAAGATCGAGGAGCTGGTCACCCGGACCCGCAACGGCGGCGCCGAGGTCGTGGCGCTGCTGAAGACCGGTTCGGCGTACTACGCCCCGTCGGCCGCCGCCGCCCGCATGGCCAAGGCCGTGGCCGAGGACTCCGGCGAGGTCATGCCGGTCTGCGCCTGGGTCGACGGCGAGTACGGCATCTCCGGCGTCTACCTGGGCGTCGAGGCCGAGATCGGCGCCACCGGCGCCCGCAAGGTCGTCATCACCGACCTCACCGAGACCGAGCTCGCCGGCCTCAACGAGGCCGCCGAGGCCGTCCGCGCCAAGCAGGCCGACGTCGCCGGCATGTGACCTGTCCAAAGGAAGGGCACCTTCTTAACGCTCCGCGTTATAGAAGGTGCCCTTCTTAACACCCGACGGTCGTTGACCTGCGGTTGCGGTTGCGGTTGCGGTTGCGGTTGCGGTTGCGGTTGCGGTTGCGGTCAGGGCAGGTAAGCGGGCCGGCGGTCGGAAGAGGGCCAGACGTAGGGCAGATCGGCGGGGAGGTCGCCGAAGAGCGGGCGGTAGTGGGCGGCGTCCTTGCGCAGCAGCACGGAGCGGTGACTCAGGTGGAAGGCCTCGTCGCCCAGCCAGGGTGGGAGGTCGCCGGTCGCGCCGAGTGCCGGCTGGTCGCGTATCGCCGCGGGACCACCGGCCGAGGCGAGATCCGTGGCGAGCGTTGCAGAGCAGGTGTCCGCGCGTTCGGCGGCCGACCACACGCCGCAGATCTCCAGGCCGTAGCGGACCAGGGCCTCCTCGTAGCCGGCCCACATCTTCACCGCAGGATGGTGCCGCCAGCCGTAGCCGGGCACGATCAGCCCTCGCAGCACCTGAATCGTCTCGACCCGCTGCTTGCCCAGCCGTCGCGGATCGAGCGCCGCGGCGCTGGCCGCGAAGTCCGGATAGGGCAGGAACGTCTGCACGACGGTGGATACCCGCAGGCCAGGCCGGTCAAACCGCCGGGGCGGGGCTTAGCCGCGCGGTTGTCGGACGCGGGCACTATGGTGTCCCGCATGGCATTGGACCTGCTCGACCTGCTGCCCGCTGAGTGGCGCGACGTGATGAAGCCGCACCTGGACCTCGACGCCACGGCCCGGCTCTCCTCCTTCGTGGAGAACGCCTACGCCACCGAGACGGTGTACCCGCCGCGCGACGACCTGTTCACGGCGTTCCGGCTCACCTCGCCCGCGCACACCCGGGTGCTCGTCCTCGGCCAGGACCCCTACTTCAAGCCGGGCCAGGCGCACGGCCTCAGCTTCAGCGTGCGCCCCGGCGTGGCCGTGCCGCCGAGCCTGCGCAATGTGTACAAGGAGCTCAAGGACGACCTCGGCGTCGAGCCCCCGCGCAACGGCGACCTCACCGGCTGGGCGAGCCAGGGTGTGCTGATGCTCAACGCGGTGCTCACCGTGGGCGTCAAGCCGGGCAGTCACGCCAACCAGGGCTGGGAGGCGTTCACCGACGCCGCGATCAAGGCCGTGAACGACTCGCCGTACCGGGTGGTCTTCGTGCTGTGGGGGTCGTATGCCCGCAAGAAGGCCGTGCTGGTGAACAACCCGCAGCACGTCGTGCTGGAGGCCGGGCACCCGAGCCCGATGAACCCGAAGGGGTTCCTGGGCAGCAAGCCGTTCTCGCAGATCAAGACCGCGCTGCTGGAAGCCGGCCGCGGCGAGATCAACTGGAGCTGACTCGCTCCGCGCCGCGGCGATCCGTTCCGGGAGCCGCGGCGCGGCCGGTCAGTGGAGCAGCAGCGCCAGTGCGAGCCCGATCACGGCACCGGCCGCCGAGCCGACGGCGAGCGCCCGGCGATACTGCGGGCTCACGTCGAACAGGCTGAGGAAGACCCGCCCGCCCTCGCCGCGCAGCCGCCGCCACACCCAGTGGCCGATGGCGAACAGAACCACCCATACCGCGATCCCGGCCAGCGCCGACATGGCTCCGTCCGACAGAGCCTCCCCGGCGGGTGTATGGGCGGCTGCCCGGTGCTCCGGCGACTCGGGGCGGTAGCGGCCGTGATCGAGCGGGCGGTGCCGGCTGGTCAGCACGGCGAGCTGCGCGGTGGCGACCAGCACGCCTGCCGAGGCCAGGTATCCCCAGGGCCGGCGCAGCGGTCGGGCGGTGACGTCGAACGTGCCGACCGCCAGGCACAGCGCCGGGAAGGCGACCAGCGTCCACGCGAGCACGAGCGTGACCGTGGTCGGCACGTCTGCCAGCGCCCACGTCTGTGCGGGCAGCAGCAGGTCGCGCAGCAGGTAGAAGAGGCCCAGGGTGGCCAGGTTGGCCACGCCGACCAGCCACATCATCGGAGTGGGCGCCGATGTCCGGTTCACTGTCGTCACGGCGCGCAGCGTAACGGCGGGGCGCGACCCGGCGCGGCCCCGTGACCGGGGGCACGGCACCCTGGCGGTTGCGCCTGGTGGATCTGGCAGTACGCTCGTACTGCTAAACGAGACCGCCGCCCGGCCTTCCGCGCCGGACGCCGAAGGTTTTAAGGAGCGCCCTCGCGATGGCGAAGATCAAGGTAAACAACCCGGTCGTCGAGCTCGACGGCGACGAGATGACCCGGATCATCTGGAAGCAGATCCGGGAGCAGCTGATCCTGCCCTACCTCGACGTGGAGCTGGAGTACTACGACCTGGGCATGGAGCACCGCGACGCCACCGACGACCAGGTGACGATCGACGCCGCCAACGCCATCAAGCGGCACGGCGTGGGCGTCAAGTGCGCCACCATCACCCCGGACGAGGCCCGCGTCGCCGAGTTCGGCCTGAAGAAGATGTGGAAGTCGCCGAACGGCACCATCCGCAACATCCTCGGCGGCGTCGTCTTCCGTGAGCCGATCATCATGAGCAACGTGCCGCGCCTGGTGCCGGGCTGGACCAAGCCGATCGTCATCGGCCGTCACGCCCACGGCGACCAGTACAAGGCCACCGACTTCGTGGTCCCGGGCCCGGGCAAGGTCACCATCACGTACCAGCCGGCCGACGGCTCGGAGCCGATGGAGCTGACCGTCTCCGACTTCCCCGGCGGCGGCGTCGCCATGGGCATGTACAACTACGACGAGTCGATCCGCGACTTCGCGCGCGCCTCGCTGCGCTACGGCCTGGCCCGCAACTACCCGGTCTACCTGTCGACCAAGAACACGATCCTCAAGGCGTACGACGGCCGGTTCAAGGACATCTTCGCCGAGGTCTTCGAGACCGAGTTCAAGTCCGACTTCGAGGCCGCCGGCATCACCTACGAGCACCGGCTCATCGACGACATGGTCGCCGCGGCGCTGAAGTGGGAGGGCGGGTTCGTCTGGGCCTGCAAGAACTACGACGGCGACGTGCAGTCCGACACCGTGGCGCAGGGCTTCGGCTCGCTCGGCCTGATGACCTCCGTGCTGATGACGCCCGACGGCAAGACCGTCGAGGCCGAGGCCGCGCACGGCACCGTCACCCGGCACTACCGCCAGTGGCAGAAGGGCGAGAAGACGTCGACCAACCCGATCGCGTCGATCTTCGCCTGGACCCGGGGCCTCGCGCACCGCGGCAAGCTGGACGGCACCCCGGAGGTGACCAACTTCGCCGACGTGCTGGAGCAGGTCATCATCGAGACCGTCGAGGGCGGTGCGATGACCAAGGACCTCGCGCTGCTGATCTCGCGCGACGCGCCGTGGCAGACCACCGAGGAGTTCATGAACACCCTCGACACCAACCTGGCCCGCCGCCTCGGCGCCTGATTTTCACCGGGTACGGCCACAGCCGTCTCCTGCCCCGCCTGCGATCGTTTGACCAGGTGAAACAGCAGAAGAATCCCGCCTGAAAGTCCCTTCCCGAACAGTGCCGACCCGCCTCCCGCGGGTCGGCACTGTTTTTGCGCCGCGCGCTGGACCGTGATCGCCGTTTCCGGTCGGAACCTTGGGTGCCACCGCAGGTTCTGACCGGAATGCTGCCATGGCGACGAGGTCAGGACGTGCGGAGCCAGACGGGGCCGTCGGGGGTGTCCCGCAGTTCGATCGACGCGGCGGTGAGGGCGTCGCGGACCCGGTCGGCAGCGGCCCAGTCGCGCTGCTCGCGGGCCTTCTCGCGGAGGCCGATCAGCGCGTCCACCAGCGGGGTGAGCAGTGGCGTCGGGTCCGCGGCGCCGGCGAGCGCGCCGAGCCGCACGATCATGCCGCGCAGCAGTCCGTGCGCGTGCTCGCCGGAGTCCGAGGTGAGCGTGTCGGCGCTCCAGTCGGTGATCGCCTGCTCCAGTTCCAGCACCGCCGCGACACAGCCGTCCACGTCCCGCTCGGCCAGCGCGGTCGAGAACCGGGCCTCGGCCTCGTCGGCCGCGTCGCGCAACGTCGCCGCGCCGCTCCCGGCCGCGCGGCTCCCAGCCGCGCCGCTCCCAGCGGCGACCTCCGCGGCCGGGACGCTTTTGGCCGCGCCGCCGCCGGCCGCGATACCTCGGCCCGGACCGCCTCGGGCCCTGCCGCCCCCTGCCACGCCGTCCCCGTCAGCACCCCCGACCTGGCCGTCCGTGCCGTCGGCGTTAAGAAGGTGCCCTTCCTCTACCAATAGCGATAAGAAGGTGCCCTTCCTTTCTTCGAGGGGGAGGACGGTGCCGGTGGGGTAGGTGCGGGTGCGGGTGCGGTGGCGGAGGGTGAGGTGGCCGTTGCCGAGGACGGTGGCGGTGCGGGCTTCGAGGTCGCAGACCAGGGCGGTGTGCTCGTCGATGCCGATGATGACGGTGTCGTCGGGCAGTTCGCGTTCGAGGCGGGCCAGGCGGGGTTCGCCGAGGTAGCAGAAGCGGGTGTCGTGATGGCCGCCCTCGGCGTTGTCGTAGTGCGGGATGACCACGGCGGGGATGCCGGTGAGCTGCTCGAACAGGTTGAGGCCGGCCTCCCAGGCCGGGTCGGCGCCGGCCTTGTAGATCTCGTACACGGGGATGGTGTGCGAGCCGAGGGTGAGCGCGGCGGCGCTGGCGAAGACGAGCACCTCGGCCTGGACCAGCAGGGACGGCAGCTCGGTGTCGCGCCACTGGCGCAGGGCGTACGTCGGCGAACCCGGCCCCGCGAAGATCCAGTTCGCGCCGCGCAGCGCGGCCAGCGCGCGTTCCCGGTCGAGGCCGGGTGCGGGCGTGGTGCGCCAGGAGACGACGTCCACGGCGCGCCCGACGCTATGCGCGAAGTAGCCGACGGCCCGCGCGCTGATCTCGTCGGCGTTGAGCTGGAAGCCGTACGGCGTGTCCAGCAGCGCCGCCCGGTCTCCGTCGCGCAGGGCGGCGAAGAACTGCCGGTGCGGCTTGATCATGGTGGGGGTGGTCTCGCCGGACCCCATGATCACGAGCAGCTTCGTCACGCCGCCTCCTTGCGCCGGTCACCGGGCACGGCCAGGGTGAGCAGGTCGGCCGCGACCATGGCCGGGTGCTGGGCGTGCAGGTCGTGGTCGCCACCGGGATACCAGCGCACGTCCGCGTCGGGCAGTGCCGCTGCGGCGCGGCGGACCGGCTCGGCCCGCTCGTCGTCGGGCCCGAGCGCGGGCAGCAGCAGCGCGGGCACCGCGACCAGAGGCAGGTCGGGGCCGGGCGGCCCGTCCCACATCGACCGCAGGATCTCCAGGTGGTGCGGGATGGTCAGCCGCCGTTCCATGGCGCCGTCGGGCCTGATCCGCATGTTCGCCAGCGTCGCCGCGCGGGCCGTCTCCGACCAGTCGGGGTGCGCCGAGTCCAGCCACTGCCGCATGGTGGCGGCGGGACGGCCGTCGATGTCCTGCGGGCGCAGCGTGCGCTCGCACGACCCCCAATCGGGGAAGGCGGCGTGCAGGTCGATCCAGCCGCCGTCGACCAGCCCGAGCGCGCCCGGCAGCTCCGGATGCTTGGCGGCCAGCCGGACCACCACGTTGCCGCCCCACGACTGGCCGACCACCACCGGGCGGTCCAGGCCGAGCGCGGTGATCAGGGCGGCCAGGTCGGCGGCGGCGGTGCCGGTGTCGTAGCCGGACTCCGGAGCGTCGGACTCACCGTGCCCGCGCAGGTCCACCGCCCAGCTCGGATGCCCGGCGGCGGCCAGTGCCCCGGCCACCTCGTCCCACAGCCGGGCGTTCGACGACAGCCCGTGGACGAGCAGGAACGGCACCGCGTCGGAGCCGCCCACCCGGCGCGCCGTGCCCTGCTCGACCGACGTGCCACCTGAGTCAGGCGTGCCGTGTTCGAACGCCGTGACGGGTCCAGGACCCGTGCTCGCGGGGCGGTGGCGCAGTCGCAGCCGCACGCCGGGCTCGACTTCGACCTCGACCTGACGGACCTCGTCGTCGTTCACATGTACGAACTTAGAGGGAAACCGCCCTGAGCGCAGCAGCGGCCTGCTCCGGCGCGATGTCGTTGACCCACGCGCCCATCGCCGACTCCGACCCGGCCAGGTACTTCAGCTTGCCCGGCGCGCGCCGGGAGCTGATCAGCCGCAGGTGCAGGTAGCCGAGGTCGCGGTCGGTGTGCACCGGGGCCTGGTGCCAGCCCGCGATGTACGGCATGGCCACGCCGAACAGCCCGTCGAGCCGTCGCGTGATCTCCGACCACAGCGGCGCGCACGCGTCCAGCTCCGCCTCGGTGAGCGCGGCCAGGTCGGGGACCTGCCGGTGCGGGGCGAGGTGGATCTCGTACGGCCAGCGGGCCGCGTACGGCACGAACGCCGTCCACAGCTCGTTCGACGCGACGACCCGGGCGCCCTCGGCACGCTCGCGGGCCAGCAGGTCGGCGTACAGGTTGCCGCCGTTCGCGTCCCGGAATCTGCGGGCCGCCTCCAGGTAGCGCCGGGTGACCGGGGTGACGTACGGGTACGCGTAGATCTGCCCGTGCGGGTGGTGCAGCGTCACGCCGATCTCGACGCCCCGGTTCTCGAAGCAGAACACCTGCTCCACGCCCGGCTGGGCGGACAGCTCGGCGGTCCGGTCGGCCATCGCGCCGAGCACCGTGCGCACCCGCGACACCGGCAGGTCCTTGAACGACGAGTCGTGCTGCGGCGAGAACACGACCACCTCGCAGCGCCCGGCGTCACCGGAGAACGAGGGGAAGCGGTTCTCGAACACCACCACGTCGTAGTCGTCGGCGGGCACCTCGGTCAGGAACGCGCTCCTCGTGGGGCAGAGCGGGCACTCCTCGGTGGGCGGCAGGAAGGTGCGGGCCTGCCGGTGCGCCGCGACGGCGACCCAGTCCTCGGTGAGCGGGTCGAAGCGCAGCTGCGCGGGCGAGGGCGGCGGGGGCAGCTCACGCTTGTCCACGGTGGCGCGTACCGCGTCGTCGTGCTCGTCGAAGTAGATCAGTTCGCGGCCGTCTGCCATGGTGATGCTGGTGCGCTTCATGGGGTGATCTCCACAACGGTGAGCTCGCTGACGTCGACCGGCGGCTCGGCGTCGGTGATGAGCAGGTCGACGGCGCTGAGCGGGACGATCGACGCGATGCCGAGTGTGTCCCACTTGGTGTGGTCGGCGAGCACGACCAGGCGGCGGGTGGCCGCGATCAGGGCCCGGTTCGTCTCGGCTTCGAGCAGGTTCGGGGTGGTCAGCCCGGCCTCGACGCTGAGCCCGTGCACGCCGAGGAAGAGCTGGTCGACGTGCAGGTCGCGCAGCGAGGCGACGGCGATCGGGCCGACCAGCGCGTCGGAGGGGGTGCGGGTGCCGCCGGTGAGCACCACGGTCTGGTCGGGGCGGCCGGCGCGGTAGAAGACGTCGGCGACCGGGATCGAGTTGGTGACCACGGTCAGCCCGGGGACCTCGACCAGGGCCTGCGCCAGCCGCACCGTGGTGGTGCCCGCGGACAGCGCGACGGCGCTGCCGGGGGCCACGTGGGCGGCGGCGGCTTCGGCGAGCTTCGCCTTCTCCGTACGCTGGCGCTCGGCTTTCGCGGCGAAGCCGGGTTCGTCGGCGACGCCGGACGGGGGCGCGGTGGCCCCGCCGTGCACCTTGACGACCAGGCCGCGCTCGGCGAGCACCTCCAGGTCGCGGCGGATGGTCATGTCGGAGACGCCGAGCTCGGCGACGAGGTCGGCCACGCGTACCCCGCCGGAGCGGCGCACCTGGGCGAGGATCGCCTGCTGGCGTTGCGGGGCGAGCATCCCGTCTCCTCACCTGCCGGCCCTGGCGGGCCTAAGTCACCGAAATCCAACAAGGTTCAACACGGTATCGTACGCGGACGCGCACGGGCAACGGTGGAACGTGGTGATCGGTGCAGGTGTGACGGTGCGAACGTGTTCAGATGCCGTGCCCGCGCCGGTGCAGCGCGGTCAGCACCGTCTCGACCTTGACGGCTCCGGTGAGGGCGGCCAGCGCGATCGCGGCCCGCGGCTCGCGCCAGTTGTTGCGCATGGTCTCCCGGGTCCAGCGCCAGGCCTGCCGCCGGTCCCCGGCCGCGGCCGACCAGCAGGCGAGCTGGCCGTACACCCGGGCCGCGCCGGGGCGGCAGCCGGAGATCTCCGGGTGGCGGGCCATCATCCAGCGCAGCGAAGAGATCTTGGTCGAGTACTCGTACGCGTAGAAGCTGCTGCGGCCCCAGAGCACCCGGACCAGCGGCTCGTCGACGTGCACGATCGGGTGCCGCCGGGCGGCCCGCAGCAGCAGATCCCAGTCCTCGTTCTGGCTGCCCGGGGCGTCCTCGGAGACCGGGCCGATGACCCCGGACTCCAGCAGCGCCTCGCGCCGGGCCAGGAAGCCCGACGAGTGCAGCATCGACATCCGGGAGCGGGCCAGGTGCTCGACGGTCACCGAGCCGGTGCCGGCCAGCCGCGGGTGGGCGACCCCCTCGAACTCCACCTCGATCGCACACGTCGCGAACTCCGCGTCCGGCGTGCGGACCAGCGCGCCGACCTGGCGGCGCAGCTTGCTCGGGTGCCAGAGGTCGTCGTCGTCGCAGAACGCCACCAGCTCGGTGTCCAGCGCCGCGATACCCGTGTTGCGCGCCCCGGCCAGGCCGGGCTGCCGCCAGTTGGCCAGCACCAGCACCGGCCGGTCGTCGGCGCGGGTCAGCTCCGGGTCGGGCTCGGCCTGGTCGAAGACCACGATGACGCGCAGCGGGCCGGGGTAGTCCTGGGCGCGTACCGCGTCAAGGGCCTTGCCTAGCAGCTCCGGGCGGTTGCGGGTGGGAATGACCACGCCGACCGCCGGCCAGTCGCGCCGGCTCTCCGGCGTCGCGCCCGCCTCCGCCTCGCCCCGGGCCGACGGCCTGCCCGGCGCGTCGGTGCCGGCGGTGGTGGCGCTGCCGGCGGGACGGGCCCCGCGTGTGCCGTCGAACCGGCCGGTGTTTGCCTTGACCCTCATCGGTGTGCTCCCACGATCTCAGCGGTACTGCTCAGCGGGTACCCGTACGCCCGCAGCAGCGGCGCGCACACGGCCCCGACCAGGGCGCGCTGGCGCGGCGGCAGTTGCCGGCGCCAGGCGTCGTCGCGGCGCAACTCGATGCGCCCGACCGTGAACCGCATCGGGTTGCCCGCGGCGCTGTGGCCGCGCGACAGCTCGACGGACTCGTCCTCGACGAAGCCCAGGTCCATCACGGACGGGTCCAGCCCCATGAACGCGGCGATGCGCTGCACGCTGCTGCGGGGCCGGGCCAGGAACTCCTCGTACCGCACCCGGCGCACGGCGACGCCGCGGCGGCGCAGCAGCCCGAACGCGGCGTTGTGCGCGTTCCACAGCAGCGCGCTGCGCGTCGGGGCATACCGGGTCATCTCGTCGGCGCCGTCGGTCTCCGGCCGCGCCACCGTCTTGGTCCACGAGTACGCCACCCCGCGGGCGTCGCGCACCACGTGCAGCACCCGCAGGTCCACCGAGTCCGACCAGCGCAGGCAGTGCGCCAGCGCGCTGTGCTTGGACGAGTCGATCACCACGCTGGCCCCGGCGGTCTCGGCTGCGGCCGCGTAGATGCGCGCGTAGTAGTCCGCGTACTCGGTGACCAGGGCGGTGAAGTCCAGGGCCTGCCGCTTCGGCCCGGCCAGCCGGGGGATGTGCCGGGTGCGCTCGACCAGGTCGCGCAGGGCCAGGATGCGGTGCACGTCGACGCGGTGCCAGCCGCCGAACGCGGCCTTGCCGACGCGCTGCCAGAAGTCGCAGCCGCTGAACCGCTCGCCGCAGCCGCAGCGCTCGTCGTCGCGCAGGTCGCGCTGCCAGAGGTGGACGATCTCGCCGAGGGCGCAGACGCCGGGCAGCTCGCCCAGCACGCGTTCGATCAGGGTCGTGCCGCTGCGGCCGAGCCCACCGACGAAAAGAACCCTGGTCGTCATACATCCCCCACTGCGGCATCACGGTCCGCGACGCGCCCTCGTGCGGTATAACGACCGAACAGTGTTGTTGGTCTGTATTGTCTGAATTCATGGCTTTTACGGGGACTGTTTATGGCCGAAAGGTCCACCTCGCCGGCACCTGGTTCGACGCCGTCACCGAGGAGGCCGTCGCCGAAAGAGTGATCGCCGCCCTGGAACGCGGCGACGGGGGACGCATCCTCACCCCGAACGTCGACATCATGCGGCTCGCTTCGGGGCGCGGTGCGCGCGCCGCCGAGGTACGCGGCTTCCTGGAGGACGCGACCCTCGTCGTCGCCGACGGCATGCCGCTGGTCTGGGCCAGCAAGCTCTCCCGCACCCCGCTCCCCGAACGGGTGACCGGATCCGGTCTCATCTGGAGCCTGTCCGCCGCCCTCGGCCGCGCCGGGCGCTCGGTGTACCTGCTCGGCGGCACGCCCCCCGACGAGACCGGCACCGACGGCGCGGTCAAGGCGGCGTCGGTGCTCGCCGCCGGGTGCCCCGGGCTGCGCATCGCCGGCCAGGTCGCGCCGCCGTTCGGCTTCGACCTCGACCCGGACACGTGCGCGCAGGTGTACACCGAGGTCATCGAGGCCAAACCCGACTTCGTCTTCGTCGGCCTGGGCTTCCCCAAGCAGGAGCGCGTCATCTCCGACCTGCGCGCCGAGCTGCCGTTCACCTGGTTCATCGGCTGCGGCGCGGCGATCGGATTCGTCGCCGGGGAGCTGCACCGCGCCCCGATCTGGATGCAGCGCAGCGGCCTCGAATGGGCCCACCGCCTGGCCCAGGAACCCGGCCGTCTCGCGGGCCGCTACCTCGTCCACGACCTCCCGTACGCCGCCCGCCTCCTCGCCGGCGCCGCCCTCCGCCGCCGCTAGACCAAAGGAAGGGCACCTTCACATCGCTCCGCGATGTAGAAGG
>NZ_BONI01000080.1 GCF_016862635.1 Catellatospora coxensis | reverse complement strand
CCGCGACCGTGTCGCGGCCCGCCACCGGCGTGCCCGGACCGTGCCGGCTGGGCCGTCGCCCGGCGCGGGGGTCAGGCCAGCACCCGGGCCGTGAACGGCTGCACGGCCGCGCGCCAGCCCGCCGGGTCCTCGCGGTGCAGCACGTGCCCGGACTCGGGCAGCAGCACGAACTCGCCGTCGGGCAGCAGTTCCGCGCCCTCACGCTGGCCCTCGGCCGGGTTGTCGCTGCGGCCGCCCGCGACGACCAGCGCCGGGCACGTGACCATTGCCAGCTCCAGGCGATGGTCGCGGGCCGCCCAGTGCTCGACCGTGGCGAGCAGGTGTGCGGTCCGCGTACGCGGTCGCCAGCCGTCCGGGGCCTGCCACATCACCTCGGCGAACGCCTCCCCCAGCGCCGGCCGCTCGGCCCCGAAGTGGGCCCGCACCGCGTCCGGCGAGGCGAACGGCACCGGCCAGCTCGCCAGCCAGTCCCGCCAGCTGCTCACCGCGTCGGCGGGGGTGACCGGGCTCATGTCGCCGATGACGATCGCGCGCACCAGTTCGGGCCGCCGCCCGGCGAGCTGCCACGCGGTCAGCCCGCCCATGGAGTGGCCTATCACCAGGGCGGGCCCCAGGCCCAGGCGCTCGATCACCGCGGCGGCGTCACCGACGTAGGCGTCGCGGGTGTACGGCCCGTCGGGGTGCTCGCTGCGGCCGTGCCCGCGGGCGTCGTAGCCGACGACACGGCCGTACGCGGTCAGCCACGACGCGGTGGACGCCCAGGTGGCGGCGTGGTCGGTCAGGCCGTGCAGCAGCAGGATGCCCGGCCCGGTCCCGCCGAACTCGGTCACGCGCAGCCGCGTCCCGTATGCGCCCTCGATCTCCATGACACCCTCCTTGGCATACCTCGGTTCGAGGCATCAAGGTAGCGGGTACCTCGAATCGAGGCAAGGCAGAATGAGCCGTGTGATCGAACTCGCCATCCTTGGTTTCCTCGCCGAGCAGCCGCTGCACGGCTACCAGCTGCGCACCCGGATCGCCCAGCTCGCCGGGCACGCCCGGCCGATCAGCGACGGCAGCCTCTACCCCGCGATCACCCGGCTGGAGAAGGCCGGGCTGCTGGTCCGCCGCCTCGAAGCCGGCTCGGCCGCGGCCCAGCGGCACACCCTCGACCTCACCGCCGCCGGGCGCGCGGAACTGCTGCGCCGCCTGGCCGAACCCGCCGAGCTGGACATCACCGACAGCACCCGGTTCAACGTGCTGCTGGCGTTCCTCGGCCGGCTCGGCGACCCCGCCGCGCAGTGCCGCGTGCTGCGGCGGCGGCTGGACTTCCTGACGACCCCGGCGAGTTTCTTCTACGCCGGCGACCGGCCCCAGCGCGCCGCCGAGCAGGCCGATCTGTTCCGCCGGGGCATGCTCACCGTGGCCCGCGCCACCAGCCGCGCCGAGCAGGCGTGGCTACGCGAGGCGCTGGCCGAGCTGGCGACGTGAGACCATTTATCCACCATGACGCTCACTGATCACCTCCCCCGCGACACCGATCCCGACTCCCTCTTCGACGCCTTCTCCGGCTGGGTCACCGAGCAGGGCATCTCGCTGTATCCGGCGCAGCAGGAAGCGCTCATCGAGATCGTCTCCGGGGCGAACCTGATCCTGAGCACCCCGACCGGCTCCGGCAAGAGCATGGTCGCGCTCGGCGCGCACTTCGCCGCGATGGCCGAGAACCGGCGCACCTTCTACACCGCGCCGATCAAGGCGCTGGTCTCGGAGAAGTTCTTCGCCCTGTGCGCGGCGTTCGGGCCGGACAACGTCGGCATGATGACCGGCGACGCGGCGGTCAACCCGGACGCGCCGATCATCTGCTGCACCGCGGAGATCCTGGCCAACCTGGCCCTGCGCGACGGTGCGGACGCCGACGTCGGCCAGGTCGTCATGGACGAGTTCCACTTCTACAGCGAGCCCGACCGGGGCTGGGCCTGGCAGGTGCCGATCATCGAGCTGCCCGACGCGCAGTTCGTGCTCATGTCGGCCACCCTGGGCGACGTCACCCGGTTCGTCGACGACCTCACCCGGCGCACCGGCCGGGCCACCGCCGTGGTCAGCTCCGGCGAGCGGCCCGTCCCGCTGATCCACTCCTACGTCACCACGCCGCTGCACGAGACCATCGAGGAGCTGCTGTCCACCAAGCAGGCCCCGATCTACATCGTGCACTTCACCCAGGCCGCGGCCCTGGAGCAGGCCAGCGCGCTGATGAGCATCAACATGTGCACGCGCGCGGAGAAGGACGCCATCGCCGAGCTGATCGGCACGTTCCGGTTCACGGCGGGCTTCGGCAAGACGCTGTCCCGGCTGGTCCGCCACGGCATCGGCGTGCACCACGCGGGCATGCTGCCCAAGTACCGCCGGCTGGTCGAGCAGCTCGCCCAGGCCGGCCTGCTGAAGGTCATCTGCGGCACCGACACCCTGGGCGTCGGCATCAACCTGCCGATCCGCACGGTGCTGTTCACCGGCCTGAACAAGTTCGACGGGCAGCGCATGCGGCTGCTCAAGGCGCGCGAGTTCCACCAGATCGCGGGGCGCGCGGGCCGGGCGGGGTACGACACCCTCGGCACGGTCATCGTGCAGGCCCCCGAGCACGTGGTCGAGAACGAGAAGGCCGTCGCGAAGGCCGCCGGCGACCCGAAGAAGCTGAAGAAGCTGGTGCGCAAGAAGCCGCCGGAGGGTTTCGTCGGCTGGGCGCAGCCCACCTTCGAGCGCCTGGTGTCCGCCGAGCCCGAGCCGCTGACCTCCAGCTTCAACGTCAGCCACGCCATGGTGCTCAACGTCATCGAGCGCGGCGGCAACGCCTTCGCCAACATGCGCCACCTGCTCACCGACAACCACGAGACCCCGGCCGCGCGGCGCAAGCACATCCGCCGGGCGATCATGATCTACCGGGCGCTGCGGACCGCGGGCATCGTCGAGCAGGCCGACGACGGCCGCGTCCGGGTCACCGACGAGCTGCAGCTCGGCTTCGCGCTCAACCAGCCGCTGTCGCCGTTCGCCGTCGCCGCCATCGAGCTGCTCGACGCGCAGTCGCCCGGGTACGCCCTGGACGTGGTGTCGATCATCGAGGCGGTGCTGGAGGACCCGCGGCAGATCCTCTACGCCCAGCAGGACCGGGCCAAGGGCGAGGCCGTCGCGCAGATGAAGGCCGACGGCATCGAGTACGAGGAGCGCATGGCGCTGCTCGAAGGCGTCACCTGGCCCAAGCCGCTGGAGGAGCTGCTCGAGGTCGCGTTCGAGTCCTACCGCAAGGGCCACCCGTGGGTCGACGACCAGCGGCTGTCCCCGAAGTCCGTGGTCCGGGACATGTTCGAGCAGGGCATGACCTTCACCGAGTACATCAGCTTCTACGGCCTCACCCGCTCCGAGGGGCTGGTGCTGCGCTACCTCGCCGACGCGTACCGCACGCTGCGCCAGACGGTGCCCGAGGACAGCAAGACCGAGGAGCTGCACGACGTCATCGAGTGGCTCGGCGAGCTGGTCCGCCAGGTCGACTCCAGCCTGCTCGACGAGTGGGAGCAGCTCAGCAACCCCGGTGACGCCCCGGTCGAGGCCGCCCCGCCCGCGGTCACCCGCAACGTGCGCGCGTTCCGGGTGCAGGTCCGCAACGCCCTGTTCCGCCGGGTGGAGCTGGCCGCCCGCCGGCGCTGGGAGGCGCTCGGCGAGCTGGACGCCGCCGACGGCTGGGACAGCGAGGCCTGGCGCGAGGCGCTGGAGCCGTACTTCGAGCTGTACGACGAGATCGGCATCGGACCCGACGCCCGCGGCCCGGCCCGGATCATCATCGAGCAGGGCAAGGACGTCTGGAAGGTGCGCCAGATCCTCGACGACCCCGACGGCCACCACGACTGGGGCATCACCGCCGAGGTCGACCTCGCCGCCTCCGACGAACACGGCCAGGCGGTCATCACCATCACCGACGTCGGCCAACTCGGCGCCTGACCCCCTCCCCTCGCGCAATTCTTGAAGAGTCGCGGCCACCGGCATCCGCCGAGGCCGCGACTCTTCAAGAGTTACGGCGGGGTAGGTGGGCGTCGACCTCGATCTCGATCCTCATGCGGGGGTCGGCGAGGCCGCAGACGAGCATCGTCGCGGCGGGGCGCACGTCGCCGAAGGCTCGGCGCAGCACCGGCCAGCACGGTTCGAAGTCGGCCCGGTCGGGCAGCAGGTAGCGCACCCGCACCACGTCGGCGAAGCCGCACCCGGCCTCGGCCAGCGCCGCCTCGATGTTGCGCAGGCACTGCTCGGCCTGCGCCACCACGTCGTCGGAGATCGTCATCGTGGCGTAGTCGAATCCGGTGGTCCCGGACACGTACACCCGGTCGCCGTCGACCACCGCCCGGGCGTACCCGATCTGCTCCTCGAAGGTCGACCCGCTGAGAATCACCCGCCGCACGTTCACCGCCGCATCCTAACCGCGGCCCGGCCCGGGTTCAGGCGGAGCGGGAGGTCAGCAGGCGCGAGCTCGCAGTGACGTTGGACAGCAGGCTGGAGCCGACCAGCACGCCCAGGGACACCGCGACCACGGTCAGGAACGCGGTTACCAGATTGGACCGGCCCGTGCCGGACAGCTCCACCAGGCCGGTCAGGCCGGTCACCCCGACCAGGCTGAGCGCGCCCGGCACCAGCAGCCAGAACGACGGCAGGAAGACGACCTGCGCGGGCGGGCCGTGCAGCCGCTGCACCGCGTTGGCCAGCGGCACGATCAGCAGCCCGCCGACGAACGCCGCGAAGACCCCGCCGCCGACCTGCCCGGCCAGGTACTGGCCCGCGTACGCCAGCAGGAGCGTGACCAGCAGCCACGGCAGCGAGCGCGACGGCGCGGAGCTGTTGAGGTAGATGCCGAAGCCGAACACCAGCACCCCGACCCACGGCGCCCACACGCCCAGCGGCTCGCTCGGCGCGACCGCCTGCGCGGGCCCGGCGATCTGCATGCCGGCGTAGATGCCGAAGGTGAGCAGGAGAAGCACGTACACGCTGGAGACCAGCCGGCTCGCGCCGCTGATGATGGACCGGGTGACCATCTCCTGCGCGCCCAGTGTCAGCGCCGCCCCGGGCAGGAACGTGGCCAGCGGCGGGATCAGCAGGCTGGCCGGGTCCGCGCCCAGTTCCGGGCTGTACCGGTAGGCCAGCACGGTGACCAGCATCGCCGCCGCCACCGGCAGCGCCAGCGACAGCACCTGCACCCGCTCGGCCAGCAGCCGCAGCACCCCGACGAGCAGGCCGAGCAGGGCCAGGCTGACCAGTGCCCGGCCCTCGCGGACGAACAGCAGCCCGATGCCGACGGTGAGCACCCCGTGGCCGAGCACGGTGACCACCGCGCCGAACCGCGGCGGCGCGTCGAGGATGTCCTGCACCCGCTCGATGCCCTCGGCCGGCGGGATCGGGTTCGCTTTGACCTGCTCGAACAGCTTGTACAGCCGGTCGACCTGGTCCAGGCGCAGCGGCGGCCCGTCGGCGTTGGCGAAGTCGACGGTGACGCCGCCCTCCGCCCCGGCCCGCACGAACACTCCGGTCGGCACGACCAGGAACTCCACATCGCCCACGCCGTACGCGTCGGCGATGGCGACCAGCTCGTCCGGGATGCGGTTGGCGGTCTCCCCGGCCAGGCACAGGGCGACCCCGCACTTGCGGAGGAACTCGAGCAGATTGTCGGGCGGCATGGTCACTGCGGCAGTATGGATCACCGCGGCGCGCGGGAGAAGGCCCGTTGCGGACCGTGGGACGGGGCGCAGGCCGCGGAGTTCTTCGGCGGCGGGCCGCTCGGCGGCATAGCTGTCTCTGCCGGTTTACATCTTTTTTGATGTGGCCACATCAAAAAAGATGTATACCCGCTCGGTCCTATCCCTTGCCGAGGCGGCGCGGACCCCACGCGCTACGTCGCCCGTTGGGCGGAACTCGGACGAGCCGGGCGCGACGACGCCGACAATGTACCCATGACGGACGAGCATGCGATGCAGCGTGAGCTGGAGCAGGTCGATGCGATGATCGCCGAGTTGCGCAGCCAGGCGAACCAGATCCGGCAGGAGGTCGGCAACCGCGAGGACGGCCCTGGCGACCCCGGCGACACCACCCTGCTGATCAGCAGTGCGGAGGAGCAGGAGGCACTGGTCGCCGTGCTGGAGGACCGGCGCGGCAAGCTCCGCGAACGCCTCGGCCTGGGCGCGGAGGGCTGACCGGGCAGGTCGGCCGCAGGCGCTCAGGCCACGTTGACCGGGCGGAACTGCACGCTCACGCGCGGGCCGACGTGGCGGGCCGTCTTCGGGATGGCGTGCTCCCAGGTGCGCTGGCAGGAGCCGCCCATGACGACCAGGTCGCCGTGGCCGAGCGGGAACCGGATGCTCGGCTCGCCGCCGCCGCGCGGGCGCAGCAGCAGCGGCCGGGGCTCGCCGAACGACACGATCGCGACCATGGTGTCGGTGTGCCTGCCCCGGCCGATGGTGTCGCCGTGCCAGGCCACGCTGTCGCGGCCGTCGCGGTAGAGGCACATGCCCGCCGACACGAACGGCTCGCCCAGCTCCTCTGCGTAGAAATCCGACAGTGCGGTGCGGGCCTGGTCGAGCACCGGGTGCGGCAGCGTCTCGTCGGGGCCGTACCAGCGCAGCAGGCGGGGCACGTCGACCTCGCGCTCGTACATCTCGCGGCGTTCGGCGCGCCAGTCGACCCGTTCCAGCAGCACGTCGAGGATCTGCTCGGAGCCGTGCACCCAGCCCGGCAGGTGGTCGACCCAGGCGCCGCGGGTGAGCGGGTGCCGGGTCACCGCCCCGGCCAGCGGGCCCAGGGTCGCCCGCTCATCAAGATCGAACATCGATGGTTGGTGTGCATGCGCCATGAGCAGGGATTCTATACCCTGTTCGAACAGGGGTACCAATCCATGGGACTCACTACCCTGGCTGGGCGGCCAACCGGACGGCAGGGCATGATGACTGCCGAAGCGCTCCCAGACGGCATATCCAATCACGACTGTTGTATGTGGTGTCGAACCGCCCGTCGCGGATAGACGGGGATAGTATGCCGCGCGGGAGCGCAACTGGGAGCCGACTGAGGGTGTCGTATGAGGCCGCTGGGAACCACCGACCCGCACTCCGTTGCTACGTACCGGCTGGTCGGCGTGCTCGGCGGCGGCGGCATGGGACGGGTCTACCTCGGACAGTCACCGAGCGGGCGCTACGTCGCGATCAAGGTGATCCGCCCGGAGCTGGCCGCCGACCCGATGTTCCGCCGCCGGTTCACCCGTGAGGTCGCCGCAGCGCGCCTGGTGAACCCGCTGTTCACCGCGGCGGTCGTCGACGCCGACACCGAGACCGAGTCGCCGTGGCTGGCCACCACCTACATCGAGGGGCCGAGTGTCGAGCAGCGGGTGCGCTCCAGCGGCCCGCTGTCGGTGACCGCCGCGCTGACCCTGGCCACCGGCCTGGCCGAGGCGCTGGCCTCGATCCACCGGGCCGGGCTGGTGCACCGCGACCTGAAACCGGCCAACATCCTGCTCGACGACACCGGCCCGCACATCATCGACTTCGGCATCGCGCTGGCCACCGACGCCGAGCGCATGACCACCGGCGTCAACGTCGGCACCCCGTCGTACATGGCCCCCGAGCGCATCCAGGGCGAGGACGCCGGAGCGCCGGGCGACATCTTCGCCCTCGGCGCCACCCTGTACTTCGCCGCGACCGGCCGCACGCTGATCAGCGGCGGCAGCATGTTCGAGCAGATCAACCAGGTGACCCAGGGCCGGTTCGACCTGAGCGTCCTGCCGATCCAGCTGCGCCCGTTCGTGGTGCGGTGCATCAGCCTGCGCCCGCAGGACCGGCCCACCGCCAAGGAGCTGTCCCGCATCCTCATCGGCACCGGCGTGTCGACCCCGACGCCGGGCTGGTTCCAGCCGCTGATCGCGCTGCCGAGCGGCGAGCCGCAGCCGATCGAGCCCCCCGCGCCGACCTGGGGCACCCCGAAGCCGTGGCAGCGGCGGCCGGTCCTGGCCGGCGCCGTGCTGGGCGCGCTCGGGCTCGCGGCGGGCGGCGTGTGGGCGGCGACCCGCGGCGGCAACACCGCCCCGCCCGGCGGGCCGGGCCCGGCCACCGAAGGTCCGGCCGCCTCGCCGAGCCCGACCGGCCCGCTCCAGCCGGGCTCGGTGCGCTGGCAGGTCAACTCGCAGACCCTCCCCGGACCGCTGCACCTCGTGGTGGCCGACAGCGGGCGGCTGATCGGCACGGACGGGCGGCGCGTGTTCGCCACCGATCCGTCCGGCCCGGGCCAGAACCAGGCCTGGAGCGTACGCATCGACGCCGAGCCGCTCACCGTGCGCGACTGGGGACCGGCCGTGCTGGTCACCGCGGACAGCCGGCTGTGGCGGGTGGAGAACGCGACCAGCCGGGTGGGCTTCGAGGGCATCGACGCCGGCGGCACGGTCGGCGACGTCGCGCTGGCCGCCGACCGGGCGTTCGTGGGGCTGCCTTCCTCGGTGCGCGCGTTCAACCGGGTGGGCGCGCCGGTGTGGCGGCAGGACGTGCTCGAGTCTCCGCTGATCGCCGACATGACCTGGCTGGTCACCAGGCAGGAGCGCAACGGCACGGTGCGGATCACGCTGCGCGAGGCGGCCACCGGCGTCCAGCGGTGGCAGGTCTCGTACCAGCTCGCCCCGCCACCCGCCGACCAGGGCCGCGGCGGACCTCCCGGAGGCGGCCCCGGCGGACCCGGCGGCCCGGGTGGCGGCCCGCCCGACGACGCCTGGGAGGCCGTCGAGGCCCGGCTGAACGCCGATCACCTGCTGCTGCGCGAGGGTGGCGAGCTGCGCGTGCTCCGGCTGTCGGACGGGCGTACGCGATGGAACAAGCCCTGGCAGAAGCCGGTCGCCGCCATCGAGATGATCGGCGACACCGTGGTGATGGCCGCCGACGGCATCTACGGGTTCCGCACCGACACCGGCGTGGAGAAGTGGAAGGTCCCCGCGCGCGGGGCCCGCCTGGCCGCGTCGCCGGACGGCAGGTACTGCTACGCCGTCGCCCAGCAGAGCTTCGCCGCGATCGATCCGGATACCGGCGGCAGCGCCTGGTCCGAGGCCCTGCCCCCGGTCGCCCGCGAGGAGAACGTCAGCGGCCTGGTGGTGCGGCATCCGACCGCGTTCATCCTGCTGCGGCCGCCGCCGTTCCAGGACACCGAGGTGCCCGACGTGCTCGCGATCGCGCTCACCGCCGGGCCGCGATAGCCGCGGGTGACGGCGGGCGGCGTGGCGCCGCCCGCCGCGAGGCTCAGCGGTCGGCCGAGTGCTCGCTCTCCTGGCGGGCGGCCTGGGCGGGCACCCGGGCGGCGACCAGCGCGTCGCGGATCTCGGTGAGCAGGCGGATGTCCTCGGTCACCGGCGCGGGCTCGGGCTCCTTGCCCTTGTTGCGCCGCTCGGCCAGCTTGTTCATCGGCAGCACGACCAGGAAGTACAGCACGGCGGCGGTCATCACGAAGGTGATCACCGCGCTCAGGAACGCCCCGAAGTCGAGCACGCCCTTGCCCAGCGGCACCGACAGGCCGGTGGCCTTGTCCGGAGCGCCGATGAAGTTGATCACCGGGGTCAGGAACGAGGCTGTGAAAGCGTTGACCAGACCGGTGAACGCCGCACCGATGACCACACCGACCGCCAGGTCGACGACGTTGCCGCGCATGATGAAGTTCTTGAAGCCGTTCAGCATGTCCCACACCGTATCCGAGGGCGCGGCCCGCGCCACGGACGCGACACCGTGATCTGACGCCTATCCCGCCAGCACGTTCACCGCGCCGCGGAACAGCGGCGGGACCGCGACGCAGAGCGGCACGACCGCGCCGCGCACCGGCCGGGCGGCGGTGAGCAGCACCAGGCCCCGGGTGAGCAGGCGGTAGGTGCGGGTACGCCGTCGCCACTGCGCCTCGTACCCGGCGAGGTCGCCGCTGACCAGCGCGGACACCGCCGCCTCGGCCTGGTCCAGGGCCAGGCTGACGCCTTCGCCGGTCAGCGCGTCCTCGTAGCCGGCGGCGTCGCCGACCAGCAGCACCCGGCCCCGGACCCGGGCCCGCACGGTGCGGCGCAGCGGGCCCGCCCCGCGCACCGGCCCGGCCGGTCCCGCGCCGCCGAGCCGCGCCTTCAGCTCGGGGAACCCCTCGAGCAGCGCCTCGTAGCCCAGCCCGGCCCGGCGGTGCAGGATCGCGACGCCGACCAGGTCGGGCGCGACCGGGGTCACGTACGCCTCGGCGTGCGCGGACCACCACACCTCGACCAGGTCCGACCAGGGCGCGACGGCGTAGTGCCGGCGCTGCCCGAACCGCGCCGGGGTGCCCGCCGCCGAGGCGATGCCCGCCTCCCGGCGTACCCGCGAGTGCAGTCCGTCGGCGCCGACCAGCCAGCGCGCGCGTACTCCCGCCGCTTCGACGCCGTGGGCGTCCTGCCGCAACCCGGCGACGCGCCCGCACGACCACTCGATCCCGGCCGACGCGGCACGCTCGCGCAGCGCCGCCTGGAGCGTGGTGCGCCGGACCCCGCGGCCCGGCCCGGCCGCGAAGCGGGCGTGGGCCGACCGCCGCCCCGCCCGGTAGGCGATGCCGTGGAACGGCACCCCCGCCGGGTCGACGCCCAGCGCCAGCAGCCGGGCCAGCCCACCGGGCATCAGCCCCTCCCCGCAGGCCTTGTCGATCGGATCGGCGCGCGGCTCGACCACCACCACCGACAGCCCCGCCCGCCGCGCCAGCAGCGCCGTGGCCAGCCCCGCCGGCCCACCCCCGGCGACCAGCAGATCGGCGTCGAAGCCCGCCGGCCTCACGCGGTGGCTTCGGCGAGGGCGGTGTTCTCCACGCGGATGCGGACGGCCAGCATGGCGAAGTTGAGCACGGTGAAGGTGAGGGCGGTGAGCCAGGCGGTGTGGACCAGGGGCAGGGCGAAGCCTTCGACGACGACGGCCAGGTAGTTGGGGTGTTTGAGCCAGCGGTAGGGGCCGCGGTCGACCAGCGGCAGGCCGGGGACCACGATGACCAGGGTGTTCCAGCGGCGGCCCAGGGTCGTCACGCACCACCAGCGCAGCGCCTGGCTCGCCGCGACCAGGGCCAGCATGGTCCAGCCGAGCACGGGCAGGAACGGCCGGTCCAGCAGCCACACCTCGGCCAGGCACCCGGCCAGCAGCGCGGTGTGCAGGGCCACCATGTACGGGTAGTGGCTCCGGCCGTACTCGCGGCCGCCGTTGGCCAGCGCCCAGGCCGCGTGACGCTTGGACACCACCAGCTCCACCAGCCGTTCGGCGGCCACCGCCAGGATCAGCAGGGTGTACGCGGGCACGCTGTCACCACCTCAGCAGGACGAGTTCGGAGCAGAACCCCGGCCCCATGGCGATCATGAGTCCGGGCTGGTCTTCGCCTGGCGGGCCGGCCATCGCCTCGTGCAGCACGTCCAGCACCGACACCGACGACAGGTTGCCCCGCCCGGCCAGCGAGCGCCGGGTCGGCATGAGCGCGTCGCCGGGCAGGCCGAGCACCTTCTCGATGGTGTCGATGACCTTCGGCCCGCCGGGATGGCAGATCCACGTCGCGATGTCGGCGGAGTCCAGGCCGTGGTCGGTCAGGAAGCCGCGCACGTCGCCGCCGAGGAAACGCTCGGCGATCGGGGCGACCTCGTTGGACAGCACGATCCGGAAGCCGCTGGAGCCGATCCGCCAGCCCATCACCTGCTCGGTGTCCGGGTAGAGGCGGCTGCGGGTGGCCAGCACCCGCGGCCGTCCCGGCGCCGGGACGGCTCGGCGGCCGCCGAGCAGCACCACCGCGGCCGCGCCGTCGCCGAACAGGCTGGAGGCGACCAGGTTCGCGGGCGTGGTGTCCTCCTGCTGCACGGTCAGCGAGCACAGCTCGACCGCCAGCAGCACCGCCACCTGGTCCGGGAAGGCGCGCAGGTAGTCGTGCAGCCGGGCCACCCCCGCCGCGCCGGCCACGCAGCCCAGCCCGAACAGTGGCAGCCGCTTGACGTCCGGCCGCAGGCCGACCCGCGCCGCCAGCCGGGCGTCCAATGACGGCACGGCCAGCCCGGTGACGCTGGTGGTCGCGACCAGATCGACCTCGTCGGGCCGCACCCCGGCCGCGTCCAGCGCCGCCCGCAGCGCGGCCTCGCCCAGTTCCTGGGCCACCTCGATGAACGCGTCGTTGGCCTGGGTGAACCCGGTCAGCCCGGCGTACTGGTCCAGCGGCAGCGCCAGGTGGCGGGTCTGCACACCGGTGGTCCGTCCGAACCGGGCGAACACCTCCCGCCCGGGATGCTCGCCGGGCAGGCACATCGCGGTGAACTCGGCGACGATCTCCTCCTGGCGGTACCGGTGCGCCGGGAACGCCAGCCGCACCGCCGCCACCTGCGGGGAAGACTCATCGATGTGAATCATGTACTGACAGTACCGTCCGCAGGTCCGTCTGCCCACGATCGCCGCGTGGGCCGCGCCGCCCCCGTCCGGTGTGGACCGGGCGCGGCCGGTGGACCAGCCGCGATCAGCCGTCCCCGCCGGATACGGCGAAGCTCCGCCGCGCCGGGACGGCGGGCGGAGCTTCGTGGACGGTCAGCCGTGGGTCCTGCCGCGGCCGCCGGGGCCCTTCTCCTTGCGGGGCTTGACCGCGATGTCGATCGGGCTGCCCTCGAAGCCGAACTCCTCACGCAGCTTGCGCTCCACGAACCGGACATAGCCCGGGTCCAGCGGCTGCGTCGTGAACAGCACGAACTTCGGCGGAGACACGCTGGGCTGGGTGGCGAACAGGATGCGCGGGGCCCGGCCGCCGCGCACCGGGTGCGGGGTCGCCTGCACCAGCGCGGTCAGCCACTGGTTGAGCTGCCCGGTCGGGATGCGCTTCTCCCAGCTCGCCAGCGCCGTACGCAGCGCCGGAGCCAGCTTCTCGACGGCACGGCCGGTCAGCGCGGAGATGTTGACGCGCAGCGCCCACGGGATGCGCTTGAGCTCCCGGTCGATCTCCTTGTCCAGGTAGTGCCGCCGGTCGGCGTCGACCAGGTCCCACTTGTTGAAGGCGAGCACCACGCCGCGGCCGGCCTCCGACACCATCGACAGCAGGCGCTGGTCCTGCTCGCTGATGACCTCGCTCGCGTCCAGCAGCACGACCGTGACCTCGGAGGTCTCGATCGCGGCGGCGGTGCGCAGGGAGGCGAAGTACTCGGTGCCGCTGGCCTTGCCGACGCGCTTGCGCAGGCCGGCGGTGTCGACGAACTGCCAGGTCTGGCCGCCGATGACGACCAGGGTGTCGACCGGGTCGACGGTGGTGCCGGCGACCGAGTCGACGACCGAGCGCTCCTCGCGGGCGAGCCGGTTGAGCAGGCTGGACTTGCCGACGTTGGGCCGGCCGACCAGCGCCACGCGGCGCGGGCCGCGCGGGCCGGGCACGTGGTCCTCCAGCGGAGCCTGCGTCGGGAACGCGTCCAGCACCGCGTCGAGCAGGTCACCCGAGCCGCGGCCGTGCAGCGCCGAGACGGGCCACGGCTGGCCCAGCCCGAGCGACCACAGGGCGTGCGTCTCGTACTCCATGTTCTGGTTGTCGGCCTTGTTCGCCACCAGCAGCACCGGCTTGGAGCTGCGGCGCAGCATCTTCACCGCGGCGGCGTCCTCGTCGGTCGCGCCGATGGACGAGTCGACCACGAACAGCACCACGTCGGCGGCGGCGATGGCGGCCTCGGCCTGCGCGGCGATCGCCGCGGCCCGGTCCTTGGCGTCGGGCTCCCAGCCGCCGGTGTCCACGACGGTGAACTTGCGGCCCGACCACGTCGCGTCGTACGCCACCCGGTCGCGGGTCACGCCGGGGATGTCCTCGACCACCGCCTGGCGGCGGCCGATGATGCGGTTGACGAGGGTGGACTTGCCCACGTTGGGGCGGCCCACCACCGCCAGGACCGGCTGCGGCGTGACCACAGGCGTGACCGGAGCTGCCTCCGGCGTCGGCTGGTCGACGACCTCCAGCTCGGTCCATTCAGTGTTGCTCATGCCGGTTCCTCGCTTCGCTCACAACCGTCATGAGCAACCATGAGCACTGCGCCCATGATTCGCTCGCTGCGCTCGTTCATACTGCCTTCCTTGCCGTCAGCAGCCGGTGCAGCTCGCTGACGACCTCATCGATGCCCAGCTCGGTCGAGTCGAGCACCACCGCGTCGGCGGCCTGCTGCAACGGGTTGACCTTGCGGGTGGAGTCCAGGTGATCACGACGGGCCAGGTCGGCCTCGGTCGCAGCGTGGTCGACGGCGTTCTCGGCACTGCGCCGGCGCGCCCGCTCGGCGGAGGAGGCGGTCAGGAAGACCTTGAGGTCGGCGTCGGGGGCGACCACGGTGCCGATGTCCCGGCCCTCGACCACGATCCGCGCCGACTCGTCGATGATCGCGCGCTGGCGGGCGGTGAGCACCTGCCGGACGAACGGCACCGCCGACACCGCGGAGACGGCGGAGGTGACCTCGCCGCCGCGGATCGGGCCGTCCACGTTCTCGCCGTTCACGCTGATCGACGGCCGCTCGGGGTCGGTCGTGATGATCAGCTCGCAGTCGACGGCCACCTTGGCGATGCCGTCGGGGTCGGTGAGGTCCACGCCCGCCTGCAGCACGGCCCAGGTCAGCGCCCGGTACATCGCGCCCGTGTCGAGGTAGCGTGCGTCCAGGCGCTGCGCCAGCCGGCGCGACACCGTCGACTTGCCCGAGCCCGAGGGCCCGTCCACCGCGACCACGCAGCGCAACTCAGCCACGACCCATCCTCCGCCCCTAGGTTTGATGCTCCCATTCTGCCCGGTCCGTCCGGACGCCGATCAGGCAGAGGGCCTCCAGGCGGCGCAGAACACGTCCCGCCGGCCACAACCGGCCCGCCTGTCACACGCCGACCTGCCCGAACCCGGCCGTTCCGGCAGCGCCGGCGTGCTCCGGGACGGCCACCCCGGTGACGAGGGACTCACCGCGCCCGACGGCGGTGAGCCGCGTCACGCCACCGCGGGAGCGGCGTGGCCGCCGCCGGCCGGCAGCCCGCCGAGCAGGCGGCGGGAGAGCTGGTCGGCGTGCCGGGTGGTCTCCGGCAGCCGGAAGCGCGGCGACAGCGCCAGCGTCAGCGCCGTGGCCGTGTCGAGATCCATACGGTGCCCGACGGACACGAACACCGGCTTGACCTTCGGCTGGGTACGCAGCACCCGCCCCAGCACCGCGCCGTCCTCGGTCAGCGGCGACCAGTCGCCCCGGCCCGGCCCGGGTTCGGCGTGCGCTTCGCCAGTGGCGACCCCTTGCGCCCCGCCTGAACGGCGGGACGCAGACGACTCACCACCGGCGCCCATGAACGGCGTCTTGGCCACCCCGAACGCGGGCAGCCCGGTGAGCACGCCGACGTGGCAGGCCAGCCCGAAGCGGCGCGGATGCGCCACCCCGTAGCCGTCGCACACCAGCACGTCCGGGGTGACCGTGAGCCGCTCCAGCGCGTCGACCAGCGTGGGCAGCTCCCGGAACGCCAGCAGGCCCGGCACGTACGGGAAGCTCACCGCCCCGGCCGCGGTGACCGCCTCGACGACGGCCAGCGTGGCCACGTCCAGCACGACGACGGCGGCCACGGCCCGCCCGGTCTCCCCGTCGTACGACACGTCCAGCCCGGCCGCGGTCCGCACGACCGGGGGCGGCCCGGCCGGCTCGACCCGCTCGCGCAGGGCGAGCTGCTGGCGCAGCGCCTCGGCCTCGTCGGCCGGCCAGGGCTCGTGCGGCACCCTCACGTGGCCCAGCCCAGCCGGGCCATGGCGTTGCGCACCACGCGCGCGGTGTCGGTGCCCAGCGGGCTGGGCAGCGCGTCCGGGGGGAACCAGCCGAGCTCGTGCGACTCCTCGCTGACCTGCGCCACCGCGTCCGCGGGCGCGTGCACCAGGAAGATCACGTCGTGGTGCCGGTTGAGGCTGCCCGCGCAGTTCACGTGGTGCACGTCGACGTCGACCGGCACCGGGTCGACGACCAGCCCGGCGATGCCGCTCTCCTCGGTGGCCTCGCGCAGAGCGGCCGCGGCGAGGTCGCCGTCCTCGGGTTCGAGGTGGCCGCCGAGCTGGCACCAGATGTCGTGCCGGCCGTGCAGGCAGAGCAGGATGCGGGTGCGGTCGTGGGAGACGATGATCGCGCTCGCGGTGACGTGGCCGTCGGGGTGCGGCTTGCCCATCACCCGGGGGCCCTGCTCCAGCAGCTCCATCGTCTGGGTCCAGTCGGCCGCCGCGTCGGCGGGCGGGCGCCAGCCGGTCAGCAGGCGTACGGCGTCGGCATGCAGGGTCTGTGTCACCCGGCCGATGCTAGTGCCCGGCGCGTGCACCCCCGCGGAGGCCCGCCCACGCGGTTACGAGACGGCTTCATGAAACCCCAGGTCAGAAACAATCTTGAGAACAAGTCCGAGCAATTCGGGCTAAATCAGCACCACTCTGGGAGAAATCTGATAGCACCCCCTTTTACCTGGGCTTATGCCTTCTTAATATCGGCCAATGCCCCCGCATACCCCCCGTGATCAGCAAGACCGACGCACCGCCACCGCCGAAGGCACCCCCGCCTCCGGCCGGCACCGCCGTGACGACGGCTGGCAGGCTCGGCACCGCCGCGAGCGGTCCCGGGCGCAACGCCTGCTCGCCCCCCTGCTCACCACCGCCGCGCTCGCCGGAGTCGGCGCCGTCGCGATCCTGTCCGGCGCCGGCCGCCCGGCCGTCGTCGAGCCGCCGACCGCCGCCGGGCTGCTGCCCGGCAACGCCGTGGCCTCCCCCGTCATGCTCGCCGCCGGCGACGTGACCAGCAGCGCGCTGCTGCACCGTCTACCGCAGCTGCGGGCCGCCAAGCCCGGCACGCCCGCGGTCAAGCCGAAGCCCAAGCCGAAACCCAAACCCAAGCCGAAGCCCAAGCCGGTGGTACGGGTCGTGAAGCTGGTCGCCGGCATGGACCGCCAGCAGATGGACAACGCCGCCGCGATCGTCAAGAAGGCCCAGTCCATGGGCCTGACCAAGTGGGCGATGATCGTCGGCGTGGCCACCGCCATGCAGGAGAGCCGCCTCTACAACGTGGCCAGCCATGTCGTGCCCGAGTCGCTGAACTACCCGCACCAGGGCACCGGTTCCGACCACGACTCGATCGGCCTGTTCCAGCAGCGCGCCAGCGGCAGCTGGGGCTCCGTCAAGGAGATCATGCAGCCGTCGTACGCGGCCGGCGCGTTCTACCGCCGCCTCGTGCAGATCGACGGCTGGGAGAACATGTCGCTGACCCGCGCCGCGCAGTCGGTGCAGATCTCGGCGTTCCCCGACGCGTACGCCAAGCACGAGGACAACGCGACCCTGATCGTCAACGCGGTGCTGAACTGACCCGGCGGATCACCGGGCCGCCGTCCGACCGGTTCCACGGAGCGGACACCGACCGTGCCCCGCCGCCGGATCGGGTTAGGTTCAGGCGGCGGGTCCCGGTCGGCGGGGTCCACGGCGGACGGGGAAGCCGATGTCGAACGAGCTGGACGCGACGGAGTTCAGCCGGCGCTGGGTAGCGGCGTGGAACGCGCGCGACGTGGCGGCGGTGCTGGCGCACTTCCACGACGACGTCGTGTTCTCCTCACCGCTGGCGGCCCAGCTGTTCCCGGAGACCGGCGGGGTCGTGCGCGGCAAGGAGGCGCTGCGGGCGTACTGGGCCGAAGGCCTGAAGCGGCTGCCCGACCTCCACTTCACCGTCGAGGCCGTGTACGCCGGCGTCGGCTCCGTCGTCATCAACTACCGCAACCACCGCGGCCAGCTGGTCAACGAGGTGCTCGTCTTCGACGGCGACCTCGTTCGCGAAGGCCACGCCACCTACCTGCGCCAGGACGGCTGACCGCTCAGATGACCCGGGTGACGCCCTCGGCGGCGATCCGGGCGTCGAGGGCGCCGCGGTCGAGGTTCGCGCACAGCACCACCGACGCGCCCGCCGCCAGCGGGGTCAGCAGCCACATCACGGGCTGCTCGTGCTTGGCGACGTCTACCAGCAGCTTGTCGCCCGCGCGCAGACCGAGCTGGTCGGCGACGCCCCGGGCCAGGCCGCCCCACTGCCGGTAGGTGGTGCCGTCGGGGCTGGCCGCGTCGGTGCTGCCGAACGACCCGTACGCGGGCAGGTTCGCCGGGTGGCGGGACGCCTCGGCGACGAAGTCCCGGTAGCCGTCCGGCGCCTCGTCGAGCGGTGCGCCGCCGGGCGCGAGGCCGAGCACGTAGCGGTGCCGCGCCTCGGGGACCTGCTCCAGCCAGCTGCCCAGCCGCTGACTGCTCACGAACAGCGCGTCGAGGGGGTCGTTCTCGCCCTGGCCGACCGGGGCGAGGCCCGCGGTGGCCCAGGGGCGGAACGAGACCGCGGCACCGATCGACCACGCGCCCAGCAGCACGGCGGCGGTCTGCCAGTGCGGCGGCAGCAGCACCGCGACCCGGGAACCGGTGTCGAGCCCGCAGTCCGCGCGCAGCAACCCGGCCGTCCGCGCGGCCAGGCCGCCCAGCTCGGCCGCGGTCAGCTCGACGCGCTCGCCGGTGGCGTCGTCGCAGTAGGTCAGCAGCGGCCGGTCGGCCCCGGCGAGCTTGTCCCCGCCGAGCAGGGCGGGCAGGTCGGTGACGGTCGTCGGCTGCATCGGACGGCTCCCCGGCGGTATGGCGTGCGGCGATCCCGCCCACCATATCCACGCGCGGGTCAGTCCTCGTACACCTCGGGGGTCTCGCGGATCGTCTCCTCCTGCGCCGCGCCGCGGCCCTTACGGTCCGTGATCTTGAACAGCGCGGCCACCTCGCCCGCGTTGAGGCGGCGGTGCCGGCCGGCCTTCAGGTCGCCGAGCTTGATGGGGCCGATCGCCGTGCGCACCAGCCGCTGCACCGGGAAGCCGACGTGGTCGAACATGCGCCGCACGATACGGTTGCGGCCCTCGTGCAGCACCACCTCGATCAGCGCCTGCTTGTCGATGGCCTGCTTGAGGCGGTAGTCGTCGAGCCGCGCCGGGCCGTCCTCCAGCTCCACGCCCGCCATCAGCTCCCGGCCGACCACCCGCGGCAGCGGCCCGACGACCTCGACCAGGTACGTCTTGGGCACCTCGTACGACGGGTGCATCAGCTTGTGCGCGAGCGTGCCGTCGTTGGTGAGCAGCAGCAGGCCCTCGGAGTCGGCGTCGAGCCGGCCCACGTGGTACACCCGGGTCGAGATGTTGCCGATGTAGTCGGCCACGGCCTCGCGGCCCTTGTCGTCGGCCATCGTCGACACCACGCCGCGCGGCTTGTTCATCGCCAGGTAGACCAGGTTCGCGTCGGTGACGATGCGCTGGCCGTCGACGTGGATGACGTCGGCGATCGGGTCGGCCTTGTCCCCGAGCTTGGCGACCTTGCCGTTGACGGTGACCCGCCGCATGGCGATCAGGTCCTCGCTGGCCCGACGGGACGCGACACCGGCCTGGGCCAGGATCTTCTGCAGCCGCTCAGCGCCGTCAGTTTTTGCGTCAGCGCTGCTCATCAGCGATCTCCTCGACGTTGTCAGGTAGGAACGGGGCCAGTGGCGGGAGCTGGGCGACGGAGTCGAGGCCCAGCTTCTCCAGGAACAGGCTGGTGGTGCGGTAGAGGAAGGCGCCCGACTCGGGCTCGGTGCCGCACTCCTCGATCATGCCCCGGGTGACCAGGGTACGGATGACGCCGTCGCAGTTGACGCCGCGGATCGCGGAGATCCGCGAGCGGGTCACCGGCTGCTTGTACGCGACCACGGCCAGGGTCTCCAGGGACGCCTGGGTGAGCCGCAGCTGCTGCCCGTCGAGCACGAAGCGCTCCACGTAGGGCGCGTACTCGGCGCGGGTGTACAGCCGCCAGCCGCCCGCGGCGCGGCGCAGGTCGAAGCCGCGGCCCTCGCGGGTGTACGACGCCGACAGGTCGATCAGCGTGCCCGCGATCAGCTCGGCGGGCACCTCCAGCACCTCGGCGAGGGTCAGCTCGCTGACCGGCTCGTCGACGACCAGCAGGATCGCCTCCAGGGTCGGCACGAGGTCGGCCTCGGCCACACCGGGCGGCGGGGCGGCGAGCTTCGCTCCGGCGTACGCGACGGCGGCCTCGGCGCTGTCGTCCGGAGCGTCCACGTCCAGACGCGGCACGGTCGGCTCGTCCAGGCCGAGCGCCGCGGCGAGGTCGTCCACGGCGACGATCTCCGCCACGTCCTCCTCGTCCGGCTCGTCCTCGACAGCGGCCAGCGCCTCGACGGCGTCCCGCGCCTCGCCAGTGTCCTGCAGCTCGGCAGTGTCCTGCGCCTCGACGGCGTCCTGCGGCTCGGCAGTCTCCGGCAGCTCGGATTCCGTGAGGTCGCTCAGTTCCGCGGCGACCTCCTGCCCGGCCGCGAGGGGCGCGGGCTCGGCCGGCGCCGCGGGCTCCTCCACCAGCGCAGCCTCCGGCTCCGCGTGGGGAAGGTGCCCTTCCTCTACGGAATCCGATGGGAAGGTGCCCTTGCTTTCCTCGGGGTCGGGGGTGCGGGCCCAGGGGGGGACCCAGGATGCGGCTTGTTGTTCGAGGGACTCGTTGTCAGTCATCGTGTTCTGCTCCCCCGCCCTTGCCGGGCTGTCGCGCTGCGGGCTCCGCCGCCGTCTCCTGCGTACCCGGATCGTTCGCGTCCGACTCCGGGTCGGCCGGCTCGTCCTCCGGCTCGTCGTCGTCGAGATCTTCGTCCGGATCGTCGTCGGGCTCGTCGCTGTCGGGCTCGTCGTCGGGCTGGGTGGGCGACTCGGCGGCCAGGGCCTGTTTCGCCTCGTCGTCGCCGTCGTAGTCGTCGACCGCGAGGTCGCCGGCGGCCGCCTCGCCGCCGGTCCAGTGCACCGTCAGCTCGCCCAGCGCCAGTTCCTGGTCGAAGCCGACCAGGCCCTCCCGGTACAGCTCCAGCAGGGCCAGGAAGCGGGCGACCACCTCCAGGGTGTTCTCGCAGTCCTCGGTGAGCCGGCTGAACGTGGCGGTGCCCAGCTCGAACAGGCGGGCGCGCAGCAGCTCGGCGTGCTCACGCACGCTGACCCGGACCTGGTGGATGTGCGCGACGGAGACCAGCGGCGGGGCCGCCTTCGGGGTGAACGCCTTCAGCGCGAGCTTGGCGAACCGGTCCACCCCGATGCCGAGCACCAGGTCGGGCAGCGCCTCGGCGTACTGCGCCTCCAGCGCCACCGAGCGCGGCCAGCGGCGACCGCCGGTGGACTCCAGGTCGGCGATGAACGCGGCGGCCTGCTTGAACGCGCGGTACTGCAGCAGCCGGGCGAACAGCAGGTCGCGGGCCTCCAGCAGGGCGAGGTCCTCCTCGCTCTCGACCTGCGCGGCGGGCAGCAGCCGGGCGGCCTTCAGATCGAGCAGGGTGGCCGCGATGACGAGGAACTCACTGGCCTCGTCGAGGTCCCAGTCCTTGCCCATGGCTCGGATGTGGGCGATGAAGTCGTCGGTCACCCGGTGCAGCGCGACCTCGGTGACGTCGAGCTTGTGCTTGCCGATGAGCTGCAGGAGCAGGTCGAACGGGCCCTCGAAGTTGGTGAGCCGCACGGTGAAGCGGCCTGAACCGGACGGTTCAGCCGACTGCTCTCCGGCCGGGTCGGCCGTCACCACGGGATCGCTCACGCCGCAAGTATCCCAGCAGGTCAGTTCGCGGGTGCAGGCCGGTGGGCCCCGGTCACCGGCGGGCGGCCTCGGCGGCGATGACCTCGCGCGCGAGCTGCCGGTAGTTGCGCGCGCCCGACGAGGCGGGATCCAGCGACGTGATCGGCGCGCCGGCCACGGTCGACTCCGGGAACTTGACCGTCTTGGTGATCACGGTCTGGTACACCTTGTCGCCGAACGCCTCGACGACGCGCTGCAGCACCTGGCGGCAGTGCGTGGTGCGGCTGTCGTACATGGTGGCGAGGATGCCTTCGAGTTCCAGGTCGAAGTTGAGCCGCTCGCGCACCTTGTCGATGGTGTCCAGCAGCAGCGCGACCCCGCGCAGGCTGAAGAACTCGCACTCCAGCGGGATGAGCACGCCGTGGGCGACGGTCAGCGCGTTGATGGCCAGCAGGCCCAGCGACGGCTGGCAGTCGATGAGGATGTAGTCGTACTCCTTGCGCACCGTCTTCAGCACGCGGGCCAGCGCCATCTCGCGGGCGACCTCGTTGACGAGCTGGATCTCGGCGGCCGACAGGTCGATGTTGGCGGGCAGCAGGTGCAGCCCGGCGACGTCGGTCTTGATGATGACGTCCTCGGCGGTGACGTCGTCCTGCATGAGCAGGTTGTAGACCGACAGGTCGAGGTTGTGCGGGTTGACGCCCAGGCCCACCGACAGCGCGCCCTGCGGGTCGAAGTCGACGAGCAGGACCTTGCGGCCGTACTCGGCCAGGGCCGCGCCCAGGTTGATGGTGGTCGTGGTCTTGCCCACGCCGCCCTTCTGGTTCGCCATCGCGATGATCCGCGCCGGGCCGTGCCGATCGGTCGGCATCGGTTCGGGGATCTCCTTGCGGGCGGTGTAGGCCGACGGATCAGCCGGACCCAGGTCAGCACCGAGGTCCATGCGGGACTGTTCCGCCCGCAGCGTCGAGGTCCATGCCTCCGCGCGCCCGTTGCCTGCCATCTCCGCTACGCCCTTCCCGACGACATCCGTCCGGCCGGATGAGGCACCGTCGTGAGTGGGCCATCAGCTCCCCGACCGGCCGCATGCGTGTCGTCGTCGTCCGACTGTACGTCACCGACCACCTCGGCGTACCGCCACGGCTCGGCGTGTCTTCACGATCCCGGCCGGACCCGGTCGCCGGAAGACGTGAACAGCATGAGGCCGGTGGCGCTCGAACGCCACCGGCCTCAGAAAATCGCTGGTCAGAGCAGCGAGTCGACGTCCACGGCGGTGAGGCCGTGCGCCTCGGCCACCGGGCCGTAGGTGATCTCGCCCGCGTGGGTGTTCAGGCCCAGCTTCAGGGCGGGGTCGCGGCGCAGCGCCTCCTGCCAGCCGTGGTTGGCCAGCTCGACCGCGTACGGCAGGGTCACGTTGGTCAGCGCGTAGGTGCTGGTGTGCGGGACCGCGCCGGGCATGTTCGCCACGCAGTAGAAGACCGACTCGTGCACCTTGTACACCGGGTTGGCGTGGGTGGTCGGGTGCGAGTCCTCGAAGCAGCCGCCCTGGTCGATCGAGATGTCGACGAGCACGCTGCCCGGCTTCATCCGGCTCACCAGCTCGTTGCTGACCAGCATCGGGGCCTTCGCGCCCGGCACCAGCACCGCGCCGATGACCAGGTCGGCCTCCAGCACCGCCTTCTCCAGCTCGAACGCGTTCGACATGACGGTGCGGACCTGGCCGTGGAACAGCTGGTCGACCTCGCGCAGCTTCTTGATGTTCTTGTCCAGCACGGTCACCTCGAAGGCCAGTCCGTGGGCGATGGTCGCGGCGTTCATGCCGGACACGCCCGCGCCGATGACGACGGCCTTGGCCGGGCGCACGCCGGGCACGCCGCCGGGCAGCACGCCCCGGCCGCCCGCGAAACGCATCAGGTGGTACGCGCCGACCTGCGGGGCGAGCCGGCCGGCCACCTCGCTCATCGGGGCCAGCAGCGGCAGGGCGCGGTCGGCGGTCTCGACCGTCTCGTACGCGATGCCGGTGACCTTCTGCGTCATCAGCGCGTCGGTGCACTCCTTGGACGCGGCCAGGTGCAGGTAGGTGAACAGCACCTGCCCCTCACGCATGCGGTGGTACTCCTCGGCGATCGGCTCCTTGACCTTCAGGATCAGCTCGCCCTCGGCCCACACCTCGTCAGCGGTGGGCAGGATGCGCGCGCCGGCCGCCACGTACTCCTCGTCAATGATGGAGGAGCCCAGACCGGCGCCGGTCTCGATGACGACGTCGTGTCCGTTGCGGACGAACTCGTGTACGCCCGCCGGGGTGATCGCCACCCGGTACTCGTGGTTCTTGACCTCGCGGGGGATACCGACCTTCACGACTGCACCTTCCTCGATCCTGCGCTTGCGGGAGGGCCCGACGGCACCGTTGCCGCAGGTCTACCCCCCGCGGCGGCAGTCTAGGCCCGGATATCGGCCCAAAGCGCTTGACAGGATGCAAGCTGATGCCTCGCCGGCTTGACATGGTGTCAAGACGGCGCGCTGCCGCCCTGCGATCAACTCAAGGATAGTGCTGAATCGGATATTTACCGCTTACCGCCCGCCGACCGGCCCGCGCCCGCCCCACGATCGTCGGACTTGCCCGGCACCTGTGCGTATCTTGACCGCGCATTCGCCCAGGTGCCTGGCAAGTCGAACGATCATGGTGCGCCACGCGACCGCACCGCACGAACCGCGGCCCGGCCGGCGGGACGGTCAGCGGGGCGGGACGGGGGTGTCGGCCGGGCGGAGGCCGGCGAAGCCGGTGTCGCGGGCGCGGGCGGCGGCGAGCAGGCCGCCGACGGCGGGACCGTTGGTGATACGGCCGTCGAGGACCATGGCCACGGCGTCGTCGAGTGGGACGAGTTCGACCTGCATGTCGGCCTCCTCGTCGGTGCGGGCGTGGCGCTCGTGCTCGGGGATCGCGGACAGGTCGCGGGCCAGGAAGACGCGGATCATCTCGTCGGAGCAGCCGGGTGTGGTGAACATGTCCACCAGCAGGTCCACCCGGCCCGCGGTGAGGTCGGCCTCCTCGGCCAGCTCGCGCAGCGCCGCCGCGGCCAGGCCCTCACCCAGCACGTCGATCAGGCCCGCGGGCAGTTCCCACAGGTAGCGGCCCACCGGGTGGCGGTACTGGCGGACCAGGACCACCCGGCCCGCGTCGTCCAGCGCGACCACGCCCACCGCGCCGACGTGGCGCACCACGTCCCGCCCCGCGACCTCTCCCCCGGGCATCGTCACCTGATCGGTGACCACCCGGAAGATGTGCCCCTTGAACCGCTCGGTGCTGCCGACGACCTCGTACACACGGGCTCCTGTTCGGAAACGACGCTGGTCGCAGGCGAAGAGCCTGCGACCAGCGTGGTTGTTCGGTTGTCCGGCCCGGGTCAGCGCTTGGCGGCCACCGGCTCGGCCGCATCCGCCACGCCGGGCAGCTGGTCGGCCTGAGCATAGGCGATCGCCGCTCCCACCAGACCCGAGAACAGCGGGTGCGGGTGTGTCGGGCGGCTCTTCAGCTCCGGGTGCGCCTGCGTGGCCACGAAGTACGGGTGCAGCTCCCGGTCCAGCTCCACGAACTCGACCAGCTTGCCGTCCGGCGAGGTGCCGGAGATGTGCAGACCGGCCTTGGTCAGCGCGGGACGGTAGGCGTTGTTGACCTCGTACCGGTGCCGGTGCCGCTCGCTGACCTCGGTCGCGCCGTACACCTCGGCCACGATCGAACCGGGCGTCAGCTTCGCCGGGTACGCCCCCAGGCGCATGGTGCCGCCCAGGTCGCCCTTGCCGGCGACGATGTCCTCCTGGTCGGCCATCGTCGAGATGATCGGGTCCGGGGTCTGCTCGTCGAACTCCAGCGAGCTGGCCTTGGCGACCCCGGCGACGTGCCGGGCCACCTCGATGGCCATCGTCTGCAGGCCCAGGCACAGGCCCAGGGTCGGGATCCGGTTCTCCCGCGCGTACTTCACCGCGCCGATCTTGCCCTCGATGCCCCGCACGCCGAAGCCGCCCGGGATGACCACGCCGTCGACGTGGGCGAGCGCCTTGGCCGCGCCCTCGGCGGTCTGGCAGTCGTCGCTGGGCACCCACTTCAGCTTCACCTTGGCGCGGTGGCCGAACCCGGCCGCCCGGATCGCCTCGGACACCGACAGGTAAGCGTCCGGCAGGTCGATGTACTTGCCGACCAGCGCGATGGTGACCTCGTGCACCGGGTGGTGCACCCGCTCCAGCAGGTCGTCCCAGGTGGACCAGTCCACGTCGCGGAACGACAGGCCCAGCCGGCGCACCACGTACGCGTCCAGGCCCTCGCGGTGCAGCACCTTCGGGATGTCGTAGATGCTCGGCGCATCCGGCGCGGAGACCACGGCCTCGGCGTCGACGTCGCAGTACAGGGCCAGCTTGCTCTTCATGCCCGCCGGGATCTCCCGGTCGGAGCGGCACACCAGCGCGTCGGGCTGGATGCCGATGTTGCGCAGGGCGGCCACCGAGTGCTGCGTCGGCTTCGTCTTCAGCTCGCCCGACGGCGCCAGGTACGGCACCAGCGACACGTGCAGGTAGAAGCAGTTGTCGCGGCCCACGTCGTGGCGGATCTGCCGGATCGACTCCAGGAACGGCAGCGACTCGATGTCGCCGACCGTGCCGCCGACCTCGGTGATCACCACGTCGGGGGTGCGGCCGTGCTCGTCGGGCTCGGCCATCGCCCGGATCCGGGACTTGATCTCGTTGGTGATGTGCGGGATGACCTGCACGGTGTCGCCGAGGTACTCGCCGCGGCGCTCCTTGGCGATCACCGCCGAGTAGATCTGCCCGGTGGTGACGTTGGCCTTGGCCGACAGGTCACGGTTGAGGAAGCGCTCGTAGTGCCCCACGTCGAGGTCGGTCTCGGCCCCGTCCTCGGTGACGAAGACCTCGCCGTGCTGGAACGGGTTCATCGTCCCAGGGTCGACGTTCAGGTAAGGGTCGAGCTTCTGCATGACCACCCGCAGACCGCGAGCGGTGAGAAGAGTGCCGAGGCTGGAGGCCGTGAGCCCCTTGCCGAGCGAGGAGGCGACGCCTCCCGTAACGAAAATATGCTTGGTCGTCCGCGCTGCTACCACGGGGTTTCACCCTAACACGGTCCGCGCGTTCATCCGCGGGCTACGTACCCGAAACCGCCCCCGGGGTGTCGTCGCTCACCGTCACGGGCGACGGGGCCTCCTCAGCGATGCGGGTCCGGTCGGCGGCGTGCCCGAGCACCCGCATCGCGCCCAGGGTGAGCACCGGGATCGCGGTCGCCGCCGCGGCGCCGGTCACGTTCAGTGCCGCGCCGCCCAGCAGGCCGCCCAGGATCGACGCCAGGCCGATGCCGGCCACCGCCGCCCGGATGGGCGGGTAGATGCCGTACAGCCGCTTCAGGCCGCCCCACGGGCGCATCAGCACCACCCACAGGAACACCGCCGACACCAGCGCGAGCACGGTCAGCGGGCTGGTCACCAGGGCGATGCGGTTGGCGTCGCCGAGGCGGTTGAGCGTCGGCCCGGACGTGCCGTCGGACAGCTGGGTCAGGAAGCGGCCCAGGCTGCCCTGCTGGTCCACCGGCTGGCGCACGTCGATCAGCGCGAACACCACGGTCGCCACCACCCCGGCGGCCATCGCCAGGGCCAGCCGCTTGAAGGTGAGCCAGCCGCCCGGGCACAGCGCCGCGGTCAGGCACACCCCCGCGGTCAGCGCGACCGCGCCGCCCGCGTCGGCGCCCAGCGCCGGAATGCCGACCAGCAGCACCCCGGCCGCGCCGATCGCGCTGACCAGCAGCGGCCGGTTGCGCTGCGGCACGAGCTGGGCGAGGGTGCCGGCGGTGAGCAGCACCCCGGCGAAGAACACGCCCATGCCGACCATGCCGATGCCCGCGTAGCGGGTGCCCTCCAGGACCGAGTAACCCGCGACGCCGTTGAGCTGCAGCCGGGCCCCGGTGAGCAGATCGATGCCGACCACCGCGGCGGCGATCGCGGCCACCACGCCGACCGGGCCCAGGGTGCGCGTGCGGTACACCGGCAGCCGGACCGTGACGAAGGTGAGCAGCAGGGTGATACCGGCCGTGACCAGGCCGAAGATCAGCCCGCGGCGGCCGAAGCGCCACCACGGCACCACGCCGGCGATCAGCGCGGCGGGCAGCGCCAGCGACGCCCCGGTCAGCAGCACCTCCAGCACGCTCACCAGCCGCTGCGGGGGCGGGGTGGGACCGGTCGGCCCGGCATGGCGGTAACTGCGCCGCAGCAGCGGCACCACGGCCGTGAAAAGGCCGATCTGCACCAGCGCCAGCAGCCAGAAGAACCAGGACGACACGGTACGGGCCGCCGCGGCGCGCCGGTCGGCGTCGGTGCCCGCCGCGGTCGCCTGGTCCAGGTCCGCCGGGCGCCCGTCGGCCAGCACCGCCGCGTGCCCGACCATGATCCGCTTGGGGATGTCGCGGCCGAGCAGGTGCAGCGCGGTCGGCGCGAGGTCCACCAGCTGCAGGTAGCCGGCGCGGCCGGTGGTGGCCGAGGTCAGGTAGCCGCCCTCCCAGCCCTTGCCGTCGGCGATCACCGCGTGCAGCCGCGAGCTGGCCTCGGTGTCGGCGACCCCGGCGACCAGCAGCGTCGAATTCTTCGGCCGCGCCGCCAGCACCTGCCCGAGCAGCTTGTCCGCGGCGGCCGCCTGGCGCAGCCGCTGCGACGGTGTGCGCCCGTCGATCGCGCCCAGGTCCACGATGCTGAGCAGGCACTCCGTCAGCGCCTTCTTGGCGTCGTCCTTCGCCGGCAGCGCGGGCAGGTACCGGTCGACGCGGCCGAACGAGCGGGCCGCCGCGACCGCCGCCCCCGGGCCGACCGCCGCGGTGCAGCGCACCGACTCGGCCAGCGCCCCCGGCACGGTCCCGTACGGCAGCTCGCGCTGGTGCTCGACGACCGCCTCCTGGTCGGGCAGGTACGCCCCGACCGCGTCCGGCCGCTCGATGGCCACGTCCAGCTTCGGGCACAGCTGCGGCGAGTCCGGCTCGGGCGCGGAGCCGCCCTCGGCGGGTTCCTTGCCGACCCCGGTCCGCTCGGCGTAGTTGCCCGCGCCCAGCGTCAGCCAGCCGTCGGCCGGGCAGGTGGGCGTGTGCGCGGACCGGGTCGACAGCGAGCCGATCGAGCCGCGCTCGGCCAGCTTCCACAGGTTCGGGGTCCGGGTGGCGTCGATGTCGTCCCAGCGCAGCCCGGGCGCGCCCGCGATGAGCACGTAGTCGGCCTCGTCGTCCTCGACCGGCCCGGCGGCCGCCGGGGAGGCCGGCCCGGCCAGGGCGAGGCCGAGCAGGGCCAGCAGGGTCAGCAGGAGGGCCGTGGGGAGGGGAGCCGGCCGGAGGAGCATCAGAGCTGCCCCGCGCGATCGCCGGCGGCCAGTTCCGCGTACACGGCGCGCACGCCGTCGATGCTGGCCTGCTCGTCGGGCCAGGTCGCGGCCTGCGCCAGGCCGCGCTCGCCCAGCCGTGCCCGCGCCTGCTCGTCGCCGAGCAGCTTGCGCACCGCGCTGTCCAGCCCGTCGGGGTCGTTCGGCTCGATCAGCTGCGCGCCGTCGCCGACCAGCTCGGGGATGCCACCGACGGCGGTGGCGATCAGCGGCAGGCCGCCGCTGAGGGCCTCCTGCGCGAACAGCTGGCGGGCCTCCCAGACGCTGGTGACGACGGCCAGGTCGGCGGCCGCGATCAGATCGCCGACGTCGGTGCGGTGCCCGAGCAGGGTGACCGGCGAGCGCAGCTGCGAGATCTGGGCGGCGAGGTCGAGGTACGACGGGCCCTCGCCGGCGATCAGCACCCGCGGCGCCGGGGACATGTCCCGCCAGCGCGCGGCGACGGAGACGAGCATGTCGTACGCCTTCTGCGGGTGCAGCCGGCCCACGGACAGCACCAGCGGCACCCCGTCGGCCAGGCCCAGCCCGGAGCGCACCGCGGCCCGGCTGCGCCGGGTGCGCCGCAGCCGCGGGGCGGCCACCGGGGCCAGCCGCGCGTCCGCCGCGCCGACCGCGTGCGCCCGCGCGACCAGGTCGTTGGACGCGCCGAGGGTGACCGCGGAGGAACGGGCCACGATCCGCTCCACCAGGGTGTGCACCCGGCCGCGCAGTCCCGCCCGCAGCGGGGCGTTGTGCCAGGTCGTCACCAGCGGGCACGGCGGGCGCGACAGCGCGGCGGCCAGCCCGGCGCGCAGCCCGTGCGCGTGCACCACGGCCGGGCGCGACGTCGCCAGGAACTGGCGCAGCGTGCGTACCGCCCGCATGTCACTGGGGTGCAGCTCGGCGGGGATCTCGACGGGGTGGAAGCGCGCGCCGCGATCGGTGAAGCGGAAGTGCTGCTCGGTCGCGGCGGGACCGCACACGGTCACCTCGCACCCGGTCCGGCTCAGCCCCTCGGCCAGCGCGGCCACGTGCTGGCCGATGCCGCCCGTGCTGGAGGCGAGCAGCAGCACCACGCTGCCGGTCCATTCCGTCCCCGTGGTCAACGGTCCTCCTGCCCTCGCCCGCCGCGCCCGCCCGGTCATCCGCGTCGGCGGCTCACCCGCTCGAGCAGCGGACGCAGGTCCGGCAGGTCGAGCAGGGCGCACACGATCAGGAAGACTACAAGCGACACGCCACCGGACAGCATGCCCTGTCCGACCAGACCCATGATGCCTGGGGTCCCGGAGATCACCGCTCGGCCCGCCTCGACGCCCGCGACGGCCCCGGCCAGCCCGGCCGCCGAAGCGGCCAGCGCGGCACGGAACACGCCGGTCAGGGCGCTACCGCCCACCCGGGCACGGACCGCCGCCGCCAGCAGCGCCGCCATCACGAGCATGCCGATCGAGTTGGCCGCGCCCAGCGCCGCCGCGCGCTGCGAGTCCGGCAGCACCCCGGACAGGATCACCGCGCAGACGAGCGTGACCGCCCATCCGCCGCTGACCCCGAGCGCGGCGAGCCGGTTCGCGCCCACCGCGTACAGGGTGCGCTGGTGCAGCGCGGCCAGGCCGTAGCCGAGCAGGCCGGGCGCGAACGCGAGCACCGCCGCGGCCAGCGCCGCCGCGCCGTCGCCGTCGGTCAGGAACGCCGCCGCCGGGGCGGCCACCGCGGCCAGGCCCGCCGCGCCGAGCCCGCTGAGCAGCAGCACCGCCCGGCTGGTTCGGGCCACGGTGAGCCGCAGCGTGCCATGGTCGGCGGTGGCGAACGCGGTCGCGATCGCCGGGTACGCGGCCGTGGCGGCGGGCACCGCGAGCACCGCCCACGGCAGCAGGTACAGCGTCATCGCGAAGTTGTAGAGCGTGTTGGCCGACGCCCCGCCGTCGACGGGGTGGACCCGCCCGGCCAGGATGATCGCGACCAGCAGCGCCACCTGCTGCGCCACGACCGTGGCCGCGCCCGCCAGCGCCAGCGAGCTCATCCGCCGCCGCTGCCCGGCCTCGACGCCGAACACCGGCCGCAGCCGCAGGCCCAGCCGGCTGACCGGGATGACCAGGCACAGCGTCAGCACGACCACGCCCACGGTGGTGCCGACCGACAGGATCGCCAGCTCGCCCTCGCTGACCGTGCCGGGCTGCGGATCGGCCCCGGCCTCGGCGGCGAACCACAGGTACGCGCCGATGACGGTGAGGCTCGACAGCAGCGGGGCGAGCACCGGCCAGGCGAACCGGCGGTGCGCGTGCAGCACGCCGGTCAGCACGATGCCGATGCCGTAGAGCGGCACCTGGGGCGCGAACACCCGCAGCATCGCCACGCCGTCCTCGTGCAGCTCCGGCGTCGCCGTCGACTGCAGCAGCGTGACCACGGGGTCGGCCGCCAGCCACAGCACCGCCGCCAGCGGGAGGAGGGCGGCCAGCGTCCAGGTGAGCAGCGCGGACACGGTGCGGCGCACCTGCTCGCGGTCACCGGCCGCCAGCGGCCCGGCCAGTAGCGGCACCACCAGCCCGGCCAGCGCGCCACCGGCCACGATCTCGAAGATGATGTTGGGGATGGTGTTGACGGCCAGGTACATGCCGCTGAGCCCGCCGTCGCCGACGGTCTGCGAGAACACCAGCGTGCGCGCGAAACCCGCCAGGCGGGCCAGCACGGTCAGGCCCGCGATCAGCGTCGCGGCGCCGGCAATGCGGGCCGCTGCCGGGCCGGCGGTCGAGGGGGCCGCGGCCTTGTCGTCAGCGGTCACGGTCATGAAGCGGTACGGCGCGGCGCCCGTGCTCGTGGCCTCGGCTTGTCCGCCACCGGCTCGGCCGGGGCCGCGTCCGTGGCGTGGCCGGCCTCGTCCAGCCCTTGGGCCGCCGATCCGCTGACCGCCTTCGTCGCCTTCTTGGTAATCTTCGGCCGGGCGGCAGGTGTCGCCGTCCCGCCCTCGATCACCGGCGCAACCGCTTCTGACGGCTCCACGGCGGGCGGTGCCGGGCTGCTCGGCTTGGCGGCCGGGATGCGGCCCCAGGCGTCGATCTCGCGGAGCACCGGGGTGCGTTCGATGACCTTGGTGAAGCTGACCTTCTCGCTGGCCGCGGTGAGCGCGGCGATCCCGGCGAGCATGGCCGCGCGGCCGAACAGGCCGGTGCGGGCGGTCGCGCTGACGCCAAGCAGCGCACCGAGCGCGTTCGCGCCGGAGTCGCCGAGCATGATCTCCTCGCCGAGGTCGGCGGGCAGCAGGCTCGCGCTCGCGCCGACCGGACCGGCGGCCAGGCTGCCCGACCGGGTGGCGGTCAGCGGCGCGCCGACCAGCAGACCGGCCTTGAGCGCCCGGCCGGGGCGCAGGTCGAGCAGGTTGAACAGGTTCGCGCTGCCGGCGATCACGCCCGCGCCGAGAGCCACCTCGGCGGCCCGGCCGAACCTGCCCCGTCCGCGGCGGTCGGGCAGCAGCGCCGCGGCGACGAGTGCGCCCGCGCCCACTCCGGCGATCTTCACCAGGCCGCTGGTGACCCGGCCCTCGCGCAGCGCCCGCAGGTGGCCGCGGAAGCCCTTGTCGGCTTTCTGTTCGGGGCGTGCGCCCACGACGTCGTCGTAGAGGCCGACCGCGCCACCGGACAGGCCCGCGGCCAGCGCGGCGGCGGCGGTGCGCGGGTCGCCCGCGCCGAGGGCGCTGGTGACGCTCGCCGAGACCGCCAGCGCGGGGCCGCCGGCCAGGGTGAGGGTGCGGCCGCGGAAGTTCGTGCGCTCCAGCTCCTTGGCCCGGGGCTGGTCGCGCACCACACGCAGTGCGGCCCGGGCGCCGTAAGCGCCCAGGCCGATCAGTGCCGCTCTGGCGAGTAAACCCACGTCAGCTCACTTCTGCTGCTGCGGCAGGAGGGCGCTGGCGTTGGGGCCGACGCCGTAGTGGCCGGCCTTGCTGTCGGCGAACTGCTCGTACAGCGCCAGCGCCGCGGCGACCTGGCCCTGCACCGTCTCCGCGTTGTCGACGGTCGAGATGGTCTTGGCGAGCGTGGCGTCGTCGCGTACCTCGATCATGAGGTTGCCCTCGCCGCCGAGCACGCCGCCGACCACCGCGACACCCGCGTGGTCGAACTGCACCGCGGTGGTGACCACGGACGCGTTCTTGCCGCCCGCCTGGCTGTCGGTGTACGGCGAACCGCTGACCAGCACGACCGCCTCGGCGGGGCCGGTCACGGCGCCGCTGGTGGTCAGGTAGCCGAGCTTGCTGTACGCGGCGAGCACCGCGGCGCGGTCCGGGGCGGGCACGGCCGGGCTGCGGTCCAGCAGCACCGCGGCCAGCAGCGCGCTGGACGACTCGACGCCGTCGCTGTTGGCCGGGATCGCCGTGGTCGGCACGCTGGCCGGCTCGGCCTTGTTCTCCAGGTCGAGCAGCTCGACGCTGTTGTCCGGGTTGAAGAACTTGTCGGTCAGGTCGACCGTTCCGACGATCTTGGCACCGGCGGTCTTGAGGATGTTCTCGACGCCCTCGACCTGGTCGCGGCCCGAGGGCAGCACCAGCAGCAGGATCCGGCGGTTGGTGAGCTTGCCGTTGAGCATGATCGGCGCGGCCTCGGTGACGAACTGCTCCTCGCGGTTGGCCTGGTCGCGCAGGCCGGTCACCTGGTCGCGCAGCTGCGAGTTGGTCGCGCGCAGCGCGTTGACGTTCTTCTCGAGGGCGTCGGCCGCCGGGCCGTTGAGCGCGGCGGTCCCCACGACCAGCCCGATCGCCAGCGCGAGGAACACGGCGGTCATGGACACCACGTGGTACCTAAAGTTGATCACGTCAGAGCCTCTTGATCGTCCGGGTTCCTAGAACAGCCGCTGCAGATGGAACATCACGTCGTCCCACCACTCCGCGGCCAGCGACAGGTAGGCCTTGCCGACCGTGGACACGGCGACGGCCGCGGCCATTGCCGCGATGGCGGACAATACCAGCAAAAGCAATGAGGAACCTGAAATGCTCTGCCGGTAGAGCCGGCTCACACCCTTGGCGTCGACCAGCTTGCCGCCCACCCGCAGGCGGGTGAGGAACGTCGAAGCCATGCCCCCGCGGCCCTTGTCCAGGAACTCGACCAGCGTCGCGTGGGTGCCGACCGCCACGATCAGGGTCGCGCCCTTCTCGTCGGCCAGCAGCATCGCGATGTCCTCACTGGTCGCCGCCGCCGGGAAGGTGATCCCCGACACACCCAGCTGGTGCACCCGGTCCAGTCCCGGAGCCCGGCCGTCGGGATAGGCGTGCACCACCACCTCGGCGCCGCAGCGCAGCACGTCGTCGGTGACCGAGTCCATGTCACCGATGATCATGTCGGGCGTGTAGCCCGCCTCGACCAGCGCGTCCGCGCCGCCGTCCACACCGATCAGCACCGGCTTGAACTCGCGGATGTACGGCCGCAGCACGTCCAGATCGGCCTTGTAGTCGTAGCCGCGCACCACGATCAGGCAGTGCCGCCCGGAGATCTGGGTCTTGATCTCGGGCACGCCGACACCGTCGAGCAGCAGCTCCCGCTCCTGCTTGAGGTACTCCATGGTGTTCGCGGCGAACGCCTCCAGCTGCACCGACAGGCCCTCGCGGGCGTCGAGCATGGCCTTGGCGATGGTGTCCCCGTCCTGGCGCACCCCGTGCGCCACCGGCTCACCGCGCACGAAGACGGTGTTGCCCTCGACCCGGACCGAGTCACCCTCGCGGATCTGCTGGAACACCCCCTCGCCGAGATCGTCGAGCAGGGTGATGCCGGCCTCGACCAGCACCTGGGGACCGAGGTTGGGGTAGCGGCCCGAGATGGACGGCTTGGCGTTGAGCACCGCCGCCACCCCCACGGCCACCAGGGAGTCGGCGGCGACCCGGTCGATGTCGACGTGATCGATCACGGCGATCTCGCCAGGGCGCAGTCGACCGACCAGACGTTTGGTCCGGCGGTCGAGCCGTGCGGTGCCGGTGAGGATCCCCGGTTCGGCGGGCCGGGTCCGGCGCAAGGTGGGAAGACGCATCGCAGCCATCCTGGCATGTCAGTCCGGTATTGGCGCGTACGACACCCCTTGATCGGCCCATACGGGTCGAATTGTGATGTCGGAAACCTCGCGCGACATCAACGGTAACCGCAACGCCACGCGAGCGCCGACCCCCATGATCGACGCCTACAGTGAGCCGCGTGATCTACGTCATGCTCGCCGGAGCCATCCTCGCCGAAGTCGTCGCCACGGTGTGCCTGCGCGCCTCCGCCGGCTTCACCAAGCCGATCCCGTCCGTGGTGGTGGTCGCGGGGTACGTCACCGCGTTCGTGCTGCTGAGCCAGGTACTGAAGCGGGGTATGGCGCTCGGGCTGGCGTACGGCATCTGCGCGGGCATCGGGGTGGCCCTGGTCGCCCTGGCCGGCGTGGTCTTCTTCCAGGACCGGTTCAGCTGGCTCCAGATCGCCGGCCTGGCCCTGGTCGCGGCGGGCGTCGTCGCCCTGGAACTGGGCCGGCAGCACTGATCCGACAACCACCTCGGCTCCCCCGTCCGATCCGCCGCACCGCGCCGCGCCTTACGTCGACGTTGGCCTATGACATCGAGTTCGATCTCGATCCAGTCGATGTGATAGGCCAACGTCTATGGAAAGCGGGAGCCGTGGCAACGCGCCGAGGGCGGTGCGCGCCACAGTGTGGCGTGCACCGCCCTCGGCGGTCGTACGAGGTCAGGCGGCGCGTTCGCGGGCCGCGACGGCCAGCAGCTCCTCCGCGTGCGCGATGCCCAGGTCCGAGTCCGGCAGGCCGGCCAGCATGCGGGCCAGCTCACGGGCCCGCTCGGTCTCCTCGACGACGCGCACCCCACTCGTGGTGATCGCGCCGCCGGTGTCCTTGGCCACCACCAGGTGGCGGTCGGCGAACGCGGCGACCTGCGGCAGGTGCGTGACGACCAGCACCTGGTGGTTGCGGGCCAGCCGGGCCAGCCGCCGTCCGATCTCCACCGCGGCGCGGCCGCCGACACCCGAGTCGACCTCGTCGAAGACCAGCGTCGGCGGGCCGCCGACCCCGGCGAACACGACCTCGATCGCGAGCATCACCCGGGACAGCTCACCGCCGGAGGCGCCCTTCTGCAGCGGCAGCGCGGGCGCGCCGGGGTGCGCCAGCAGGCGCAGCTCGATGTCGTCGGCGCCGTCGGGGGTGACCCCGGACTCGACGCCGTCGACCACCAGGCTGATGTCACCGGCCGGGCGCGGCACGACCAGCACCGAGATGCGCGCGTGCGGCATGGCCAGCCCGGCCAGCTCGACGGTCACCTTGTCGGCGAAGCGCCCGGCGGCCTCCAGCCGCGCCGCGCGCAGCTTCGCGGCCAGCTCGGCGACCTCGCCGGCGAGCCGGGTCATCTCCCGCTCCAGCTCCTCCAGCAGCTCGTCGGAGGTGTCCAGCGCGGCCAGCCGCGACCGGGCGTTGTCGGCCCAGGCGATGACGCCGTCGACGTCGTCGGCGTACTTGCGGGTCAGCGAGCGCAGCGCGGCGCGCCGCTCGTAGATCTGCTGCAGCCGGGCCGGGTCGGCGTCCAGGCTCGCCAGGTATGTCGAGAGCTCCACGGAGACGTCGCCGAGCAGCGACGCGGCCTCCTCCAGGCGGGCCGCGTACTCCCCCAGCTTCGCGTCCACGGTGGACTGCGACTCCAGGGTGCGCCGGGCCGTGCCGACCAGGCTGGTCGCGTCCTCGCTGTCGGTCTCGCCGCCGCCCGCGATCGCCTGGTGCGCGATGTGCGCGGCGGTGCGCAGGCCCTCGGCGTGCTCCAGGCGCTGGGCCTCGGCCCGCAGCTCCTCGTCCTCGCCGGCCTGCGGGTCCACCCGGGTGATCTCGTCGAGACCCAGCCGCAGCAGGTCGGCCTCCTGCGCCCGGGTGCGCATGTTGGCGCGCCGGTCGGCGAGGTCGTCGGCGACGCCGCGCCAGCGGCCGAACAGCTCCTTGAACTCCACGAGCAGCTTCTCGTGCTCCGGGCCGGCGAACCGGTCCAGCGCGCCGCGCTGCTCCGACGGGCGCAGCAGCCGCAGCTGGTCGGACTGGCCGTGCACCGCCACGACCTGCTCGCCGACGTCGCTGAGCAGCGACACCGGCACGGTGCGCCCGCCCACGTGGGCCTTGGACCGGCCCTCGACGGTGACGGTGCGGCTCATCAGCAGCGTGCCGTCGTCGTCGCCCTCGGCTCCCGCCTCGGCCACTCGGGCGGCCACGGCACTGGCCGCGTTGCCCGCCAGCCGCAGCCGGCCTTCGACGGTGGCGCGGCCCGGCTCGGCCCGCACCCGGCCGGCGTCGGCACGCCCGCCGAACAGCAGCCCCAGCCCGGTGACGACCATGGTCTTGCCGGCACCGGTCTCACCGGTGATGACATTCATGCCACGGGTCAGCGGGAGGGTGGTGTCCTCGATCACGCCGAGACCGGTGATGCGCAACTCTTCCAGCACAGCAGATGACAGTAGCCCGCCCCTCCGACAGTGTCACGCCGGGCCGCCGTGGCCGTTGCCGGAACGGGAACGTTCCGCACCATGAACAAGGCGGTCGGAGCGCTGCGCCCCGACCGGTGGGTACCCCGTCAGTGGCCGGTCGCGTGCCGCTGCCCGTGCGCCCGCCAGCCCTCCACGGGCAGGCCGAACTTGGCCACGAGCCGGTCGGTGAACGGCCGCGGGCGCAGCCGCGCCACCCGCACCGGCAGCGCCCCGCGCCGCACCGTGACCTGCGCGCCCGGCGCGAGACTGAACACCCGGCGGCCGTCGCAGCTCATCAGCGCATGCTCGGTGTACGGGTCGATGGTGATCTGGATCGTCGAGTCCGGCGCGGTCACCAGCGGGCGGCTGAACAGCGCATGCGCGCTGATCGGCACCAGCAGCAGCGCCTCCACCCGCGGCCACACGACCGGCCCGCCGGCCGAGAACGCGTACGCCGTCGAACCCGTCGGGGTGGCGCACACCACACCGTCGCAGCCGTAGCGCGACAGCGGGCGACCGTCCACATCGACCAGCAGTTCGAGCATGCGCTCGCGGCTGCCCTTCTCGACGCTGACCTCGTTGAGCGCCCACGACTCGGCGATGACCTCACCGGCCAGCTCCGCGGTCACGTCGATGGTCAGCCGCTCCTCGACGCTGTACTCGCGCGCCACCACGTCGCGTACCGCCGTGTCCAGGTCCGCGATCTCGGCCTCGGCCAGGAAACCGACCTTGCCCAGGTTGATGCCCAGCAGCGGGGCGCCCTCCGGGCGGGCCAGCTCCGCCGCGCGCAGCAGCGTTCCGTCACCGCCCAGCGCGAACACGATCTCCGCGCCCTGGGCGGCGCACGCGCCCGAGATCGGGGTGACCCCGGACAGGTCCAGGTCCTCGGCCTCCTCGGCCACCACCCGCACGCTGAACCCCGCCGCGATCAGGTCCCGCGCCACGGTGCGGGCGTGATCGGTGGAGTCCTTCCGGCCGGTATGGGTGACCAGCAGCGCCACGCGCTCCGTCATTCAGTCCTCCGCGTCGGGTGCGTTCGGCACCCCAGCCTCCACCACGGCGCGGATGTCGTCCACCGCGGGGGCGGGTGCGTCACGCCGGAACCACACGAAGAACTCCACGTTGCCCGACGGACCGGGCAGCGGGCTCGCCGTCACCCCGGCCACGCCCAGCCCGAGCGTGCCCGCGGCCGCCGCGACGTCCAGCACCGCCTCGGCCCGCAGCGCCGGATCGCGCACCACCCCGCCCGTGCCCACGCGCTCCTTGCCGACCTCGAACTGCGGCTTGACCATCAGCACCAGGTCGCCGTCGGTGCACGCGGCCAGCGCGGGCAGCACCAGCCGCAGCGAGATGAACGACAGGTCCGCCACGGTCAGCTCGACCATCCCGCCGATCACCTCGGGCGTCAGCGTGCGCACGTTGGTGCGCTCGTGCACCTTCACCCGCTCGTCGGTACGCAGGGACCAGGCGAGCTGGCCGTAGCCCACGTCCACGGCGACGACCTCGGCCGCGCCGTTGCGCAGCAGCACGTCGGTGAACCCGCCGGTGGAGGCGCCCGCGTCCAGGCAGCGGCGGCCGGCGACCGTCAGGCCGTGCGGCGTGAACGCGGCCAGCGCCCCGGCCAGCTTGTGCCCGCCCCGCGACACGTAGTCGTCGCCGGTGGACTCGCCGGTCACGCGTACCGCGTCGGCCGGGTCGACCATGGCCGCGGCCTTGTGCGCCACGGAGCCCTTGACCTCGACCCGGCCCGCGGCGATCAGCTCACCGGCGTGGTCGCGGGAACGGGCCAGCCCGCGGCGGACCAGCTCCGCGTCGAGGCGGGTGCGACGTGCCATGTGCGTCAGGCCTCGATCGCGGTCAGGACTTCCCGCAACGTCTTGTGCGCGGCCTCGTACGCCGCCAGCTGCTCGGCCAGCGGCAGGTCGGCAGCGTTCGCCACGGCCCGGACCGCCGCGTCCACCGCGTGGTGGCCGGTCGGTCCGGGCATCAGCGTCGCGGGTGTCGGCATCGGACGCGGCGCCGGCACGGCCGACGGCGAGAACGACAGCGGCAGCTGCGGTGAGGTCACGCGTTCGCCGCCTTGCCGGCGGGGGCCTTCTTGGCCGCGGTCTTCTTCACCGGGGCCTTCTTCGCGGCGACCGGCACGTCGGCCGCGGAGCTGAACGCGACCGGGGCGACCGGCTCGTGGCCGGACGTCGCCTTGGCGACGGCGTCGATCGCGGCGGCCGCGTCCACCCCGGCGACGGCCTTCGCGGCCTTCTTGGCCACGACCTTCGCCGGCTTGCGGGCCGCCGCGGCGCCCTTGATCGGGGCCTCCTGAGCCGGTTCCGCCTTCTTCGCGGGCGCCTTCTTCGCGGGCGCGGCCTTCACCACGGGCGTGGCCTTCTGGACCCGCTTGGCGACCGCCGCCGGCGTGGTCTTGACGGACTCCGCCGGCTCGGCTGCCTCGGCAGGCTTCGCCGGGGCGACCGCCTTCTTCGCGATGGCCTTCTTCGCCACCGGCGCGGCGGCGACCACCGGGCTCGCGGCGGCGGAGGAACCGTTGGTCGTGGACGCGGGCCGGTCGGCCTTCGCCTCCCGCAGCTGGCCCTCGAGGTCCTCGATCCGGGCGGTCAGCGTGGCGACCTCCTCGGCGGTGGCCAGCCCGACCCGGCCGAGCGCCCGGTCCAGCTCCAGCCGCACGATCCGGGTGATCGCCTCGCGGTTCTGCAGGCCGGTGGTGACCAGCTCCTCGGCCATCGTCTGCAACTGCGACGCGGTCGCGCCGCTCTTGCCGAGCAGCTCCTTGGCCGCCTTCTTGACGGTCTTCTCCGCCTTCTTCTTCGACGCCTCGGTCAGCCCGAAGGCCAGCTCCAGGTACGCCTTGACCACGTCCTGCACTGGTTCACCCGACTTGCTCGCCACAGCGGTCACCACCTCTCCTGCCGACTGATGCCCGGTTTGGGACGCCGCACGCGTCCCGTACCGTTCCGCGGACCAACGCTACAGTGCCGGAACCGCAGGCGCAGTGAACAGGCCCCCCAGATCCGCGGCCACGTACGTCGGGCGCAACTGACCGCTCGCCGCTGCCGCCTCCACCGCGGTCGAGACCCCGGTCAGCACCAACAGGCTGTCCATGCCCGCCCGGTGCGCACCGGCGATGTCGGTGTCCAGCCGGTCGCCGACCACCAGCACCCGCCGCGCCGACGCCTGCGCCGCCGCGGTCGCGAACAGGCCCGGCTCGGGCTTGCCCACCACCACGTCGGGCTCCCGCTCCAGCGCGTGCGCCAGCAGCGCGACCAGGGAACCGTTGCCCGGCAACGGCCCGCGCAGCGTCGGCAGGGTCCGGTCGGTGTTCGTCGCCATCCACCAGGCCCCCGCCCGGATCGCCACGCACGCCTCCGCCAGCTGCTTCCAGCCCAGATCCGGGCCGAAGCCCTGGACGACCGCACGCGGGTTGTCGTCGGCGCTGTCGACGGGCCGCAGCCCGACGTCGGTCACCTCGCCGCGCAGCGCGGGCGCGCCCAGCACCAGCACCGGCGCACCCGGCTCCAGCCGCTGCGCCAGCAGCGCCGCGGCCGCACCGGCCGAGGTCAGCACCTCCTGCGGCTGGGCGGCGATGCCCATACCCCGCAGCAGCGCCGCGACCTCGGCCGCACGCCGCGACGCGTTGTTCGTCGCGAAGCGCACGGGCATGCCCTGATCCCTGAGGCGCGCCAACGCATCGACCGCCCCGGGAATGGGGCGGTCGATGAGGTACAGCACGCCGTCGAGATCGAATATGACCAGGTCATAGTTCTCGACGAGCGATGTCACTTGTCTGTTTCCGCCTTCGTCGCGGGGGCGTCGGCGGCAGCGGCCGTGGGCTTCTCGTCGAAGTCCGCGAGGTCGTCGTCGTCCTCGTCGTCGGCACCGCCTTCGCGGTCCTCGTCGTCATCGTCATCGTCGTCGAGGTCGTCCTCGTCGAGGTCCTCGTCGTCCTCGTCCTCGAGGTCGTCGTCATCCTCGTCGTCGTAGTCCTCGCCGTCGAGGTCGTCATCGTCCTCGTCGGTGTCCGCGTCCGCTTCCCCAGCCTTCGCCGAGGTGGCACGGTCACGGTCGGCGGGCTCGTCGTCCGACTCGTCCTCGATCTCGACGCCGTCCATCTCCAGCAGCCGCTCGGCCGCGTCGGTCACCGCGTCGGTGTCCGCGGCGGCCGCCTTGGTGAACCACTCCCGGGCCTCCTCGGCACGCCCCGACGCCAGCAGCGCGTCGGCGTACGCGTACCGCAGCCGCGGTGACCAGTCCTCGTTCGACTCCACGGTCAGCTCGCGCACCTGCAGCATCGCCGCGGCCGCCTCGTGCTGGCCCATGTCGCCCCGGGCTCCGGCGGCCACGATCAGCAGCTCCAGCGCCTCGCCCTGGCTCAGCTTGTCGCGCTCGACACCGCGGAACAGGTCGATCGCCTTCTCCGGCCGGCCCAGCGCGCGCTCGCAGTCGGCCAGCACGGCAAGGTGCGTCTGCCGCCCCGTCATCCGGTGGTACGTGCGGATCTCCGCGATCGCGCTCGCCCAGTCACCCGTCTGGTACGCGGCCAGGCCCACCGCCTCGCGGACCACCGCGATGCGCGACGCCAGCCGCCGAGCGGCCAGCGCGTGCTCCAGCGCCTGCTCCGGGTCGTCGTCGATCAGCTGACCGGTCGCGACGAGGTGCCGCGCGACCGTGTCCGCCACCGGCTTGGCCAGCGAGAGCAGCTCGGCACGCACCTCGCTGTCGAGGTCCGCGGCCGTGATGTCGTCGGGCAGCGCGGGACCGGGACGGCCCGTACCCTCGAACTCGCGGGCCTCCGTGCCCTCGGCGGACCGCTCGCCCTCACGGCGCTCGGCAGGGCCGCTGCCGCCGCGGAAGCCGCCCTCGCGACGGTCGCCGGACGGACGGTCCCGGTCGCCACCACGGAAACCGCCCTCACGGCCGGCGCCGCGGTCGTCGCCCCGGAAGCCGCCCTCGCGACGGTCGCCGCCGAAGCGCTCGCGGTCACCGCCACTGCGGAACCCACCCTCACGGGTGCCGCCGCTGCGGTCGCCGTAACCGGGCCGGTCACCGCCGCGGGAGAACCCGCCACGGTCGCCGCCGGGACGGTCGCCGCCGCCGAAACGCTCCCGGTCGCCGCCGCTGCGGAAGCCACCCTCGCGGGTACCGCCGGCGCGGTCGCCATAGCTCGGACGGTCGCCACCGCTGCGGAAACCGCCACGGTCGCCGCCGGCACGGTCGCCACCCGAACGGAAACCACCCTCACGGCTGCCACCGGAACGGTCACCGTAACTCGGACGGTCGCCACCGCTGCGGAAGCCCTCACGGCGGTCGCCACCGGTACGGTCACGGTCGCCGCCGCGGAAGCCGCCCTCGCGGCCGCCGCCGGTGCGGTCGCGGTCGCCGAAGCCACCGCTGCGGTAGCCGCCACGGTCCTCGGACGGGCGGCGGAAGCCGCCCTCACGACGGTCGCCACCGGGACGGTCGCCGCGGAAGCCGCCTTCACGACGGTCACCGCCGCCGAAGCGCTCGCGGTCACCGCCGCTGCGGAAGCCCTCACGACTGCTGCCGGAACGGTCCCCGTAGCTCGGACGGTCGCCACCACTGCGGAAACCGCCACGGTCGCCGCCGGCACGGTCGCCACCCGAACGGAAACCACCCTCACGGCTGCCACCGGAACGGTCACCGTAGTTCGGACGGTCCCCGCCACTGCGGAAGCCGCCCTCGCGACGGTCACCGCCGCTGCGGAAACCACCCCGGTCGCCGCCACGGTCGTCTCCACCGCGGAAGCCGCCCTCACGGCGGTCGCCGCCGCCGAATCGCTCGCGGTCGCCGCCACTGCGGAAGCCACCCTCGCGACGCTCACCACCGGGACGGTCGCCACCGCGGGAGAACCCACCGCGATCGCCACCGGCACGGTCACCGCCACTGCGGAAGCCACCCTCACGGCTGCCGCCGGAACGGTCGCCGTAGCTCGGACGGTCCCCGCCACTGCGGAACCCGCCCTCCCGGCTACCGCCGGTGCGGTCCCGGTCACCACCACGGAACCCGCCTTCGCGGCTGCCGGAACGGTCGCCGTAACCCGGACGGTCGCCACCGCGGG
>NZ_BONI01000079.1 GCF_016862635.1 Catellatospora coxensis | reverse complement strand
CCCGGGCAAAGCAAGGGCACCCTGCTGACACCGCACACCCTTTTCGGGCCCCTGCCACGGGGGCCTTTTTCGTATCCGCGTTGGTTTCGCGACGGAGAGTCGCGCCGAGGTGCAGTTTCGCGGGTGGCGGAATGGCCCACCCCCTCCGGTTGAGCCTTCTCGGCCCGCGGGGCAGAATCTGCGGCACCCGGGGCGCTATCCGGGAGGCAGCAGTCAGGTCGCCGGATCGTCAGGGCGGCCGGCGGGGGAGGATCGAGATCGGATGAGCTACGGCCTGCAGGCAGTCATCGGCGCAGAGGACGTCCTCCGCAAGGTCGCCGCGGAGCAACCCGGTGCCGTGGTCGTGCCGCTGCGGCAGGGTTTCGCCCTCATCCCCATGACGGACGAGCTCTTCGACGCCGCGACGGACGGCAGCCGCGGTGACGGTCTGCGTTTCTGGAAGTTGCCCGGTGGTTTCGAGAACGTGCTCTCCGACTGGTCCAAGGCCGGCCCGCTGGGTTATGTCGAGGCGGACTACCTCGGTGGCGTGGGCACGCAGCGGGCGGCCCTGTGGGCGCGGGGCGAGCTGGCCATCGGGCCGATGTACGTCGGCGAGCACGAGCCGTTCCCGGCCATCGGCAGCCCCATCTCCCAGGTTCTCGCGCACCTCGGCGCGGTCCGCCGGCGGCGTGACGCCGACGAGTTCGTCTCCGTGGGGCTGAACCGCTGCCGGGGCACCGACGAGTGGCTGGACGTCGACGCACCTACGCGATGAATCGCCGTCGGCAAGGTCATCAGGAGGCTGTGCCCGCGACACGCCGTCGAACCGTGCCATAAATTCATGATCGTCGCGGACCGGGGGTCAGGAGGCGGCGAGGAGGACGGTGCGGGGGGTCAGGTAGTAGTCGTCGTCGGGGGCTGTGGTGGGGGCGCCGGGGATGGTGCGGACGAGGGCCAGGTAGCGGCCGGAGGTGTGCACCTGGGCCAGGTCGTAGGTGAAGTCGGGCTCGTAGTAGAGCTGGAGGCGCGTGCGGGAGAGTTCCTTGCCGGAGGTGGCGCTGACGGCGATCAGGGTGTGGTCGGGGGCGAGTAGGAGCACCCGGTCACCGGAGGCGGTCAGCAGGCGCGGTGGTGGTGTGGTGTCGCCGGCGGGGGGCTGCCAGGTCCACTGCACGGCGCCGGTGCGGGGGTCGTGGCCGTCGAGGCGGGTCACGGCGGCCGGATCCGGTGCGGTGACGACGATTCCGGCGGCGAGGAGCGAGCCTGCGGCCGCCAGTGGCGGTGCTGGTTCGGCGGTCGGGCCGGTGAGGATCAGGCCCTCGGCGCCGGTGGCGCTGGTGAGGCGTACGCCCTGGCAGTGTGAGTGGCCGACGGCGCAGGAGACGGGCTCGGTCGTGGTCACCCCGCTGCCCAGGTCGGTCAGCGCCGTGCCGGTGGTGGTGTCGACGCGCCGTACGGTGCCCGCGCAGGTGTCGTGGACCAGGTACTGCCGGTCCGAGGTGAGGTCGACGCCGCGGCAGTCCCGGCTCACGGGCGCGGCGACCTGCCAGCGCTGGGCGCCGGTGGTCGGATCGTATGCCGTGACGTCGGCGGGGCCGGCGACGAGGACGGCGCCACCGGTGGTGAACAGGCCCGGCGGCTGGTAGACGGTCGACGCCCCGGTGCGCCGGCCGGTGTAGGAGTCGCCGAGGGCCTCGGCGTGGATCTGCCAGGCGACGGTGCCGGTGCGGGCGTCGGTGCCGACGAGTTCGCCGTCGGACCAGGAGCTGACCACGACCGGGCTGCCGCCGCCGACGGCGACGACGCCGATCAGCTGCGCGGGCCAGCGGCGCAGCGACCACAGCGCGCTGCGCTCGTACTTGAAGTTCGGCGGTGCGTCGGCCCAGACCTGCCGTTTGGTGGCGAAGACGCGGATCCGGTCGTCGAGTACGAGCGGGGCGGAGACCAGCACGCCGATCGGGCCCGGGGCGGGGATGACCGGCTCGGGGTAAGGCTTGCGCGCCGGGGTCACGACGTCGGCCGGGCCGAGCACGCGCCAGGCCACCAGTCCGGCGGCCGCCAGCAGCGCCACCGAGACTGCGCCGATCACCGCGAGCCGTGCGCCGCGGGGCAGGGTCCGCCACCTCATAGGTGCACCCTATTACGGAGGCTTGGCCGCATTCCGGGGGCGTTCGGCCAGGTGATGGCGGGGTGACGCGAGCCGCCGACGGCGCGGTCGCGCCTGCCGCGACGGCATATCCGCAGCGTGGCAGTGGTCACCCGGGCGGTGTCGTAAGTGCGACTGGCCAATTCACCTGCCGCGGCTGGAATACATATGCCCAGGTCAGCGGGGTGTTGATTTCGGCATCGGACGGGGGTTCCGGTGCGCATTGCCCACTCGGACCATCGGATGAGGCGAAGAGCCCATTCCCGACCGTCGGCTGCCTTGAGAGGGTGCTCCCTAGGCTTCCGGGGGAAGCTGTACTTCCACCTGGGTTTGGGGATTCTGAATGCGTGGGGGATCAACCGTGCGCACACGCAAAGGCGTGGCATCTGTAGTCACAGCTTCGTTACTCGGAGCTATGTCCATTGTGGGCGCCGTCTTCGTGACCGCGTCCACCGCTTCGGCGGCACAGCCGAAGCCCAATCACACGAAAATCGTCCCGGACGTTCCGCGAACCAACACTCCGCGCATCACCTCCGGTGAGATCACGGACATCGCGTACGTCGGCAACCGGGTCTTCATCGCCGGCACCTTCACCTCGGCGCGCAACAACACGTCGACGAACACGACGGTGGTCAACCAGGCGAACCTGCTGGCCTTCAACATCGACACCGGTCTGATCGACACCGCGTTCAAGCCGGTGTTCGCCGGCGGCGGGGTCACCGAGGTCGAGGCGTCGCCGGACGGCACCAAGCTGTTCGTCGCGGGCCGCTTCAACACCATCAACGGGGTGTCGAAGAAGAAGTTCGCCTCGCTGAACCTGACCACGGGCGCGCCGATCGCGGGCTTCACCGCCAACGCGAACGGTGCCGGCACCGCGATCGAGGCCACCAACACCACGGTGTACCTGGGCGGCCAGTTCACGCTCATCAACAACACCGCGCGGGTCGGCCTGGCGGCCGTGAACGCGACCACCGGTGCGCTGGTGACCGCCTTCAACAACAACCTGTCCGGCGGCATCGGCGTCGACGGCGCGCTGACCGTGCAGGCCCTGGTGCTCACGCACGACGACACCAAGCTGCTGGTCGTGCACACCGCGCGCAAGATCGCGAACCAGGACCGCTACGGCGTCGGCCTCATCAACACCACGACCAACGCGCTGCTGCCCTGGCGCACCCGGCTGTGGGAGGACAACCTCCAGTTCGTCGGCGGCATCCAGCGCATCTACGCGGGCGACATCGCGCCGAACGACCAGTTCTTCGTGGTGACCAGCGGTTCGGGCGGCGACCGGCCCCCGATCAACGACACCGCCATCGCGTTCCCGATCGCGGGCAACGACCTGGTCGAGCCGCAGTGGATCTCCCGGGCGTTCGACAGCCTCTACTCGGTCGCCATCACGGAGAACGCCGTGTACATCGGCGGCCACTTCTCCTGGAACGAGTCGCAGACCTCGCCGGACCCGTGGCCGGGTCTCGACGACGTCGGCTACGGCACGGGCCAGGGCCTGAGCGGCTACGGCCTGGGCGACGCGGTCGTCCGCCGCGACCACATCGGCGCGCTGGACCCGACCAACGGCAAGGCCATCGAGTGGAACCCGGGTTCCAACTCGTACGAGGGCAACAAGGCGATGCTGGCCACCCCGCGCGGCCTGTTCGCCGGCGGTGACGCGACCACCCAGGGCGGCTACAACGTCGGCCGGGTCGCGTTCTACGACTTCAACTCGATCCCGGCGGCGTCGCCGTACGACACGAAGATCGCCACGCCGATCGAGGGCCAGGTCAAGCCGGCCGGCCAGGAGTTCACGATCACGGGTTCGGCCACCGCGACGGGCAACTCGCTCAAGCGCGTGCAGGTCGAGATCGTCGACATGGACACCAACCGCTACCTGCAGCCCGACCTCACGACGTGGGGCTCGGCGGCCATCATCAACACCAACCTGGCCTCGCCGAACACCGCGGCCAGCAACTGGTCGCTGCCGGTGACGATCACGGGCAACCGCCGCATCAAGGTGTTCGCGAAGTCGTTCGCGAACAACGGCAGCAGCGACGCGACCAAGGCGGTCAAGAAGTTCGAGACGTTCAGCCTCGACGACCGCCCGCCGACAGCGTCGATCACCGGCCCGTCCGGCGGCGTCGTGCCGTCGACCACGTTCACCGTCACCGGCACCGCCACCGACGACAAGGGCGTGCAGTCGATCGGCTACACGATCCGCGACGCGAACAACCGCTACCTGCAGGACGACGGCACCGTCGCCAGCACGTTCAGCACCTTCCGGATCCAGCCGGACGTCGTGGGCGGTCTGACCACCACGTGGTCGACCGAGGTCACCGTGCCGTACGAGGGTGAGTGGAAGATCCAGGTCACGCCGTCGGACACCGGCGGCCAGTCCTCGCTCGACACCACCGACCGCAGCTGGATCATCAGCTCGACCGGCATCGCACCGTCGGTCACCATCACCGCCCCCGCGGTGATGAATCCGCCGACCGCGACCGCGCCGCTCACCGTGGCGCCGGGTGGCACGCTGACCTTCTCCGGCACGGCCACCGACGACCAGAACCTCAACTTCGTCGAGATCCAGCTGCGCAACAGCACCACGCGCGAGAACCTGGCCTCCGACGGCACCTGGGGCACCGACGTGCAGGCGGGCTGGTACCGGGTCTCCCCTGCCAACCTCAACGCCACGTCGCTGAACTGGTCGTACACCACGCCGTTCACGCTGAAGCCGGGCGCGTACTCGTTCTCGGTCAAGGCCGCGGACGACCTGGGCCTGGAGACGTCCAACGCCAACCAGGGCAAGCTGACGATCAACGCGCAGATCCCCGGCGACAACCCGCCGAACGGCCTGCTCAACGTCACCGGCAACCAGACCGCCGACGTGCTGCACCTCGACCTCGTCGGCACCGCGACCGACGACTTCGGCGTGGCCAGCGTCAAGGTGGCCATCCGGGAGCTGGACAGCAGCCGCTACCTGCAGGCCAACGGCACGCTCAGTGCCGCGTTCGCGACCCGCGACGCGGTGCTGGCCACGCCGAACGGCACCAGCAGCACCTGGACGCTGTCGACCGACCTGCCCGTGCAGGGCCGGTACTCGGTGACGGCGTACGCGTACGACACGGTGGGCCAGCAGGACACGTCGACGACCGGTGCCACCGCCACGTACACCATCTACCCCGGTGACCTGCCGCCGGTCGTCTCGACGACCCTGATGCAGCCGGCGAACGGCGCGGTCTTCACCGACGCGCGCATCTTCGTCAGCGGCCGGGTCGAGGACGACCAGCAGATCGCCAAGGCGCAGGTGGCGATCGTGGACAGCCAGGGCCGCTACATGAGCTCGACCGGCACGTTCACCAGCACGTCGGCCAGCTGGCGGGACGCGTTCCTGAACTCGCCCGGCTCGCCCGGCTCGAACTACTCGTACACCAGCCCGGCGATCCCGGCCGGGACGTACACGGTCAAGGTCCGTGGTGTCGACCAGCACGACTTCGCCACGAACCCGTCGGTGGACGTGACGGTGACGGTGCAGGTGCCGGCGAACAACGCTCCGGTCGCCAACTTCACGGTGTCCTGCGCGGCCAACGTCTGCACCTTCGACGGCCGCAGCTCGACCGACGAGAACACCCCGGCGCTGACGTACTCGTGGAACTTCGGCCAGGGCTCCGGCTCCGGCGCGGTGGCCACGAAGACCTACACCTCGGCGGGCACGTTCAACGTGGTGCTGACGGTGAAGGACGAGTACGGCCTGACGGCGACGAAGACCCTGCCGGTGACCATCACGGAGCCCGCGGGCAACGTGGCGCCGACGCCGGTCATCAACACCCCGTCGTGCACGCTGCTGGTGTGCAACATCTCCGGCGTCGGGTCCGCGGACCCGAACACCGGCGACACGTTCACCTACCTGTGGAACTTCGGTGACGGCACCCCGACGAGCACCTCGTCGGCGCCGGCCCACACGTTCCCGGCCGCGGGCACGTACACGCTGACCCTCACCGTCACCGACGGCTGGGGCAAGGCGGCCAGCACGACCAGGCAGATCACCGTCGCCGCCGCGTGACAGGTGAACCTCCCCGCCGGGCCTGACGGTCCGGTGGGGAGGGCCCGGCAGAACGAAAGACCGCCGCCGGCTCTCGGGCCGGCGGCGGTCTTTTTCGTGGGTACGGGTCAGACGAAGTGCTTCTCCGCGGCGTGCAGCAGCGCGTCGTTCTCCTCGGCGGTGCCGATGGTGACGCGTACCCCGTCGCCCGCGAACGGCCGCACGATGACGCCCTCGGCCTCGCAGGCCTGCGCGAACGCCACCGAGCGCTCGCCCAGCGGCAGCCACACGAAGTTGGCCTGGCTGGCGGGCACGCCCGGCAGCAGCTTCGCCAGCGCGATCTGCACCCGGTCGCGCTCGGCGATGACCAGGTCGCAGCGGCGGCGCATCTCCGTCTCGGCGTCCAGCGCCGCCAGCGCCGCGGCCTGCGCGGCCATGCTGGTGGAGAACGGGGTGACCACCTTGCGCACCGCGGCGGCCACCTCGGGCTGCGCCACCAGGTAGCCGATGCGCAGGCCGGCCAGGCCCCACGCTTTGCTCAGGGTGCGCAGCACCGCGACGTTGGGCCGGTCGCCGTAGACCTCGACGCCGTCGGGCACGCCCGGGTCGGTGACGAACTCCTTGTACGCCTCGTCCAGCACGACGAGCACGTCCTCGGGCACGGCGGCGAGGAACTCGTCCAGCTCCGCCTTGCGCACGCTGGTGCCGGTCGGGTTGTTCGGGTTGCAGACCAGGATCAGCCGGGTGCGGTCGGTGATCGCCGCGGCCATCGCGGCCAGGTCGTGGCCGTGCTCGGCGGTGTTCGGCACGCGCACCGAGGTCGCCGCGGTGGTGGCCGCGATGATCGGGTATGCCTCGAAGGAGCGCCAGGCGTAGATCAGCTCGTCACCGGGCAGGCAGGTGGCCCGCACCAGGTGCTCGGCGAGCGCGACGGAGCCGCAGCCGGTGACCACGCGCTCGGCGGGCACGCCCAGCCGGTCGGCGAACTTGTCGCGCAGCGCGCCCACACCCATGTCGGGGTAGCGGTGCACGTTGGCGGCGGCGTCGGCGACGGCCTCGACCACGCCCGGCAGCGGCCCGTACGGCACCTCGTTGCTGGCCAGCTTGATCGCGCCGGGCACCGAGCGGCCGGGCACGTAGTTGGGCAGGGCGTCCAGGTCGGGCCTGGTCAGCCCTCGCTTGCTGCGTTCGCTCATGATGCGCTCCTCTTGTCGGTACGGACCGGGTCGGGCAGGCGCACCACGTAGGTGCCCGCCGAACGGTCATGCCAGGCCATGCGCTGCTGGCGGTCGATCAGCAGGAAGATGACGTCGACGAACTGAAGTATGACGAAGCAGGGGCCGCAGCAGGAGAGCAGCAGCAGCGGCATGGCCAGCGGGCTCCAGCGCCGCCAGGCCCGGCCCACGCCGAGCGGGTCCAGGTTCTCCACCCGGACGACCTTGATGCGGGCGAGCCGCTTGCCCAGGGTCTGCCCGGTGTGCGCGGTCGCCGGCACCTCGTAGGCGAACCACAGCGCGAGCGCGATCAGGATGATCACGAGCAGCAGCGCGTCCATCTGCGCCGGCCGCTCCATGTCCAGCGGCAGCTCGCCGGTCTCCATCCACTTGTCGGTGATGGCCTGGGTGAAGGGGATGTACTCGCGCAGGAACAGGTAGATGAACCAGCCGTTGACCACGACGTTCAGCAGCACCAGCGCGATCGTGTCCACGATCCGGGCGACCAGCCGCGCCCCGGGCGTGGCCAGGGGCATGCCGTGCGGGCGTACCGGCGGCTGGGGCACCGGATGCGGCCAGCCGCGAGGTATCGCACCCGGCGGCAGCCCACCCGGCGGCATCCCGCCGGCCGGCGGCAGCACCGGGGGCACCGGGCCGGGCCCGGCCTCGCCGACCTTGTGCACCGGCTGGCCCACGGGCACCGGCGGCGGAGGAGGGGGCGGGGGCGCGGCGGGCGGCCCGTCCGGTGGCGTCGCGTCGGCGGGCAGGGACGCGCCGAGCCAGCCCTCGCCGTCCCAGTACCGCTGCGTGCTGGGGTCGGCGGGGTCCTTGTACCACCCAGGACTGATCGTCATGACAGCTATTTAACCGACCTTCACCACGACGGTCTTCGCCGCCTTGTCATGCAGGCACTGTTGGAGCGGTTTGTCCCACAGCTGCCAGAACCCGTCGAGGTAGCTGAAGAACGGCACGAAGATGCCCGCCACCCGTTCCACGGCCCAGCGCTTGGTCAGGTCGCCGCGGGTCAGCACCTCGCCGGGCTGCACCTTGACCACGCGCAGCTTCATCACCCGCTTACCCACGGTCTCGCCGCCCTTACGCAGCTGGTACTCGACCAGGTACAGGTAGGTGAGGACCAGGTTGACGGCGAAGATGCCGAGGAAGAAGACCATCATCGTGCCGAAGAACTGGAAGAACTCATCGGGAACGGGCTGGCCGTACGCGTCGGTGTAGCCGCTGTTCGCCGCGGTCCAGTCCATCACCGTGAACATCCACAGGATCATCATCGGCACGGTGAAGACCATGCCGATGGCGCCCAGGATGAGGCCGTCGAGCAGGTAGGCGAGCAGGCGGTCGCCGAAACTCGCCAGCGGCTGGCCGTTCGGCGCGAACGGGACGGCGGCGTGCGGCCACGCGCCCTGCTGCGGGGGCGGCACCCAGCCGGTGGGCTGGCCGGCCCACGGACCGGCCGGGCCCTGGGGCGGCACGAAGCCCGGCGCGGGAGCCGGGCCCTGCGGCGGCACCGGGCCGCGCAGCTGCACCGGGTCGCCCGGTGGGATGGCGGGAGAGGGGGAGGTCATGCGCGACATCCTTCCATGTCCGCGCAGCCGTCGACGGTCCGCGCCGGGGTGTGAGACGGGCGCCTACCTCGGCATACGCTTCGGCGGGCGCCCGTCGTGGTGCTGTCGCGCGGTCAGAGGTTGCCGCGGGTGTCCTGCTCGCGCTCGATCGCCTCGAACAGGGCCTTGAAGTTGCCCTTGCCGAAGCCGAGCGAGCCGTGCCGCTCGATGAGCTCGAAGAAGACCGTCGGGCGGTCCTGTACCGGCTTGGTGAAGATCTGCAGCAGGTAGCCGTCCTCGTCCCGGTCGACGAGGATCTTGCGCTTCTTCAGCTCCTCGATCGGGGCGCGCACGTTGCCGATGCGGGCCCGCAGCTCCGGGTCGTCGTAGTACGAGTCCGGGGTGGCCAGGAACTCCACGCCCGCGGCGCGCATCGCGTCGACGGTGGCCAGGATGTCGTTGGTGGCCAGCGCGATGTGCTGCGCGCCTGGGCCGCCGTAGAACTCCAGGTACTCGTCGATCTGCGACTTCTTCTTGGCGATGGCCGGCTCGTTGAGCGGGAACTTCACCTTGCGGGTGCCGTTGGCGACGACCTTGCTCATCAGCGCGCTGTAGTCGGTGGCGATGTCGTCGCCGATGAACTCGGCCATGTTCGTGAAGCCCATGACGCGGTGGTAGAACTCCACCCACTCGTCCATGCGGCCCAGCTCGACGTTGCCGACGACGTGGTCGACGGCCTGGAAGAAGCGCTTCGGCGAACCCGCGGCGACGGCCGCGGAGCGGTCCACGAGCGGCTCGCGGACCACGAAGCCCGGCTCGAACGGGCCGGTGTAGCCGGAGCGGTCGATCAGGGTGTGCCGGGTCTCGCCGTACGTCGCGATCGCGGCGAGGCGGACGGTGCCGTGCTCGTCCTTCTCGTCGTACGGCTCCCGCAGGCCGGTCGCGCCGTGCGCCACCGCGTACGCGTAGGCCTCGTCGACGTCGGGGACCTCCAGCGCGATGTCGGTGACGCCGTCGCCGTGGCGGGCGTGGTGCTCCGCGCCCGGGGCGGCCGCGTGCACCGCGCCGCGCAGCACGAACCGGGCGCTGCCCGAGGTCAGCACGTACTCGGCGTAGTCCCGGAAGCCCTGCTCCGGGCCGCGGTAGGCGACCAGTGACATGCCGAACGCGGTGGAGTAGTAGTGGGCCGCCTGCTTGGCGTTGCCCACCAGGAAGGCGATGTGGTCGACACCCTTCACCGGGAACGGGTCGGTCGTCTCCGGCGACGCGTGGGTGGCGGCCGGTTGCGCTACAGCGGTCATGCCGAAAGGTTTACGCAGCGCCGTGAGCTGGGCAACTGTCTCGCCGATCACTGATCAGATTGCGCAGAACGACCGGTGCGGGCGCGGATTCGCTGGACAGATTGACCAGTTATCGAATCGTTATCAAGGCTTCTCGTGCTCGGGCGTATCTCCGGTGACCAGGGAGGCGGAAGGCGGACAGATCGCCCGGCTGCCCCGGTGACATGATGGGCCGGTGACGCCCACCGTGGACGAGCTGGACGTGAAGCTGGTCGAGCTGCTGGCGGCCGAGCCGCGGATCGGCGTGCTGGAGGCCTCGCGCCGGCTGAAGGTGGCGCGGGGCACCGTGCAGGCCCGGCTGGACCGGCTCGTCGCGCGCGGCGTCATCAAGGGCTTCGGACCGGAGCTGGACCCGGCGGCGCTCGGCTACGGCGTCACCGCGTTCGTGACCCTGGAGATCCGGCAGAGCGGCGGCCACGACCCGGTCGCGGCACACCTGTCGACGATCCCCGAGGTGCTGGAGGCGTACACCATCACCGGCGGCGGCGACCTGCTCTGCCGGATCGTGGCCCGGTCCAATGCCGACCTGCAACGGGTCATCGACGAGATCGTGGCGTACGACGGCATCGTGCGCGCGTCCACGCTGATCGCGCTCGCCGAGCAGTTGCCGTACCGGACGCTGCCGCTGGTGGGGAAAGCCGCCCGACACGGGTGAATCGGACAGTCACTCACGTTTGACGGTTTCCTGGCTACCCTGGCCGGATGGCTCAGGGGAGGGCTGGCGCAGGCTGGCTCGTGGCAGTGGCCGTGGCGCTGACCGTGCTCGTGAGCACCGGCGTCTGGAACCCGTTCCCTGACCTGTGGGCCTGGCTCAACACGAGCGGCCCGGTCTCCGACCCGCTGCCGCGCTGGCAGGAGCGGCTCGGCAGCACCCCGCAGACGGTGACGCTGACCGACGACTACGTGATCGTCGAGCACCGGGACTCGGTCGAGGCGCTGAGCCGGTTCAACGGCCGGCGCAACTTCGCGACCGAGGCGGACTGGTCGGCGGTCGCCGGTCCGGCCGACAAGCCGGTCATCCTCGCGGGAAAGCTGCTGGTCAAGGGGTATCAGGCGCTCGACCCGCGGACGGGCGCGGTGGTGTGGCGCGACGAGGAGGCCTCCGCCGTGTGGACGTACCGGGACGAGGTCGTCGACGTGGCCTGCCGTACGCCCAAGGATTGCGAGGTCACCGGCCGCGCGCCCGGCACCGGCACGAAGATCTGGTCCACCGGCCTGCCCGGCATGGGGTTCGTGCTCTTCGCCGACAATCCGGAGCTGCTGGGCACGCAGCCGATCCCGTCGGACCGGATCGCCGACCGCCACGAGCCGGGCACCCGCCCGGAGCTGCTGGCCTTCCCCATAGACGGCAAGGTGTACGTCGTCGATCCGCGCCGGTCGGAGCCGCGGCTGGATCCGCCCCTGGAACCCGGCCGCCGCGACAAGATCATTGTCGCGGGCGGGCGTGTCGTGCGCAGCACCGCGACCCCGCGCGACGGGGGCTGCGATGTTTCCGTCGTCGCGCTCGACGCGGTGAGCCGGCAGCGGGTCTGGCCCCTGCCGGCCGGGCAGCACCTGCGCACCTTCGACGGCGGCGGCTGCGACCAGCGCCGGCTGCCCATGGGCACCGACAGCGCCCTTGTCGGATTGACGATCGACGGCCGGGAGCAGCTGATCGAGGCGGGCCTCGGCGAGCAGGTGCTGCTGTGCGCCGCGGGCGAGCACATCGTGGGGGTGACCAATGGGCTGGTCCTGGTGCGCTCCGCCGACGGCCGCCGGCTGAGCGGGGTGGTCCCCGACGGGAAGAACCCGGGCAAGCCCAAGGCGCTGTGGCACCGCAAGATCAGCCCGGAGGCGTCGGCTGCGCTGCGCGGCACCGTGGTCGTCGTGTCCGACCGCGGCCCGAACCGGGTGATCGTGCTGAACCCGGAGGACGGCAAGGTGCGCAAGGAGGTCAAGTCGGACGCCGAGGTGCTCGCCGCCGACGACAAGGGCCTGCTGTTGGGCCAGCGGCGTGATCTCGGTTACCTCCCGTTCGATTAGCCAGGGCGCGAATTCTGCGACCCGATGGCACATGAGTACCCTTTTTCGCGTGACTGACTTCGCCTACTCCTCGCTGCTGCCCCTGGGCGCGGACACCACCGACTACCGCCTCGTCACCGACGAGGGCGTCGACGTCGTCAGCGGGCCGGGTGGGCGCAAGTTCCTCACCGTCGAGCCGGAGATCTTCACCCAGCTGACCGCCGAGGCGATGCACGACATCGCGCACTACCTGCGCCCGGCGCACCTGGCCCAGCTCACATCGATCATCGACGACCCGCTGTCCTCCCCGAACGACCGCTTCGTGGCCAAGGACCTGCTGCACAACGCGAACATCGCGGCCGGCGGCGTGCTGCCGATGTGCCAGGACACCGGCACCGCGATCGTGATGGGCAAGCGCGGCCGGCACGTGCTGACCGACGGCAACGACGAGGCCAACATCGCCCGCGGCGTCTACGAGGCGTACACCAGCCTGAACCTGCGCTACTCGCAGCTCGCGCCGCTGACGACGTGGGACGAGCGCAACACGGGCACGAACCTGCCCGCGCAGATCGAGCTGTACGCCGAGGACCCGGACGGGCACCCGGACGCGTACAAGTTCCTGTTCATGGCCAAGGGCGGCGGCAGCGCCAACAAGTCGTACCTCTACCAGGAGACGAAGGCGCTGCTCAATCCCACCTCGTTCATGCGTTTCCTGGACGAGAAGCTGCGCCTGATCGGCACCAGCGCCTGCCCGCCGTACCACCTGGCGATCGTCATCGGCGGCACGTCCGCCGAGCACGCGCTCAAGACCGCGAAGCTGGCCTCGGCGAAGTACCTGGACAACCTGCCGTCGTCCGGCTCGATGCTGGCGCACGGGTTCCGCGACGTCGAGCTGGAGGCCGAGGTCCTGGAGCTGACCCGCAACTTCGGCATCGGCGCGCAGTTCGGCGGGCGCTACTTCTGCCACGACGTGCGCGTGATCCGGCTGCCCCGGCACGGCGCGTCGTGCCCGGTCGCCATCGCGGTCTCCTGCTCCGCCGACCGCCAGGCCGTCGCCAAGATCACCCCTTCCGGCGTATGGCTGGAGCGCCTGGAGACCGACCCGGCCCGCTACCTGCCCGAGGTCACCGCCGAGGACGTCTCCGACGAGGTCGTCAAGATCGACCTCAACCGGCCGATGGCCGAGATCCGCGCCGAGCTCGCCCAGCACCCGGTGAAGACCCGGCTGTCGCTGTCCGGGCCGCTCGTCGTCGCCCGCGACATCGCCCACGCGAAGATCGCCGAGCGGCTCGACGCCGGCGAGCCCATGCCGCAGTACCTGCGCGACCACGCCGTCTACTACGCGGGACCGGCGAAGACCCCCGAGGGGTACGCGTCCGGCTCGTTCGGGCCGACGACCGCCGGGCGGATGGACGCGTACGTGGAGAAGTTCCAGGCGGCCGGGGGCTCGTACGTGATGCTCGCCAAGGGCAACCGCAGCGGCCAGGTCACCAAGGCCTGCCAGGCGTACGGCGGCTTCTACCTCGGCTCCATCGGCGGCCCCGCCGCCCGGCTCGCCCAGGACTGCATCAAGAAGGTCGAGGTCCTGGAGTACGCGGAGCTCGGCATGGAAGCCGTCTGGAAGATCGAGGTCGAGGACTTCCCGGCCTTCATCGTCGTCGACGACAAGGGCAACGACTTCTTCGCCGAAACCGCCAAACCCACCCTCACCATCGGCCGCCGCTGACCCGCCCGGCCTGTTGATCGTCGGACTTGCCTGGCACCTGTGCGTATCCTGAAGCGCCATTCGCCCAGGTGCCTGGCAAGTCGAGTGATCTAGGGGCGCCAGCCGCGGGAGCGGAGGGCGGTTTTCGCCTCGCGGACGATGCCCGCGAAGTCGGTGCGCATCCGGCGGCTGGTCACGTGCAGGACGATCCAGCCGTCGTTGACGAGCAGGTTGAGGCGACGCCGGTCCAGGTGGAACTGGTCGGGTGCGTCGTGCCACTCGCCGTCGTACTCGATGGCGACCTTGAAATCGGGCCAGGCCAGGTCGGGGTGCAGCACACGACCGCCCGCCGTGACGGGGTGCTGCAGTTCCGGACGGGGTAGACCGGCGCGGATCAGGCCCACCCGTAGGCGGGACTCCTGCGGGGACTCGGCGCGGCCGTCGGCCAGCGCGAACGCCCTGGCGGCTCGGGCCGCGCCGTGCCGGCCGAAGCGGCTGTGGGCCAGTTCGCCGAGTTCGGCGGCGGTCACCAGTTTGGCGTGCAGCAGGGCGTCGATGATGGTGACCGCGGGCACCAGGTCCAGCCAGAGCACGAGATCCCAGCAGGTGCGCAACGGCCGGGTGACGGGGAAGCCCCGGTGCACCTCGACCTCGTCGTCGCTGAGCCGCATACGGTGGACCGTCGCGTGTTTGCGCTGGTTGAGCCGGGTTCCTGCGGGCACCACCAGATGCGCGGCGTCGCCGAAGGCGGCGGCATGCGCCACGCCGTGCAGGCTCGCGGCGGACGGCCCGGCGAAGTACGCGTGGGACGGCAGGTCCAGGGCGAGTGCGCGGCAGCTCAGCTCGTGGTCGCGGTCGAGCCTGCTGTCGGCGAAGACGTTGTAGCCGACGCTCATCCAGTTGTCGCCGCGTAACTGCTCGGCAGTCAGCAGCCCTTCCCGCAGGGCGTCGGACCCGCGGAACACCTGCCAGGCCAGTCGCCTGGGTCGATCGACTCGTCGCACGCCGCACAGCGTGCCGCAAATCCGCGCCGCCTGTGCGCAGCCCTGTGGATAACCCACCCCGCCCCTGTGGAAAACCATATGGATCGCCTGTGGACACCTGTGGACGAACCTGCCTGCCACCGCACGACCGTCGCCCGCCAAGGTCATCCGACTTGCCAGGCACCTGGGCGAATGCGGCTTCAAGATACGCACAGGTGCCAGGCAAGTCGGATGACCTTGGGCCCGGCGGCCCGGCAGGGGGTCAGGAGAGGGCGGTGGTGATGGTGGTGGCGGCGGCTACCACGAGGGGGCCGACGGTGGGGGCGTCGAGGGGGGCCAGGGCGACGACGCCGACGGAGGCGCGGAGGCCTTCGACGGCGTGGACGCGGGCGGCTATGCCGTAGGCGCCGGGTTGGAGTTCGCCGGAGGAGACGGTCCAGCCTGCGGCGTCGGAGAGGATGGCGCGGCCTGCGGCGCCGGAGTCGAGTGGGTGCCGGGAGCCGGTGCGGTAGGCGACGTGGAACATCGTGGAGCTGGGCTCGACGACGGCCACGGCGACGGCCTCGTCGCCGTCGGCGACGGTGAGGTGGGCGGTGGCGTGGACCTGGTCGGCCAGGCGGCGCAGGGCCGGCAGGGCCGCGTCGGCGAGCAGTGGCTGGGCGCGCCGGGCCAGGTGCAGCAGCCCCACGCCGAGCCGCAGCCGCCCGGCGGAGTCGCGGCGGACCAGGGAGTGCTCGGTGAGCGTGGTGACCAGCCGGTACACCACGGCGCGGCCGACGCCGAGGCGGTTGGCGGCCTCGGTCACGGTGAGCCCGCCGGGGGTGTCCGCGACCAGGGTCAGCAGGCGCAGCCCGCGGTCGAGCGTCTGTGCGGTGTCCACGCGCCAAGCGTAGGCGTCGACCGGCATGACTAGAGTGGCGGAGTGATCAAGGCGGTGGTGTTCGACGCGGACGAGACGTTGCTGGATCTGCGCCCGGCGGTCGACTACGCGCTGGAGCAGGTGCTCGGCAGCCTGCGCGCGCTGGAGCCGGGCCTGGCGCTGACCCGCGAGCACCTGCGGGAGAGCTGGCAGGAGGTGTTCGCCGAGGACCCGGGGGCGCCCGTGCCGTACATCCGGCGCGAGTCGCTGCGCCGGTCGCTGGCCCGCTTCGGCCTGGACCGGCATCTCGACGAGCACTATGAGCTGTTCTTCCGGCACCGGTACGAGCAGACCCGGCCGTTCCCGGACGCGCTGGCGACGCTGGCCGAGCTGCGGGCGGCGTACCTGCTGGGCTATGCGACCAACGGCAACTCGACGGCGGACCGGTGCGGGCTGGGCGGCGAATTCGCCTTCGAGCTGTACGCCCACCAGGGCGGCCTGCCGAAGAAGCCCGCGCCGGAGTTCTTCGCCGCGGTGGGCGCGGCCACGGGCACGAGCCCGGGAGAGATCGTCTACGTGGGCGACAACTACCACCACGACGTCGTGGCGCCGGCCGCGGCGGGGATGCGTACCGTGTGGGTCAACCGCGGCGGCCGCGACCTGCCCGGCCCGGTCGTGCCGGACCTGGTGGTCGAGCGCCTGGCACAGCTGCCGGCAGCGCTGCGCGGCCTCGCCTGACCGGCCCGGCGACGTCCCGCGACATGGGACGGGGTACCCCCTGCGAGTGACGGTGCAGGGCGCTGACCTGCGGTTCCGCTAACGTGTACCGATGATCACAACTGTCGCCTTCGACGCCGACGACACGCTGGTGGACATCCGCACCGCCGTGAACGCGGGCCTGAGCGCGGTCACCGCCGCGGTGGCGGACCCGGCGCTGACGCTGGAGCTGTTCGCGGCCGACGCCGAGGACCACTGGACGCTGCTGGCCGACCGGCCCGCACGCGACATCCGGGCCGCCGCGATGCGGCACACCCTGGCCCGGGCCGGCCGCGAGCACGAGCTGGACCGCTGGCTGGAGCTGTTCTTCGAGGTCCGGTACGCCAACTCGCGCCCGTTCGACGGGGTGGCGGCGGTGCTGGACAAGCTGAGCCGCGACTACCGGCTCGGGTACGCGACGAACGCCAACAGCCTGGCCGACCGGTGCGGGCTCGCCGGGCGCTTCGCGTTCGAGCTGTACGCGCTGGAGAACGGGGTGCCGAAGAAGCCGGCCCGCGGCTTCTTCGACGCGGTGCTCGCCGCGGCGTCGGCGCAGCCGCACGAGGTGGTGTACGTCGGGGACTCCTACGACCATGACGTCGCCGGGGCGGCGGGCGCGGGTCTGCGTACCGTCTGGTTGAACAGGTCGGGCACCCCCGCGCCCGGACCGGTGCGCGCCGACGTCGTGATCGCCGACCTGACCGAGCTGCCGGACGCGGTGGCCTCCCTCAACAACTGAGTCGCGGCCGTTTGTCCCGGCGTGGCACGATGCCGCGCATGGTCGACAGGGTGACCGGTCCGGACGGGCACGAGTGGTGGGTGGGCCGTCGCTGGCTGCCGTGGCGTCCCGCGCGGCGGCGCTCCGACGGCCAGGGGCTCGGGGACAGCAGCCAGCTCGTGCCGCTGGCCGGTGCCGAGGGCATGTTCGGCTGCGTGATGGTGCTGATGATCATCGTGGCGTTCCCGGCCGTGCTGCTGCTGGTCTTCCTCGCCATCGAGTGGCTGCTGGTGCTCCTGCTGCTGCCCCTGTGGGTGCTGGCGCGCGTGGTGTTCGGGGTGCCGTGGGTGATCGTCGCACGAGGCAGGTCCGCCGACGGCCGGCGGTGGCGCTATTACGGCCGGGCAGCCGGCTGGCGGGGCAGCGCGGCGCTGATCGACGCGGTCCGCGAAGAGGTCCGGGTGCACGGCGCGCCGCGCTCGCTCGGCGCGCCGGTCGTTGCCGAGCAGGACGACATCGTCGTGTCGGGCGAGACGTCGCTGCGGCTGGTGCAGTCCGGTGAGCCCCTGGAGATCCCGGGCCAGGTGTACGGCACGACGTCGGCGTACGCCCGCAACGGGTGGCTGAGCGGATGGCTGCGCGCCGACGAGACCTCGCTGAGCATCTCGCAGGCCGGCGGCATCGCCCGCCGGGCCATCCCCGTGCTCGGGGGTGCGGTGCTGCCCGAGACGCCGTCGACGAAGGCGGACCGGGCGGCGATCGGAGACCTGGCGGTGATCGGCATCACCGGCACTGATGGCCGTGAGTATCGAATCGCCGTCGATCCGGATGAGCTTGAGGCGTTGCGGTGGCTGCAGTCGCGATGGATCGCCTCGCATTGACTATCCTTGTCCGGTGACGTTGAGACTCTTTGACACCGCGACCAGACAGGTGCGCGACTTCGTGCCGCGCGTTCCCGGTCAGGCCTCCGTGTACCTGTGTGGTCTCACCGTCCAGTCCGGCCCGCACATCGGCCACCTGCGCTCGGGCGTCAACTACGACGTGCTGCGGCGCTGGCTGATCCACTCGGGCTACGACGTCGTGTTCGTGCGCAACATCACCGACATCGACGACAAGATCCTCGCCAAGTCGGTTGAGCAGGGTCGCCCGTTCTGGTCGATCGCGTACGCCAACGAGGTGACGCTCGCCGCCGCCTACCGGGCGCTGAACGTGCTCGCCCCGACGTACGAGCCGCGGGCCACCGGGCACGTGCCCGAGATGCACGAGCTGATCACCGAGCTGATCGAGCGTGGCAACGCGTACCCGAGCAACGACGGCAGCGGCGACGTCTACTTCTCCGTCAGCTCCTTCGCCGAGTACGGCGCCCTGTCCGGGCAGCGCCCCGCCGACATGCTGGCCGCGCCCGACGGCCCGGAGCGGGCCAAGCGCGACCCGCGCGACTTCGCGCTGTGGAAGGGCGCGAAGACCGAGGAGCCCGACGACGCCGAGTGGCCCTCGCCGTGGGGCCGCGGCCGGCCCGGCTGGCACATCGAGTGCTCCGCGATGGCCAAGCGCTACCTGGGCGCGGAGTTCGACATCCACGGCGGCGGCCTCGACCTGGTCTTCCCGCACCACGAGAACGAGCAGGCGCAGTCGCGCGCCGCCGGGCTCGCGTTCGCCCGGTTCTGGGTGCACCACGGCCTGCTCAACCTCGGCGAGGCCAAGATGAGCAAGTCGCTCGGCAACGTCATCGACCTGGACGCGGTCACCGAGCGCGGCATCCGGCCCGTCGACCTGCGCTACTACATGCTGTCCCCGCACTACCGGGCCCGGATCGACTTCAGCTGGGGCGCGCTGGAGGAGGCCGCCACGGCGTACCGCCGCATCGAGGGTTTCGTGCAGCGCGCCGTGGAACTGGTCGGGGTCGTCGAGCCGACGATGCTGTGCGCCGACTTCACGGCCGCCATGGACGACGACCTGAACACCTCGGCCGCGCTCGCGGCCCTGCACGAGGTGGTGCGCGAGGGCAACACCGCGCTGGCCGCCGGGAACGACAAGGCCGCCGCGGGCGCGCTGGGCAGCGTCCGGGCCATGCTCGGTGTGCTCGGCATCGACCCGCTCGACGCGGCCTGGGCCGAGAGCAAGAGCGGCAGCGGGCTGCGCAGCACGGTCGACGCGCTGGTCGCGCTCGCCCTCGAGCAGCGTACGGCCGCACGTGGACGCAAGGACTGGGCCGCCGCGGACGCCGTGCGGGATCAGCTCAAACAGGCCGGAGTCGTGGTGGAGGACACCCCGCACGGTCCACGCTGGACGATCGGAAGTGAACTGTAATGCCGGGCAACTCGCAACGCCGGAACATACGCCAGGTCAGCAAGAAGACCGCCGTCAAGGGGACGGGCGGCAAGGGCAAGGACACCCTGAAGGGGCGGGGCAAGACGCTGCCCGCCGACGAGCGTCCCTGGCACAAGGGTTACTCGGGCACCGAGAAACTGCCCTCGAAGACCGCCTGGAAGCAGGACAAGGAGCGCAAGGCCGCCGCAGCGGAGGGTCGTGCCCCGAAGATCGGCAAGCCCGGCACCAAGGACACCACCTGGGGCCGCGGCAACGGCGGCAAGGGCGTGCCGACCAAGCGCACCCCGGCCGGCCGTGGCGGCGCTCCCGTGCGCAGCGGCCCGCGGGTCGCGCCCGGCCGCAAGTCGCTGACCCCGAAGGACGCGCCGGAGCTGCTCGTCGGCCGCAACCCGGTGAACGAGGCGCTGCGCGCGCACGTGCCCGCGACCGCGCTCTACGTCGCCCAGGGCATCGACATCGACGAGCGCGTCAACGAGATCGTGCGCACCGCGGGCGACCGGGGCATCCCGATCCTGGAGATCAGCCGCGCCGAGCTCGACCGGCTCACCGGTGGCGTGCTGCACCAGGGCATCGGCATCCAGGTCCCGCCGTACGCGTACGAGACCTTCGAGGACATGCTCGCCGCCTCGATCGAGCACCCGGAGCCGCTGCTGGTGGCGCTGGACGGGGTCACCGACCCGCGTAACCTCGGCGCGGTCATCCGCTCCGCGGCGGCGTTCGGCGCGCAGGGCATCTTCGTGCCCGAGCGACGGGCCGCGGGCATCACGGCGACGGCGTGGCGGACCAGCGCGGGCGCGGCGGCGCGGCTGCCGGTGGCGCAGGTGACCAACATGACCCGGGCGCTGAAGCAGGCGCAGTCCGAGGGGTTCGTGGTCGTCGGGCTGGACGCCGACGGGGAGACCGATCTTTACCAGCTGGAGGCCGCGGTCGGGCCGCTGGTCGTGGTGGTCGGGTCGGAGGGCCGTGGACTCGGGCGGCTGGTCGGGCAGACGTGTGACATGCGGGTGAGCATCCCGATCGTGTCCGAGGTCGAGTCGCTCAACGCCTCCGTGGCCGCTGCCGTCGCGCTGGCCGAGGTGGCCCGCCGCCGGGCGGCGTGACCTGGCCGCGTTCGCGCGGTGCTTTTCCATAGACGCCGGCCTATCACGTCGAATCCGAGTCCCTCGTTTTCGATGTGATAGGCTGGCGTCTATTCGTGGACCGGGGTTGCGGCGGCGCGTCGGCCGAGTCGCCGTTACCTGAGCCGTCGAGCGGGATGCTGCCCGCGCCGTCGTGGCAGGGGTGTCGCGGGTCAGTCGGGCTGGCGGGTCATCGCGAGCACGTCGAGGGCTGCGTCGAGCTGCTCCTCGGTGAGCTTGCCGGCCTCGACGTGGCCGCGTTCCACGACGACCTGCCGGATGGTCTTGTTCTCCGCCAGGGCCTGCTTGGCGACGGCCGCCGCCTCCTCGTACCCGATGTGGCGGTTGAGCGGCGTCACGATCGACGGAGAGCCCTCGGCGTAGAGCCGGGCCACCTCCTCGTTGGCCTGCAGCCCCGCCACGCACTTGGTGGCCAGCAGGCGGCTCGCGCTGGCCAGCAGCGTGATGGATTCCAGCAGGTTGCGGGCCATCACGGGGAGCATGACGTTCAGCTCGAAGTCACCCTGCGAGCCGCTGAAGGCGACCGCGGTGTCGTTGCCGATGACCTGGGCGCAGACCTGGCGTACGGACTCGCAGATGACCGGGTTCACCTTGCCCGGCATGATCGACGACCCGGGCTGCAGGTCGGGGATACGCAGCTCGCTGAGGCCCGCCCGAGGGCCGGAACCCATCCACCGGATGTCGTTGGCAATCTTGTACAGGCTGACCGCGGCCGTACGGAGCTGACCCGACAGCTCCACCAGGGCATCGCGGGCGCCGTGCGCCTCGAAGTGGTTCTCGGCCTCCTTGACCGGCAGCCCTGTGTCCGCGGCCAGCCGCCGGTACACCTCGCGGCGGAACTCGGCGCTCGCGTTCACGCCCGTGCCGACGGCCGTGCCGCCCAGCGGCAGCTCCGCGACGTGCGGCAGGGTCGATGCGACCCGCTCGGCGGCCCGGTGCACCTGCTGGGCGTACCCGGAGAACTCCTGGCCCAGGGTCACCGGGGTGGCGTCCATCAGGTGGGTGCGCCCCGACTTCACCACGTGCGCGAACTCCCGCGCCTTGCGGGACAGCGCCTGCTCCAGCTCCAGCAGCGCGGGGCGCAGCTCGTACGCCACCAGCCGCAGCGCGGCCAGATGGATCGCCGACGGGAACACGTCGTTGCTGGACTGCGAGGCGTTCACCTGGTCGTTCGGGTGCACCGCCCGGCCGAGGCGCTGCCCGGCCAGCCGGGCCAGCACCTCGTTCATGTTCATGTTGGTCGAGGTGCCCGAACCGGTCTGGTACACGTCGAGCGGGAAATGCTCCGCGAAGTCGCCCTCGACGATCTCCCGGGCGGCCGAGGCGATCGCGCCCGCGGTCTGCGCGTCCAGGTCCCCGGTCGCCGCGTTGGCCTCGGCCGCCGCCGCCTTGATCTGGGCAAGAGCGATGATCAGGGGGTACGGCAGGACAGTCCCCGAAACCGGGAAGTTCTCGATCGCCCGCTGGGTCTGCGCGCCCCACAGGGCGTCGGCAGGCACCCGTACCTCGCCCATCGTGTCGTGCTCGACTCGATACTCCGTCATGGCTCCATGCTTACCCCCTGGAGCACGGGTAACCGAAGATCGGCACGCACATCACAAAAGGGCGGGACCGTTTCCGGCCCCGCCCTTTATTTACTGCTTGCGTCAGATGCGCACGCCGGAGGCGGCGTGGAACGCGTGGTGGCTACCGACCACCGGCTTGACGAACACGGTGTCGCCGAGGCTCGGCATCGCCTGACGGGTCGTGGTGACCACGAACCGCTCCTCGCCACCGTTGATCGCGGCGTGGCCGTACACGTTGGCGTTGGCGCCCAGGTCCTCGACGAGGTCGACGACGATCGGCATGCCGCCCTCGCTGGCGCCCACCAGGTCCGAGTCCTCGGGGCGGAAGCCCACGGTGACCTGGCCGTTGCCGCCCTCGGCCTGCGCCAGGGCGACCTGCTCGCGGGTCAGCGGGAGCACCATCTGGCCGAACACCGCGCCGGCCTCGGTCAGCTGCACGGTCTTGATGTTCATGGCCGGCGAGCCGATGAAGCCCGCGACGAACACGTTCGACGGCCGGTCGTACAGGGCACGCGGGGTGTCGCACTGCTGCAGCACGCCGTCGAGCAGCACGGCCACCCGGTGACCCATGGTCATGGCCTCGACCTGGTCGTGCGTGACGTACACGGTGGTGATGCCCAGCTGCGACTGCAGCGTGGCGATCTGCGAACGGGTCTGCACGCGCAGCTTGGCGTCGAGGTTCGACAGCGGCTCGTCCATGAGGAAGACCTGCGGCTCACGCACGATGGCGCGACCCATGGCGACACGCTGGCGCTGACCGCCGGAGAGCGCCTTCGGCTTGCGGTTGAGGTACTCCTCCAGCTGCAGCATCTGCGCGGCCTTCTTGACCCGGACGTCGATCTCCGACTTCGGGGTCTTGCGCAGCTTGAGCGCGAACGCCATGTTCTCGTACACCGTCATGTGCGGGTAGAGGGCGTAGTTCTGGAAGACCATCGCGATGTCCCGCGACTTCGGCGGGAGGTTCGTGACGTCCTTGTCGTTGATGTAGATCGCGCCCTGGTCGACGTCCTCGAGACCGGCCAGCATCCGCAGGCTGGTGGACTTGCCACAGCCGGACGGGCCGACGAGGACGAGGAACTCGCCGTCGTTGATCTGGAGGTCGAGCTGGTCGACGGCGGGGCGGTCGGTGCCCGGGTAGATCCGGGACGCCTTGGCATAGGTGACGGTAGCCACGGGGGTGTGTCCTTCCACCGGCAGGAACGTGCCGGACGATCCGAGTGAAAGTGAGTGCCGGCCACGTTTTCACGAACCCGGCGTTCGCCAAAGTAACCGCGTTACGGCCGGTAAACAAGCCCGTGGATCATCATGTGGAACGCGCCTGCCAGGCAAAACGGACGCTATGGTGATGATCGGTACGAAACTCCGGGGAATCCGGTAGCGGACCTGATACGTACGGCGCGTACCATCGCTGGGTACGGCCGTTCCTGCGCCGTGCATGCCGGCCTGGCGCAATTGGTAGCGCACCCGACTTGTAATCGGAAGGTTAGGGGTTCAAGTCCCCTGGTCGGCTCCAACGCCCCAGCTCAGCCCCGTGGCACACAGCTCGTCCGCCCGTGGGAGGGTTGCCGTCATGGCAGCTTCAGCGACTCCGGGCCGCGAGGTCGTACTCGAGACAGATCGCCTGCTGCTCAGACCCTGGGGGGTAGCCGAGGCGGCCGTCCAACGCGAGCTGTGGACGGAACGTGATCCGCGAGTGCCGCCGCACCGCCGGATCGACGCCGACGGACACCCCACCCTCGCCGAGCTCGAGGAGTCGATCCGCACTGACGATCTCTGGTCCACCCGGTTGCTGGCGGTCGAGCGGAAGGCCGTCCGCGACGTCATCGGCTACTGCGGGCTGGTCGACGGTCGAGGGTCCGCAGGTGAACCGGAACTGGCGTTCGAGCTGCTACGCCGGGTCTGGGGTCAGGGATACGCGACCGAGGCCGCGTCGGCGGTGCTGGACTGGGCGAGATCGTCCGGCTACGAACGCCTGTGGGCCACGGTCTGGGACTGGAACACCGCTTCTCGCCGGGTGCTGGCCAAGGTCGGGTTCACCGAGACCGAGCGGAAGGTGGTGGACCCGGTCCACGGAACCACCCTGTTCACCACGAGACGGCTCTGACGAGGTCAGTACAGCGAGCAAGGGGCGGATGCGCATCGCATCCGCCCCTTGCCATGTACGCCCTGTCAGATGAGCGTGTCGCTCTCCAGCGGCAGCAGGCCCGCGGCGGTGCCGACCAGCGGCAGCGCGCGCAGCACCTCCATGGAGGTGGCCATGTTGCCCAGGATCGGCAGGTCGTTGACGAGCGGCAGCTGGCCCAGCAGGCTGCCTACGCCGAGGCCGCCCGCGCCGGCGCCGCCGGTCAGGCTGCCCAGCAGCGGCAGCCCGCCCAGGTCGGGCAGGCCAGGCAGTCCGGCCTCAGCGGTGGCCGACTCCGCGTACTCGGCGTCCTCGCCCGCGATCGGGCGCTCGGTGGCCCGGTGCCGGCCGACGTGCTGGGGCTGGGGCGCCGGGGCGGAGAGCTGCTGGCCGACGGGCAGCTGCGTGTCGAGGGTCGGCGCGGGGTTCAGCAGGTTGGCGCCGCGGCCCGGGCTCATGCCGGACAGCCCACCGGTGATCTTGCCGAGCGCGTCGCCGACGACCGGCAGGGAGCCGACGACGGGCAGCGCGGTGCCGGGCTTGCCGCCCTGCACGATGCCGCCGGTCAGCATGCCGCCGACGATGGGGAGCTTGGTCACGGTGTCCAGGCTGAGCTTGCCGCTGGCCAGGTCGCGTACGCCGGGAACCTGCTTGGCGATGTCGCCGACGACCAGGATGCTGTCCAGCGGGCCGCCGTTGCCGAGCACGCCGTTGAGGATGGGCAGCTTGTCGACGAAGGGCAGGCCTTCGGCGGTGGGCATGCCTTCGGTCGCGAGCAGTTCGTCGCCGCTCGGCTGCCCCATCGCGTCGGCGATGAGCGCGGGCACGATCTGCGAGGTCGCGTCGGCGACCTGCTGGGACAGCGCCGGGTCGAGGGTGACGCCCTGGGCGTCGGACGGGTCGAGCGCGTCGGTGTCGAGCAGTGGGTCGATGACGTCCTGGCGGGCCAGCATGCCGGACGGCATGCCCGTGGGCTGGTCGCCGAGCCATTCGCCGAAGCTGTCCCGGGTGGTGTCGACGGCCGGGGAGCCGGGTGCGGGCAGCGGCGCGGGCTGGATCCCGGACAGGTCGTTGCGCTCGCCGGTGAGGCCGTTCAGGGCGTCGCCGCCGAGGCCGCCGGTGAGGCTGGCGAGCGGGTCGGCGGCGCGGGCGCTGCCGTTGAGTCCGCCGCTGAGCCCGCCGGTCAGGTCGGTCAGGCTGCCGGTGATGCCGCCGAGCGGGCTGTCGCCGCCGGTGAGCCCGCCGGTGAGCCCACCGAGCGGGCCGCCGTCGCCGCCGAGCAGGCCGCCCAGGGTGCCGCCGCCGTCGGGGCCGCCCATGAGGCCGCTGGTGAGGCCGCCGAGCGGTCCGTTGGTGAGGCCGCCGATGGGGCTGCCGCCGGGCTGGGCGCCGAGCAGGCCGCCGAGCGGTCCGCCGGAGAGCATGCCGGTGACGCTGTCCAGGCCGGGCAGCACCTCCTCCTTGCCGGCGCCGTTGAGCAGGCCGGTGCTGCTGAGCAGGTCGGTGCTCGGCAGCGCGCGGGTCAGGGCCGGCGCCTTGCCGGTGAGCGAGATGTCCTGCACCCCGGGGGCGTACGCGGTGACGCCGAGGTCGCCGGTGCCGCGCGTGATCGACAGCGGGCCGTCCGCGACCAGCCCTGCGTTCAGCCTCGTGTCGGGCATGTCGATCGACAGGCCGAGGTTGTGCAGGCCGCCCGTCGGGGAGAAGAGATCGGCCACCAACCCGCGCATGGCCTGAAGATCGGCGGTCGGCTGGGCCTCGGAAACCGTTTCAGCGTGCGCGACGCCACTGCCGAGAAGCATGACGCCGCCCGCCACGCCCACGGCGCCGACGGCACGGTAGAACCACTTGTTCATGTCCATCCATTCGATTGCTGACCGGTGCACCCCGAACCGCAGGGTGCTGCTTGGTGCATTCGTCTGAAGGAGCAACGACCAAAAGGGGCATATCGTCGCGGGAAAGGCATGTCTGGCGATCCCTCAGGGGTGGTACGGGTGGTGCGTGGTCGATAGCATCCGGGCGTGCTGACCCCCTCCTCGGTCGTGGCCAACCTGCGCCGGGCCCGCAACAACCACTTCGTGATCAACGGCTCGGACGGCCTGGCCTACCGCCTCGCCGAGCAGCTGACCACGCGCTACGGCGTGGACGTGGTGGTGCTGATGACCCCCGATCAGAAGCGCGACGCGCGCGACTTCGGTGAGCTGCCGCGGGTGCGGGTGGTGGTGGTCGACCGGGTGGACGAGCGTGCCCTGGCCAAGGCCGACGTCGCCACGGCGATCGGGCTGGCGCTGACGGTGCAGGACGACGTCGGCAACATCCACGTCGCGCTGCAGGCCCGTGACCTGGTGCCGGAGCTGCGGCTGGTGGTCCGGATGTACAACTCGCACCTCGGCCGCGGCATCGAGGAGCTGCTCGGCAACGCCCGGGTGCTGTCCGACGCCGAGATCGCGTCACCGGCGCTCGTCGCGATCGCGCTGGACGAGGTCAACGCGGTGCCGCTGCCGGTCGGCGGCCGTACCCTCGTGGTCGCCCGGCGGGCCGACGTGGCGCCCGACGACGTGGTCTGCGGGCTCGTCGACACCACCACCGGCGGCACCGCGCCGGACCTGCTGCCCGCCGACCCGGGCCGGGCCGACCTGGTGCTGGCCGAGGCGCGGGTGAGCAGCGGGGTGGCCGACAGCGTCGCCGACACGGTGACCACCGTCGCGCGCACCGTACGCCGCAATGCCCGCCGCTGGCGGCTGCCCGCGGTCGTCGACACCGCCAAGACGCTGATCTCGCGCCAGTTCCGCATCGCGGTCGCGGTGGTGCTGCTGATCCTGATCGTCGCCGGTTTCGCGTTCGCGCGCACCCGGCCGGAGGTCGCCTCGTTCTGGGACGGCGTGTACGTCACGCTGGTCAACGCGCTCGGCGGCCCGCAACTCGACGCGGAGATCCCCGGCTGGCAGCAGGTGCTGCAGCTGCTCGTCGCGCTGGCCGGGCTGGCGCTGGTGCCGCTGATCACCGCGATGGTCGTCGAGGGCACCGTCAACGCCCGGCTCGCCGTCGCGCAGGGCCGGCTGCGGCTGCCCGAGGACGGCCACGTCGTGCTGGTCGGGCTGGGCAACGTCGGCACCCGCGTGCTGAGGCTGCTCCACGACCGGGACATTCCGGTGGTCGCGATCGACGTCAAGGAGCAGGCCCGCGGCGTGCCGCTGGCCCGCGAACTGGGTGTACCGCTGATCATCGGCGACGCGAGCCGGGAGAGCACCCTGCGCTCGGCACACGTGCAGGGCTGCCGGGCGCTGATGACGCTGGCCAGCAACGACGTCATCAACCTGGAGGCGGCGCTGCACGGCCGCAACCTGCAGCCGCAGCTGCGGGTGCTGGTCCGGCTGTTCGACGGCGACCTCGCCGCTCGGGTACGCAAGACGTTCAGCATCCGGTTCACCCGGAGCGTGTCCTACCTGGCCGCGCCGGCCTTCGCCGAGGCGCTGATGGAACGCGAGGTCATCGGCACCATCTCGGTCGAGCGCCGGGTGCTGCTCGTCGCCGAGGTCGTGGTCGGCACCGGCTCGCAGCTCGCCGGCCAGCGGGTGGCCGTCGCGGACCTCGCCGGAGCGGTACGCGTGATCGCGCTGGCCGAGTTCGGTGAGCCCCGCCCGCTGTGGCGGCCCGCGCCCAACCGGGTGCTCAAGGCGCGCGACCGGATCACCGTGGTGGCCAGCCGCGACGGGCTCAGCCGGCTGATGCGCCAGGCCGCCGGAAACGGCGCGGACGACGACGCGGACCCGATCGCGCAGGGAGCAGGCGCGAGCGCGCCGTGACCAGGCAGCCGCCACCGGCCAGGGCCAGCAGCACCAGGCCCGCGGTGCGCGGCAGCCCGGACGTGTCGACGGGCGGCCCGGAGACCTGCCGCCAGGAGTTGAAGCCCACCCCCGCGGCGAACAGGGCGACCGTCGCGTCGCAGCTGGCCGGGGTGGAGTCGGCGACGCACTGCACCCGCAGGTCGTGGTCGAGCAGCAGGTCGATGTCGGCGCGGGCGGTCGGGTCCAGGGGCGCGCCCCGGCGCTGCGCGTACCGCAGCAGGTCGTAGCCGAAGTCGTGGGCCTGGCAGGCCGCGGCGAAGTCGAACGGGCGGCCCTCGCCGGGCACCGAGCACGAGCCGGTCGGGTTGATCACCCGCAGTGAGCCGTCGGCCAGCCGGGCGGTGCCCGGGGTGTAGTGCATGACCTGCGGGAAGTCCGCCGGCACGGCGGCGAGGTCACCGGCGGGCAGGGCGTGGATCATGCGGGTCGCGGCGGCGTCCGCGCCGGCCTGAGCGTTGCCAGGGGTCGCGACGGTCAGTGCCGCGGCGATGCCGACGCCGAGCACGAGCAGCGAACGCAGCCAGCCCGGCAGCGGTCGGCGGCCCGTGGACGCCAGGCGGCGTGCAGGGCCGTCGGGTCGGGCCCGCTCGGCGGAGAGCCTGGCGAGGGCGGCCAGGCGCGGCCGTGATCGCATCGTCGCGACCCTTTCGCTGTGCACGGCCCGACGGGGTGCACACCGCTCGGCAGAGCGGCGCGTCCGGACCGGGCAGCCACGCTACCTGCGGTTTTGTCGATCGCCCAGCGTTGTCACCCACCCGAGTTGAATAGACGTTGGCCTATCACATCGAAAAATCGCGACTCGGATTCGATGTGATAGGCCAACGTCGATGACGGGTGGGGCGGCGAGCGGGTAGGCGTCGTCGACGTGAGCGGTCAGCGGGCGGCGAGGTCGTCGTCCTCGGCGATGTCGTCGTCGGGGATGAGGTCGGGGTCGGGTTCCTCGTCGGGGTCGTAGCCGAGGACGGCCTGCTCGTCCGGGCGGTGCACCAGCACGTTGTTGAGGAACGACTGGACCGCGGGGGCGAGGCCGACGTCGCGGCCCGCGTTCTCGCTCAGCGTCCAGCGGTGCTCGATGATCTGCACGAACAGCTCCGGTGGCTCCAGCTTGCCGCGCAGGTGCGGCGGCACGGCACGGATCACCGGCTCGAACACCTCGGTCAGCCAGCGGTGCGCGGCCTGGGCCTCGTCGGGCAGGTCCTCGGACTCGGCCCGGTACGCGTCGAGGTCGTTGAGCAGCGCGCGCGCCTGGTTCTCCTCGGCGTCGAGCCCGGTCAGGCGGAGCAGGCGGCGGGTGTGGTGGCCGGCGTCGACGACCTTCGGGCGCAGCATGATGCTGCGGTGCCCGCCCTCCTCGACGACGGACATCGCCACCTCCTCGACGTCGAAGCCGAGTTCGTTGAGGCGGCGGATGCGCTTGTCCATCTGGCGGCGGGTGTCGGTCTCGACGGCCTGCTCGTGGGTCAGCTCGTGCCACAGCGTCTCGTAGCGGCGCACCACCTCGTCGGAGACGTGCTCCGGGTCGATGCCCTCGTGCAGCAGGCCCGCGGCCTGCAGGTCCAGCGCCTCGCCGAAGATGTTGGTCCGGGCGATCTCCAGGTCCTCGCCGCGCTGGCCGGGGGACAGCCGCAGGTGCAGCTGGCCGGTCTCGGCGTCGACGAGGTACGCGGCGAACGCGCCCGCGTCGCGGCGGAACAGGGTGTTGGACAGCGAGCAGTCGCCCCAGAAGAAGCCGAGCAGATGCATGCGCACCAGCAGCGCGGCGAGCGCGTCCAGCAGCCGGTTCATGGTGTCGGGGCGCAGCGTGTGCGAGAACAGCGCCCGGTACGGCAGGGAGAACTTCAGGTGCCGGGTGACCAGCACCGGTTCGAGGTGCTCGCCGTCGGCGGCGATCCGGTCGGCGACGATCGCGACCGCCTCGACGGCCGGGGCGTCGATCCGTTCGAGGGCGCGGAGCAGGTCGTACTCCCGCTCGGCGATCTTCTCGCGGGTCTCCTTCACCGCGTACACGGTGCCCTGGAGTTTGACGAAGCGGACCACGTGCCGGGAGATGCCCTGGGGCAGCGCGACCAGGTGGTCGGCCGGCCACTCCTCCAGTGGAGTTGACCAGGGTAGATCGATCAGGGCTGGGTCTACGAGGGCCGAGGTGATCCGCACGCGAACAGCCTACGGATTCGCGTACAGCTGCCGCGAATCCTCTTTTCGGCCGAGGCACCGGCCACAGTGCTGCGTCGTTGCACGTAGGGAGCTTGTCCGGAGTCGTTCAGGAGGCTGGTCGCATGCGCCGTACGGTCGCGCTGGTGATGGGAATCTCTGCCGTGTTGGCGCTCACCTCGGCCGCAGGCGCCGCGGTGCTCGGTGAGGGAGCCCCGCCCGCCGTACGGCCGGACGACGCCCGATCGATGATCACCGCGGTGCAGGACGCCGAGCAGGCGGCCGTGCCGTCGGCCGGTGCCGGGGCCGTCGCCCCGGTCACCGCGAAGGGCGGCGAGGACGCGACCCCGAACCGGACCGGGCGGGCCGAGGCGGGCCGGGTCGAGTCCGCGCACGCGGTGCTCGGCTACCTCGGCGCGGACCGCAGCACGACGCTGCACTACCCCGGGGCCGAGTACGTCAAGGTGCACTTCTCGCAGCTGCTGCTGCTGCCCGGCGACTACCTGACGGTCAGCGACCCGAAGCGCACCGAGGTGCACCGCATCGACGGCGACGCGGTCGGCTCGGTGCTCGGCAGCGCCGGCCGCTGGGCGATGTCCGTGACCGGGGACACCGCCCTGGTCGAGCTGCACAGCTCGAACCTCGACCTGCTCGGGCTGGGCGGCGCCGTGGCCCGGCTCGGCGTGGTGATCGACCAGGTGAGCCGCGGGCACACCGAGGCCGAGCGGGCCGCGGCGTCCGAGTCGTACCAGAAGGCGAAGCGGGCGCAGGCGGGCACGGGCCGGGAGGAGACCATCTGCGGCTCCGACCAGAAGGCCGACGCGGTCTGCTACCGCACCACCGAGCCGGTGGTCTACCGGCGCGCGAAGGCCGTGGCCCGGATGCTGATCGGCGGCGTCGAGCTGTGCACCGCGTGGCGGGTCGGGCCGCGCAACCTGCTGCTGACCAACAACCACTGCGTCGCCGACAAGAGCGAGACCAGCGACGTCGAGGTGTGGTTCAACTACCAGTGCGCCGAGTGCGGCGGGTACGACGTGTTCCGGCCGACCAAGGTGTGGCTGAGCGAGCTGATCACCACGGACAAGACGCTGGACTTCAGCCTGTTCTCGGTGACCGACTTCCCGCTGGTGGAGAAGTTCGGCTACCTGGAGCTGGATCTGCGCCGCCCCGCCAAGGGCGAGGAGCTCTACATCCCGCAGCACCCGGCGGGCGCGCCGGCGATGGTGGCGATCAGCAGCGACCGCGACCGGGCCGGCAACTGCGCAGTGGAGAGCAGCGACTACGACGGCTACGCCGACGACACCGACATCTCCTACTACTGCGACACCGAGGGCGGCTCGTCCGGCTCGCCGGTCCTGTCCCGCCGCACCAACAAGGTCATCGCCCTGCACCACTTCGGCGGCTGCCCCAACTCCGGCGTCCGCATGGAACTCATCGCCAAAAAGCTCGGCACCCTGCTCTGACCGCCTTCTTTCGGGTTGATCATGAACTTATGGCACGGCTCGACGGCGAGTCCGTGCCATAAGTTCATGATCGTTTGTTGGGGGTGGCGCTGTGGTGATCTTGTGGAGGGTTGGTGCAGGTATGCCGGGTCGCGGGGTCGGTCAGGCATAGTGGGCCGGTGCGGATTCCGACGCGGCGGCTGAGCCGGTTCGACAGCTGGTGGTGGGACGTCGTCCTGGTGGCGGTGCTGGCGCTGATCACGCTGCTGGCGGCGCGTGGCGCGACCGAAGGGCTCGACCTGGGCGTACGCGACTGGGTGCAGAGCCAGCAGCCCGGCTGGGCGCACACCGTCGCGCGGGCGCTGAACTACCTCGGGCAGGGCTGGCTGGTGATGTGGATCATCACGGGCTCGCTGACGGTGACGCTGCTCGTGCGTACCCGGGACTGGCGGGTGCTGCTGCCCGGGGTGACGGGTTTCCTGCTCACGTACCTCACCATCGGGCCGCTGAAGCTGTGGACGCACCGGGACGCGCCGAGCAGTTCGCTGCCCAACGCGGTGGAGCTGTTCAACCCGCTGGCGGTGGCGTACTCGAACTCGTACCCGTCCGGGCACGTGGTCAACGCGATCGTGTGGTGGGGGATCATCGTGATCCTGGCCTCGCGGCTGTGGCGGCTGCCGCCGACGCTGGTGCGCTGGATGCGGGTCGCGCCGCCGGTGATCGTGCTGTGCACGACGACGTACCTGTCGCACCACTGGGTCACCGACGGGCTGGCCGCGCTGGCCCTGGGCCTGCTGCTGGACCGGATCATCCACCGGATCGACTGGAACGCGATCCTGCCGCCGGCCCGCTGATTCCGCCGCGCCCGGAGGCTGCCGCGTTCGCGCCGTCGGCCGCACGCCCAGCGTGCTGACCTCGCGCTCAGCGGGCCGAAGGTTAACAAGGTGCCCTTCCTATACACATAGGGTTTGCAAGGTGCCCTTCCTTTATTCAATGTGGGCGGGCTAGCCTGCGGGCGTGATCTCGACGTTGGCGCGGCGGCTGGGGTTCGGCGACGCCGTCGTCATCGGGCTGGGGGCGATGCTCGGCGCCGGTGTGTTCGTGGTGTGGGGGCCGGCGGCCGCCGCTGCGGGAACCGGTGGCGCGCTGATGCTGGCGCTGCTCATCGCGGCGGTGGTGGCGGCGTGCAACGCGACCGGGTCGGCGCGGCTGGCGGCGCGGTATCCCGAGTCCGGCGGCACCTACGTGTACGGGCGCGAGCAGCTCGGGGCGTTCACCGGGTTCCTGGCGGGCTGGGCGTTCGTCATCGGCAAGACGGCCAGCTGCGCGGCGATGGCGCTGACGATCGGGTACTACCTGTGGCCCGGATACGCCCGGCCGGTGGCGGTCGCGGCGGTCGTGGTGCTCACGCTGATCAACATCCGGGGGGTCACGAAGACGGCCGCCGCGACCCGGGTGCTCGTCGCGATCACCCTGCTCGTGCTGGTCACGGCCGTCGGGGTCGGGCTGTGGGGCGGCGGGGTGGCCGAAGCCGGGGCCGCCGGTCCGGCGGGGCCGTTCGAGGCGGCGGGGCTGCTGTTCTTCGCGTTCGCCGGGTACGCCCGGATCGCCACGCTCGGCGAGGAGGTCCGCGACCCGGAGCGCACCATCCCGCGGGCCGTGCCGGTGGCGCTCGGGGTGGTGCTGGCCGTCTACCTGGCCGTCGCGCTGGTCTGCCTGTCCGTGCTCGGGATGCCCGCGCTGGCGCGATCGACCGCGCCGCTGGCCGACGTGGTCGCCGCCGCCGGTGTGCCCGGCCTGGTCCCGGTCGTGCGGATCGGGGCGGGCATCGCGGTGTGCGGGGTGCTGCTCAGCCTGCTGGCCGGGGTCGGCCGGACGATCCTGGCCATGGCCCGGCGCAGCGACCTGCCGTCCCGCCTGTCCGCGGTGCACGCCCGGTACGCGACCCCGTGGCTGGCCGAGCTGGCCGTCGCCGTGGTGATCATCGGGGTGGTGCTGGCGGCGGACGTGCGCGGCGCGATCGGCTTCTCCAGCGTGGCGGTGCTGACCTACTACGCGATCACCAACGCGGCCGCGTGGAGCCTGGGCGGACCGAAGCACCTGCGCGCGGTGGCGGCGCTCGGGCTGATCGGCTGCATCGTGCTCGCGATGACCCTGCCCGAGCCGACGGTGCTGGCCGGGGCGGGAATGCTCGCGCTCGGCGTGCTCGCGTACGCGGTCGCGCGCCGCAAGGGCTGACGGGCAGCGCGCGGTCCCGCCGCTAGGCGACCGGAGCCGGTGCGGAGCCGGTGATGACCGCGGCGAGGCGGGTGCCCCGGAGGAAGACGCCCTGTTCGGCGAGGTCGAAGAGGGCGGCGAGCAGCTTGCCGGTGTAGACCGGGTCCAGGGCGAGGCCGTGGCGGCGGTGGAAGTCGGCGACGAACGCGTCGAGCTGCGGGGTGCGCTTGGCGTACCCGCCGAAGTGGTGATCCAGCTCGATCCGCCAGTTGGCCGTGGGCGCGCCGAAGGCCTGGCGTTGCAACTCGGTCACCTCGTCGACCAGGAAGCGTGCGCCTTTCAACACGGCGATCCCGAGTGCCCGCCGATCGCCGGTCAGGCCGCCCGCGATCCCGGCCAGGGTGCCGCCGGTGCCGACCGGGCAGCACAGCAAGTCGTACTCGGCATCGATCGCGCCGGGCAGTTCGGCGCAGCCGCGCACGGCGAGGGCGTTGCTGCCGCCCTCGGGGATCACGTAGCAGTCGCCCCAGGTCGGCTTCAGCTCGGCGAGCACGGCATCGGTGTGCTTGCGGCGGTAGGTGTCCCGGTCCAGGTAGGACAGGATCATGCCCTGATCGGCGGCGTACGCCAGGGACGGGTTGAGCGGCAGGTGCTCCTCGCCGCGCACGATGCCGATGGTCCGGAACCCGTGGCGGCGGCCGGCTGCGGCGACCGCGCGCAGATGGTTGGAGTACGCCCCGCCGAACGTCAACAGCGTCCCGAACCCCTGCTCCCGCGCTTCCACCAGGTTGTACTTCAGCTTCCGCGCCTTGTTGCCGGGTAGCTCCGGGTCAACCAGGTCGTCGCGGACCAACAGCATCGTCACCCCGACCCGGTCGAGCCGCCCGTCCCGCAGCTCTTCCACGATCGGCTCAATGCGGCGATCTTGCACGAGTGGCCCCTTCCGTGACCGATTCATCCGTGTCGTGGGGGACGCCCGTGCAAGATCGCCGCTCCGAGGGGGTCAGAGCAGGGTGAGGAAGTGTCGGACGGTGGCGGACATGGCGTCGCGGGCGGGGCGGAGGTACTTGCGGGGGTCCACGAGTTTCGGGTCGGTGGAGAGGATCTCGCGGACGGCGCCGGTCGCGGCGATGTTGAGGGCTGTGCCGATGTTGATTTTCACGAGACCGCCGGTGACCGCGCGGCGCAGTTCGGCGTCGCCTACGCCGGAGGAGCCGTGCAGCACCAGGGGGACGGTGACGGCGTTCTTCAGGGCGGCGATCAGATCGTGGTCGAGGGCGGCGTCACGGCTGGTCATCGCGTGGGAGGAGCCGACCGCGACGGCGAGCGCGTCCACTCCGGTCTCGGCGACGTACGCGGCCGCCTCGGCGGGATCCGTGCGCGCGCCGGGGGCGTGCGCGCCGAGCGGCGGTGCGCCGTCCTTGCCGCCGACGGTGCCCAGCTCGCTCTCCAGCCACAGCCCGTGCTCGTGGCAGAACTCCGCCGCCGCCCTGGTCGCGGCCACGTTCTCCGCGTACGGCAGGGTCGAGGCGTCGAACATGACCGACGAGAAGCCGTGCTCGGGCGCCTGCCTCAGCAGCGCCACCGACTCCACGTGGTCCAGGTGCAGCGCCACGTCGACCGAGGCCAGCTCGGCGACCGCGCGCGCGGCGGCGGTGATCGGGCCGAGCTGCCCGCCGTGGAACTTCACCGCGTTCTCGCTGATCTGCAGGATCACCGGCCGGCCCGCGGCGGCCGCCCCGGCGGTGATCGCCTCGGCGTGCTCCAGGGTGATGACGTTGAACGCGGCGACGCCGGTGCCGCCGACGGCCGCCTCGGCGACCAGCTTCCCGGTGGGGACCAGGGCCATCAGTTCCACACTCCCGACTTCATGACGCGGACGACGCCCAGGTCGGCGTCCAGTTCGACCAGGTCGGCGCGCAGGCCGGAGCGCAGCGCGCCCAGCTCGCCGGCCAGGCCGAGGACCCGGGCCGGGGTGGTCGCGGCCATCGCCGCCACATCCGTGATCGGCAGGCCCGCGCCGAGCGCCTGGCGCACCGCGGCGTCCATGGTCAGCGTGCTGCCGGCGATGCTGCCGCTGGCCAGCCGAGCCACCCGGTCGGCGACGGTGACGGCCAGGCCGCCCAGGTCGTACTCGCCGTCGGGCATACCCGCCGCGGTCATCGCGTCGGTGATCAGGGCGGCCCGAGCGCTGCCCGCGCTGTGCGCGGCGAAGGCCAGGGTGCCGTCGTGCAGGTGTACGCCGTCGGCGACCAGTTCACAGACGACGGTGGGGGAGTCCAGCAGCGCCACGATCGGGCCCGGCTCGCGGTGGTGCACCGGGCGCATGCCGTTGAACAGGTGCGTGCCGACCGTCGCGCCGGCCTCGACCGCGGCCATGACCTCGGCGTACGACCCGTCGGTGTGCCCGACCGCGGCCACCACGCCGTGCTCGGCCAGCAGCCGGATCGCGTCGAGCGCGCCCGGCCGCTCCGGCGCGATGGTGACCATGCGCAGCACGCCGTCGGCGAGCTTGATGATCTCGGTCAGCTCGTCGAGCGACGGGTCGCGCAGGAACTCCGGGTTCTGCGCGCCGCAGCGCGCGTGCGACAGGTACGGCCCCTCGAAGTGCACGCCGGCCAGCACACCCTCGGCCACCAGCGGCGCGTACGCCAGCACCGCGTCGCGCATCAGCTCGAACGGCGACGAGACCAGGCTCGCCAGCAGCGTGGTCGTGCCGTGGCCCAGGTGGAACGCGGCCGCCTGCCGGGCCGCCGCGGCGTCGCCGGTGGTGAAGGTGAACCCGCCGCCACCGTGGTTGTGGATGTCCACGAACCCGGGCAGGATCCACCGGTCCGGGGCCGCGGTGCCGGGTTCGATGGAGGCGATGCGATCGCCGTTCAGATGGAGGGAGCCCTCGACCACACCCTCAGGTGTGACGATCCGCCCGCTGATTCGCTCGCGATGCTCGCTCATGCCTTCTCCTCGCTGCGCTCGTCGGCGGCATGTCCGAGCCCGCTGATTCGCTCGCGATGCTCGCTCATGCCTTCTCCTCGGTACGTTCGAGCAGGTCCAGGGCGATCAGGGCCGCGCCGAGGGCGCCGGACTCGTCGCCCAGTTCGGCGCGCACGATCTCGGGTACGCGGTGGAAGGTGACCTTCTTGCCCAGCGCGTCGCGTAGCGGGGCGAGCAGAGTCTCGCCGGACTCGGCCAGGCCGCCGCCGATGACGACCAGTTCCGGGTCGTACAGGGCCTGGCCGGTGAGCAGCCCGTCGGCCAGCGCGTCGACGGTCTCCGCCCATACCTGGTCGGCGTGGGGGTCGGTGTTCAGCCGAGCGGCGACCTGGGCCGCGGTGGCGGGGCTGCCGGCGAGTTCGGTGTAGCGGCGCTCGACGGCGCTGGCCGAGGCGAGCGCCTCCAGGCAGCCGCGCAGGCCGCAGCCGCACAGCGGGCCGCCGGGGCGTACCACGATGTGGCCGATCTCCCCGGCCGCGCCGTGCGCGCCCGCCATGACCGTGCCGTCGACGACGTGCGCGGCGGCGATCCCGGTGCCGATCGGCACCACCAGCACGTGCTTACGGCCACGGCCCGCGCCCAGCCGAGCCTCGGCCAGGCCGCTGGCCCGCACGTCGTGGCCGACCGCGGTCGGCAGGCCGGTCCGGTCGGCGATCTCGCGGCGCAGCGGCACGTCCCGGAAACCGATGTTCGAGGAGTACGTCGCGATGCCGTTGGCCTCGTCGACGATGCCCGGCACGACGACGCCCGCGCCGACGGGCCGCCAGCCGCGCTCGGCGGCGGTCGCGGCCAGTCCCGCGGCGACGTCGAGGATGGTGCCGAGCACCGCCTGCGGCCCGCGCTCGCGGCCGGTGGCGTGGCGCTCGGTGTGGCGTACCCGGTGGGCGACGTCGACCAGGGCGCACTTCATCCCGGTGCCGCCAACGTCGATGGAGACGACGACGTCGTCAGGTTGGTGCGAGGTCATGCCTTCTCCTCGCTGCGCTCGTCGGCGGCATCACCGAGCCTGCTGATTCGCTCGCGTAGCTCGCTCATGCCTTCTCCTCGCTGCGCTCGTCGGCGGCATCACCGAGCCTGCTGATTCGCTCGCGTAGCTCGCTCATGCCTTCTCCTCGCCGCGCTCGTCGGCGGCATCACTGATGCCTGCTGATTCGCTCGCAAGCTCGCTCATACCAGTCATGACAGCACTACCGAGCGGGTCAGGTGGCGCGGGGTGTCGGGGTCGAGGCCCTTGTGCTCGGCCAGGGCGACCGCGAAGCGCTGGGCGACGATCAGGTGTGCGACCGGGTCGATCGACGGGTCGTGCACGAAGGTCGCACCGGTCGCCTCGACGTCCTCGCGCAGGCCGGGCGGGACCGCGCCGAAGGCCCAGACCGCGCGGCCGGTGGTGCTGATCGAGATGGGGCCGTGCCGGAAGTCCATCGCCGGGTACGCCTCGGTCCAGAACGTCGCCGCCTCGCGGCACTTGAGCGCGGCCTCCTGGGCCAGGCCGTTGGTCCAGCCCCGGCCGACGAAGGTGACCTGCTCGATGGTCGCCGGGTCGAGCGGCAGCGGCAGTGCGAGCGCGCGCCGCGCGTCGTCGGCGGCCTTGGCCAGGTCCTCGCCGAGCGAGGCGCGCAGCAGCGTGAGCGCGCTGGTCGCGAAGCGGGTCTGCACCACGGAGCGCTCGTCGGCCCAGGGCAGCGCGATCACGTCGCGGGCCAGGGTCACGGCCGGGGTGTCGACGTCGCCGACCAGCACCGTGGACCGGTCACCGGCCTTGCGCAGGATGTCGAGGACCTCGGTGGTGGTGCCGGACCTGGTGATCGCGATGATCCGGTCGTACGGGCGGTCGATCGGGAACTCGCTGCCCGCGAAGGCGTCGGTCTCGCCCTGGCCGGCGGACTCGCGCAGCGCGGCGTACGCCATCGCCATGAACCAGGAGGTGCCGCAGCCGACGACGGCGACACGCTCGCCGGGCCGGGGCAGTGCCCCGGTCGCCTCGGCGGCCTGTGCCGCGGCCCGTCGCCAGAGCTCAGGCTGGCTGTCGATCTCTTCGGCGACGTACGTCATGGGGTGGGCCCTCCAAGCAGGCGTGCGCGTAACGGCTCGAAAGTAAGGGTTTTCGCGCGCTATTCTGCGCGACGCCTGGGGCGATGGCAACTCAAGAGTCACATACGCGCAGCACATCGCGTTGCATGGGCGGGTTTCGCGCACTAGTGTGCACGCATCCGCTCATAAATCGCGCAAACGGAGGCTCGGTGGACCGGTACGCCCGCTGGAACGCGCTGCTGGAACTGCTCACCGATTCGGGCCGGGTGACCGTCGAGGAGGCCGCCGAGCGGCTCGACGTCTCCCAGGCCACCATCCGCCGCGACTTCGACCAGCTCGCCCAGCAGCAGATGATCACGCGTACCCGGGGCGGGGCCGTCGCCAGCGGCGTCTCCTACGACCTGCCGCTGCGCTACAAGACCGCCAAGCACTCGGCCGAGAAGCAGCGCATCGGCGCCGCCGCGGCCGCGCTGGTGCAGCCCGGCATGGTCGTCGGCCTCAACGGCGGCACCACCACCACCGAGGTCGCCCGCGCCCTGGCCGTACGCCCCGAGTTGAACTCGGTCTCCGAGGGCGCGCAGCTCACCGTCGTCACCAACGCGCTCAACATCGCCAACGAGCTGCTGGTCCGCTCCCGGATGAAGATCGTGGTGACCGGCGGCGTGGTGCGCCCGCAGTCGTTCGAGCTGGTCGGCCCGCTCGGTGGCGGCATCCTGCGCGAGGTCACCCTGGACCTGGTGCTGCTCGGTGTCAACGCGATCGACGTGTCCCTCGGCGCGGCCGCCCACCACGAGGGCGAGGCGGCGATGAACTCGCTGATGGTGGCCCGCGCCAAGCGGGTGGCGATCATCGCGGACTCGTCCAAGCTGGGCAGCCACGCGTTCGCCCGCATCTGCCCGGTCGAGCGCATCGAAACCCTGGTCACCGACTCCAACGCCGACCCCGCCGCCGTCTCCGCCTTCCGCGACGCCGGCCTCAACGTCATCGTCGCCTGACCGTCGCCCGCCGCGTCCCGCTGATCGTCGGACTTGCCTGGCAGGTGTGCGTATCTTGAGGCTGCATTCGCCCAGGTGCCAGGCAAATCGGATGACCTTCGGTGACCGGTGCGGTACGGGGTGGGGTTGTGAAGAATCGGGGGAGATCAGGGCTGCGTGGGGGGTGCATACGCCGTAGGGTGCGGGGGTCACTGAATACCTAGGAGGTCGCCCGTGACCGCTGTCTTGGAGATCCAAGGCCTGCGTAAGACGTACCGAGCCCGGGGTGGCCCTCGTCGGGCGCTGGACGGCTTCGAGATGTATGTGGAGGCCGGGCAGGTACACGGCTTCCTGGGCCCGAACGGCTCCGGCAAGACCACCACCCTGCGTACGCTGCTCGGTCTGATCAAGCCGGACAGCGGCGAGATGCGCATCCTCGGTCACGAGCTGCCGCGGCACCTGCCCAGCGTGGTCGGCCAGGTCGGCGCGATCGTGGAGAGCCCGCAGTTCTTCGCCCACTTCACCGCGCGCGACACGCTGTCCCTGCTGGCCGACGCGGGCAGCCTGCCCAAGGAGCGCGTCGACTGGGCGCTGGAGCTGGTCGGCCTGCGCGAGCGGGCCAAGGAGCGCGTCAAGACGTACTCGCTGGGCATGAAGCAGCGGCTGGCCGTCGCGTCGGCGCTGCTCAAGCAGCCGAAGCTGCTGATCCTCGACGAGCCCGCCAACGGCCTGGACCCGGGCGGCATCCGCGAGATGCGCGACATGATGGCCACGCTGTCGGCCGGGGGCATGACCGTGGTGCTGTCCAGCCACATCCTCGGCGAGATCCAGCTGATCTGCGACAGCGTCACCATCATCTCGCTGGGCCGCCGGGTCGCGGCCGGCCCGGTCGCCGAGGTGCTGCAGGCGCACTCGTCCGGCCAGGTGAAGGTCGCCCTGGAGACGCCCGCGGACCTGTCCGCCGCCGCCCAGGTGCTGATCGCGGCGGGTTTCCAGCTGCAGGCGAACGCCGACCACCTCACCCTGTCCGGGGTGGACAAGCCGGCGCTGATCGCGCGGCTGCTGGCGGAGCGCCAGCTGTACGTCAGCGAGCTGACCCCGGTCACCGCGGACCTCGAAAGCGTGTTCCTGGAGCTGACCGGCACCGCCCCGGTGCCCGGCCAGGTCCGCTCGGTCGATCAGAGTGTGCGGCCGGAGCTCACGCCACAGAGCGGGGTGAACTCATGAGCGAGCTTTGCGAGCGATTCAGCAGGCTCGGACATGCCGCCGACGAGCGTAGCGAGGAGAAGGCATGAGCCTGGTACGTGCTGAGCGGCGGCGGTTCTTCAAGCGCCGGCTGACCCGCTGGGTCTTCCCGATCGGCCTGCTGCTGCTGGTGACGATCGCGTCGATCCTGTTCGCGTTCCACTCCAAGCCCACCCCCGAGGCGCGCGCCAGGGGCGAGGCGGCGGCCGAGGCGATGTACCAGGAGCAGGTCCGCTACTACGAGCAGTACAAGCGCGAGTGCGGCGAGAAGTGCCCCGACGACGGCTGGACCGGACCGCAGCGGACCGACTTCCGGGCCGAGGACTTCATGCCGCCGTCGTTCGACTTCAAGGCGCAGTACGGCGAGCTGTTCCTGGTCTGGGCCGCGATCATGGCGATGGTGGCCTTCCTGCTGGGGGCGTCGTTCGTCGGGGCCGAGTGGGCCTCCGGGGCCATGATGAACCTGCTGACCTGGCAGCCGAAACGGATGAAGGTGCTCGGCACCAAGCTGGGCGTGCTGCTGCTGTCGGTGGCCGCGCTGTCCATCCTGGCGCTGGGTGTCTGGACCGGCATCCTGTGGGCGGCGGGTGAGCTGCGCGGCACCACCGAGGGGCTGACCCCGGGGGTGTGGCAGTCGTTCGGCCTGACCGCGCTGCGCGGGCTGGGCATGATCCTGGCGTTCGCGGCGCTCGGCTTCGGGCTGGCCTCGATCGGCCGGCACACCGGTCTCGCGCTGGGCGCGGCACTGGCCGTGGTGATCGTCGGGCAGGTCGGTCTGACCATCCTGTTCCAGATGATCCGGGTGCAGTTCTGGGAGCAGTACCTGGTCCCGGTGCACATCTTCGCCTGGATGAACAAAGAGATGAAGCTGATGGACTACAGCTCGCCGGAGACGGTCTGCGACAACGCGGGCAACTGCAACCCGCCGGAGCTGCTGATCACCTGGCAGGACAGCGGTTCGATCGCGCTGGGCCTGGTCGTGGTGGTGCTCGCGTTCGCCTTCTGGCAGATGCGCCGCCGCGACATCAGCTGACTCACGGCGACAGGCATACGGCCGGGCGGCCGGGGTATCCGAACACCCCGGCCGCCCGGTCGCTTTTGTGGCACAGCAACCCTGATCACAGATCTTTCGTTGATCACGACAGCGCACCTAGACTCGTGGGACGTGGCCCGCGGGGAGGGGACAAAATGGAGCAGATCAGACAGCGTTCGCGAGCCGACGGCAGCGACCTCGAAGAGCTGCCCCTGGTCCCGATTCCCCGGCGTGAGCCGGTTGTCGAGCTCACCTCGCCGGCCGAGCGCGACGACGAGGTCGACTCCGACCTGCCCGCGGCGGCCGTGGGCACCGAGGAGGAGGCGCTCTCCGAGCGCGACCGGCACATCCTCGCCTTCGAGCAGCGCTGGTGGCGGCACGCCGGGGCCAAGGAGCAGGCGATCCGCGACCAGTTCGAGGTCTCCGCGACGCGTTACTACCAGCTGCTGAACGCGCTGCTCGACGACCCGGCCGCGCTGGCGTACGACCCGGTGCTCGTCGGCCGCCTGCGGCGGCTGCGCGGCAGCCGGGCCCGCACCCGCAGCGCCCGCTGACCGGCGCAGTTCGCGGCTGTCAGCTTCACGATCTCTTGATCGTTTCGTGATCCGTCGCTGACACCCTGCCGGACATGCGATCGATCCTCCGCCGTTCCGTCCCGCTCCTGGTGGTGGCCGCGTTGGCCGCCTTCGGCACCGCCGCCTGCGGCAAGGGCGGCACCCCCGCCGCCGCGCCGACGGCCGTCACCTCGCTCGGCCCGTCGGCCGCCCCGAGCAGCGCCGCCCCCGCGCCGAGCCCGAGTCCGAAGGCGGAGAAGGGCTTCATCACCGCGGGCGGGTACGGGCCGTACGTCATCGGCCTCGCGCTGGCCAAGGCCGACGCGGGCAAGCTGGTCACCAAGAAGCAGAGCACCGCGGGCTGCCCCGGCTGGGTCGCGGGCTTCGGCAGCGGCGAGTACGCCGACGTCGCGGTGATCTTCTACAACGGCGAGCTGCTGTGGTTCAGCACCGACGGCAAGTCGCACCAGACCGCGGCCGGGGCACAGGTGGGCGCGAAGCTCGCCGAGGTCAAGGCGATGTACGCCGGGGCCAAGGAGCTGCCCGGCCCGAACGGCGAGAAGGCGCTGTCGGTCGACAGCGGCAAGAACACGCTGTTCTTCCGGTTCTCCAAGGCCGGGGTGCTCACGGGCATCGAGGCGGGCGACGCCGAGACGCTGGAGTTCCGCTACACCGAGGGCGAGGGCTGCTGAAACCTGGAGGCCACCCACACGCCGGCTGAAAGAACTCTCAGCTTGCGTGGGGGTTGTCCCCGATGGGTCCCCGGGTGACTCGCCGTACTGTGGCGGTCATGCGCGCGCTCGCGGCCCGGGTACGGGCAAAGCTCAACAGACGGTGGATCGCCGGAGGCGTCGGCGTGGTCCTGCTGGCCGGCCTGGCGACCTGGGCGGTCTGGCCCGCCGACCCCGGCTACCGCACGGTGGACGAGCGGGTGTCGGTGCGCACCGGCCCGCTCGGGGACTCCGACGTCACCCTCGACACCCGGCTCTACCTGCCCGACGGCGCGTCCGCCGGGAACAAGGTGCCGGCGCTGCTGCTGGCCCACGGGTTCGGCGGCACCAAGGAGAGCGTCGCCCTCGACGCGCAGGATCTGGCCGGGCTCGGGTACGCGGTGCTCACCTGGACCGCGCAGGGCTTCGGCGCGAGCACCGGGCAGATCCACCTGAACTCCCCGGACTACGAGGTCCGCGACGCCCAGCGGCTGCTGGACCACCTCGCCAAGCGCGACGACATCCAGCTCGACGCCGCCGGCGACCCGCGGGTCGGCGTGCTCGGCGGCTCGTACGGCGGCGCGCTGTCGCTGCTGCTCGCGGCGCAGGACAAGCGGGTCGACGCGATCGTCCCGATGATCACGTGGAACGACCTCGGCAAGTCGCTGTTCGCGCAGTCCGCGGCCACCACCGACGACGGCGTGTTCAAGCAGGCCTGGGCGGGCGTGTTCTTCAGCTCCGGCCTGTCCGGCGGGCGCGGCGGCGGTGCCGGGGGCGGCCTGGAGTCGCTCGGCCTGGACGGCGGTGCGCCGGGTGACGGCGCGAGCGGCGGGGCACCGGGCGACGGCGGGCCGGCGAG
>NZ_BONI01000078.1 GCF_016862635.1 Catellatospora coxensis | reverse complement strand
CGGTGCGGTGGGCGCGAGTGGTGCCACGGCCGACGGGATCGTGGGAGCCGGGACCTGCGCGGAACCGACGGCGGGCGCGACCGGGGGAGTGGAGACCTGCGCGGAGCCCACCGCCGGCGCGGAAGGGGCCGGCGGGGCGGGGACCTGCGCCGAGCCCACCGCAGGGGCGGCCGGGAAGGGCTGCGTCGGGTCGGCCGGGGGCGCGGGCGGGGTGGCGACGTAGACCACGGGCATGGTGGGCAGGGCCGGGGGTTCGCTCGGCGGAGCAGCGGCGGGCACCTGGGCCGCGCCGGGCATCTCGGCGCGGGCGCGCGCGCCGAAGGCCGCCAGCGGCTCGGTCGGCAGCGGCAGGGTGGGCGGCAGGTCGGGGCGCGGCTGGTCGGGCTGCTCGTCGGTCACACCGGCACGATAGCCGCTGGCCCGCAACGGCATCAGCGCTCACCGGGGTGACCGCACCGGCACAGGTGGACGTCGGGCAGCGGCGTCCACGCCGGACGGTCGGGGACGGGCGCGATCCCGAGACGGCGTGGCAGGTCAGGCGGGCGTCGCGGCGTCGGCGGGGGCGGATTCCGGGTCGAGGCCGGGGTCCGGGCCGGTGCCGGACTCCGCCGCGGCGCGCTGCTCGCGCAGATCCTTTCGGGCCAGGTAGCCGACGCCGACCAGGGCGCCGACCGCGAAGATCCACCACTGGACCGCGTAGCCGAGGTTGAGCCAGTCGTTCTCGTGGCCGACCTCGATCGCGGTGAGGCCCTGCGCGCCGGGGGTGTCGGCGTCGGCGAGCAGGTACGCGCCGAGCACCGGGTAGGGGAGCTTCTCCGCGATGGCGGGCACGCTGACGCGGCGGGTCTCCCAGTGGCCGTTGCGCTGATCGACGCCGCTCGCGCCGGACTCGGTCAGGTGCACGCGGCCGACGACGGTGACGGTGCCCGCGGGCGCGGCGGGGAACTGCGGCGCGACGGTGATGCCGTCGGGGTGCGGCGGCACCCAGCCGCGGTCGACGAGCAGCGCGGAGCCGTCGGCCAGCAGCAGTGGCGTGAGGATCTCGTAGCCGACCGTGCCGTCGACGGTGCGGTTGCGGATCAGGATCTCCTGCGTGGTGTCGTACCGCCCGGTCGTGGTGACCCGGGTCCAGGCCGCGGCCTCCCCGGGGCCCGGCGCCGCGCCCTTGCCGGTGGCGGGGGCCAGCACGTCGCCCACCGGCACCGGTGTGACCACGGTGCTGGCGTCGATCCGGTCGTTGATCGCGCTGCGCAGTTCGTAGCGGCTCCACTGCCAGCGGCCGAGCAGCACCATCACGAAGGAGGCGAGCAGGGCGACGGCGAAGACGGTCAGCCAGCGGCGGGTGAGGAGGGCGTGCACCCGGGCAGTTTACCTATGCCCTGAGCTGTGAGTTCTGTCACGGCCGATCGGTGGAGCGGTCACTCGGGCGACCGGTCGGGCCAGCGGGTATGGTGCAGCTTCGGACAGCGACCGCGCGTCTGTGGAGCAGCTCATGTGTTCCGCCGAGGCGGCCGCCCTTACGTCTGGAGTCCCCGTATGCCTGCCAAACCCGATCCCGCCGTGGCCGGGCTGGGCAACGTCGCCGTGCGCCGTTTTCCGACGATGACCGTGCAGACCCCGCGGCTGGACGTGCGGCCGCTGCTGGCCGCCGACGCCGACCCGGTCACCGAGATCTTCGCGGACAAGCAGACGCAGCGCTGGCTGCCGTTCCCGAAGGAGTTCGGGCAGATCGACGGGCGCTCGTGGTGCACGGAGATGGCGGGCGAGCGCCGCGACAGCGGGGCGGGCGACCACTACGGCATCCTGCGGCGCGAGGACCAGCGGCTGGTCGGCTGCCTGTGGACGAAGCGCACGGACTGGGTCGGCCGGGTCACCGAGATCTCGTACGCGGTCTCCGCAGACACCCGCGGGCTGGGCATGGCCCCGGAGGCGGTGGACGCGCTGACCCTGGCGCTGGTGCTGGAGCACGGCTTCCAGCGCATCGAGCTGCGGGTGGCCCCGGGCAACACCGCCTCGCGCCGGGTGGCGGAGAAGGCGGGCTTCACCTACGAGGGCCTGCTGCGCAACGCCGGCTACGTGCACAGCGGCCGGGTCGACCTGGAGGTCTGGTCGATCGTCGCGGCCGACCTGCGCTGACAGGCGAAGCCCAGCAGGCACGTAAAAGTGAAGGCCCCGCCGCAGGCGGGGCCTTCACTTCATGAGCCGTTCAGTTCTTCTTCTTTTTCTTCATCTTCGGCAGGTTCGCCGGCTTCTTGCCGAGGATGTTGTCCGACGGCGGCGTGAACTGCTGCACGTCCTTGCCCTTGAGCGAGTCCTTCAGCGTGTACGCCACGGTCTCGATCGGCTTCCAGGAGTTGTAGTCGCCGGTGGCGTGGAACGGGTTGTCCGGGTCGGCCATGAACGACGCCGCGGCCAGTTCCTTGGTGAAGCCGACGAACCAGGCGGCGCGGGTGTCGTCGGTGGTGCCGGTCTTGCCGGCGACCGGGCGGTCGACCATGCCGTACACGCCGGGTGCGGTGGACCAGCCGCCGCAGGCGCCCTTGGCCGCGCCGTACCCGGTGACGCAGCGCATCGCGTCGGTGGCGGCACGGGCCACGTCCTTGCTGACCTCCTGCCGGCAGCGCGGCGTCGCGACCGGCACCTGCTTGCCCTTGACCTCCATCATCGCCGGGGTGCCGTCGGGCTTGACGATCCCGGTGACCGGCAGGACCTCGCAGAACTTGCCGTCGGCGGCCATGGTGGCGTACGCGTTGGCCATCTCCAGCGGCGTCGTGTCGGCGACGCCGAGGGTGAACGAGCCCCAGGTCTTGGACTTGCCCGGCGAGGCCTGCAGCTTGTCGATGTCGGTGCGCCACTTCAGGCCGAGCCGCTCGGCCATGCGGACCGCCTTGTCCGCGCCGACCTTCTGCTCCAGCTGCACGAAGTACGTGTTGACCGACTTGCCGAAGCCCGACCACATGGCGTGGTTGCCGGTCATCGAGCCGCTCGCGTTGGACGGGCACCAGTGCCCGCCGCCGCAGGAGCCGCGCTCGCCCCAGCCGGCGAAGTACTGCGACTTGTAGCGGTGCGGCGCGTAGAACCAGGTGTTCATCTTCATGCCGGCGTCGAGCGCGGCGACCATCGTGAAGATCTTGAACGTCGAGCCGGCCTGGTAGCCGGGCAGGTTGCCGCCGCCGAGCAGCGGGTTCACCGTGTTCGGGTAGTTGCCCTTGATCTTGCCGTAGCGCTTGGGGTCGGTGTGCGCGCCGTTGCCCGCCTGGTCGAGCGAGTACGTGCGGTTCACCGCCATCGCCTTGACCAGCCCGGTGCCGGGCTGCACGACCACCTCGCCCAGGGCGTACGCGCTGCCGATCGGCTGGCGCTTGGTGACGTGCTCCATCGCGATGTCCTGGACCTTCGGGTCCAGCGACGTGGTGATCTTGTAGCCGCCGCGGCGCAGGTTGTCCTCGCGCTCACCCGGGTTGGCTCCGAAGGCGGGCTGCGACAGCCACCAGTTCTTGAACATGTCGCAGAAGAAGCCCCAGCTGTTGTTCTTCTTGCCGACCGCGATGCAGTCGTTCGGCGGCTCGGTGATCTTGAGCTTGATCGGCTCCTTCTTCGTGGTCTCCGCGACCGCGGGGGTGATGTAGCCGAGTTCGGCCATGCGGTCGATCACGTAGTTGCGCCGCTGGGTGGCCGCCGTCTGGTCGCTGCCCGCCGGGTCGTACGCGGTCGGCGCCTTGACCAGGCCGGCCAGCGTCGCCGACTCGGCCAGCGTCAGGTCCTGCGGCAGCTTGGAGAAGAAGATCTGCGCCGCGGCGAAGACGCCGTACGCGCGGTGCCCGAAGTAGGCCACGTTCAGGTAGCGCTCCAGGATGTCGGTCTTCGACATCTCCTTCTCGACCTTGATGGCCAGCCGCGCCTCGCGGATCTTGCGGATGGGGGTCTGCTCGGTCGCCGCCATGACCTCGCTGGGGGTCTGCGCGCCGTCGCGCAGGGCCATGCGCACGTACTGCATGGTCAGCGTCGACGCGCCCTGGGACACCTCGCCCGCGGTGTGGTTGGCCACGAAGGCGCGGGCGATGCCCTTGGCGTCGACGCCGTTGTGCTCGTAGAAGCGCCCGTCCTCGCTGGCCACGATCGCCTTGCGGATGTTCTCCGAGATGCTCGCGATCGGCGTGTACTTGCGGTGTTCCTCGTAGAAGTTCGTGAGCAGCGTCTTGCCGTCCGAGGCGTACACGTAGCTGGTCTGCGCCGGCGGCAGGCTCTTGAGCTCCGAGGGCAGCGAGTCGTAGAAATCTGCGCCGGCCTTCAGTCCCAGGCCGCCGACGGCGGCGAGGGGGTAGGTGACCGCGGCTACGACGACGCCCGCGATCAGGCCCGACCGCAGGATCGGCGCGAGGCGTCCAGTGGCGGAAATTGCACCTTTTAGGCGACTAAGCGGCTTCACCCTACAAAGGTAGGACAAACTACTCAGTAGATGGATTCAAAGCAGTAAAAGACGCGACGATTTCTGCCCCCGAGTCGGCATCGCGACAGTCGACATGGTGAGGTGAGGTCGTGACGAGTGAGCTGTTGGGCTTAACGATCGAGGCGGTCCGTCCGCTCGACGCCGCCGCGATGAAGCAGGCCCGCGAACTGCAGGCCCGGTTGACCAAGCCGGCCGGGTCGCTGGGCGAGCTGGAGGAGCTGTCGGTGCGCCTGGCCGGCCTGACCGCGGTCTGCCCGCCGCCGCTGCTGGACGCGGCCCGGCTGGCGATCTTCGCCGGCGACCACGGGGTGCACGCGCAGGGCGTGACGCCGTGGCCGCAGGAGGTCACCGCGCAGATGGTGGCCAACTTCCTGGCCGGCGGCGCGGCCGTGAACGCCTTCGCCCGGCAGACCGGCGTCGCGGTGACCGTCGTCGACGTCGGCGTCGCCGCCGATCTGCCCCCGGCCGACGGCCTGGTCCCGGCCAAGGTCCGCGCCGGCACCCGGGACATGACCGTCGAGCCCGCGATGACCCGCGCCGAGGCGTCGGCCGCGCTGGAGGTCGGCATCCAGACCGCGTACGCGATGATCGACGGCGGGGCGCGTGTGCTGCTCACCGGCGACATGGGCATCGGCAACACCACCGCGTCGGCGGCGCTCATCTCGGCCTTCACCGGGCGCGACCCCGGCGTCGTCACCGGCTACGGCACCGGCATCGACGCGCCGACCCACCTGCGCAAGGTCGAGGTCATCCGGCAGGCGCTGGCGCTGCACGGCCCGACCTGGGGCGGCGAGCCCGCCACCGACCCGGTCGCCGTGCTGGCCGCGGTCGGCGGCCTGGAGCACGCCGGGCTGGCCGGCTTCATCCTGGGCGCGGCGTCGCGCCGGGTGCCCGTCATCCTCGACGGCGTGATCGCGGCCGCCGCCGCGCTGACCGCCGTCGCGCTCGCGCCCAGCTGCCGGGACGCCATGATCGCCGGCCACCAGTCGGTGGAGCCGGGCGCTAGCGTGGCCCTGTCGCAACTCGAACTGAACCCGCTGCTCGACCTCGGCCTCCGGCTGGGCGAGGGCACCGGCGCGGTGCTGGCCTACCCGATCGTCGCCGGCGCGGTGCGGGTCCTGCACGAGATGGCGACATTCGACAGTGCCGGCGTCGCTTCGAAGGACGAACATCAGCAGTGAGTGATCTGTACCCCTTGGCGTTGCGATTGGACGGGCGGCCGGTGCTGGTCGTCGGCGGCGGCGCGGTGGCGACCCGGCGGGTGCCGGCGCTGCTGGCGGCCGGGGCGCTGGTGCGCCTGGTCGCGCCCGAGCTGACGCCCGCGCTGCGCGGGCTGGCCGACGCCGGCCGGCTGACCTGGCTGGAGCGCCCGTTCACCGAAGCCGACCTGGACGGCGTCTGGCTGGTGCAGGTCGCGGTCGACGACCACGAGGCCGCCGAGGCGGTCTCGGCCGCGGCGGAGCGGCGCCGCATCTTCTGCGTACGCGCCGACGACCGGCACGCCGCGAGCGCCTGGACCCCGGCGGTGGCCCGGCACGGCGCGGTGACCGTCGCCGTGCTGGCGGGCGGCTCGCCCCGGCGGGCGGTGGCGGTGCGTGATCGCATCGCGAACCTGCTGGCCACCGACGAGGCGACGGTGCCGGAGACCGTCAAGGGCACCGTGGCGCTGGTCGGCGGCGGCCCCGGCGACCCGGAGCTGATCACGGTCAAGGGCCGCCGGCTGCTGGCCGCCGCGGACGTGGTGGTCGCCGACCGGCTCGGGCCCGGCCTGCTGCTCGACGAGCTGCGCGCCGACGTGGAACTCGTCGACGTGGCGAAGCTGCCGTACGGCCCGGCCGCGCAGCAGGAGGAGATCAACCGCATCCTGGTGGAGCGGGCCAAGGCCGGGCTGTTCGTGGTACGCCTCAAGGGCGGCGATCCGTACGTCTTCGGCCGGGGTGGCGAAGAGGTGCTGGCCTGCGCCGAGGCGGGCGTGCCGGTGACCGTGGTACCCGGCGTGACCAGCGCGATCTCGGTGCCCGCGGCGGCCGGCATCCCGGTCACGCACCGCAGGGTCGCCCACGAGTTCACCGTGATCAGCGGGCACATCGGCCCGGATCACCCGGACTCGCTGGTGGACTGGCCCGCGCTGGCCCGGCTGCGCGGCACGCTCGTGATCCTGATGGGCCTGAAGAACCTGCCCGCCATCGTGGCGACCCTGCTTGCCCACGGCCGCGACGCCGCCACCCCGGCCGCGATCGTCCAGGAGGGCACGACGGACCAGCAGAAATCGGTCCACGGCACCCTCGCCGACCTGCCCGCCCTGGCCGAGCAGCTGAGCCCGCCCGCGATCGTCGTCATCGGCGACGTCGTCGACGTCCTTCCCGCCACTGCCTGATCCGGCGCTCCGAGGCCGTCTCCGGTCGCGCCGCCTCAGGAGGCGAGGGTTGTTCGCGGCCATGATCTGTTTTTGTGGACGCTGGACGTCGCTATGACGACGTCCAGCGTCCACAAAAACGAATCATGAAACTGGCACCGAGCGGGAGATCGTCACGACCCCTGGTAGAGACGTTCCAGGTCGACGAGTTCGACGTCGCCGCGGGTGGAGGCGGTGCGTTTCAGGGCGGGGGTGAAGCCCGAGCGGGCGAACAGGAGGAGCCGGGGCGCGGGGGTCGCCGCGTCGGCGGGCAGCAGGTCGCGCAGGTGCTCCAAGCGGTGCAGCTCGTCGGCGCCTACGGGGCTCGCGGTGGCTTTGGCCTCGCCGATCGCGATGATGCGGTCGGGGTGGCCGGAGCGGGTCTCCCAGACGACGGCGTCGAGTTCGTGCCCGGCCCGGTGCTCCCGGCAGGGGAGTTCGGTGGGCAGTGCCCGGCTCGCCAGGCCGCCGAGGGTCTGCTCGCTTGCGTGCCGCAGGCACCACTGCCGGGTCAGGTCCTCGAAGTGCGGGCCGTAGATCTTGGAGGCGATGGTGTCGCTGTTGCGGTCCCACACCTGCTCCGCGCGCCCGGCGACCAGCTCGGCCTCGTGCCGGTTGATGATCAGCTGGTACAGCCGGACGACCGGCTCGGTGATCCGGTAGACGGTGCGCTTGCTGCGCAGGGCGTCGTCGACGGCCTCGACGAGCCCGATGCCCTGCAGCCCGTTGAGCAGGTGGGCCAGCGCCGAGGCGGGCCGGCCGAGGTCGGCCGCGATCTCGGTGCGGCGGACCTTGCCGGCGCTGAGCGCGGTGAGGACGGCGGCGTACGACGTCGGATCGGCGATCGACGGGTCCTCGCGCAGCAGCAGGCTGCCCTCGCGGAACATCGCCGACGCCGGGTTGATGATCCGGCGCTGCACCCAGCGGTCGAAGTCGCCGACGCTGCGCGGGCCCGCCCCGCCGCTCATCTCCAGGTATGCCGGGGTGCCGCCGGCCAGCGCGTTGACCCGGAACGCCAGCTCGGGATCGTCGAGCCCCCAGAAGGCGGCGGCCTCGCGGTAGCCGAACGGGCGTACCACCAGCTCCAGCACCGCCCGGCCGCGCAGCGGAGCGCCCGCGCCGAGCAGCGTGGACATCGTGGTCAGCGCGCTGCCGCAGAGGATGAGCCGGGTCCGGGTGTCCTGCTTGGCCTCGCCGAGCGGGCTGAGCGCCTGCTGCAGGTAGGAGGGCAGGGCGGGCGTCGTGGCGACCAGGTACGGGAACTCGTCGATGATGACGGGTAGCTGCCGTTCGCGGCCGAGCCGGATCAACTCGGTCAGCGCCTCCCGCCAGTCGGCCGGGGCCAGCGGCGCACCGAGTCCTCGGTGTTCGGCGAGCGCGCGGCCGAGGTCGGCCAGGTTCTGGCTCTCGGCCTGCTGGGTCGCGCCGAAGAAGAAGCCGCCGGTCTGCTGGGCGAGCAGTTCGAGCATGAGCGTCTTGCCCTGGCGGCGGCGGCCGTAGACGAGGCCGAGCGTCGCGCCGGGTGTCGGCGCGGAGACGAAGTCGGCCAGCTCGTCCCATTCGACGGCGCGGCCGTGCAAGCGCTCAGGTTTCGACGCGTCCATGCGCTTATGGTAGCCGCAACTATCATAGTTGCCACTATCATAATCTCAGATGTGGTAGGGCACCTTCACATCGCCTAGTGATGTGAAGGTGCCCTACCTGTGCTGAATCAGCGGCCGAGGAGCTGGGCGCAGCGGATCAGGCCGAGGTGGCTGTAGGCCTGCGGGTGGTTGCCGAGGCCGCGCTCGAGGTCCGGGTCGTACTGCTCGGGGAGCAGGCCCGTCGGGCCGGCGGTGGCGAGCATCTGGTCGAAGAGCTCCTCGGCGTCGGCGCGGCGTCCGGTGCGCAGGTACGCCTCGATCAGCCAGGCGGTGCAGATGTGGAAGCCGCCCTCCTTGCCGGGCATGCCGTCGTCCCACTTGTAGCGGTAGACGACAGGGCCGGAGCGGAGCTCGGCCTCGACCGCGAGGACCGTGTCCAGGAAGCGCGGGTCGTCGTCGGCCAGCAGGCCGGACAGGCCGATCCACAGGCTGGAGGCGTCCATCTCGGGGAAGCCGTAGGCGACGGTGTACGCCTTGGTGCCCTCGTGCCAGCCCTGGTGCAGGACGTTCTCCGCGATCCGGTCGCGCAGCTCGACCCACTCGGGGCGTTCCTCGGTGGTGTGCCGCTCCAGCACCTGCAGGGCGCGGTCCACCGTCATCCAGGACATGACCTTGGAGTACACGTGGTGGCGCGGAGGCAGGCGGGCCTCCCAGATGCCGTGGTCGGGCTCGTGCCAGCGCTGCGAGCAGGCCTGCACCATGGCCTCCATGACCCGCCACTCCTCGTGCCGGATCTTGCCGCGCTTGTCGGCGACCGCCATCAGCACGTCCGCGACCGGGCCGAACACGTCCAGCTGGAGCTGCTTGTTGGCGGCGTTGCCGACGCGCACCGGCCGGGAGCCGGCGTATCCGGGCAGGCTCTCGATCACGGCCTCCGGGCCGAGCTCGTAGCCGTCCACCGTGTAGAGCGGGTGCAGCCGCTCCGGGTGCCCGCCGGTCCGGTCGACCACACCGTCGACCCACCGCAGGAACGCCTCGGCCTCGGTCAGCGAGCCCAGCTCGACCAGCGCCTTGACGGTCATCGCGCCGTCGCGCAGCCAGACGAAGCGGTAGTCCCAGTTGCGGATGCCGCCGAGCGTCTCCGGCAGCGAGGTGGTCGCCGCCGCGATGACGCCGCCGCCCTCGAAGTGGCACAGCCCGCGCAGCGTGAGCGCGCTGCGCATGACCACCTCCTTCTCGACCGAGGGCAGTTCCAGGGAGTTGGCCCACTCGCGCCACGGCTGCTCGACCAGCTCCAGCCGCTCGCCCGCGGACAGCGGGTGCGCGGTCAGGTTGTGGCTGCGCATGCGCATCTCCAGCAGCGCCTCGCCGTTCATCTTCGACAGGTCGATGACCGCGCGGGCGGTGTCGTGGCCGCCGTCGTCGACGACGTCCCACTCCACGCCGGGGGAGTACAGGCACAGGTGCTCGCTGGTGCCCAGCACGAGCAGCCCGTCGGTGAGCGGCTGAAGCTGCACCGGCACCTGCCCGAACTCGGGCCGCGGGGCGTACTCGACGCGCACCACGGTGTTGCCGGTGAGGCGGCGCATCAGGCTGTCGCCTTCGAGCCAGTCCGTCACGGTCACGCCGGACCAGCGGGTCTCCACCGTCATCGTGCCGGGGCGGTAGCGCTGGCCCAGCGGGTGCCCGCCGCGCTGCGGGGCGATGCTGAAGTGGCCGGCGGGCGCGCCGCCGAGCAGGTCGGCGAAGATCGCCGCGCTGTCCGGCCGCGGGTGGCACAGCCAGCTCACCCGGGCGTCCGGGCTGATCAGGGCGACGGTGCGGCCGTCTGCCAGCATCGAGTGGCGCTCGATCGGCACCGCCCGCTCGCCGAACAGCCAGTGCCGCCGGGTGTCCAGCAGCAGCGCCAGGATGCGTACCGCCTGCAGCGGGTCCTGCACCCGGAACGACGCGGCGGTCTCGCCCGCGCCCACCTTGACGCCGATGTCCTTGCCCGACAGCTGGCGGAAGGCGTTCTCGTCGGTGACGTCGTCGCCCATGAACAGCACCGCGCCCGCGGACACCTGGCGGCGCAGCTCGTCGATCGCGGTGCCCTTGTGCGAGGCGAGCACCGACAGCTCGACGACCTCCTTGCCCTCGGTGGTGTGCACGCCGGCCCAGGCGGCCGGGCCGCACCGGATGGCGTCGGTCACCGCGGCCGCCACCGCCCGGGAGGCGGTGCGCAGGTGCACGGCGACGCTGGCGGGCTTGTTCTCCAGGCGGACGCCCGGATGCTCGGCGGCGATGCGCTCCAGCTCGGTCTGCAGCCGGCTGCGCAGCTCGACCAGGTCGGAGGCGAGCCGCTGGACGAAGCCGATGTCGAACTCGGAGCCGTGGCTGCCGACGAGATGCACCTCGCTGGGCAGCCGGGACAGCGCCGCGAGGTCGCGCAGCGCGCGCCCGGAGACCACCGCGACGGTGGTCTGCGGGAGGGTGGCCAGCGATCGCAGCGCCGCGACCGCCTCGGGGATCGGGGCGGCCGCGGACGGGTCCTCCACGATCGGGGCCAGGGTGCCGTCGTAGTCGCACGCGACGAGCAGGTGCGGTACGCGGGCCAGCTGCGCCAGCGCGGAGCGCAGTTCGGGGTCGAAGCCGTCGCGGTCGAGATCGACGGTCATGCCCAGGGTCATGGTATTGCTCCCAGTTCGGTCAGGAAGTCTGACGCCCAGCGCGCCACGTCGTGGCGGCGCAGGTGCCGCTGCATCACGCTCATCCGGCGCCGGGCCTCGTGCTCGTCGACGGTGACCGCGCGCATGAGTGCGTCCTTGACCGCGTCCAGATCGTGGGGGTTGCACAGGAACGCCTGTCGCAGCTCTCCGGCCGCGCCCGCGAACTCGCTCAACACGAGTGCGCCACCATGTTCCAAGCGTGCCGCCACGTACTCCTTGGCCACCAGGTTCATACCGTCCCGCAACGGGGTCACCATCATGACGTCGGCCGCGCAGTAGAGCGCGGCCAACTCACTGCGACTGTACGACTGGTGCAGGTAATGCACGGCAGGCACGCCGACGCGGCCGAAATCCCCGTTGATCCGGCCCACCTCGCGCTCGACCTTGATGCGAAGTGCCTGGTAGTGCTCGACCCTTTCCCGGCTCGGCGTCGCGACCTGCACCATCACCGATTCCGGCACGGAAAGCCGTCCCGCGGCCAGGAGCTCGCGATATGCCTTCAGGCGGTGCTCGATGCCCTTGGTGTAGTCCAACCGGTCCACGCCCAGGATGACCGTTTTGGGGTCTCCCAGCTCGGCCCGGATCTGCACCGCCCGCTCCCGGACAAGTGGGTTGTCCGCGAGACGCTGCATCTCGCCCACGTCGATCGAGATCGGGAACGCGTCCGCCTTGACCTGCCGGCCCTCGTACTCGATCACGTTGCCGTGGTAGGGCGTGCCGAGCAGGTGCCGGGCCAGCCGGATGAAGTTCTGCGCGGCCAGCCGCTGCTGGAAGCCGACCAGGTCGGCCCCGAGCAGGCCGCGCAGCACCTCGGCGCGCTGCGGCAGCTGCATGAACAGCTCGATCGGCGGAAAGGGGATGTGCAGGAAGAAGCCGATCTTGAGGTCGGGGCGCAGCTCCCGCAGCATCGCGGGCACCAGCTGCAGCTGGTAGTCCTGCACCCAGACGGTGGCCCCCTCGGCGGCGACCTCCGCGGCCGCCTCGGCGTAGCGGCGGTTGACCACCCGGTAGGCCTCCCGCCAGCGGCGGCGGAAGACGGGCGGCTCGACGTTGTCGTGGTACAGCGGCCAGATGGTGGCGTTGGACTGGCCCTCGTAGTACCGCTCAAGATCTTCTTCGGAGAGCGGCACCGGACGCAGGTTGATCCCGTCCAGCTCGAACGGCTCCGGAGCCGGGCCGGGCGAGCCCGACCAGCCGATCCACGTGCCATGGCGCTCGACGAGCACCGGGTGCAGTGCGGTGACGAGCCCGCCGGGACTGCGCCGCCAGCGGCGGGCGGAGTCACCGGAACCCGTGACGCGACCTCCTGGCGTGTCCGTGGTCACTTCGTCCACGGGCAGCCGGTTCGCGACGACGACGAACGGACTGCGATCGACCATCGCTGCCTCTCCTCCGATCGGTGGATCGTGGGCCATCCTCTGAGACTACTGAAGTCCCCTGAAAGGTGGATCATCGGCGCGGCACGCGGGGGCGATACGTGTAGATCATCCCAGCGGGGCGCATTGATCACAACCCGCTGCGTGATGCCCGGCCCGTGCCCGGCCAAACCAGGTGTCCGGATCGTCGCACGTCCGGGCCGGGCGATCCGGCTCACACGGCCCGATGTCCCAGGCCGCGGGACCACCTGGGAGTATTGAACCGAAGACTGTCTGAAGGGGGTTGGCCCGACCGTGGCCCAGTTCATTTACACGCTCGAGAAGGCACGCAAGGCGCACGGCGACAAGGTTGTGCTCGACAACGTCACGCTCAACTTCCTGCCGGGTGCCAAGATCGGCGTGGTCGGCCCGAACGGCGCGGGTAAGTCGAGCCTTCTGCGGATCATGTCCGGCCAGGACATCGTCAGCAACGGCGAGGCCCGGCTCATGCCCGGCTACACCGTGGGCATGGTGGCGCAGGAGCCCCGCCTCGACGAGTCGCTGACCGTGCTGCAGAACATCGAGCTGGCCGTCGCCGACACCAAGGCCAAGCTCGCCCGGTTCAACGAGATCGCCGAGCTGATGGCGACCGACTACTCCGACGAGCTCATGGACGAGATGGGCCGGCTCCAGGAGGAGCTGGACCACAGCGACGCGTGGGACCTGGACTCCAAGCTGGAGCAGGCCATGGACGCGCTGCGCTGCCCGGAGCCCGACCTGCCGGTCGGCCCGCTCTCCGGTGGCGAGAAGCGCCGCGTGGCGCTGTGCAAGGTGCTGCTGGAGCAGCCCGACCTGCTGCTGCTCGACGAGCCCACCAACCACCTGGACGCCGAGAGCGTGCTCTGGCTGGAGCAGCACCTGGCGAAGTACCCCGGCACGGTGATCGCGATCACCCACGACCGGTACTTCCTGGACAACGTCGCCCAGTGGATCCTGGAGCTCGACCGCGGCCGCGCCTACCCGTACGAGGGCAACTACTCCACCTACCTGGAGAAGAAGGCGGCGCGGCTGTCGGTCGAGGGCCGCAAGGACGCCAAGATGCGCAAGCGCCTCTCCGAGGAGCTGGAGTGGGTGCGCTCCAACGCCAAGGCGCGCCAGACCAAGTCCCGGGCCCGGCTGGACCGGTACGAGGAGATGGCCAACGAGGCCGAGAAGACCCGCAAGCTCGACTTCGAGGAGATCCAGATCCCGCCGGGCCCGCGCCTGGGCAACACGGTGATCGAGGTCAAGGACCTGGTCAAGGGCTTCGGCGACCGGGTGCTCATCGAGAACCTGTCGTTCTCGCTGCCGCGCAACGGCATCGTCGGCATCATCGGCCCCAACGGCGTCGGCAAGACCACGCTGTTCAAGACCATCGTCGGCGTCGAGAACCCCGACAAGGGCAACGTCAAGGTCGGCGAGACCGTGACCCTGTCCTACGTCGACCAGAACCGGGCCGGCCTGGACAGCGCCCAGACCGTCTGGGAGGTCGTCTCCGACGGCCTGGACTACCTGATGGTCGGCAAGGTCGAGATGCCGTCGCGGGCGTACGTGGCCGCGTTCGGCTTCAAGGGGCCGGACCAGCAGAAGCCGGTCAACGTGCTGTCCGGCGGTGAGCGCAACCGCCTCAACCTGGCGCTCACCCTGAAGATCGGCGGCAACGTGCTGCTGCTCGACGAGCCCACCAACGACCTGGACGTGGAGACGCTCTCCAGCCTGGAGAACGCGCTGCTGGAGTTCCCCGGCTGCGCCGTGGTCATCTCCCACGACCGCATGTTCCTCGACCGCGTGGCCACCCACATCCTGGCGTGGGAGGGCACCGACGAGGACGAGTCGAAGTGGTTCTGGTTCGAGGGCAACTTCGAGGCGTACGAGAAGAACAAGATCGACCGTCTCGGCGTCGAGGCCGCCCGCCCGCACCGGGTCACCCACCGCCGCCTGACGCGCGACTGATCCGGATCCTCACGATCCACCGCCCTGCCGGCCGCGACGCCGGCCGGCAGGGCGCACGATCGAGGCGAGTGGGAGAACCATGAGATTCACCTACCACTGCGCGCTGCGGTGGTCCGATCTTGACGCGTACGGGCACGTCAACAACGCGCGTTTCCTCACCCTGTACGAGGAGGCCCGGGTCGCGATGATGTTCGTCGGCGCCCGCGAGGCCGGGGTCACCTCGTTCGAGGACGGCATCGTGGTGTCCCGGCACGAGGTGGACTACCTGCGGCCGATCGACTACGGCGACCCGGTGCGCATCGAGCTGTGGGTCGAGGACCTGAAGCCGTCCCGCTTCACCGTCTGCTACGAGCTGTTCGACGGTGACCTGCTGGCCAGCCGGGCCCGTTCCGTGCTGGTGCCGTACGACCTGGACAAGCAGCGGCCGCGCCGGATGAGCGAGGCCGAGCAGAGTTTCCTGAAGCCATGGCTGTCGACCTGATCGACCGCGCCGACGCGGCGGTGTTCCTGGGCCGGCTGCTGCGGCTGGACCCGGCGGCGCTGGTGCGGCTGTGCCCGGCGGGGCCGGGCCGGGTGGCGCTGTGGGCGACGCTGCCGTGGGGCGTGCTGGTCACCCGTACCGTCGCCGGCACCGTAGACCGGGACCGGGTGGCGCAGGCGTCGGCGCTGCTGGACGGTGTCACGCAGCCGCCGGCGCTGGACGACCGGTGGCGTGGCGCGCTGCCCCCGGCGACCGCCAGGGCCGTGGAAAGGCTGCCCGCGTCGGTGGTCGGCGGCGCGGCGGCCGCGGCCGCGCAGGCGCTGCGTGAGGTCGGTTCCACCGGGCTCAAGGGCCGTGCCGTCGGGCAGCGGGTGCTGCGCGACGCGCTGCTGGACCACATCGTGGTCAGCGGCGTGTCCGATGTGGACGGCGCGCCTTTCGCGATTCCGCAGCGGCTCGTGCAAGGCTTGGTCCGGATGGGATTCCTCGGCGTCGACGAGGTGACCGTGGTCACCGCCGGTACGTGGACCGGGCTCGCCGGTTCCTTTGGCACCGCCTGGTTCCGGACACCCGTATTGTCCGTACGGCCGATTGCCAGTCGGTCGATAGGCTGATCGGACATCGGCTGTTCAGCCCGGGACCTTCGGTAAGGGGATGACGAAAGACGGCTGTACGGGTAGCCTCCTCGCCGGGGATGGAACTGAGGGTAGGCAAGCAATCTCCCTCAGCATTGATCTGTCGGCTTCAGGCTACGGTCGGACAGGAGCATGGGCATGGCGTGGTTTTCGTGGCAACGCTTGCGGGTGGGTCAGTCAACGGCAGGGGAGGCGCGTCCGCGCACGGTCCCGCAGCAACGCAGCCTCTTCGAGGTGCCGGACGACCTGTCCATGATGGACAGCCTGCCACCGGCCCCGACGACGCTGGCGCCGGCCGAGACACCCCAGGTCAACCTGCGCCGCATCGCCGCCACCCTCGACCTGCTCGACATCCGCTACCTCTCCGACGGGGAGGAGAGCCTGCTGGCGCTCTGGGAGCGGCACGCCCTGCTGTTCGCGGTCGAGGGCCCCGACGACGAGATCCTGGTGATCCGGGCCCGCCCGCACGCCACCGTGCCGCCCGAGCTGGCCGACCTGGCCTACCGCGCGGTCAACGAGTGGAACCACACCCGCCGCTTCGCCAAGGCCTACGTGGGCGACCCCACCGAGCGCGGCCAGCTGCCGATCTACGCCGAGTGGCAGGTGCCCCTGCGCTCCGGCGTGCACGACGCGCTGCTCATGGAGCTGCTCGACTGCGCCGCCTCGGTGTCCACCACCTTCGTGGACTGGATGCACAGCGACGGCGGCCTGCTGCTCTGAGGACGTCTCTCCACCGCCGCAGGGCCATCTGACGGCGACAGCCGCCTGTCCGGGTCTCGTACACCCGGGCAGGCGGCTGATCTGTCTGTGTCATGCAAAGCCGGTCAGTCCATGCGCGGGAACAGCCCGATCCGGCCGTGGTACTCCCGGCCCAGCTCGTCGGTGTCCGAGCCCACCAGCAGGCCCTGCGGGGCGATCGCGAACGCGCGCACGCCCACGCCGCGCGAGCGGGTCGGGTTCCAGGGCAGGGCCATCCCGGTGACCGGGTTGATCGCGGCCACGCCGGGGCGCTCCACCGCGCCGGGGCCGGCCGACTCCATGCCGTACGGGTTGTTCAGCCAGCGCTGGTGGCCGCCGACGTAGACGGCCCCGCCGACGATCTCGACGGCGTACAGCGAGTCGCCGCCGGTGTGGTTGACCCAGGTCGGGCGGACCTTGCCGGTGGCGTAGGTCTCGAAGCGGGCCGCGGTGTCGCAGTTGATCTCCCAGCCGCTGAGCCGCCCGGTGGTGACGATGACGAAGTACTCGCCGTCGGGGGAGAAGTCGGCCGCGCGCATGTAGGTGTCGAAGCCCTCCCGGCACAGCGGCACGTACGCGTCGGTGGACCAGTTGGCGGCCTTCGACGGGTTGCCGGTCAGGTCGAACATCGCGGCCTGCACCCGGCGCGCCGAACCGACCCGGGTGAACGCGCCGATCGCCAGCAGCCGGTCGCCCGCCGGCGAGACGGCGATGTCCTCGACCTTCACCCGGCCGATCTCCGGGGCGTCCAGCCGCGCGTCGAACACCGTGTCCACCTCGCCGGTGACCGGGTCGAGCCGGGCCAGGCCGCGCCGCGGCACGTCGTTGACCGCGGTGAACGAGCCGCCGAGGTAGAGCCACTGGTCCGAGACGGCCAGCCCGCGTACGTCACCCCAGTTGATCGCGGCGTCGAAGCCCGGGATGCGCCCACCGGTGGACAGGTCCAGCCGGGCGAGGCCGCGCTGGTCCGCGTCGTTGATCTCCTCGAAGGAGCCGCCGACGAACACCGAGTTGTCCGGGCCGGGGGTCAGCGAGTACACCATGCCGTCCACGTCCGGCGCGAAGCCCTCGAGCACCGCACCGGTGTTCAGGTCGAAGGCGAACAGGTGCTCGCGCTCGTACTCCTCGGTGCCGGTGTTGTCGCTCACCCTGGTGAAGTCGCCGCCGACCACGACGACCTGGCCGACCACCGCCAGCGCGTGCACCTCGCCGTCGAGGATGTGCGGGGTCCAGTCGGCGGGATCCTCGTCCACGGTGCGCACCGGGCGCGGCTTCAGGTTCTCGGCCGGGGCCTGGGGCTCTGCGGCCCACACGGCGGCGGGCAGGGCCATCGCGGCCAGGGTGGCCAGCGATACCACGCGGTGGCGCATCAGGACGTCTCCTCGTAAATCGGGCAATTCCTCCCCTGGTTAACGAGGCGACCGAAAAGAAGGGCACCCATTTCGACCGGTCAGTCGAGATGGGTGCCCGAGGTCACTTCCGGCGGGTCAGTGTTCCGAATTGACCATGAAGAAGGCGGCGCGCTCCAGGTAGTCCCAGAGCATCTTGTCCAGCTCGGGGCTGAGTTCGAGGACGTCGACGGCATGGCGCATGTGGCGCAGCCAGGCGTCGCGCTCGACGGCGCCGATGACGAAGGGGGCGTGGCGCATCCGCAGCCGCGGGTGCCCGCGCTCCTGCGAGTACGTGTTCGGGCCGCCCCAGTACTGGATCAGGAAGAGCCGCAGCCGCTCGTTGGCCGGGCCGAGGTCTTCCTCCGGGTACATCGGGCGCATCACCGGATCGGTGGCGACCCCGGCGTAGAACTCGTCCACGAGCAGGCGGAAGGCGTCCTCGCCGCCGAGCAGCTCGAAGTAGTTCGGGGTCGGCAGGGCGGTCGACGCGGCGGCGGGCTGGTCACTCACCCGGCCTAGGCTACCCGGCGACCGGAGCCTCATTGAGCCGCCGGGCGCGCTCGATCGCGGCGGTGAAGCGCTCCTGCGGCGGCCAGGCGGACAGCGCCACCAGCACCAGCACCACGCCGGCCACGCTCCACAGCCCGATGACCTGGTGCAGCGGCCAGTGGTTGGCCAGCACGCCGGTGATCAGCACCGCGCCGCCCTGCATCACCTGCACCCCGCCCTGCATCACGCCGAACGCGCGCGCCCGGTAGACGTTGGGCAGCGCCTGCACGAAGAGCGCGTTGATGGTGGGCAGTATGCCGGCCAGGCAGAAACCGCAGGCCGCGGCCATCAGGCACACGGCGGCCAGGGACGGGTTGAGCAGCGCCGGCACCAGCATGATCGGGGTGAGCAGGGCCAGCGGCCGGATCAGCGAGCGGCGCAGCTGCGGGGTCATGAACCGGCCGACCACGATGCCGCCCAGCACGAATCCGGCCGGGTTTGCCAGCATGATCATCCCCTGCGCGAAGCCCCGTCCTGATTCGCTGTCCGGCGTGAGGTGGTGCGCCCAGACGGCGGCGAGACCCTCCGGCACGATCGCGAACAGGGTCACGCAGAAGACCAGCACCGCGATGGCGCGCAGGGCGGGGATGCCGAAGACCACCTGGAACCCCTCGGCGGTCTCCCGCACCAGGTTGCGCCGCGCGTTCGAGCCGGCCACCGCCGGCCGGTGCTTGACGACCAGCGTGAGCACCAGCGCGGACACCGCGAAGGTGGCCGCGTCGAGCAGCAGCGACACCCGCGGGTTCATCGCCGCCAGCAGGCCGCCCGCCAGGTAGCCGCCGATCTGGGCAGCCTGGCCCGCACTGATGTTCAGCGAGATGCCGACCACCAGGCGATCGCCGGTGAGGATGGCCGGATACAGCGCCGAGCGGGCCGCCTCGTAGGGCGGGTTGCCCAGTGCGGTGAGGAAGAGCAGGCCGATCAGGACCGGGACCGGCAGGCCGGGCACGGCGACCAGCGCGATGAGCACCATGCGGGCCAGGTCGCTGACGATCATGACCGAGCGGTACGGATACCGCTCGGCGACCGCCGCCAGCATCGGGCCCAGCAGCACCCACGGCGCGAAGCTGATCGCGAAGGTGGCCGCGGCCATGCCGGCCGACTGCGTCTGCTCGTAGACCAGTGTGGTGACCGCGGCCTTGGCCAGGTAGTCGCCGACCCAGGACAGCACGCTCGCACCGAGCATGCCCCGGTACTCGCGGATCGCGAGCACCTCACCGAACGTCGCGCGGTGCTCGGGTTGCGAGCCGGGCGGATCGTTCGGTGGGGGCGTGTTGGTGCGAGCGGGGTGGTGCACCACCGGATGGTCCTCCATCGATCACGACATTGGTGTCGAGGACCGCCATCCTGTCGCAGAGTCACGCCGAATGACCGTCCCAGAAGGGAAGTCGTCGGTTGATTCTGCCCGATCGGTGGATAAAGCGCTAGCCTCTACGGCTGATGCCGTCACGTACGGTCAGGGAGCCGACGATGGCTCCTCGGTCGGCACCGACGCCCGCAGCGCGCGCGCCGCCTGCATCTGCGCCGCGATACCCGACGCCTCGAGCGCCTCGGTGAGCCGTCGGCGCATCTCGCGCTGCAGGTCCCACTGCCGGTCGGCGGAAGTCTTGCACACCGTGCGGATGACCGCGCCGTCGACGCTGATGTTCTCCACGCCCAGGACCTGCGGCGGCTCGACGAAGTCGGCGGCCCACTCGGGATCGTGCGCGAAGGCGTCGACCGCCTGGCGCAGCACCGACGTCGCCTCCTCCACGCCGACGAAGCCGATCGGCACGTCGATCATGACGGTGGCCCAGCCCTGGCTCTTGTTGCCGATGCGGATGATCTCGCCGTTGCGGACGTACCAGATCACGCCGCGGCCGTCACGGATGGTGACGGTGCGCAGGCCGACCGACTCGACCACGCCGACGGCCTCGCCGGTGTCGATCACGTCGCCCACCCCGTACTGGTCCTCCAGCAGCATGAACAGGCCCGCGATCAGGTCCTTGACCAGCGACTGCGCGCCGAAGCCCAGGGCCACGCCGGCGATGCCGAGGCTGGCGATGAGCGGCCCTACGTTGATGTCGAACTCGCTGAGCACGATCAGGAAGGCGACCGAGAACACGCCGACGGTGACCATGCTCCGCAGCACCGAGCCGATGGCCTCGGCGCGCTGGCGCCGCCGCTCGGGGAACATGCTGCTCCCGGAGTTGAGCACCGAGACCGGCACCTTCTCCCGGATCGGGCGCAGCATGGTGGGCACCTTGCCCTGGGTGGTGCGTGCCACGATCTTGTTGATCGTGTGGTTCAGCAGCGCGCGGGCGATGACCGCGACCAGAATGATGACGATGATGCGGATCGGTTTGAGAAGCAGGTAATAGCCGCCGTCGGCCAGCCATTCGGAGTCGGTGACGTTGTACAGCCACTGGCAGATCGGGTCGCTGTCGGTGCAGGGGGTGGCCGGGTCGGGGGCGAGAAGGCTCAACGGCATGGCTAACTAGCTACCTCATCGGTCGGTCGGCGGTACGGGCGGCCTGTGCGGGACTTTCCTCGCATATGCCAATGAGCAGGGCATAGCGCGGCTGAGAATTCATGAGACCGCCGCAAATTGTAGGTGCATTCACCAGATCAATCGGGGACGATGGTCACAATGACGCGATGACGTGACTGGCCGCCGGAGGGTGAGACCGATGCCTGACATACGACCCACAGCCGCCTCCGCCGCGTTGCTCCTCAACGCGACCTATGAACCGCTGTGTGTCGTGTCCGTGCGCCGGGCCGCCATCCTCATCCTCTCGGGCAAGGCCGTCTGCGTGGCCGACGGCGACGGAGTGCTGCACAGCTCCCGGCACCGGGTGCCCGTCCCCCTGGTGGCCAAGCTCACCCGGTACGTGCGTGTGCCGTACCGCACTCAGGTCGGCCTGTCCCGCCGCGCGATCTTCGCGCGCGACGGCGGCCGCTGCGTCTACTGCCAGGGTCCGGCCGAGACCATCGACCACGTGCACCCGCGCTCCAAGGGCGGGCAGCACGCCTGGGACAACGTGGTCGCCGCCTGCGCCCGCTGCAACCACCACAAGGGCGACAAGACGCTGGCCGACCTCGGCTGGCGTCTTCCCATGAAGCCCACCGTGCCGCACGGCGCGGTCTGGCGGGTGCTCGGCCACCGCACCCCGGACCCGCGCTGGGCGCAGTGGCTGGAGACCGCCTGAGGGTCAGGCCTTGTGCGTGCTGACCAGGCTCGCGAACACCACGATGTTGTCGGCGTAGCCCAGCTCGCCGCCCACCCAGCGGCCCCCGCAGGTGATCAGCCGTAATCCGGGCCGGGTGTAGTCGTGGTAGATCCGGTCGACGGGCAGGCTCTGCTTGCTGAACCGCTCCACCGTGTTGACCTCGAACACGGTGACCTTGTTGTCCCGGCGCGTGATCTCGATCTTCGCGCCGGGCTTCAGCTCGTTGAGGCGGTGGAAGACACCGGGGGAGTCCTTGGTGTCCACGTGCCCGACGATGATCGCCGGTCCGTACTGGCCGGGCGACGGCCCGTCGTCGAACCAGCCCGCCTCGTTGCGCAGCAGCAGCGACGGGGTGTCGATCGCGCCGCGCTCGTCCAGCCCCACCCCGTGGATGTACGCCTTGACCTTGATCGCGGGGATCTGGATGCGCAGCGGCCGGCTCGGGCCCAGCACCGGGAACTCGCCCGGCGGGGCCTTGCCGGGACCCCGGAACAGCTCGGCGAGCGAGAACCCGCCGGCCTTGCCCAGGCCGATACCGAGGCTGAACAACCCGACCAGGAGCAGCACCGCGGCCAGCGGGCCGCGCAGGCGGCGCAGCACGGCGTCAGGCGGGGGTCAGCGGGTTGCGCCCGCGCCGGCGCGACAGCAGCAGCACGCCCAGGCCCAGGCCCATCGCCGCGGCGCCCGCGCCGATCAGCGTCGTGCCGCCGTCCCCGGCCAGCGCGCCGCCGCCGGTGTTCGGGCCGCGCTGCGGGCTGTCGTGGTTGACCACCCACAGCGTGGTGGTCGCGGTCTGCCGGCTCGGGCAGGTCAGCTTCACGTTGTAGCCGCCCGCCTTCTTGTTCTCCGGCACCGTCGCGGCCGCGATCAGGTACACGTTGACCGGCTCGACGGTGACCGTGCCGAACGCGTCGGAGTGCACCTTCGCGTTGTTCAGCGCGTCACCGCAGCTGGCCCGGATCGCGACCTGGAAACCGGCCTGGATGGTGCTCGGGTTGACCTCGACGAAGACACCCTCGGCGTGCGCGGGCGCGGGCGCGGTGAGCGCCGCGACGACCAGCGCCACGGCGCCGGCCGCCACCCGGAGAGCAGACCGCATGTTTCCCCCAAATCGCTCTTCACCACCCGATCACCCCGGGCTACCGCAAATCCTCTCATCCGACCCCAACCCACCACCTCGCTAAACGTGAAAAAGCCCCGAACCGGGCACCCACTCGCCCTCACCCTGCCGCAACTCTTGAAGAGTCGCGGCCTCGGGGACCCCCGGTGGCCGCGACTCTTCAAGAGTTGCGACCGAGGGGGTGGGGCGGGTGGGGGTGGGTCAGGAGGGTGGGGTGAGGGGGCGCCAGGCGAGGGGGGTGGAGAGGATGAGGGTGCTGGAGGGGCGGCCGTGGGGGGCCAGGCGGTCGATCAGGGCCTCGAAAGCGTCCATGGAGGTCGCGGCGACCTTGAGGATGCTGCAGGCGTCGCCGGTGATGCGGTGGATCTCCAGGATCTCCGGCCACGACGCCACCGAGGGGTCGCGGAGGATGCAGCCCGCGCCGTAGCAGGACATCTGGATCAGTGCGACGACCGGCCGCCCGGCCGCGGTCAGGTCCACGTGGGCGCGGTAGCCGGTGATCACGCCGGACTCCTCCAGCCGCCGCACCCGTTCGGCGACCGCCGGCGGGGACAGGTGCACCCGCCGGGACAGCTCGCTGAAGGACAGCCGGGCGTCCTCCTGCAGCTCGCGCAGCAGCGCCCAATCCATGTCGTCCACGACGCGCTTTCCCTTCGTAAACGAAACGCCCCGACCCCAGTATGAACGTTAAGCCGATCGCCCCGAGCGCCGTTGATTCGGCATTCCGTCGCGGGGGCTCACGGAGACATCATGACGTTGACCAGAGCACCTGGAGGAACGCGTGACCGCTCCATCGACGACGAACGCTGCCGTACGCCCGGCGACCGCGGCCGAGCGCGCCGAGCGCGCCGAAGCCAACGGCGGTGAGCCGACGCTGGAGTTCGCCCAGCGCACGCCGTACGACGCGTACGTGCACGCGAGCACCCTGCATACGCTGCAGCAGACGCTGAGCAAGGACCCGGGCGAGATGTCCTTCCTCATGATCAGCCAGGTGATGGAGCTGTACTTCGGCCTGGTCCGCTTCGAGCTGCGCGAGACGCAGCGGCTGCTGGCCGAGGACGACGTGTACGGCGCGCTCGCCCCGCTGCGCCGCACCGTGCTGCACCTGGACGGGCTCAACGCCGCCTGGAACGCGCTGCACTGGATGACCCCGGCCGACTTCAACCGGTTCCGCAACCTGCTCGGCGAGGGCTCGGGCTTCCAGTCGGCGATGTACCGGCACCTGGAGTTCCTGCTCGGCCTGAAGACCGAGTCGCTGATCCGGCCGTTCAAGCGCCAGGACGAGGTCTACCACGACCTGCTGGCCACCCTGCACGGCGCGAGCGTCTGGGACGACGTGATCGCGCTGCTCGCCCGCCAGGGCTTCGACCTGCCCGCCGACCTGCTGACCCGCGACTTCGCCACCGAGCACGAGGCACACCCGGCCGTCGAGGCCGCCTGGGTGCGCATCTACGCCGACCAGGGCCCGGACAACCACCTCCGGCTGCTCGGCGAGGCGCTGACCGACGTCGCCGAGCGTTTCGACGACTGGCGCTACAAGCACCTCAAGGCCGTGGCCCGCACCATGGGCGCGAAGGTCGGCAGCGGCGGCTCCAACGGGTACGCCTGGCTCCAGCGCAGCATGTCCCGCACCGTCTTCCCCGAACTCTGGTCCGCCCGCACCGCCATGTAAGCGCTGATCATGAACTTATGGCACGGTTCGACGGCGTGTCGGTGCCATAACCTCATGATCAGGGACATCTGTCGAGACATCCAGCGAGAGCAGCATGACGTTCACTGAGCAAGACGCGTTGCGTCGGGACCAGGCCGACCCCGGCCATCGTGACCTCTTCCTGGTGCCGCCCGCCGAGGGCGGGGCGTACCCGGAGACCGCCTACATGGCCGGGAACTCGCTCGGGTTGCAGCCCCGGGCCACCCGGGAGGAGCTGCTGGGCGACCTCGACGCCTGGGCACGGCTCGGGGTGGAGGGGCACCTGGAGGCCGCCCGGCCGTGGCTGCCGTACCACGAGCTGCTGACCGAGCAGGCCGCGCGGCTGGTCGGGGCGCTGCCGGCCGAAGCCGTGGTGATGAACTCGCTGACGGTCAACCTGCACCTGCTGATGGTGTCGTTCTACCGGCCGGCGGGGGCGCGCACCCGCATCGTGATCGAGGACGCGGCGTTCCCGTCCGACAGCTACGCGGTGCGCAGCCAGGCCCGCTTCCACGGCCTGGACCCCGACACCACCGTGGTACGCCTGCGCCCGCGCGCCGGGGAGGACTGCCTGCGCACCGAGGACGTGCTCGCGTTCCTGCGCGACGAGGGCGACACGGTCGCCCTGGTCATGCTCGGCGGGGTCAACTTCCTCACCGGTGAGCTGATGGACCTCCCGGCGATCACCGCGGCGGGCCGGGCCGCGGGCGCGGTCGTCGGCTGGGACCTCGCCCACGCGGCGGGCAACGTGCCGCTGCGGCTGCACGAGTGGGGCGTCGACTTCGCCGCCTGGTGCTCGTACAAGTATCTGAACTCCGGCCCCGGCGCGCTGGCCGGCGTGTTCGTGCACGAGCGCCACCTGGGCGACCCCGACCTGCCCCGGTTCGAGGGCTGGTGGAGCACCGAGGCGGCGACCCGGTTCGAGATGACGCCGACCTCCCGCCCGCCGGCCACCGTCGAGGCGTGGCAGATCTCCAACCCGCCGATCTTCGCGATGGGCCCGGTGCGGACCTCCCTGGACCTGTTCGACAAGGTCGGCATGGACGTGCTGCGCGAGCGCAGCCTGCGGCTGACGGCGTACCTGGAGAGCCTGCTCGACGAGGTGCTGCCGGGCCGGCCGCTGCAGCAGGTCACGCCGCGTGACCCCCGGCGCCGTGGCTGCCAGCTGTCCGTGCGGACCACCGAGCTGGGCGCGAACGAGCTGGCCCGGCGGCTGCGCCACGAGCACGGCGTCATCGCCGACGCGCGCCAGCCCGACATCGTGCGCTTCGCACCGGTGCCCCTGTACTCGACCTATCACGACTGCTGGCGGGTCGCCCAGGCGCTCACCGCGATCTTCCCGCGCAGCGAGGAGAGGGCATGAGCGAGCGCAGCGAGCGAATCATGCGGACCGGCAGTCATGCCGCCGACGAGCGCAGCGAGGAGAAGGCATGACCAAGGACAAGACCGTCGCCGTAGTCGGAGCCGGGCTCGCGGGCAGCCTGCTGACCTGCTATCTGGCCCGGCGCGGGTACACGGTGACGATGTACGAGCGCCGCCCGGACCCGCGTACCGGCAAGGTCGAGCGCGGGCGCTCGATCAACCTGGCGCTGTCCGAGCGCGGGCTGGACGCGCTGCGCCGGATCGGCCTGGACCGCTCGGTGATGGCCGACGCGCTGCCGATGCGCGGGCGGATGATCCACCCGGTCGAGGGCGAGCCGGGCTTCCAGCCGTACAGCAGCGACGGCGAGCGGGCGATCAACTCGATCAGCCGCGGCGCGCTGAACAACGCCCTGCTGGAGGCGGCCACCGCGCTGCCGAACGTGACCGCGTACTTCGACCACCGCCTGACCGGCCTGGACCCGAAGACGGGCGCGATGACCTTCTCCGTCGACGGGCGGGAGGAGACCGCGCAGGCCGACGTGGTCATCGGCACCGACGGCTTCAGCTCGGCGGTACGCGGGCAGCTGCTCGCGCACACCGGCCTGACCGAGAGCCTGGACTTCCTGGAGCACGGGTACAAGGAGCTGACCATCCCGGCCCGCGACGGCGAGTTCGCGATGGACCCGGGCGCGCTGCACATCTGGCCGCGCGGCGCGTCGATGATGATCGCGCTGCCGAACCCGGACCGCTCCTTCACCTGCACCCTGTTCTGGCCGACCGGCGGCACCAACGCGTTCGCGTCGCTGAGCAGTCCCGCCGCGATCGAGAAGCATTTCGCCGCGGTGTACCCCGACGTGATCGAGCTGGCCCCGAACCTGGTCGACGACTACCTGCACAACCCGGTCGGCGTGCTGGGCACGGTGCGGTGCAGCCCGTGGCACGCGTACGGCCGGGTGGGCCTGCTCGGCGACGCCGCGCACGCCATCGTGCCGTTCTACGGCCAGGGCGCGAACTGCGCCTTCGAGGACGTCGTCGAGCTGGACCGCATCCTCGACGAGACCGGCGACGACTGGGACCGGGCGCTGCCCGAGTTCGAGGCGCGCCGCCGGGAGAACACCGAGGCGATCGCGCGGATGGCGCTGGACAACTTCGTGGAGATGCGCGACAAGGTCGCCTCCCCGGTGTTCCAGGCGCAGAAGAAGGTCGAGCACGCGCTGGAGCGGGCGCTGCCCGGCCGGTACGTGTCACGCTACGAACTGGTGTCGTTCTCGACCACGCCGTACGCGCAGGTGCAGCAGCGGGTGCGCAAGCAGCAGTGGCTGCTCGCCGCGGCGGCGGGCGCGGCGGTGCTGGCCGTGGGCGCGCTGGCCGCGATCGCTTTCCGGAAGGGCATGGGCCGATGAACTGGGATCCCATCCTCATGACCGGCCGCCCGGCGGGTGAGCCGGGGCTGCTGCGCAACTTCGTCGGCGGGGAGTTCGTCGCGACGGGCCGGACGTTCGCGAAGGTGTCGCCGGTGACCGGCGAGAAGGTCTTCGACGTCGCCGAGGCGGACGCGTCGACCGTCGACGCGGCCGTCGCCGCCGCCCGCAGGGCCCTGCACGGGCCCTGGGGGCGGATGAGCGAGGGCGAGCGCGCGGCGGTGCTCCGCCGGGTCGCCGACGAGCTGGAGCGGCGCTTCGACGACCTGGTCACGGCCGAGGTCGCGGACACCGGCAAGAGCATCTCGCAGGCGCGTACCCTCGACATCGCGCGCGGCGCGGCCAACTTCCGGGCCTTCGCCGACATCGTCGCGACCGCGCCCACCGAATCCTTCATGACCACGACCGCGACCGGCGGTCGGGCCCTGAACTACGCGGTACGCAAACCCGTCGGCGTCGTAGCGATCATCGTGCCCTGGAACCTGCCGCTGCTGCTGCTCACCTGGAAGCTCGCTCCGGCCCTGGCCTGCGGTAACGCGGTGATCGTGAAGCCGTCGGAGGAGACCCCGTCCTCGGCGACGCTGCTGGCCGAGGTGATGGCCGCGGCGGGTGTGCCCGAGGGCGTGTTCAACCTCGTCCACGGCTTCGGCCCGGACTCGGCCGGCGAGTTCCTGACCAAGCACCCGGGCGTGGACGCGATCACGTTCACCGGCGAATCGGCCACGGGCAGCGCGATCATGCGCGCGGCGGCCGACGGGGTGAAGGCGGTCTCGTTCGAGCTGGGCGGTAAGAACGCCGGCCTGGTCTTCCCGGACGCCGACCTGGACGCGGCCGTGGCCGGCTCGGTGCGGTCCAGTTTCACCAACGGCGGCCAGGTCTGCCTGTGCACCGAGCGGCTGTACGTGCACCGCTCGATCTTCGACGAGTTCGCCGACCGGCTCGCCAAGCAGGCCTCCGAGCTGGCCTTCGGCTGGCCGCACGAGGAGGCGACGGTGAACATGCCGCTGATCTCGCGGCAGCACCGGGACAAGGTGCTCGGCTACTACGACCTGGCCCGCGCCGAGGGCGCGACCGTGCTGGCCGGAGGCGGGGTGCCGAGCTTCGGCGACGCCCGCGACGGCGGCGCGTACGTGCAGCCGACCGTGCTGACCGGGCTGGCCCAGGACGCCCGGGTCAACCGCGAGGAGATCTTCGGGCCGGTGTGCAGCCTCATGCCGTTCGACGACGAGGACGAGGCGTACACGCTGGCCAACGACAGCGCGTACGGGCTGGCGAGCACGGTGTGGACCCGGGACGTGGGCCGGGCGCACCGGGCCGGGGCGCGCCTGGACGCCGGGCTGGTCTGGGTGAACACCTGGTTCCTGCGTGACCTGCGTACCCCGTTCGGCGGGGTGAAGGCCTCCGGGGTGGGGCGTGAGGGCGGCGTGCACTCGCTGGCCTTCTACTCGGAACTGACCAACGTCTGCGTGGACCTGTCGTGACCGGGGCGGCCACGACCGGAGAGGTGAGCATGACCAAGGAACCCGCCAGTGACTCGTCCGGGCGGACCGCCTGGACGGCGGACCACCCAGGACTCCCCACCGGCGCCGTCGACGAGGCGGTGCGGCTGCTGCGCGAGGCGCAGGAGACCCGCACCCCGTGTGCCCCGCTGCGCGAGCGGCTGCTGCCGGTCGGGGACGTGGCCACGGCGTACGCCGTGCAGCGTGCGATGACCGAGCAGGCCGTCGCCGCCGGTCGCCGCATCGTCGGGGCGAAGATCGGCCTGACCAACCCGGCGGTGCAGCGGCAGCTCGGCGTCGACCAGCCCGACTTCGGGGTGCTGTTCGCCGACATGGCCGCCTTCGACGGGGCCGAGGTCGACGTGACCCGCATCCTGCAGCCGAAGGTGGAGGCGGAGGTCGCCTTCGTGCTCGGCCGGGACCTGCCGTACGAGCAGGTCACCGTCGCCGACGTGATGCGCGCGACCGACCACCTGCTGCCCGCGATCGAGATCGTCGGCTCGCGCATCGCGAACTGGGACATCTCCATCGTGGACACGGTCGCCGACAACGCCTCCAGCGCCATGTTCGTGCTCGGCGACCGCCCGGTGGCGCTGGCGGACGTGGACCTGCGCCTGTGCGGCATGGTCCTGGAGCACGAGGGCGAGCCGGTCTCCGTCGGCGCGGGCGCGGCCTGCCTCGGCCACCCCCTGCACGCCGTCGCCTGGCTCGCCCAGACCATGGCGGCCGCCGGCACCCCGCTGCGCGCGGGCGACGTGATCCTCTCCGGTGCCCTGGGCCCGATGGTCCCGGTCACCCCGGGTGCCGCCTACGAGGCCCGGATCTCCGGCCTCGGCTCGGTCCGCACCCGCTTCTCCGGCCTGGCCGGGTGAGGCAGATGGCCGGCAGGCCGCGGCGTGGCGAGGCAGCAGCGTTGATCATGAAGTTGTTCACGCGACACGCCGCCGACCCGTGCCATAAGTTCATGATCAACGCGAAAGAAGAGCGGTGGGTGTGGTGAGGGCCGGGGTGGCGGTGATCGGGTCGGGGAACATCGGGACCGATCTGATGATCAAGGTGTTGCGGTTGTCGGAGTCGCTGCGGATGGTGGCGATGGTCGGGATCGATCCGGAGTCGGACGGGCTGGCGCGGGCCGCGCGGCTCGGGGTGGCGACGACCGCCGAGGGCGTGGACGGGCTGGTGGCGATGCCGGAGTTCGCCGAGGTCGAGGTGGTGTTCGACGCCACGTCGGCGGGGGCGCACCGGCGCAACGCCGAGGTGCTGCGGGCGCACGGCAAGGTCGTGGTCGATCTGACCCCGGCGGCGATCGGGCCGTACGTCGTGCCCACGGTCAACCTGGACGAGCACCTCGACCAGCCCAACGTGAACATGGTGACCTGCGGCGGGCAGGCCACCGTGCCGATCGTCGCGGCGGTCAGCGCGGTGACGCCGGTGGCGTACGGGGAGATCGTCGCGTCCATCGCCTCCCGCTCGGCGGGCCCCGGCACCCGGGCCAACATCGACGAGTTCACCGAGACCACGGCGCGGGCCATCGAGGTCGTCGGCGGCGCGGGACGCGGCAAGGCGATCATCGTGCTGAACCCGGCCGAGCCGCCGCTGCTCATGCGCGACACCGTGTACTGCCTCTGCGCCGACGCCGACGCCGACCGGGCCGCGATCGAGTCGTCGATCGAGGACATGGTCAAGCAGGTGCAGGGTTACGTGCCCGGCTACCGGCTGAAGCAGAAGGTGCAGTTCGACCGGGTGAGCGTGCCGATGCTCGCCGAGCCGGCGCTGCAGGTGTCGGTGTTCCTGGAGGTCTCCGGGGCGGGGCACTACCTGCCCGAGTACGCCGGGAACCTGGACATCATGACCTCGGCCGCGCTGCGTACCGCGGAGCGCCTGGTCGGCAAGCGCGCGGAGGTGGCGGCATGACGGAGATCTACGTACAGGACGTGACCCTGCGCGACGGCATGCACGCCATCGGGCACCGATACACCGTGGACCAGGTGCGGCGGATCGCGGCGGCGCTGGACGCGGCGGGGGTGGCCGCGATCGAGGTGGCGCACGGCGACGGCCTGGCCGGCTCCAGCGTCAACTACGGCCACGGCGCGGCCACCGACGCCGAGTGGATCGCCGCGGCTGCCGAGGTGATGACCCGGTCGAAGCTGACCACGCTGCTGCTGCCCGGCATCGGCACCATCGCCGACCTGAAGGCCGCCCGCGACCTCGGCGTGACCAGCGTGCGCATCGCCACGCACTGCACCGAGGCCGACATCTCCGCCCAGCACATCGGCTGGGCGCGCGACAACGGCATGGACGTCTCCGGCTTCCTGATGATGTCCCACATGAACGACCCGGCGGGCCTGGCGAAGCAGGCCAAACTCATGGAGTCGTACGGCGCGCACTGCGTCTACGTCACCGACTCCGGGGGCCGCCTGCTGATGCGCGACGTCGCCGAGCGCGTCGACGCCTACCGGCAGGTGCTGGACGAGAACACCCAGGTCGGCATCCACGCCCACCACAACCTGTCACTCGGCGTCGCCAACAGCGTCGTCGCCGTCGAGCACGGCGACCGTCCCGGCGTGCCGGTGCGCGTCGACGCGAGCCTGGCCGGCATGGGCGCGGGCGCGGGCAACGCGCCGCTGGAGGTGTTCGTGGCGACCGCCGAGCTGATGGGCTGGGAGCACGGCTGCGACGTGTTCGCGCTGATGGACGCCGCCGACGACGTCGTCCGCCCGCTGCAGGACCGGCCGGTGCAGGTCGACCGGGAGACCCTGTCGCTCGGGTACGCGGGCGTCTACTCCAGCTTCCTGCGCCACGCCGAGCGGGCCTCGGCGAAGTACGGCGTGGACGTGCGCTCGATCCTGGTCGAGCTGGGCCGCCGCCGCATGGTCGGCGGCCAGGAGGACATGATCGTGGACGTCGCCCTGGACCTGGTCCGCGACGCCGAGCGCGCCGCGGTGGGGGAGAGCGCATGAACGAGCAGACCATCGGGCGCGGGCCGGTCCGCGCCGCGCGGAGCGGAGACCGGGCATGACTGTCACCGAACTGGCCGCGCTGCTGGACGACGCGGCGGTCAACGCCACCGCGATCCCGCAGCTCACGCTGGCCAACGAGCTGGACGTCGACGGCGCCTACGCCGTCCAGGAGGCGCTGATCGCGCGCCGCCTCGACCGGGGTCAGCGCCTGGTCGGCATCAAGATGGGGCTGACCAGCCGGGCCAAGATGGCGCAGGTCGGCGTGCACGAGGTGATCTGGGGACGGCTCACCGACGCGATGGCCGTGCCCGACGGCGGGCAGCTCAGCCTGGACGGTTTCATCCACCCGCGGATCGAGCCGGAGATCGCGTTCCTGCTCGGCGAGAACGGCATCGCCGCGGCCGCCCCGGCCCTGGAGATCATCGACTCACGGTACGCCGACTTCCAGTTCACCCACCCCGACGTCGTCGCCGACAACACCTCCGGCGCGGCTTTCGTGGTCGGCCCGTGGCAGCCTGTCCCGGCGGGCGTGGACAACCTGGGCGTGCTGCTGGAGGTCGACGGCAAGGTCGTCCAGGCGGGCTCTACCGCGGCCATCCTCGGCGACCCGCGCCGCGCGCTCACCGAGGGCCGCGCCCTGACCGCCCGCTATGGCCTCGCCCTGGAGCCGGGCTGGATCTTCCTCGCCGGCGCCGCCACCGCCGCCGTGCCACTGACCCCTGGCGCTCACGTCCGCGCCGTCGTCGAAGGCCTCGGCACCGCATCGCTGAAGGCGGCGGCATGACCGGGGCGAAGACGGTGGCGGGGAAGGCGACGCCGCGGGGGCGGTTTCCGCACGTGAAGGTGGCGGGTGGGTTCGCGTTCGTGAGCGGCACGTCGAGCCGGCGGCCGGACAACAGCATCGCAGGCGCGTCGGTCGACGAGATGGGCACGACCAGCCTCGACATCCGCGAGCAGACCCGGGCGGTGATCGAGAACATCGGCGACATCCTGCGCTCGGTCGGCGCGGACCTGTCCGACCTGGTCCAGGTCACCACGTATCTGGTCAACATGAACGACTTCGGCGGGTACAACGAGGTGTACGGCGAGTTCTTCGACGCCACCGGGCCCACCCGCACCACGGTCGCGGTGCACCAGCTCCCGCACCCGCACCTGCTGATCGAGATCCAGGCTGTCGCCCTGCTCCCAGATGGAGGACCGAAGTGACGGAGATTTCCGAGCCGGTGAGCTTCCCCGGCTGGATCGAGGAGAACCAGCACCTGCTCAAGCCGCCGGTCGGCAACAAGCAGATGTTCCCCACCGGCGACGACTTCATCGTGATGGTGGTCGGCGGCCCGAACCAGCGCACCGACTTCCACGTGGACCCGTACGAGGAGTTCTTCTACCAGATCAAGGGCACCCTGCGGATCAACGTGATGACGCCGGACGGCCCGCGGACGATCACGGTGCCGGAGGGGCACATGTGGATGCTGCCCCGGCTCACCCCGCACTCGCCGCAGCGCGAGGCCGGCTCGATCGGCCTGGTCATGGAGCGGGTCCGCGAGGAGGGCACGCTGGAGAAGTTCCGCTGGTACTGCCCGAACTGCCAGGAGATCGTGCACGAGGTGGAGCTGCAGGTGCGCGACATCGTCGCCGACCTGCCGCCGGTGTTCACCGCGTTCTACGACAGCGAGCAGGCCCGCACCTGCGGCAACTGCGGCACGCTGCACCCTGGGAAGGGCTGATGTTCCCCGTCGTCGACGTGCACACCCACGTCGTGCCGCAGGGCTGGCCGGAGCTGTCGAGCGCGTGCGGCGGCGACGGCTGGCCCTGGCTGCGGGTTGACTCCGAGCGCGCCGCGATGATCATGATCGGGGAGACGGAGTTCCGGCCCATCGGCGCGCAGTGCTGGGACGCGCCGACCCGGCTGTCCGACATGGCCGACGACGGCGTGGACGTCCAGGTCGTCTCGCCGACGCCGGTGTTCTTCTCGTACGAGCGCCCGGCCGACCAGGCGATGAAGGTCGCCCGGATCTTCAACGACCTGGCGCTGACGGTCTGCGCGGACGGGGGAGACCGGCTGGTGCCGTTCTGCCAGGTGCCGCTGCAGGACCCAGACCTGGCCTGCGCCGAGCTGGACCGGTGCCTGGCCAACGGGCACGTCGGGGTCGAGATCGGCAACCACGTCGGCGACCGCGACCTCGACGACGCCGGCATCGTCCAGTTCCTGCAGCACTGCGCGCAGGTCGGGGCACCGGTGTTCGTACACCCGTGGGACATGCCTACCGGGCCGCGCCTGGACCGGTGGATGGCCCGCTGGCTCACCGGCATGCCCGCCGAGACCCACCTGTCGGTGCTGTCGATGATCCTCGGCGGGGTGTTCGACCAGGTTCCCGAGTCGCTGCGGCTGTGCTTCGCGCACGGCGGCGGCAGCTTCCCGTTCTGGCTGGGCCGGGCCGACAACGCCTGGCACCGGCGCGGCGACGTGGTGCGCGGCCAGTCCGCGCTGCCGCCGAGCCACTACACGCACCGCTTCTCCGTCGACACGGTCGTGTTCGACCCGTCCGCGCTGCGGCTGCTGGTGGACACGATGGGCGAGGACCGGGTGCTGCTGGGCAGCGACTACCCGTACCCGCTGGGCGAGCGCCCGGTCGGCGCGGTGGTCCGCAAGTCCGACTTCCTCACCGACACCCAGCGCGCCAAACTGCTCGGCGGCAACGCGCTGGCCTTCCTGGGGCGGGCGGCATGAGCGGGCGCGGCGCGCGAACCGCGCAGTCCGGCCGGGCGCGGCGCGAGGGGCGGGCATGACCGAGGACCGTTCGGTGCTCACCCGCGAGGCGGCTGCGCCCGATCTCGCGCTGCGCTACGGGCCGCGGGTCGAGCACGTCGCCGACGGCTGGCGCGGCGACGCCCGTGCCGCGCGCCGGCCGCTGGTCGTGATCGTGCACGGCGGTTTCTGGCGGCCGGAGTATGACCGTGCCCACACCCACCCGATGGCGGCCGCGATCCGCGACGCGGGCTGGACCGTGGCATCGATCGAGTACCGCCGCGTGCCCGGCGACCCGGACGCGACTGTGCGCGACGTCACCGAGGCGCTCGCCGTCGTGCCCGGTGAGCTGGGCGGACATGACGGAAGGGTGGTCACCGTCGGGCACTCGGCCGGCGGTCACCTGGTGCTGTGGGCAGCGATCGCGGCCCCGGCGCCGCAGCAGGCCGGTACGCTGGCCCTGGCACCGGTCGCGGACCTGCGGCTGGCGCAGCGGCTGGAACTCGACGGCGGCGCGGTCGTCGATTTCCTGGGTGCGGACGCATCGACCCGCGAGGATCTCGACCCGGTCCGGCTGCCCGCCCCGCCGGGGCCGACGGTGCTGGTCCACGGGGTGTCGGACGAGATCGTGCCGATCACCGTGGCCGAGTCGTACGCCGTCGGGCAGCCCGGCAGCAGGCTCGTCGCAGTGCCCGGCGCGGCGCACTTCGCGGTCATCGACCCGCTGTCGGCGGCCTGGCCGACGGTGCTGGCCGAGCTGTCGCGGCTGGGTGACTGAGGCGGCACGCGACCACCCCTGAGCAGGTGGCCGGGTCCGCTCCGCTAGCGTTGAGACGTTCATTCGGACTGAGCCGGGGGGCTTCACGGTGTCCACGCCAGATCTATCCGATCTGCTGATCTACGCGGGCATCCCGCTCGCGGTGATCGCGATCATCTTTGCATTGGTCTATGCGGCCGGCGGCCGCAACGCCAAGCGGTACCGGCCCGGCCGGCCGTACGAGTTCGCGCCGGTGTGGTTCCTCGCCCGGCCCGAATCGGACGGACCGGAGGCGCAGCACGCGGCCCTGGACGCCGCCGCTCGCGCGGAGCTGACCGCGGCCGGCGACATCGCGCCGGTCGTGGACGTGACAGGAGGCGCAAGTGACCGCTGGTGACCACTACGCCGTGTCCAGCACGGCGGTGCTCGACGGGCCGTTCACGACCCGTCAGCTGCTGCGGCTCGACGACGCGCTGCGCAAGGCCGACGAGAACTCGGGCCTGACCTTCAGCACGTACGTCGGGGAGGTCGAGGAGCCGATGCGCGAGGGCGCCGAGCGGCTGCACGCCCGGCTGGCCCACCCGGCGGAGTCGGTGCTCATCGCCGTCGACCCGGCCCGGCGCCAGCTGGAGATCGTGACCGGTTCGCAGGCCCGCAAGCGCCTGTCGGACCGCGACTGCAAGCTGGCCGCGCTGTCCATGGCGGCCTCGTTCGGCGGCGGTGACCTGGCCGGCGGCCTCGTCAGCGGCCTCGCCCAGCTCACCGGGCTGGCGGGCAAGCACAACCTGTGACCTGAGTGTCATGCGAGAAGGGCCGGACGCGTCGCGTCCGGCCCTTCTCGCATACCTGCTCAGGATGAGGCGGCGTCCTTGGCGCGGGCCTTGAGGGCGCGCAGCACCCGGTCGTTGCCCTCGGCCATGAGGCGGCGCAGCGGGGCCGGGTGGCCCTCCTCGGCCAGCCACGCTTCGGCCGCCGACACCGTCTGCGGCGACACGTCGAGCACCGGGTAGGCCAGCACCGTGAACTCCTGGGCGGGCTCGCTGTCCCGGGCCGCCCAGACGCCCGCGACCTCGGCGAAGAAACGCGGCGTGTACGGCGCGGTCAGCTCCGTCTGGGCCGGGTGCTGGAAGCCCTGGATCAGCGCCCGGTTGCGCCAGTTGGCCAGCGCCGTCGGGCCGGTCAGCTCGGTCCACACCGCGGCCTTGTTCTCCGGCGTCGGGATCAGCGCGTACGCGAGGGCCGCGCCGATGTCGCCGGAGGCGGTGCGGTCGGCGTCGTGCTCGGCCTGGATGACCGACGGGTCGACGCCGCCGTTGGCCACCAGGCACTGCACCAGCTGCCAGCGCAGCTCGCCGGCGATGGTGATGCCCTCGGGCACCCCGGTGCCGGTCAGCCAGCCCTGCAGCACTGCCAGGTCGGCGCTGCCGCGGGCGGCGCTGATGTAGGCCCGCGACCAGGCGAGCTGGAAGCCGCTGCCGGGCTCGGCGACGGCCAGCGCCGCCTTGGCGGTGTCGGCCAGCTTCGCCCAGCCGGTAGGCGCCCAGGCCGGGTCGGCGTACTGGGTGAGCACCAGCTGGACCTGCCGCAGCGTGGCGGTGACGAGGTTGATGTCCCGCTCGCCCGGCAGCGCGTTGGTGACCAGGGCGACGTAGTCGCGGGCGGGCATCTCCGCGTCGCGGACCATGTCCCACGCGGCGGCCCAGCACAGCGCGCGGGCCAGCGACGAGTCGAAGCCGCTCAGGTTGCCGACCACGGTCGCCAGCGAGCGCTCGTCGAGGCGCAGCTTGGTGTAGGTGAGGTCGTCGTCGTTGAGCAGCAGCACGTCGGCTGCCTTCTTGCCGGCCAGCTCGGCCAGCACCGTCTCCGCGCCCGCGACGTCGGTCTCGATCCGCTCGCGGCGCACCAGGCTGCCGTCCACCAGGTCGTACAGGCCGACGGCGAGGTGGTGCGGGCGCAGCGTCGGGTGGCTCTCCGGCGCGGTCTGCACCACGGTCACCTGCCGGTAGGTGCCGTCCTTGGCGATCTCCACGACCGGGCGCAGCGTGTTGACCTGGGCGGTCTCCAGCCACGCGGCGGCGAAGTCGCGCAGCTCGCGGCCGGACGCGGCCTCCAGCGCCGAGAGCAGGTCGCCGAACGTGGCGTTGCCCCAGGCGTGCTGCTTGAAGTACGAGCGCAGGCCGGTGACGAACGCGTCGATGCCGACGTACGCCACGAGCTGCTTGATCACGCTGGCGCCCTTGGCGTACGTGATGCCGTCGAAGTTGACCTCGACCGCGTCCACGTCGGGCATGTCGCAGTAGACCGGGTGGGTGCTGGACAGCTGGTCCTGGCCGTAGCCCCAGTTCTTGCGCAGCGACAGGAACGTGGTCCAGGCGTCGGAGAAGCGGGTCGCCTCGGCGTTGCACCAGTGCGACGCCCACTCGGCGAACGACTCGTTCAGCCACAGGTCGTCCCACCAGCGCATGGTGACCAGGTCGCCGAACCACATGTGGGCCAGTTCGTGCAGGATCGTGTTGGCGCGCTGCTCGCGCTCGAAGTCGGTGACCTCGCTGCGGAAGATGTACGACGCGTCGGCGTGGGTGACGCAGCCGAAGTTCTCCATCGCGCCCGCGTTGAACTCGGGCACCCACAGCTGGTCGTACTTCGGCAGCGGGTAGCGCACGCCGAACTGGGTCTGGAAGAAGTCGAAGCCCTGCTTGGTGATCTCGAACAGCTCGTCGGCCTCGAGGTGCTCGGCCATCGAGGCGCGGCAGTACACGCCCATGTCGATGCCGTCGTGCGTGGTGCGCTCCTCGTGGTACGGCCCGGCGCACAGCGCGGTCACGTACGTCGACATGCGGGCCGACTGCTCGAAGTGGACCGTCTTGCCGAAGCCCTCGGTGGTGACCGAGCCGATCGGCGCGTTGGAGACGACCTTCCAGTGCTTGGGCACCACGGCGTGCCAGGTGTAGACCGACTTCAGGTCGGGCTGGTCGAAGCAGGCGAAGACCTTCTGGGCGTCCGCGGTCTCGAACTGGCTGTAGAGGTAGACCTCCTTGTCCGCGGGGTCGACCGCGCGGTGCAGGCCCTGCCCCTGCTGCGAGAACGGGAAGTCGGCCTCGACGACGAGCGTGTTCTGCTCGGCGAGCTGCGGCAGCACCAGGCCGGTCTCGGCGGTCCAGGCGCTGGTGTCCAGCGCGGCGCCGTTCAGCTCGGCCCGCAGGACCTTGCTCGCGGCGACCTCGATGAAGGTGCCCGCACCCGGTTGCGTGGCGGTGAACTTCACCGTGGTCACGCTGCGGAAGGTGCCGTCGCCGGGGTTGCCGGCCCCGTCGGTCAGGTCCAGCGAGATGTCATACGAGTTGACGTCCAGCAGCCGGGCCCTGTCTGCGGCCTCGGTCTGGGAGAGATTGCGCGTACCGGTCACGGCGTGTTAACTCCTGTCGGCTGCGGTCGTGAGCAGCATGGGGGGCAGTGGCGCTGCCCAGAGCAGTCTTTCATCACGTCCCGGGTGAGGGCGCGAAGTAACTGTTTCACATTGTGGCGTAGAGGCGTGGCTAAGGTCACGCGCCGGAGTGAAACCGCCGCGTCATGATTCACCACATGACCCCTGTAAGCGAATCCCCCTCCTCGGTCGGCATGTGGTTCGACCCGATCTGCCCCTGGGCGTGGATGACCTCCCGCTGGCTGCTGGAGGTCGAGAAGGTCCGCCCGGTGAAGGTGGACTTCCACGTGATGAGCCTGTCCGTGCTCAACCAGGGCCGCGACGTGCCGGAGCAGTACCAGGCCCTGATGGAGAAGGGCTGGGGCCCGGTGCGCGTCTGCATCGCGGCCGCCCGCAAGTACGGCGACCACGTGCTGCGCGACCTCTACACCGCGCTGGGCACCCGGATCCACCTCGGCAAGCAGGAGCTGGGCCCGGAGCTGTACGCCGCCGCCCTGACCGACGCCGGCCTCGACCCCGCGCTGGCCGCCGCCGCCGGCGAGACGGTGCACGACGACCTGCTCGTGGAGAGCCACAACGCGGGTATGAAGCCGGTCGGCACCGACGTGGGCACCCCCGTGATCCACGCGCCCGGCCCGGACGGCGAGCGCATCGCCTTCTTCGGCCCCGTCGTGACGCCCGCCCCGAAGGGCGACGCCGCCGGCCGGCTCTGGGACGGCGTGCTGCTGGTGGCCGGCATCCCCGGCTTCTACGAGCTCAAGCGCAGCCGCGACCTCGGCCCGATCTTCGACTGAGGTCCGGCCGACCGGCCGACCACGCCGGGGCGACCGTTTCCGCCTGCCCGCTCGTTGGTGAAGTGGACCACATCACCGCTTCACCGACGAGTCGGGAGAACAGACATGGCGGACGTCGCCGCGGACCCCTGGCGCCTGGACGCACCCGCCCAGGCCGTCGCGGACAGCCTGGGCAGCTCGTGCTTCACCGTCGAGGAGAGCCGGTGGGCGACCTGGCAGCCGAACCTGCCCGCCGAGATCGCCGCTTTCCTCGCCGAGCCGGTCCTGGTCGGGGCCTCGCCGGCCGGGTTCACGGCCGGCCGCTGAGCCTGCACGCCACGGCGTGGCCTCACGGGGCCACGCCGTCCCAGCGGGTGGACGCCGGTAGCGTGAGCAGCCGTGACAGTCGTACACCCGATCCACACGGCCTGGCTCACCACGGGAGCCACCGGCGCGCAGAACTACGACGAGTTCGCCGACGACGCCGAGATCACCGAGATCATCACCGCCAACCCGCGTAGCGCGCTCGCCGTCGAGATGCCGCACCGGGCCCCGGACAGCCTGGGCAAGTCCTTCGCCGACGCGCTGCCCGACGCGGTGGCGCGGCTGGCCGAGGCCAAGGACGCCGGGGCCTACCGCTCCGCGCAGGACGTGGTGGTGCTCTACGCGATCACCGCCCCCGACGGCTCGGCCGCGTACGGCCTCTGGTGCATGGTCGACACCGACCAGATCTCCACCAGCGCCGACGAGCCCGGCCTGGTGATCCGCAACGAGGACGTCTTCCTGGAGAAGGTGCGCGAGCGGGTGGCGCTCGCCCAGGCGCTGGGGCACCTGCTGTCGCCGGTGCTGCTGCTGCAGACCGGGCGCGGCGACGAGCTGCACGCGGCGCTGGCCGACGCGGTCGCCCAGGCGGGCGAGCCGGCCGCGACCGACGTGGACCCGTCGGGGCGTACCCACGCGATCTGGCCGTTGCCCGCGGGCCCGCAGGCCGACGCGCTGGTGGCGCTGGCGGGGGGCGGCGACCTGGTCGTCGCCGACGGCAACCACCGCAGCCTGGCCGCCCAGACCGGTGGCTTCGCGCGCTTCCTGGCCGTGGTGACCACGCCCGCCTCGGTGGCGATCCAGCCCTACAACCGGCTGGTGCACAAGCTCGACGTCACCGTCGAGGAGCTGCTGACCCGCCTGGAGAAGGCGGGCGCGCAGGTCGCCGAGGGCACCCCTGACGTGCCCGCCACCGGCGGCGTCATCCACCTCTACGCGGCCGGCCGCTCCTACGCGGTCACCCTGCCCCGCGACCCCGCCGGCTCCGTCGTGGACAACATCGACCACGCCCTGGTCGAGCGCGTCCTGTTCGGCGAGGCCCTGGACCTGGAGCCCGGCGACAAGCGCATCACCTACGTCGGCGGCGACTACCCGGCCTCCTGGCTGACCGGCGAGGTCGACGCGGGCCGCGCCGCCCTGGCCGTCCTCATCGCCCCCGTCACCGTCGACGACTTCGTCGAGGTCAACCTGGCCCGCCAGAAGATGCCCCGCAAGAGCACCTGGTTCACCCCCAAGGCCCGCGCCGGCCTCGTCGTAGCCCAACTCTGAGAAGGAAGGGCACCTTCACATCGCTATGCGATGTAGAAGGTGCCCTTCTTAACGCTCCACTTGCGTTGAGCAGTGCTTATGGCGCGGTCGTGGGAAGAGCGGGTCGCTGCGCGGGCGCGCGGCCCGGCTGGCAGACTTTGACCATGCGCGTTTACCTCGCGGCGGACCACGCCGGTTTCGAACTGAAGGCCCACCTGGTCACCGAGCTGCAGGCCAAGGGATACGACGTGGTCGACGTCGGCGCGCACGCCTACGACGCCGAGGACGACTACCCCTCGTTCTGCCTGCACGCCGGGCACCGCGTGGTCACCGACCCGGGCAGCCTCGGCGTGGTGATCGGCGGTTCCGGCAACGGCGAGCAGATCGCCGCCAACAAGATCGCGGGCGTACGCGCCGCGCTGGCCTGGAACATCGACACGGCCACCCTGTGCCGCCAGCACAACGACGCCAACGTCGTCGGCATCGGCGCGCGCCAGCACTCCCTGGAGGAGGCCACCGCGATCGTGGAGGCGTTCCTCAGCACCCCGTTCTCGCAGGCCGAGCGGCACGCCCGGCGTATCGAGGAGGTCGCCGTGTACGAGAAGACCGGCGAGCTCCCCCCGCTGCCCAACTGACGGATTCCCGACTGTTTCGGGGCGATTCCGGCGGCGTCAGCGCAGCGGATCCCGCGGCACCCAACCACGGCGGACGATCTCCAGCTCGGCCTCGGCACGGGCGAGGTCGTCGGCCGTGGGCCGGGCGGCGTCGCGCGCCCGCAGCGCCGCGGACAGGCTGATCTGCGACGCACCGGGCCCGATCAGGCCGCGCAGGCCCCGTTCGAGGTCGTGGTCGTCATCGTCGTCGGAGCGGCCACGGTGCCGACGGCGCTCGTATTCCTGCATCCCGTCAGGCTAACGGGTGATCCCGGGCGGCGGCGATACTCGGCTGGCGGTGTCGTGCCAGGCGGCTAGCATGTCGGGCGTGACTGAGGGGACCGATCCGACGCAGGAACTGCGCTTCGACCGTACGCAGGAGATCCCGACCGAGGCGTTGCAGACCCAGCAGCCCGGCCCGGGCCAGAAGGACTTCAAGACGGGTGTGGCAGCGGTGCCCGCCCAGCGCCCGGTGGAGCAGACGGTCTCCTTCGAGCCGACGCTCGCGCCGGGGCAGATCGTCACCTCGGGCCACCTCAAGCGTCCCGACGTGCCGTTCGGCGTGCGGATGCGCCAGCTCAAGGCGGGCGGTCGGTGGAGCGTCGCCGGAGCGATCTTCCTGCTGGTGTCCTGGGGCCTGTGGGCAGCCTCGGCGGGCGGCGACAGCGACCATGCCTCGGCCACCCTGGCCCTGTTCCTGGTGTTCGTGGTGGCGGTCGGCCTGTTCGCGCTGTCCCGGCTGGTCGGCGGCGTGGTGCTGGAGAAGCTCATGGGGCGGACCCGGCGCAGCGCCTGGCTGTCGCACGCCGTGACCGGCCTGTTCCTGGTCATCGCCGGCGTGCAGTACCTGCGCCTCATCGACTGGGTCGTCGACGCCTGGAACTTCCTCCGCGGCGTCCGCTGACCGCTCCCGGCTGAGACCGCCCGTTCGGGCGCCTGCCGACTGAAGATCGCCGTTTCGGGTCACGATCCGCGGTTCGACCGTGGATCCGGACCGGAAGCGGCGATCTTTGCGTTTGTCGGATGCCGCGAATCGGTCGGAACTAGGGTGGATTGACCCGGGGGAGTTCGTGCGAACGTGGGGAGGGCGCGGTGGGACTGCGGTATCCGCTGGCCGCGGCGCTCGCAGTGCTGCTGCTCGGCGGCGGCGTGGCACTCGGCCGAGCGGTGCTCGCCGAACCCGCCACGAGCGGGGCGGCGAACGCGACCGGCGCGGTCGTCGCGGCCGGGCCGCAGCTCGCCGCACCGGCGACGCCGAGCGGCACTCCCGCCTCCACGCCCGCGGCCGTCATCCCCGGCCTCGCTCCGTTCGTCGGCACCTGGCGCGTGCACGGCGCCGAGCTCACCATCGAACCCGACGGCAAGGCCACCGAGCGCATCGATCTCGGTCCGTGCCGCGGCATCTCCGTCCCCGTCCGCTGCACGGCCACCGCTACGCTCAAGCTGGACCTGAGCCCCGGCGCGCCCCATCTGGTCTACACCGGCTTCCGCTACACCGGCGACGACGGCGCGACGGTCGTGCCGGACAGCCTCGAAGGACTGCCCCGCGTCGGCGACGGTTACCGGGTGCGGGTCTTCGCCCCCGGGGTGATCGAGTTGATCCCGCTCACCGAGCACCTGCGCCAGATCCTCGGCTCGCCGTACCGCTGCAGCGCCGCCGCCGACGAGAACGCCCACCGGCGTCTCTGCAACGCCTGAGCGCCCGCCGGGCGGGCTCTGGTATGGACCGTCCGGACAGATACGGCGGCCCGTACGGACGTCGCTCTATGGCGTGAGTCGTGATTGGAGCGCTACCCACGGGTGTGGTCTGCTGCGCTGGTGAGCATCTCGGTCGACGTATACCTGCGCAACGATTCCGGCAACCTCGTCATCCTGACCACCCCGCCGGAGGAGTCCGACCTCGTCGGGCACGACGACACCCGGCATACCCTCTGGGGCTCGCCCGCGGTGCGCGCCCTGGGCGCGACGGTGGTGGTCGGGCTGTCCCAGGGGGACGTGTGGGTCGACTTCGGGCGGCTCGACGAGCTGGTCGCCGACTGCGAGCTCATCGGAAAGCACCTGGCCGACGTGGCGGCCGCCGCGGGGCGGTCGGAGGACTACCTCCGGTTCCGGGTCGGCAACCTGCTCGCCGCCACGGAGCGGGCCAGGGCGCACCGCGCGGGCGTGGTGATCTGGGCCGGGCACGGCGACATCGTGTACGCCTCCCGTCCGGTGGCCGACGACGGCCCGCCGGCCGCGTGACCGTGCTCCGGCACGACGAAGGCCCGGGTGCGAGCACCTGGGCCTTCGTGTGTGGAGCGGGCGACGAGAATCGAACTCGCGTAGTCAGTTTGGAAGACCGCCCGATCGTGGTCGGCTTGCCCGAAACGCCTGCCACCCCGACCGGGGAGGACCGCTTCTGCTGCCCGCACGTGACCGTCGGTGGCACCGTGCTCTGGCACGCTACTGGCACGTCCGCAATGAGCGACGAGCGTACGCGCGGTGGTTACGCCTCGTCCGGTACGACGACGATCGCGGTCCGCTCCATGTACTCGTCGAACTCCGAAGCACCTGTGCTGAGACCGTCGACAAGCTGGGCGATCTTGGACTCCTGGGTCGTGGCAGAAAGGCCGAACACCTCGACGCCGTGGGGACCCATGACCGGGGAGGTCAAGTAGTCCAGCATCGGAAGACGCACCCTACCGCCGTCAACAATGAGGAGCTCGACCTGGTGGACGGGCTGGCCGTTGAAGAGAATCGAGGCGTAGGCGCTGCTGATCTCCGGGTGCACGAACTTTCCGTCCAGGCCCTCGAAACGCAGGCCGTCACGCGCGGGCAGCCCGAAAGCGAGCCCGATCTGCACGTCCTCCCGCAGGACCCAGCGAGAGTGGTGCTCATGGACCTCGACGCGGTGCTGGTACTGGCCGTTCTCGCGGATCTCGACCTCGGCCAAGGTCTGAAGGCCGATGGGGCCGTTCAGGATCGCCCAGTCGGACGGAACAGAATCAAGGACGATCTTGATAATATCGTTAAGCTTCATGGTCTTGACAATACCGGTCTGATGTGGACGTGCCGCATTCGGCCCTGCCCCTTGTGTGCCAACGCTTCTCGGGTAGTACCCGTGGCGAGTGGTGATCTCCTTGCGGCGGCAGTCTCAGAGGCT
>NZ_BONI01000077.1 GCF_016862635.1 Catellatospora coxensis | reverse complement strand
TAACACGCTCTACCGACTGAGCTAAGGCGGCAACGTCGCATCACTATACGCGATCAGATGCGCCCACGGCCAACGGGTAGGCGGCGGGTCACATCTTCACGCGCCGACGGGCGTGAACTGCCCGAACTTGAGCCCGTCCTTCTCTCCGAAGCGCTCGGCGTGGCTCACGATCACCCGCTGCACGGTGGCGGCCCGCTCGGCGTCCTCGGCCTCGATCCGGACCACGAGGGCCTCGGCGGTGGCGGTCAGCTCGGCTCGGCCGGCCTCGAAGCGGGCACTGCCGTGCTCCTCGCCCAGCTCCACGTCGATCTTGTGGCTGAAGTGGGACAGCACCTGCTTGAGGTAGCGGGCGGCGCGCGTGGTGGGGGCGTTCCCCTCAACGATCATCATGGAGTTAGGTTAACCTAACTATTGCTGGTCGCCCACTCGAAGGCGACGGCGGGTGTCCGGTTGGCGGCAGCCGGTGCGGATTGCCCGATCGGGCCGCTGCGACCCGTTCCACTGCGGACTAGGCTGCGCTGCTGTGACCGTGATCCCTCCGCGCAGTCCCTCAGACCCGACGCCGGTGTCGGGCCGGACGCACCGTCCGAGCAAACTCGAACCGGCCGAGCTCGGGTTCACCCCGCAACCTCCGGTGGCCTGGCTGAGCCCCCTGCAGCTCGCCGCCACGGGCGTACGCGTCGCGTTCGCCGCACAGTTCGGCGCCTATCTGGACAAACGCGAGCTGCAGAACGCCTTCCCCACCAAGGTCCACGACGAGCACATGAACGACGACGAGTTGTGGATGGATTACGTCGCCGACCTCGGCGACGGGTTCAACGCCACCTACTCGGTCGCCTACCTCATGGCTCAGGAAGAGATCGAGGCGAGCGGTGAGCGACTGCCCCGCGGCCGGGTGCTGGTGCTCGGGGGCGACTCCGTGTACCCGACGGCCAGCGGCAAGGCGTACGAGGACCGGTTCGAAGGGCCGTTCCGCGCCGCGCTGCCGCAGGTCCCGGCCGAGAACGGGCCGACGCTGTTCGCCCTGCCGGGCAACCACGACTGGTACGACGGCCTGACCGCGTTCCTGCGCCTGTTCGCGCGGCGCGAGGGTTCCCGCATCGGCGGCTGGCGCACCAAGCAGACCCGCTCGTACTTCGCGCTGCAGCTGCCGCACCGCTGGTGGCTGCTGGCGCTGGACGCCCAGGGCGCGGCCTACATGGACGACCCGCAGCTGGAGTACTTCCGGGGCGTGGCCGCCAACATCGAGGAAGGTGACCGGATCATCCTGGTCACCCCGCAGCCGGCCTGGGTGCAGTCCGAGGAGCACCCGCTCTACTACGACACCATCGACTACTTCCTGCGCACCGTGATCGACCCGACCGGCGCGAGCGTCGCGCTGATGGTCAGCGGCGACCTGCACCACTACGCGCGCTACGCGCAGAGCGACAGCGGCCAGCAGCTCATCACCTGCGGTGGCGGCGGGGCCTACATGGCGGCCACCAACCACCTGCCCGAAGCGATCACCGTGCCGCCCAAGCACTCGCAGGTACGCCGGCAGAGCACCGGACTGCCGTACAAGCTGCAGAAGACGTACCCGACGAAGCTGCGCTCACGCTGGCTGGGCAGCGGGGTGTTCGCCCGGCTGCCGTGGCGCAACCCGGGCTTCGCCACGATGCTCGGCATCATGCACACGATGCTGATGCTGGCGTTGAACAACGCGGCGGGCCGCATCCTCACCGTGCCGATCTTCATGATGACGGCGCTGGTGATGTTCTCGTGCGTGTTCTTCTCGGTCGGCCTCACCGAGGCGGCGGCGAAGATAACCCCGGTGGTGCTGGGCGCCTTGCACGGCTGTGCGCACATCGCGCTGGGCGTGCTGGGTCTGTCCCTGTGGCGGCTGCTGCCGTTCGACGGCTACAAGCCGGCGGTGCAGGCGGCCCTGGCGGTGCTGATCTACCTGACCCCGGCGGGGGTCGCGGCGGCGCTACTGGTCTCGCTTTACCTGCTGATCGCGGCCTCGTTCAAGGTCAACGTCAATGAGCTGTACGCCGGCCAGGGCATCGAGGACTTCAAGAGCTTCCTGCGCATGCGCTTCGCCCCCGACGGCACGCTGAGCATCTACGTGGTCGGCATCGACAAGATCTCGAAGAAGTGGGTCCCGCAGGCGGCGGGCTCCTGGTTCCGCCCGGCCACGGCGCTCAAGCCGCGACTGGTGGACGAGGTCATCACGCTCGGCCCGGCCAAGCAGCACGCCGCCCCGCCGGCCGTGCTGCCCTCCGACGCCGAGGACCCGAGTCACACGGCGTAGTCATTCTCGGACAGATCGCGGCTCCCGCATCCGACGCCTTCGGGCAGACGGTGCGGGAGCCGCTCTGTTCAGGGCCGCGTCATCACCCCGATGTGACGGCGATGTGGTCGAAGATGTCGGCGTCCGTCTCCTGCTGCCACTCGGGCAGCTGCTCCCAGTCGGCGACGTACGCGGGCTTGGGGTCGGGGATGTGCCGGTAGATCTGGGCGATCCAGCACAGGGCCACGAAGCGGCCTTTCTGCTCACGCGAGAGCTTGTCGGTGCCGCCCTGCCGGATCAGGAGCGCCACCTGCTCGTAGACGGCGGCGGCACTGGCACGTTCCCAGTCGGGGGTGTCGTCCCACGGCGCGACGTAGGACGGCTTGGGCTCACCGGGGAAGTGCTTGCGCACCCCGGCGATCCACGCCTCGCGGAAGGTCTCGCCACCGGTCATCATGCCCCCAGCATCTCGGCTTGAAGCTGATCAGCTTTCACGAGACAGACTGGAGCCCGTCTCTCGTGCGATCCCCGAGGATCCGAGTCACACGGCGTAGCGGTCCTCGTAAGCTTTGCGGCTCCCGCACACCGACGCCTTCGGGCAGACGGTGCGGGAGCCGTCCGCTGCCAGGCGGATGACGACCGCGTCGCGCGGCACCGAGTGCCCGACCACGCGGCCCTCGCCTTCGGGCGTGCTCACCTGCTCGCCGATGGCCGGGGCGTTGCCGTGGAAGTCCTGGTACATGGGGTGTTCGTACTTGAGGCAGCACATGAGCCGCCCGCACGCCCCCGAGATGCGCATCGGGTTGAGCGGGAGGTCCTGCTCCTTGGCCATGCGGATGCTGACCGGCTCGAACTCGGTCAGGAACGTCGAGCAGCACAGGTCGCGGCCGCACGAGCCGATGCCGCCCTGGACCTTCGCCGAGTCGCGGGCCGACAGCTGGCGCAGCTCCACCCGGCAGCGCAGGGTCGCGCCGAGGTCGCGGACCAGCGAGCGGAAGTCGACCCGGTGCGGGGCGGTGAAGTAGACGGTGGTGCGCGGGCTCGGGCCGGGTTCGTCGCCGTCGGCCGGGCCGCCGGGCACGTGGTCCACGGCGATGACCTTCATGGGCAGCTGGTGCTCGCGGATGAGCCGGTTCGCGGCGACGCGGGCCTCGGCCTTGCGCTGGCGGATCAGCTCGTCGCGGGTCACGTCGTCGGGGCTGGCGATGCCGATAACCTTCGGGAAGCCCGTGGTGTCCTCGTCGCTCCACTCGGCCGCCCACACGCAGTCGGCGACCTCGGGGCCGTCGTCGGTGGCGACCAGCACCTTGTCGCCGACCCGCGGCCGGAACTCACCGGGATCGAGGTAGTACAGCTTCCCGTACCGGTTGAAGGTGACCGCGCAGAGCATGCCCATCGGGACACGATAGCCCGGTTCCGGGCATCTGCGGAGATCCGCGACGCTCCGGGATCGGCGGAAGACGTCTGGAGAAACAGATCTACTTGCGTACCTTTTCGGTTGATTCGTCGTTAGCTCATGTGGATAGGTCTTCGGATTCCCCCGTAACCCTGCCCAGAAGCCTTCGTTGGGCCACGACGTAGGTGCGCACCCCCGCGCACCCGTCCGCCCCGGAGGAAGCATGCGCCGCCATCTCGCCGCAGCCAGCACGGTCGCCCTTGTCTCGCTCAGCTCACTGACGATCCTGTCCGCGCCCGCCACGGCCGGGGTGTGCGACCGGCCCGCCGGATACGCCGCGCGCGCCGGTGCCGACCTGTTGAAGGTGGGCGTGCTGAACCTGGGCCCGCTCGGGTTGAAGCTGCCCACGGTGGCCGATCTGACGATCGCCTCCGCCAACGCCGGCATGTCCGCCACGAGCCGGGTCACCAGCTCCGCCGCGGCCCGCTACGCCGACGCGAAGCTGCTCGGCCTCCAGGTGCCCACCGGGCCGCTGGACGGGCGGGTGTACCAGCAGGCCCCGCCCACGAACGCGACCGGGGTGAAGAACCGGGCGCTGTCGGTGGACCTCGGGCTGGTCAAGGCCGGCACCGGTGACCTCACCGCGCACGCGCGCTGGGCCGAGGGCATGGCCTGCGGCAAGACCGACGGCCCCGCGGGCGAGGCGGACGCCGCCCTGGTCGACGCCGCGATCCTGCCCGGTTCGCGGGGCGCCCTGGTGAAGGCCACGCACAACGCCTCCGGTGAGGCGCGGACCGCGACCGTGAAGATGGACGAGCGCACCATCGCGTCGGGCGCGCAGGCCGAGATCGGCCTGGCCGACCTGGAGCTGCTCGGCGGCGCGATCGACGTCGAGGTGCTGGAGCCGCCGAAGCTCACCGTGCTGGCCACCGGCCGCGCGGCCACCTCGGTGGTCGACTACGACGCGCCGGTCCTGAAGATCACGGGTCCCGGCATCGGCACCAAGACCCTTTCCGGCGTACACCGTGAGATCGAGTTCGCGGTCCCGGCCCCGTCCGCCGGTGGCCTGCTCGGCTCGCTCGACCTCGGCGGCGTGCAGCGACGCGCCCAGGCCGAGGGCCTGCCGCTGCTCGACGCGAACCCGCTCGGCGGCCTGCTCGACGGGCTCCCGCTGGGCAGCCTGACGCAGACCGTCAAGGGCCTCGGCGGCTCGGGCGGCGGCGGCACCGGCCTGCCCGCGCTGCCGGAGCTGGGCGGCCTGCCCGACCTGGGCGGCCTGCTGAGCGGCAGCGGCGGCAACCTCGCCGGGCTGTGCGAACTCGCCGTCGTGAAGATCTCCATCGGCGAGCTGGAGAAGCGGGTCACCGACCGCGGCGCGACCGCGCAGGCCGCGAGCATCCGCATCCAGGTGCTGGCGCTGAGCCGCCCGAACAGCAAGCCGGCCACCGTGCTCGACCTGGGTGTCGGCCTGCTGAAGGCGTCGGCGACCGCCCCGGCCCGGACCGCGCCGACCACCGGGCCTTCGGCACGGCCGTCGACCTCGCCGAGCACCAACGGGCCCGGCAACGGCGGTGGCGGCGCCACTCCCTCGCCGGCTTCCGGCACCGATGACGACGACGACGGCTGCGGCGGTCCCGGCTGCAGCCTGCCGCGTACGGGCACGAGCATCGCCCTGATCGCGGGCACCGGCACCCTGCTGTTCGTGGCGGGCCGGTTCCTGCTCCTGCTGACCCGCCGCCGCACCTCGGGCGGGCCGGAGGACCTGCTGGGCTGACGCCGTATCTACAGCTCGACGCGCAACGTGGTGGCGGTGGACGGGACGTCCGCCGCCACCACCGTCGTCTCCACGACCACGGGGCCGCGGGTCACCAACGCTTCCAGCTCCGCCAGCAGCGTGTCGACCACGGCCAGCAGCTCCGCCGCGATCGTCGCGGCCGCCTGGGCCCGCGCGGCGGGCTCCGGCCCGAGCCCGAAGTCCCCGCTCGCCCCGAGGCCGAAGCCCGGCCCGGCCCCCATGCCCGGCGCGGTCGCGGAGCCTCGGCCGGTTCCGATGGTGATGCCGGTGACCAGGGACACTGCTTCCGCGCTGCCGGCGACCCGGGCGAGCGCGCGGGCGGCGGACGCCCGTCCGGCCGTCAGGACGTCGGCCAGTTCCTCGTGGTGCGCCGCGTCGGCCCGCATCCGGTCGACCCGGTGTGCGGTGTCCACGCCGATCCGCCGCCGGGCGGCCGCGAACGCGTCCCCGGCCCGGCCGTCCCAGGACGGGAGCCTGCCCAGGTCCACGCCGACGGCCGCCACCACCGCGGCATGCGCGCGCAGCGCCGCCGCCTGCTGCCGCCACGGCTCCGGCGACCAACCCGCCAGCCCGGCCACGGCGTCACCGGGCAGCGCGCCCGTACGCCGCAGCAGCGGCCACACCGGGTGCTGCTCGGGCGCGCCCCAGCGGGCGAGGCTCTCGTCGACCTGCGCCAGCAGGCCGGCGGTGTTCGATTGCAGCTGCCGCAGCGCGTCCATCACACCAGCCCGCCCCGGTCCTGTTCGGTCAACCGGTAGGCGCTTCCGGCGGCGCGCACGCCGTGCGCCAGCTCGGTGAGCTCCCGGTCGAGGCGGCGGGCGGCGTCCTGGTGCCCGGACCAGGCCGTACGCTGCCAGTGGTCGACCCGGCCGGCCAGGCGCGACAGGCGGCCCGGCACGTCGACCGCCACCGGGGCGGGCGCCGTGCGATCCAGCGCCGGGGCGAGCCCCGCCACGTCGGCGGCGAGCCCGTCGAGCCGATCTGCCAGTTCGTCCGTCACCGGGCACCTCCGAGCGCCGTGAAGTCGCCGAACGTCTCCTCGTACACCTTGCGCCGCGCCCACGCCGCCGCGTCGTGCGCCGCCGTGATCGCCTGCTGGATGGCCCGCGACAGCTGCGGGCCGGTCAGCCCGTCGAGCGAGCCGGTGACCACCACCTTGCGCACCGCGCCGTCGCCGCCCACCACGACTTCGACCAGGTTGTCGGGGTCGTGCACGGTCACCTCCAGCTCGGCCAGGGCGCGGGCGAGGCTGGCCTGCCGCTCCTCGATCCGCCGGTAGGACGCGATCGCCTCCTCGACCCAGGCGTCGTCGATCTCCCGCGGCATGCGGCGGCTCCTCAATGGACGGCATCGATACCGCCAGAACGGTACCGGTAGATCCCCCACCCAGGACACCCCTGTGGACAACCCCTGTGGATAAGTCGGTCAGCCGCGCCAGAGTTCGAGCATCATGGCTTCGACGGCGATGCGGGGTTTGACGTTGGCGTCGATGGCGGTGCGGCAGGCGAGCACCGATTCGAGGCGGCGGAGGGCGCTCTCGGCGGTCCAGCGCTGGGCGGCGGCCTCGGCGAGCGCCGCGGTGTCCGCGTGCACGGGTGAGACCGGGCCGCCCCAGCGGGCGTTGAGCACGTCCCGGTAGAAGCCCGCCAGGTCCAGCAGGGCGCGGTCGAGGGCGTCGCGCTGGGCCCGGGTGGCCCGCGACTTCTGCCGCTTCTCCAGGTCCTTGAGCTGCCCGGCGATGCCCCGGGCCGCACCTGCGGCGCCCTTGCCGGTGCCGCCCGCGCCGAGCGCCGTCTCCAGTGCCGCCCGCTCGGCGGCGTCGGTCTCGGCGACCGCGGCGGCGGCCTCCGCCTCGGCGGCCTCGATCAGCGCACTCGCGGCGTCGAAGCAGGCGCCCACGCCGGTGAGCTGGCGCGGCACGGCCAGCACCGCGGCCCGGCGGTCGCGTGCCTGGGCGTCTCCGGCGAGCCGGCGTGCCCGCCCGACGTGGCCCTGCGCGGCCGCGGCGACCCAGGCGGCGGTGCGCGGGTCGACGCCGTCGCGCTCCACCAGCAGCGTGCTCACCGCTTCGGCGGCCGGCTGGCGCAGCGGCACCACCCGGCAGCGCGACCGGATGGTGACAGAGATGTCGTCGGGGTGGTCCGAGGGCGCGCAGAGCAGAAAGATCGTCCGATCCGGCGGCTCCTCGACCGCCTTGAGCAGCGCGTTGCCGGCGGCCTCGGTGAGCCGGTCGGCGTCCTCGATGAGCAGCACCTGCCAGCGGCCGTTGGCCGGGGTGGTGGCCGAGCGCAGCACCAGCTCGCGCATCAGCGCGACCGGGATGCTCAGCCCGTCGGGCACCACGAAACGCACGTCCGGGTGGGTGCCGCTGAGCGTGGTGTGGCAGCCGGCGCAGTGGCCGCAGCCGGGCCCCGCAGCCTGGTCGGTGCACTGCAGCGCGGCCGCGAACGAGCGGGCGGCGACCGAGCGGCCGGACCCCGGCGGGCCGGTGAACAGCCAGGCATGGGTCATCGCACCCGCGCCGACGGCCTCGCCGCGCAGCACCGCGTCACCCGCCGCGGCGGCGGCCCGCAGTGTCGCGGCGGCCTCGGGCTGACCGACGAGCTGGTCGAAGACGTCCGTCACGCTGCCACCCGCCCGTTCACCTCGACACGACCCCATGGTCGGCCGGCATCTCGTCGCACTCTGCCGCGGCAGACCGGTCGGGTCCAGTGACCTGCTCGCCGCACCCACCGACAGTACGGGGACCCGCTGACACGGTCCACGCGCTGCCCCGGCTCACGCCCGCGTGGCCCGTAACTCGGCCGGCGTGCCGTCGGCGGCGGGCGGCTCACCCGGCGCGGGAACCCGGCCGGCGGCGCCGCCACCGTCGGCGGAGGCGGGCAGCGGCGGCAGCAGCTTCGCGACCCGGATCGCGACCTCCGCGGCCAGCTCCTGCTCCTCCCGGGCGCCGTCGAGCACCAGGTAGCGGGCCGGATCGTCGGCGGCCAGGTCCAGGAAGCCGTGCCGGACCCGCTCGTGGAACTCGATCGACTCCTGCTCCAGCCGGTCGGCCTCGCCGCGCCGGCCGACCCGGGCCAGGCCGGTCTGCGGGTCGATGTCGAGCAGCACCACCAGGTCGGGCTTGAGCCCGCCGGTGGCCCACGTGGACAGCCAGGAGATCTCGTCGACCGGCAGGGTGCGCCCGGCCCCCTGGTAGGCCAGGGAGCTGTCCACGTACCGGTCGGAGATGACGATCTCGCCCCGGCGCAGCGCGGGACGCACCACGGTCGACACGTGGTGGGCCCGGTCGGCGGCGTAGAGCAGCGCCTCGGCCCGCGGGGCCAGCGCGCTCGCGCCGACCGGCCCGGAGCCGGTGGTGTGGGTGTCGAGCACCATCTGGCGGATGCGCGCGCCGACCTCGGTCGCCCCGGGCTCGCGGGTCACCACGACGGAGCGGCCGTCGGCCAGCAGGCGCTGGGCGAGCTGCGCGATCTGGGTGGACTTGCCCGCGCCCTCGCCGCCCTCGAAGACGATGAACACGCCGGTCTGCGGCGCCGGCTCGGCCAGGCCCAGCGGGCGGCCGCGCACCGAGCCGATCAGGTCGGCCAGCAGCGGCACGCCGGGCTTGTCGTCCATCTGGCGCAGCGCCCAGAACCCGGCCAGGACGCCCAGCACTCCGGCGACGGCCAGCAGCACCCGGGTCGAGGAGATCGGGACGCCGGTGCCGCCGACGTCGTGCGAGCCGCCCAGGCCGACGAGCACGCCGGACAGCGAGATGGCCAGCATCAGCACCACCCGGGTGCCGGTCTGCACCACCGCGAAGACGCGGCCGCGCACCTCGTCGTCGACCTCGCCGCCGAGCAGCGTGGTGCCGGACAGGAAGGCCATGCCCGCGCCGGAGCCGACCAGCAGCGCGCCGACGACGGCCAGCGACAGGTGCGGGGCGAGCGACAGCAGCGCCACGGACGCGCCGGCCAGCATGATGCTCAGGCAGAACCAGCGCCGCCGGGACAGGCCGCCGATCAGGCGCGGGCCCAGGGCGATACCCAGCCCGAGGCCGATGAAGATCGCCGCGAACAGGATGGCGAACGTGGCGTCGCCGCCGCCGAGGGACAGCGCGAAGAACTGGCCGGTGCCGATGACCACGCCGCCGGCCGCGAACGCGCCCAGGATGCCCAGCACCAGGCCGCGCACCATGGGCGTCTGGCCGATGAAGCGCCACCCGTCCATGAACTGGCGCACCATGCTGGTCTCCTGGCGCACACCGCCGTTGTGGCCGGAGATCTCCCGGATGCCGTAGAGCACGACCAGGGCGCTGGCCAGGCGGGAGAAGGCGAGGAAGTACAGGGCGAGGCTGGACGGGGCGGCCCAGGCCGCGACGGTCACGCCGGAGCGCTCCAGCCACTGGTAGAACTGGTTCAGCCCGGCCAGCACCGCGGCGGCGAGCACCGGCGTGATGCCGTACGTCGTGATCAGGGTGAGCTGGTTCGCGGCCTCCAGCCGGGCCCGCGGGATCAGGTTCGGGACCGCGGCGTCCTTCGCCGGGATCCAGATCAGCGTGATCGCCTCGATGAGGAACGTCGCGGCGGCCGCCCAGCCGACCGTGATCTTGGCGTCGGCAGAGTACAGCGCGACGGTCGGGATCGTGGCGAACAACACGAATCGCAGCAGGTCACAGATGACCATCGTGTACCGCCGGTCCCACCGGTCGGCCATCACGCCGGCCAGCGGGCCGAGCACCAGCGCGGGCAGCAGGCGCACCGCGATGACCGAGCCGAAGGCCAGGCCCTTCGCGGCGTTGCCGGACACCTGAGCGGACGCGAACGTCGCCGTGGCCAGCAGGCCCAGCCAGTCACCGAGCGAGGCCACGCTGAGCACCAGCCAGAGCCGGCGGAACGGCCGGATACGCAGGATCGCGCGCAGCTCGGCGCCGCCGGTCAGATCCGCCTGGGCGGCCAGGAACGGCGCGGCGTCCGCTCCCTGCGATGGCGTGCTGATGGCCGTACCCTCCCCGCGTCACTGCCCGTCCTGGCCTCAGCGTGCTCGCTGTGCCTTGGCCATGGCAATAGCGCCCGGGCGTCCTGCGGCTTCACTCTAGTCCTGCCCCGGCGAGGGCCGACCCTGGTTCGACCCTGAAGACTTGCCACAAAAACGAGGGAGTGGTACGGCCTGACGCCCGCTCAGGTCAGAGCGAAGGTCTGCAAGTAGCCGCGTACGAGCCGCTTCGATTCTGCCAGCACCGCGGCGTCGCCGTCCGGGTGACGGCGGAACGCGAGCTTGATCAGCGCGTCGGCGGCCTCGACCGAGACGGTCAGCGCGAAGCGCAGCTCCCGCGAGTCCGGCGCGTTGTGGAAGCGGATGAGCAGGTCCGCGAGGTGATCGGCGATGACCGCGTTGTTGTCGCGCTCCGGGTCGATCAGGTGCACGTCCACCACGTCGCCGAAGTGCAGCGTCCGGAAGCCGGGCACGCTGCGGTGCAGCTCGATGTACTCCTCGATGGCCCCGTCGACGCCGTCCCACCAGTGCGCCAGCTCGCCGGCGGGGATCCGCTCGGCCAGCCGCTCCAGGTACGCCTCGACGTTGCGCAGGGTCAGCGCCTGCACGATGGCCCGCTTGTCCGGGAAGAACTGGTAGACCGACCCGATCGCGACGCCGGCCCGCTCGGCGAGCAGCGTCGTGCTCAGCCCGTCGTACCCGACTTCGTCGATCAACTCAGCGCACGCGTCGAGCATGCGCTGCACCCGCGCGACACTGCGCCCCTGTACCGGCACCCGGCGCAACGGCCCGGCACTGACAGCTGGTGTGGACACTGATCCGCTCCTCACCGCGGCGTACGTTCCGGGAACCGAACCGGTCGCCACGCTCGCATCGACACCCTACCCAGGGTCAACGACCCTGGGCAGGGTCGGTAAGCGGTCAGTCCGCTGTCTTCTTCGCGGCAGCCTTCTTTGGCACGCTCTTGGCAGCGCCCGTGGCGGCCTTCTTCGCGGTCGCCGCCTTGGCCGTGGTGGCCTTCTTCGCAGCTCCTGCCTTTGTGGCCTTCGTCGCCTTGGCCGCCGTCGCCTTTTTCGCGGGCGCCTTCTTCGCCGGAGTTTTTTTCGGAGCCGGACCCTTCGCCCGCTTCTCCGACAGCATCTCGCTCGCCTGCTCGATGGTCAGGCTCTCCGGGGTCTGCCCGCGCCGCAGCGACGCGTTGGACTCGCCGTCGGTCACGTACGGCCCGAACCGGCCATCCTTGATGACGAGCGGCTTGTCGGTGAGCGGGTCGACGCCCATCTCCCGCAGCGGGGGCTGCGCCGCGCGGCGGCCCCGCTGCTTCGGGGCGGCCAGCAGCGCCAGCGCCTGCTCCAGGGTGACCGTGAAGAGCTGCTCCTCGTTCTCCAGGGACCGGGAGTCGCCCTCGCGCTCGATGTACGGGCCGTACCGCCCGTTCTTGGCGAAGATGTCCTGGCCCTCGGCGTCCTTGCCGACCAGCCGGGGCAGCGACAGCAGCCGGAGCGCGTCGGCCAGCGTCAACTGGTCCGGCGCCTGGGTCTTGAGCAGGGACGAGTTGGTCTCGCCGCTGGACACGTACGGGCCGTACCGGCCGGACTTGAGCACCACCGGCTCGCCGGTCTGCGGGTGCTCGCCGAGCTTGCGCTCGCCGCCGCCGCCGAGGAACAGCTCGTCGACCTTCTCCGGGGTCAGCTCGTCGGGCGCGACGCCGTCCGGGATCGAGACGCGGTCGCCCTCGGACGCGGTCTCGGCGTCCGGGTCCGCGTCGTCGGCGACGGGGCCCTTGCCGTTGCCGGCGTGCGCGCCGCGCTGCAGGTACGGGCCGAACTTGCCGACCCGGACCACCACGTCGCGGCCCTGGTCGTCGGTGAACAGCTTGATCGAGTTGATGCTGCGCGCGTCGATCTCGCCCAGGTGCTCGGTGACCAGCTTCTTCAGGCCGCCGGCCTGCGCGACGCTGCCCACCTCGGCGCTCGGCGAGCCGAAGTAGAAAGAGGTCAGGAACTCCAGCGCGGTGGCGTCGCCGCCCGCGATCTGGTCGAGCTGGTCCTCCATCGCCGCGGTGAAGCCGTAGTCGACCAGCCGCGGGTAGTGCTGCTCCAGCAGCCCGATCACGGCGAACGCGACGAAGGTCGGGATCAGCGCCTGGCCGCGCTTGATGACGTAGCCGCGGTCCTGGATCGTCTGCATGATCGACGAGTACGTGGACGGGCGGCCGATGCCCAGCTCTTCGAGGGCCTTGACCAGCGACGCCTCGGTGTAGCGGGCGGGCGGCTGGGTGGTGTGGCCGACGGCCTCCAGGCCCTCCTCGGTCAGCTTCTGATCCTTGACCAGCACCGGCAGCTTGCGCTCGGCGTCGTCGGCCTCGGCGGACTCGTCGTCGGACGACTCCACGTACGCCCGCAGGAAGCCGGGGTCGGTGATGGTCCGGCCGCTGGCCGCGAAGTCGGCGTCCTCGTTCTGCGCGGTCGTGGCGCGGATGCGCACGCTGACCGTCATGCCGACCGCGTCGGACATCTGCGAGGCGATGGTGCGCTGCCAGATCAGCTCGTAGAGCCGGTACTCCTCGGTCGACAGCTCGTTGCGGACCGAGCCCGGGGTGCGGAAGGTGTCGCCCGCGGGGCGGATCGCCTCGTGCGCCTCCTGCGCGTTCTTGACCTTGCCGGAGTAGCGGCGGGGCTGCGGCGGCACCGCGCCGGAGCCGTACAGCTCGGCGATCTGGGTGCGCGCGGCGGCGATCGCGGACTCGGAGAGGTTCACCGAGTCGGTACGCATATAGGTGATGTAGCCGTTCTCGTACAGCCGCTGCGCGGTGCGCATCGTGGCCGCCGAGGAGAAGCGCAGCTTGCGGGCCGCCTCCTGCTGCAGCGTCGAGGTGATGAACGGCGCGTACGGCTTGCGCCGGTACGGCTTCTCCTCGACCTTGGTCACGGTGAACGGCCGGTCGTCGAGCCGGGCGGCCAGGCCGCGCGCGCCGTCGCCGTCGAGCTGCACGACGCCGGAGCCGGGACGCAGCCGGCCGGTGGTCGGCTCGAAGTCCTTGCCGGTGGCGATGCGGTCGCCGTCCAGCGCGATCAGGGTCGCGGTGAACGTGCGCGGGCCGGTCTCGCTCGCCTTCTCGACGGCCAGGGTGGCGGTGATGTCCCAGTAGTCGGCGGCGCGGAACGCCATGCGCTGCTTCTCGCGCTCGACCACGATGCGGGTCGCGACCGACTGCACCCGGCCCGCGGACAGGCCGCGCTGGACCTTCTTCCACAGCACCGCGGACACGTCGTAGCCGTAGAGCCGGTCCAGGATGCGCCGGGTCTCCTGCGCGTCGACCAGGTCGCGGTCGATGTCGCGCGGGTTGGCCACGGCGGCCTGGATGGCCGGCTTGGTGATCTCGTGGAACACCATGCGCTTGACCGGTACCTTGGGCTTCAGGGTCTCGACCAGGTGCCAGGCGATGGCCTCGCCCTCGCGGTCCTCATCTGTGGCCAGCAGGACTTCGTCGGCGTCCTTCATCAGGGCCTTGAGCCGTGTGACGTGCTTCGCGCGGTCCGGGTTGACGATATATACCGGGGCGAAGCCGTTGTCGACGTCGACGCCGAGGTAGGCCCACGGCTCCTTCTTGTACTTCTCCGGCATCTGCTTCGCGCCGGCAGGCAGGTCGCGGATGTGCCCGAGGCTCGCCTCGACGACGTAACCCGGGCCGAGGTACCCCGAGATCGTCTTCGCCTTCGCCGGTGACTCGACGATGACGAGACGGTTCCTGGAAGCTGTCGGCACGTTCTCTCTCCGCAGTGGTCCGGGTGGCTGGCGCCGCCGGGTGGTGGCGGCCGGTCTGAGGTGGCTCGGTCTGAGGTTACGCAGCGGTCGGTGCACGGTGGGCGTCGCGGGAGCGACACGGTCCGCGGATGTCCAAGGTAACGCTCAGTGTGCGCCAGGGGTTGCGCACCCCATCGACGTACGGGCACATTCCTGTGACCGCAGACACCATACTCCCCGCCACAATACGGACAAGGGGGATTCCCGGGTGGCAACCATCTGATCGGGGTGCTCCCGCTCACCGCCCGGCCGCGCGCGCCTCCAGCTCGGCCCGCATCTCCGGGAACTCCGACCATTCCCCGGTCAGGTCGACCCCGAGATCGGGGAACAGTTTCTCCAGGTCAGCCGCGTACTGCGCGCCGTCCTGCGGCATGAACAGCTCCGGCTGCCCGCCCAATGTGATCTTGACGGGCACCATCGACATGCCGAGCATCCCGTCCGGGCCGGGCGCGCCGCACACGGTCTTCGCCCAGATGGTGGTGAGCTGCCCGACATTGCTCGCCCCCTCGGGCGCCGCGCCGAACGAGCGCACGCTGCACGCCACCGCGCCGCCGTCCGGCGCGGTGCGGGCCTTGAAGTCGATCTCCATGAGCTGACGGACCAGCCGGTCCGCGTCCTGGGTCAGCGTCTCGCCCGGCCGCAGCGGCATCGCGCCGTCGTCGTCGCCGCAGCCGGCCGCCGACGTCGCCAGCAGGGCGGTGGTGAACAGGATCAGCAGCGGTCGCTTCAACTCAGGCCCATTCGTGTCGGGCGGCGTGCCAACCCAACTGCATGCGGGTCTCCACGCCGGCCAGGTCCATCAGGTGGCGCAGCCGGCGCTGCAGGGTGCGCAGCGACAGGTCGAGCTGCGTCGCGACCGCCTGGTCGGTCAGGCCCGACAGCAGCAGCGACAGGATCCGGCGGTCCAGGTCGGTGGGCCCGTCGGTGTCCAGTTCGACGTACGGTATCCCGTTCGGCCCCAGACTCGACAGTTCCAGCGGGTACGCGCGCTGCCACACCGTCTCGAACAGCGCCTCCAGCGCGGCGAGCAGACCGCTGCGGTGCAGCAGCACCGCCCCCGGCTCGCCGCCCGGCTGCGCCGCGTGCTGGGCGGTGACCGGCACCAGGGCCAGGTCGCCGTCGGCGAGGATGAGCTTCATCGGCAGCTGGTCGGCCACCCGCAGCTCCACGCCGCGCTCCAGCGAGTCGACGACCTCGTCGATGATGCCGGGCTGGGCCAGCACCGAGCGCTCCAGCACGACCCGGAAGCGCACCCCGCGCGCCGCGGCGGCGTCCTCCTGCGCGTTGGAGCCCGGCGGCACGGCGATGTACGGCGCGGTGACGAAGTTGCGGATCTCCGTACGAGCCGCCTGCTGCACCTGCTGGAAGCGGTGCCGGATGGCGTCGACGCCGGAGACCACCTCGATCAGCTCGCTGATGCTGCGCCCGGCGACCGCCGCCCGGTGCTCCTCGGCGAGGGTGACCAGCGCCTGCTCGGCGATGCGCAGCCCGTCGCGGCGCTCGGTGATCAGCGCGCCGAGCGCCATGGCGGGCGGCGCGGCGACGAACGCCTCCCCGCCGGAGCGCAGCGCCAGCCCGTTCTCCACCAGGCGGGACAATGCCTGCTCGACCACGGTCTCGGGTCGCTCCAGCAGGTCGGCCAGCAGCATCGCGGTGGCGCTGGGCCGGCCGAGCAGGGCCCGGTAGACGAACTCCTCCTCAGGGTCGAGCCCGAGCACACCCAGCATCGGCGACCTGCCCCTTTCCGTCAGCGGCGGCGGGGAGAGTATGCGCCATACCGGCAGATCTTGAATAGACCCTGCTGGCGACCCTGGTGACGGGAAGGGCCCCGGGGAGTCGCCTCCCCGGGGCCCGACACTGGGACTCATCGCAGGCCGTAAGCCCGGATGATCTCGTGCTTGACGCTGAAACCGGCGTCGGTCGCCGCGCTGCCGCGGATCGACAGGAAGCCGCCGGACTTGCCGGTGGCCTTGAACGAGCCCGTCCAGTAGCCGTCGGCGCCCTTGACGACGTTGACCTTCTGCCAGGTCTTGCCGTCGTCGTAGGAGACGTCCAGGGTCACCGTCTTGATCTTGCCGGGCACGGTGCCCAGGTCCATCGACACCGGGTGCAGGCGGATCTGCTGCCAGGCGCCGGCCTTCACGTCACCGTGCAGGTCGCTCTCCAGCAGGTAGTCCAGGTTCAGCACCGAGAACGGCTGGAAGTAGTCCGAGTCGACGAAGCCGGACATGAAGGTCCACTCGCTGTGCGTACGGGTCGACAGCCGGAACTGCTCGGCGGACCGCTCCGCGTCGAGCACGGCACGGTACGGCAGGTTCTCCGCCGGCACCTCCTTCCACTGCATGTCCGCGCTGAACGCGTTGTCGTGGATCAGCGTGTCGCCCTGGAACATCTGCAGGTGGGTCGGCGTCGCGCCCCACGGCAGGTAGCCGCCCAGCCGCATGGTGTCGCTGGCCGAGCTCCACGGCTGCACGTTCCAGGTCATGTAGTTCTGCGCGCGGGAGTTGTACACGCCGAACGAGTCGCTGAAGCCGGGCCGGGCCGCCGGGGCGAACCAGTCGGTGCGGGTGGTGCTGCCCTTGGCGAAGGTGTTGACGCCGGACACCATCTCCCACGGCGTGTCCGTGGCGATCTGCTGCGCGTGCGACTCGACCCAGACCTGGCCGGGGGTGACCCACTCGGTGCGGGTGCCCGGGTGCCACTCGCGCTCGTGGAAGCCGAGCGACGGGCTGAGCGTCAGGTCGTACCGGTAGCCGGAGGCGTCGCCCGGCGTCGCGGCGTTGTACCAGCGAGCGTCGATCTTGGCGAGGTCCCGCTGGCTCGGCTGGTAGACCAGCGGCTTGTCCGGCACCTGGCCGGGGTAGTCGCGGGCCAGGTCGTAGACGAACGGGGTGTACTCGACGCGCTTGGCGGTGAAGGTGACCCAGCCCAGCTTCGCCATCTTGATCAGCAGCCGGCCCGCGTCCCGGTGCACGGAGGCGACCGGAACGGTGGACTCGCCGGCGTACTCCATCGAGGTGCCGGGGCGGTCGCTGACGATGACGACGGCCTTGGCCCCGTCGGCGATCGCGTTGGCGACGCGCTCGTCGGCGGTGACCTCGTCGCTGCGCTCCACCACGGCGATCCTGCCCTTGGCGTCGACCTTCTTGAAGTCGGCCGCGGAGCCCTTGCCCGCGTACACGGCCTTCAGCCGGTCCGTGGCCGTGTCGAGCACCGATCCGGCCTGCGTGGTGGCCGGGATGTCGAACAGCCCGCCCAACGCCGTCAGGCGGAACATCGGCTCGCCCTTGCGCCAGCGCGAGGTGAAGACGAACTCGCCCTTGGTCATCGGCTCGGTCGGCGACACGTAGAGGTCGTCGTACATCGGCGGGACCTGGTACGCGCTGCGCACGTCGAACCACGAGTCCATACCCGTGAAGTGGACGTTGAAGTCCACCTTGCGCTGCCGGTCCTCGGTGCGCTGCGGCGCGTCGGTCTGCAGCAGGCGGGCCTTGCTCGCGTCCAGCACCACCTCGGCGGGGCCGTCGCCGAGCACCGTCTCCGGGTCGACGAGCGTGGCCAGACCGGTGCGGTCCGCCTTCTCACCCGCGACGTCCAGGTAGGCCGCGAGGGTGTAGGTGCCCTTGGGCAGGCGCAGGGTGGCCGAGCCCTCGACGTAGACCGAGTACGGCCACTGGTCGCCGGCCATGTTGATGCCGACGTAGCCGGAGGCCGGCTTGCCGTCGCGGCCGATCAGCTTGACGGTGAGGTCGTAGCGCTCGTCCTCCTTGATCAGCGCGACCGAGGTGCGGGTCACCGGCTGGCCGGTGCTCGCGTCGGTGCCGATCACGTAGCCGACGTGGCGCTGGCCTGCGGCGGCGGCCTGCGGGTCACCGGTGACCGGGACGGTCGCCTTCGCGCCCGCCGGGATCGTCACCGAGGTCGCGCCCAGGGTGAACGGGCCGCCCGCGTTGGTCAGCGCCAGGTTGAGCGTGACGTCGGTGGCGCCGGTGTTGGTGAGGACCAGGTCCTTGGTGACCGCGACGTCGCTCGCGTCGTGCGGCCAGGTGTAGTTGCCGTAGAACAGCGAGCCGGTGCCCCGGACCGAGGTCTTCACGGCGGCGGCCACGTCGAGCCGGCCGGTGCCGACCTCGTACGGCGAGTACCACTCGGCCAGGCCCTTCGCGCTGCTCATCAGGTGTTCCTTGAGCGCCGCGCCGGTCCAGTCCGGGTGCTGCTGGGCCAGGATCGCGGCCGCGCCGACCACGTGCGGGGTGGCCATCGAGGTGCCGCTGATGGTGCGGTAGAGGCCCTCGCCGCCGTCGGTCATCTCCTGCGAGCGGGCCGCGGTGATGTCCACACCGGGCGCGGCGATGTCCGGCTTCATGCCGCCGGAGTAGGCCAGCGGGCCGGTGCTGGAGAAGTAGGCGAGGTTGTCCTGCTTGTCGGTCGCGGCGACGGTCAGCGCCGAGGCGGCCGCGCCGGGGGTGGAGATGCTCTCCGGGCCCGCGTTGCCGGCGGCGATGACGAACAGCGTGCCGTACTGCGCGGACAGCGCGTCGACCGTGAGCGACATCGGGTCGCTGCCGTCGGTCGGGTAGGTGTCGCCGAGGCTCATGTTGACGACATCGGCGCCCTGCTGGGCTGCCCACTCCATCCCGGCGATGATCCACGAGTCGAGGCCGTAGCCCTCCTCGCCGCCGAGCACCTTGCCGACGATCAGGTCGGCGTCGGGGGCGACGCCCTTCAGCTCGCCGCCGGAGGCCGCGCCGGTGCCGACGATGGTGCCGGCCACGTGCGTGCCGTGCCCGTTGACGTCGGTGACCGCCTCACCGGGCACGAAGCTGGCAGTGCCGTCGATCTGGTCCTTGAGGTCGGGGTGGTTGACGTCGATGCCGGTGTCCAGCACCGCCACCTTGACGCCCTTGCCGGTGTACCCGGCGGCCCAGGCCTCGGGCGCGCCGATCAGCGGCACGCTCTCCTTCAGGTTGACCTCGACGCGGCCGTCGAGCCACAGCTTGGCCACACCCTCACCGAGCACCGCGCTGCCCTGGCCCGCCGTCACACTGCCCTGTGGTGCGACGGTCTTCCAGAACGTGCGGGCCTGCTTCTTGTCGGCGGTGAGCGCCGCGCCCCGGATGCCCTTGAGCTTGCGGGTCAGCTTGCTGCCGTGCGGGGCCTTCGGCTCGGTGGCCGTACGGGCCTGCGCCGCGGTGTACGTGGCGATCAGCGGCACGCCCGACGACTTCGCGTCGTCGTAGCCCATCTCGATCAGGTCGGTGACGTTGAACAGCCGCCGGTCGAGCTTGTTCGCGCCGAGCAGCGCCACCGCCTCGTCGGGGATGACGTACAGGTCGCCCTTGATCTGCTGCATGCGCACGCCGCCGACCGCGTTGTCCGGCCGGTCCACATCGGCGATCTGCTTGCCGTCGGCCATCGTGGTGACCGTGACGACGTCGCCGGTGACCAGCGTGACCTTGTGGGTCGCCGACGGCTTGGCGGGGGTGGTGGGCTTGCTCGGCGCGGCGACCGCGGGCGCCTGCAGGACGGCGAGACCCGCCGCCAGCAGCGGTGCCGCGGTGGCCGCCGATATCAGCTGCCAGCGCCTGCGCCGGAAGCGGGAAGGCTGTGAGGGGGAGAACATGACAACGGTCTACCGGCCCGCTGTTTCGGAGTGAATAGATGGCGTTGGCGGGGTTACGCCATGGCGAGACTCCGCCAACCCGCAGGTGGGGACACTGCCCCCGGCGCCCCGCTGGGAGGACCGGGACAAATTGGCCGTATCGGCGGTGCGCTAGCCTCTGACCTGCGATGTCGTGCCGGGCTGTGGTCCTCTGCCACCGTCCGGCCGTACGCTGGATCGATCTAGTTGCGCGGCGGAGGAGTGCGAGGTGGAGTTCCGGCTGCTCGGACCCGTCTCGGCGGTCGCCGGCGACGAGGCGGTGCCGCTCGGCGGCGCGAAACCGAAAGCCCTGCTCGCCACGCTGCTCCTGGAGCACGGCCGGGTGGTGTCCGCCAGCCGGCTGGTCGACATCCTGTGGGCCGACGACCCGCCCGACACCGCCCGCGCGCTGATCCAGACCTACGTCTCCACGCTGCGCCGCACGTTCGCCAAGCACGGCGCCGGCGACCTCATCACCACCGCCGCCCCCGGCTACGTGATCCGGATCGAGCCGGACATGCTCGACGTCGAGGTCTTCACCGGGCTGCTGGCGCAGGGCCGGGCCGCGGCGGCCGCCGGCGACCACGCGGGCGCCGCCGAGCTGCTGCGCCGCGCCGACGCGCTCTGGCAGGGACCGGCGCTGTCCGGCCTGGACGCCGCCGAGCTGACCGTGCAGGCGTCCCGGCTGGACGAGCTGCGCACCGCGGCCGTCGAGGAGCGCATCGCCGCGGAGATCGCCGCCGGGCTGTGGGGCGACCTGGTCGCCGAGCTGACCGTGCTGATCGGGCACCGGCCGACCAACGAGCGGCTGCGCGGCCAGCTGATGACCGTGCTGTACCGGCTGGGCCGCCAGGCCGAGGCGCTGGCCTGCTATCGCGAGGGCCGCGACGTGCTCATCGCCGAGCTGGGCGTGGAACCCGGGCCGGAACTCACCGCCCTGCACCACGCCATCCTGCGGGGTGGCACCGAGCAGCTGGCGGTCGCCGCACAGTCGCCCGAACTGGCCGGACCGGGCACCGTGCACCCGGTGCCCGCGCAGCTGCCACCGGTGCCGGCCGACTTCACCGGCCGCGCCGCCGAACTCGAAGCGCTGGCACAGGCCCTGCTGCCCGCGGGCGGCTCCCCGGCCGTGCAGGTCATCGCCGGACCGGGCGGCACCGGCAAGTCCACCCTGGCCACCGCGGTCGCGCACCGGCTGGCCGAGCACTTCCCGGACGGCCAGCTGTACGCGGAGCTGCGCGGCATGAGCGACGCCCCGGCCGAGCCGGGCGAGGTGCTGGCCCGGTTCCTGCGCGCGCTCGGCGTCGAGCAGGCCCAGCTGCCCGAGGGCCTCGGCGAGCGGGCCGACCTGTACCGCTCGCTGCTGGCACAGCGGCGCATCCTGGTGGTGCTCGACGACGCCGCGTCGGAGCAGCAGGTGCGGCCGCTGCTGCCCGGCCACGCGGGCAACGCGGTCGTCATCACCAGCCGGGACCGCCTGGCCGGGCTGTCCGGCACCACGCTGACCGACCTGCGCGTCCTGGAGCCGGACGAGGCGCTGCTGCTGCTGCGCCGGCTCGCCGGGGACGAGCGGGTCGACGAGGACCTCGACGCCGCCCGCCGGATCGTCGAGTACTGCGGCAACCTGCCGCTGGCGCTGCGCATCGTCAGCGCGCGGCTGGCCGGGCGGCGCGCGCTGCCGCTCAAACCGCTGGCCGACCGGCTCGCCGACGAGAGCCGCCGGCTCAACCACCTGTCCGCCGGTGACGTCGGCGTGCGCAGCAGCATCGAGCTGAGCTACCGGGCGCTGGACCCCGACTGCCGCACCACACTGCGCCGGATGGGCTGGTTCGGCGTGCCCGACTTCTCGCCCTGGGTGGTGTCCTGGCTGGTCGAAAGCTCACCGGCCGAGGCCGAGGAGCTGGTGGAGCAGCTGGTCGACGCGCAGCTGGTGGAGTTCGTCGGGGTGGACCGCATGGGCGGGCTGCGCTACCGGCTGCACGACCTGATCCGGCTGTACGCCCGCGAGTGCGCCGCCCTGGAGGAGCCCGCCCAGGACCTGGCCGACGCGGTGGCCCGGGCGCTGCGCGGCTGGCTCGGGCTGATCCACCGCACCGCCGCCGACTCGCCCCCGGCCGAGATCCGGTGGCGGCGGCCGTTCAGCCCGCACGACGTGTCGGAGGAGCTGACCGCGCTGGTCATCGCCGACCCCTGGGACTGGTTCGAGGCCGAGCAGTCCGCGCTGGCGTCCGGGGTGGAACGCGCGCTCGCGCTCGGCCTGTACGACCTGGTCTGCGAGTTCGCCTCGGCCCGCAACGCGTCGGCCTTCATGGGCGCGAACCGGTTCGCGGCCCGGACCCGGGTGATCGAGGCGGCGCTGACCGCGGCCCGGCGCGCGGGCAAGCCGCACGACGAGGCGGTGATCCTCACCGAACTGGGCCAGCTGCGCTACGACCAGGACCACTACACCGAGGCGCGGCGGCAGTTCCGGGCCGCGCTGAGCCTGTTCCGCGAGCTGAACGACCTCCCCGGGCAGGCCGCCGCGCTGGCCGGGCTGGGCATCGCCTGCCGCGAACCGGGCCGCTTCGCCGAGGGCGTGCACTTCCTCGACCAGGCCGCGACCCTGCTGCACGACGCCCGCGACGACATCGGCATCGGCTACTCCCGGCGCATCGCCGGCTCGGTGCGGCTGGAGCTGGGCGACTACGACCGGGCGCTGGCCGACCTGACCGAGTCGCTGGCCGCCTACCGGCGCGCCGGCAGCCGGCTCGGCGAGGGGCACACCCTGCGCACGCTCGGGCTCTACCACCGGGCCCGGGACGAGTGGGCGCAGGCCGAGCGGCGCTGCGCCGAATCCGCCGCGATCTTCCATGACCTCGGCGACGAGCTGATGGAGGCGTACGCGGTGCGCGCGCTGGCCAAGGCACGGATGCGCCAGGGCCACCACGGCGAGGCGCTGCCCCGGCTGGAGTGGGCGCTGTCGGTCAGCCACACCATGGGCGACCGCTGGGGCCAGGGCGCGACGCTGCGCGTGCTGGGCCAGCTCCACCTCGCCGAGCACCGGCTCGACCTGGCCGAGGCCTGCTTCGACGCCGCCCACGACATCTGGCAGTCCATGGACGTGCCGGTCTGGCAGGCCCGCCTGGAACTGGACCGGTCCCGGCTGCTGGCGGCCCGCGGCGACACCGGCGCCGCCCAGACGGCCCGCGCCCGGGCCCGCAGCGCCTTCCACGACCACGGGGCCCGCGAGATCCGCGAGCTCGACGGCGACCACTGAGGCGGCCACGGGCCTGACGCTCGTCTATTACAGAAAAGTTCCAGCGCGGCCTGCGAGTCTCCCTCCTGTCGGAGATACGGGTGGCTCGGCACGGGGCGAGCCACCCGTCCCGGCGTTCACATCGCGACCGGGCAGGTGGGGGACCCCTCGGGCGCACATCGGGCGGTCACCGGGGCGGCCGGCGCGGGAGGGATGTCATGGCGGAGATGGTGCTCCTGTCGGACACGGCGGTCGTGGAGACACCGGTCGCCGAGTGCGACGAGTGTCTGGTCGATCTGCGTACGGTCGGCGCGCTGCGGCTCGACCCACGGCTGGCCGACGGCGAGGGAGCCTTCGCCCACGTACGCCTGAGCGTGGTGGACCGGCTGGTCACCGCGCAGACGCTGCTGCCCGCGGGGATGCGGCTGCTGATCGTCGAGTGCTACCGCCCGCTGACCCTGCAGCAGGAGTACTTCGACTCCCACAAGCAGCGGCTGCGCGTCATCCAGCCCGGCCACGACGAGGCCTGGTACCACCGCCGGGCCAGCCGGTACATCTCCCCGCCGGAGGTCGCCCCGCACGTCGCGGGCGCCGCGGTGGACCTGACCCTGTGCACCGCCGACGGCGTGGAGCTGTGGATGGGAACGCAGGTCAACGACACCGACAGCGAGGCCTGCCACACCGACTCCGCGAACGTCTCCGCCGAGGCCGCCCGCAACCGGCGCTACCTGTGCGACGCGCTGACCTCGGTCGGCATGGTGAACTACCCGACCGAGTGGTGGCACTGGTCCTACGGCGACCGCTACTGGGCGCACGTCACCGGCGCACCGGTGGCCCGCTACGGTCCGGTCAAGTCACTGCCGGTCCGCACCGGCCCGGTCGTCCCGGCCTGATCCGGCCCGGCGTCGACCAGGGCCGCCTGCTCCGGCTCAGCCGGGAGCGGCTCGATCTGACCGGTGTCCAGCTGTCCGGCCGCCACGGGTCGCAGCCGCGGAGCCCGCGCGACCCGCACTGGACGCGGTTCTGCCTGCTCCGGGGCGAGCGCCTGGTCGCCTGGTTCGTCTGCGGCGGCCTGGTCGCCGGGCCACACGCCCAGCGGTGCCATGGTCGGACGCTCGCCGACCAGCTCGCGGAGCCGGGCCACCCGCCGCCGCCCGCTGATCCGCAGCACCGGACCCCGGCCCAGCTCCGCCATGCAGGCCAGCGCCGTGAACGCGCGCGACGCCGGGGCCGCGCAGTGCTCGTCGCTGGCCCCGAGCCGCAGCACCGCGCCGTCGCCCTCCGGGTCGACCGAACCCGCCGCCGCGAACCACAGCCGCAGCCGCGCCCCGTCGAGGGCGAACCCGGCCGGCGGGCGCTTGCCCGACCCGCGCAGCCACGCCTCCGCCAGCGGCGCGAGCATCCCGGTGTACGCGGTGCGCACTCCGAAGTGGCCCTCGATCGCCGCCGGCTCCCAGCTCGTCTCCAGCCCGCGCGCGGTGAACTCGGCCGCCAGCGCGTGCACCCGCCAGGCCGCGTCGACGACCACCGACACCCGGGCCGTGCCGCCCATCCGGGTCACCTGGCCCGGCCCGACGAGCAGGCCCGCGAGGTCGTACGCCGAGGGGCGGGCCGACTCGGCGGAGAACATGGCGAGCTGGCGATTCAGAGACACTCCGGCACCTCGCCGAACGCCTGTTGCAGCTCGGTGGAGCGCAGCTCGCTGGTGTCCAGCGCGCTGTCGTCGTACTCCTGCTGCAGTTGCGTCATCACCGTGCTGACGCCCTGGTAGAACGCGGACGCGTCGTCCGTGGACAGCGCGCGCAGCGCCTCGCCGGCCCGCCCGTAGGCGTCGCGCACCTCCGCCAGTGACCCGGTCACCCCGCCGGCGATGGCGTCCCCGCCCTCGACCTCGGGAACGCCCGCGTCGGCGATGCGGCCGCGCGCCTTCTCGCTGGCGTCGCGGGCGCCCTCCAGCATGCGGACCAGGTTCTCCTTGGCCTGCTGGGGCGTCGTCGAGGTGGGCGTCTGCTGCTGCGCCCGGGTGGTCAGCGTCGCGATCTCCTCGCGCCACGGGTTGAGCGCCGAGCAGACCGACGCCGCCCACACCCTCGGCGGCGGCCCGTCCGCCACACACCCACCCGCAACCGCCGCCGTCACAACCAGCAGCGGCACGAATCCAGCGCGGGGCCTACGCATGATGTGCAGCCTAGCGCCGACCCCGACGCGCGCGGCGATCTTGCACGGATGTACCCCGCGACACGGGCAAACGGGGCATCGAACGGGCCATTCGCGCAAGATCGCCGCCGCGGACGGGCGGGACGGTGGTGGTGGAGCAAAAGGGAGCGGCGCCCTCCCCGGGTGGGGAGGGCGCCGCTGGGTTGCGGTGCGTCAGGCGTTGACCTTTTCGCGCTGCGTCGGCGCAGCGTCAGCTTTTCCCTGGTCGTCGCCGCCGACGGTGATCGGCTTGCGCTTGGAGATGACCACGGCGACCACGATCACCGCGGCCGCGCCGAGGGCGATCAGGTTGCGGGCGGTCGCGTTCTCGGTGGAGCCGTACCAGAGCGCCACCACGGCGGGGGCGATCAGGAGCGACACCAGGTTCATCACCTTCAGCAGCGGGTTGATGGCCGGACCGGCGGTGTCCTTGAACGGGTCGCCGACCGTGTCACCGATGATGGTCGCCTCGTGCGACGGCGAGCCCTTGCCGCCGTGCGCGCCGTCCTCGACCATCTTCTTCGCGTTGTCCCACGCGCCACCGGAGTTGGCCAGGAACACCGCCATCAGGGTGCCCGCGCCGATGGCGCCGGCCAGGTACGCCGCCAGCGCGCCCGCGCCGAGGCCGAAGCCGACCGCGATCGGGGCGAGGACCGCGAGCAGGCCCGGGGTCATCAGCTCACGCTGGGCGTCCCGGGTGCAGATGTCGACGACCTTGCCGTACTCGGGCCGCTGGGTGCCGTCCATGATGCCCGGCAGCTCGCGGAACTGGCGGCGCACCTCGTGCACCACCGCGCCGGCCGAACGCGACACCGCGTTGATGGCCAGACCCGAGAACAGGAAGACGACCGACACACCGATCAGCAGACCGACCAGGTTGGCCGGGTTCGCCACGTTGAGCATGTCGTTGACGAAGCCCTCCGCGGTCTCGCCGGCCTCGGCCAGGGAGACGCCCAGGGTGTCGGTGTACGACCCGAACAGCGCGGTCGCGGCCAGTACGGCCGTCGCGATCGCGATGCCCTTGGTGATCGCCTTGGTGGTGTTGCCGACCGCGTCGAGCTCGGTCAGGGTGCGCGCGCCCTGCTCGTCGATGTCGCCGGACATCTCCGCGATGCCCTGCGCGTTGTCGGAGATCGGACCGAAGGTGTCCATGGCCACGATGACGCCGACGGTGGTCAGCAGGCCGCAGCCGGCCAGCGCGATGGCGAACAGCGACACGACCAGCGTGCCGCCGCCCAGCAGGAACGCGCCGTACACCGCGCCGCCGATGAGCAGCGCCGAGTAGACGGCCGACTCCAGGCCGACGCTGATGCCCGCGAGCACCACGGTGGCCGGGCCGGTCTCCGACGACTTGCCGATGTCCTGCACCGGGCGGCGGCCGGTCTCGGTGAAGTAGCCGGTCAGCGCCTGGATGGCGGCGGCCAGCACGATACCGATGACGACGGCGCCGATGGCGACGGTCTGCGGGTTGCCGCTGATCTCCGGCTTGCCCAGCTCGCCGAAGGTCTTCGGCAGGTAGTACAGCGAGGCGCCGGCCACCGCGACCGCGGACAGCGCGGCCGAGATGTAGAAGGCGCGGTTGATCGCCTGCAGGCCGTTCTTGTCGGACTTGCGCAGGCGGGTCAGGAACACGCCGACGATCGCGATCAGCACACCGATGGTGGACACGATCAGCGGGAAGACGAGGCCCTCCACGCCGAACGCGGCCCGGCCCAGGATCAGCGCCGCGACCAGGGTCACCGCGTACGACTCGAACAGGTCGGCCGCCATGCCGGCGCAGTCGCCGACGTTGTCGCCCACGTTGTCGGCGATGGTCGCCGCGTTGCGCGGGTCGTCCTCGGGGATGCCCTGCTCGACCTTGCCGACCAGGTCGGCGCCGACGTCGGCGGCCTTGGTGAAGATGCCGCCGCCGACCCGCATGAACATCGCCAGCAGGGCCGCGCCGAAGCCGAAGCCCTCCAGCACGGTCGCGGCGTCGACGCCGTAGATGAAGACGACCAGCGCCGCACCGAACAGGCCGAGGCCGACGGTGAGGAAGCCGACCACGCCACCGGTGCGGAAAGCGATCGCCATGGCGGACTCGCGGCCGCCCTCGGCCTCGCGGGCCGCCGCGGCCACCCGCAGGTTGGCGCGGGTCGCCAGCGCCATGCCGGCGCCGCCGATGAAGGCGCTGAACAGCGCGCCCACCACGAAGAACGCGGAACGGCCGATCTTCAGCGCGGTGTCGTTGTCACCGTCGCCGTGGACCGGCAGCAGGAAGAGCAGGATGACCGCGAGCACCACGAAGATGCCGAGCGTCTTGAACTGGCGGAACAGGTATGCCGACGCGCCCTCCTGGACGGCGCCGGCGATCTCCTGCATCTTTTCGGTGCCCTTACCGGTAGCCAGCACGGACCTGACCAGTACGCCGGCGAAACCCAGCGCCACCAGTGCGATCACAGCCGCGACGACCACGTATGAAACGTTTGCGCCGGTAAGGGTCAGCTCGCTGCCGGGGGCAGCGAGGATGGACCCGGACATCTTTGTCCTCCCAAAGATCACGATCTACTTGTGAGGCAGCCGCGCCGAGGGTCACGAGTGACGTCGGTTACGGCCTGGAAACAACCCGTGAACTGTAAACCGGACACGTGGTCCGGGTCACACTCGCCACCTGCTGTGTCGCGGTGATCTTCGTTGCTGCGCCGATCGCGGGTTGTGGTGTACGCTCAGCGACTCTATGCCCGCAGATGAGTGAATCAGCGCCCAAGACGCGAGGCGCGCCGAACCGGCCAAGCCATCTGCACCTCGGTGCCCGGTCCGCTCTCCAGTGGACGGACCTGCAGATCCTTCACGATCGCCTGCAGCAGGCTGGCACTCACGTCGACGGTGAGCTGCTCCTCGTCGGTGATCTGCTCCTCGTCGCCGGCGTGATCCCACACCTGCACGAGATAACGGTCGCCGTCGCTGAACGCGACCGCGACCACGTCGCGCAGGCCGACCCGCTGGTGGCGGGCCACCGCCCGCGCGCACGCCTCGCCGATCGCCAGGCGCACCTCGTCAAGCTGGTCGTCGGGCACCCCGGCGCGCCGGGCGACGGCCACGCCGACGAGCCGCGCCGTACGCACGTGCGCGGGTTCAGGGGTGAATTCGAGCCGGACGGTCGCCATGTCCGCGCGGGTCAACTCGCGGTGGCCGCGTCGACGGACGGGTACAGCGGCAGCACCTGGTCCAGCGCGGTGATCCGGAAGATCTTGAGAAGCGACTCCCGCGAGCAGACCACACCGAAGGTGGCCCCCGCGGTCCGCGCCTTGCGCAGCCCGCCGACCAGCACACCCAGGCCGGTCGAATCCATGAAGTCGACTCGGGCGAGGTCGACCACCACCGCGGTCACCCCGCTGTCGAGCAGCTCGGCGATGCGTTCGCGCAGCTTCGGAGCGGTGTAGACGTCCACCTCGCCGCCGACTTCGAGCACGGTGTGCGCGGCGACGACACGCGTGGCCAGCGACAGCTCCATCGGCACCTCCTCTACGACGTCCGGTCACTGCCCGGAATCACTCCGTGCATCCGATCCTCATGCATCTAACCACTGGCCGGGTTTCCGGGCTACGCGCCCTTTGCCCTTAACGCGCACTCGGGGCCAGGAGCCCGTCGGAGCGGCCGCTCGGTGTACGGCCGTAGCGCAGCGTAGGCCGGACAACCGATCGAGGCCGCGGAGCGGGCTCCGCATGACAGGGTGAGGTCGGCCGCTGGCCGTGGCCCGGCCCGCGGTGGCAGAGTGCTGGGGTGGACCTGCTGCCGTACTGGCTCAAGCGTGACCAGGTCACGCACGTCGAGCTGCTGCCCGCGCGGGTCGGGCGCGCCGCCGCGTGGCCGTCCTGGGTCCCCGCGCCGCTGCTCGACGCGCTGCACGCGGGCGGCATCACCGCCCCCTGGGAGCACCAGGTCGAGGCCGCCGAGCTGGCCTGGGGCGGCGCCGACGTGGTCATCTCCACCGGCACCGGCTCCGGCAAGTCGCTGGCCTACCAGCTGCCCGCCCTGTCCGCCGTGCTCACCCGGCCCCGCGCCCGCGTCCTCTATCTCGCCCCCACCAAGGCCCTCGCCGCCGATCAGCACCGCTCGCTGACCGGCCTCAACCTGCCCGGCCTGCGGGCCGCGGTCTGCGACGGCGACACCCCGCGCGAGGAGCGCGACTGGATCCGCCAGCACGCCAACGTCATCCTCACCAACCCCGACCTGCTGCACCACAGCCTGCTGCCCGGCCACCAGCGCTGGTCCGGCGTGCTCCGCAACCTCCAGTACGTCATCGTCGACGAATCCCACAGCTACCGCGGCGTCTTCGGCGCCCACGTCGCCCACATCCTCCGCCGCCTCCGCCGCCTCACCGAAAGGAAGGGCACCTTCCCATCGCTATCTGTAGAGGAAGGGCACCTTCTTAACCCCGACCAGGACAGAACACCTGGTCACGGGGTGGGTGGCCAGGCAGGTGGGGGCGGCGTGCGGCGCGGGACGGGGCAGCCCGGCCGCACCGCGCCGCGCCAGCCCACCGGCGGGCCTGTCTTCCTGCTGGCCTCGGCCACGTCCGGCGACCCGGCGGGCAGCGCGAGCAAGCTGATCGGCCGGCCCGTGCGGGCGGTCACCGAGGATGCCGCGCCTCGCGGGTCGATGACCTTCGCCCTGTGGGAGCCGCCCGAGCTGCCCGGCGCGGACAGCAACGGCGACGCCGCGCCGGTCCGCCGCTCCGCGCTGCGGGAGACCGCCGACCTGCTCGCCGACGCGGTCGTCCAGGGCGTACGCACCCTCGCCTTCGTGCCCTCCCGCCGCGGCGCCGAGGTCGTGGCCGTGAACGCGCGCGCCGCGCTGGAGGAGGCGCAGCCCGGGCTCGGCCGCCAGGTCGCCGCCTACCGGGCCGGCTACCTGCGCGAGGAACGGCGCACCCTGGAGCAGCAGCTCACCGACGGCACCCTCACCGGCCTGGCCACCACCAACGCCCTCGAACTGGGCATCGACGTCACCGGCCTGGACGCGGTGCTGCTGGCCGGCTACCCCGGCACCCGCGCCGCCGTCTGGCAGCGCGCCGGCCGGGCCGGCCGAGCCGGGCGCGACGGGCTGTGCGTGCTCGTCGCCCGGGACGATCCCCTGGACACCTACCTCGTGCACCACCCGCAGGCGCTGTTCGGCAAGACCGTCGAGGCGACCGTGTTCGACCCCGCCAACCCGTACGTGCTCGCCCCGCACCTGTGCACGGCCGCCGCCGAGCAGCCCCTCACCGAGGCCGACCTGCCGCTGTTCGGCGCGGACGCCGCGCTGCTCGACGAACTCGTCGCCGCGGGCGCGCTGCGCCGCCGCCCCACCGGCTGGTACTGGACCCACCCGCAGCGCCCCGAGATCGACCTGCGCGGCACCGGCGGGCCGCCGATCGCCGTCATCGAGGCCGCCACCGGCCGCCTCATCGGCACCGCCGACGCCGGAGCCGCCCACCACCACCTGCACGCCGGCGCGGTCTACACCCACCAGGGCCGCACCTACGTGGTACGGGAACTCGACCTCGCCGACGGCGTCGCCCTGGTCGAGGCGGACAACCCGCCGTACTCCACGCACGCCCGCGACACCATCGACCTCACCGTGCTCGAAGTGCGCTCCCAGGTGGACGCGGGGCCGGTCCGGCTGTTCCTGGGCGAGGTCGAGGTGACCAGCCAGGTCGTGTCGTTCCAGCGGCGGCGGATGGACAGCGGAGAGGTGCTCGGCACCTGGCCCCTCGACCTGCCCACCCGTACCCTGCGCACGGTCGCGGTCTGGGCCACCATCGCGGAGTCCGCGGTCGCCGGGCTGGAGGACCTGCCCGGCTCGCTGCACGCCGCCGAGCACGCCGCGATCGGGCTGCTGCCGCTGGTCGCGAGCTGCGACCGGTGGGACATCGGCGGCCTGTCCACCGCCCGGCACGCCGACACCGACGCGCCGACCATCTTCGTGTACGACGGCCACCCCGGCGGGGCGGGTTTCGCCGAACGGGCGTACGGCATGGCGGCCGAGTGGCTCGGCGCCACCCGGACCGCGGTCGCCGAGTGCGCCTGCGAACGCGGCTGCCCGAGCTGCGTCCAGTCCCCCAAATGCGGCAACGGCAACAACCCCCTCGACAAGGCCGGCGCCGTCACCGTCCTCGACACCATCCTCACCCACCTCCCCGCGCCCACCGCCTGACAGTCAGGTGACCTCGCGGACCGGGCCTGCCACGGCGGTGGCCTCGGCCGCGCCGGCCCCGGTGACGACCTGTACGGAGAGGGTGAGGTCGAGGCCGTCGAGCCGGCAGGCCGTGACTGTCGCCGCGTTGGCGGCCGCGATCTGCCCGGCCCGCTCGCACGCCGCGGCGGCGCCTTCGATCGCCACCGCGGCGCCCGCCAGGGCGCCCAGGTCCGCGGCCGTCCGAGCCTGTTCCCGGGCGATCAGGTGCGCGCCGTCCACGGCCACCACGGTGCCCGCGGCCACGAACACCAGCCCCACACCGAGCGCGTACAGCGAGCTCACGGCGCACCCGGTTCCCGGGCGGCGGTCGCGGTGCAGGTCAGCACGGTCACCCGGACGGAGCGCCGTACCGTCGCCGTGACGGTGTCCCCGGTGACGTCGACGCTCGCCCCGCTGGACCCGCCGTCACCGCGGGCGGCGGCGAGCGCCGCGTCCCGGGCGGCGGCCACGCAGCCGAGCTTCACGGTCACCGCGGCGACCGCGCCGATACCGGTGACCAGCAGCAGCACCACGGCGGGTAGCGCCACCGCCAGCTCAGCGGTGGCGCTACCCCGGTCCGTTCGGCTCACCCGAGGGCCCGTTGGATCACACCGGCCAGCGCCGCCTGCACACCGTCGCTGGTCAGCACCTTGAGCAGCAGTCCGGCGAAGGCGACCGCCGCCAGCGTGCCGACGGCGTACTCCGCGGTGTTCATGCCGGCGTCGGGCACGGGCCGCCGTGCCGCCTCCGCTCCCACCGACTCGGCGAGGATCGCGGCGGCGTCGGCGTCGACGTCGCGCAGCTGGGCAGGCGCGGGCACGGGCGGGCGGATCGCGGCCGGCACCGTGGTGTCCACGGGTGGGACCTCCGTTCGCGGTGGCCTCTGTCGGGGCATGACTGTCTCCTTTCGTGGCGGGTCAGAGCACCTCGCCGAGCACGGCGAGGACCACCGGCACCAGGCCGGCGAGTACGAAGGCGGGCAGGAAGCACAGCCCGAGCGGCAGGACGATCAGGACACCGGCGCGCTGCGCCCCGGCCTGGCGGCGTACGGCGGTGTCGGCGCGCAGGTCGTCGGCGCAGCGGTGCAGCGCCCCGGCCAGCGCGGATCCGTTGGCGGAGCTGCGTTCCACCGCCGCCGTCAGGCGACCCGCGGGCGGCAGATCGGCCAGGTGTGACCAGGCTTCGGCCGCGGTCGCGCCGAGGCGCAGGGACCGCCCGATCCGCTGCAGCCGGACGCCGAGCGGCCCGTCCAGCGCCGCCCCCACACTGAGCACGGCATGGTCGAGCGGGGCTCCGGCGCGCAGCGCGGTGCCGATCAGGTCCACGGCCCACGGCAGGTCGGCCAGCGCCCGCTCGCGTTCCGTACGCACGGCCGCGGGTTCCATCCGCCGCAGCACCAGCACGGTCCCGCCGGCCACGGCGACGCCCAGCACGCCGCCGCCCGGCGACGGCAGCAGCGCGAGCACCGCACCGCCCGCCACGACCCCGAACAACCAGGGGGTACGCCCGCTCGGCTGCTCCGCGGGCCGCCGCAGTGGCAACCGGCTCAGCCGCCTGCGGGCGGTGAACCGCCCGACGGCCCGGTCCACGGCGGAACGTGCGGCGGGCCGCTGCAACCGGCGGGTCCAGGCGAGGCCGGCCGCCTGCAGCACGGCGGCTCCGCAGGCGCAGGCGACGCCGGTCGGTGTGTGCAGCAGGATGCGCAGCGCGTCGACGCCGATGAGGTGGCCGAGCCCGATGCCGCCGATCGGCAGCGCGGCGAGCAGCACCGCGGTCAGCTGGGCGCCGGCCGCCTGCGCGTGGGCGGCGGCGTCGGCCCGGTCGGCGGCGCGGCACTGCGCCTCCAGCCGTTCCAGCAGGTCGGCCAGGGGTGCTCCGGTGCTCGCGGCGAGGCGTTGCGCCGCGTGCACCGCCCGGTCCAGCTCGTCGTCGGGCAGCAGCAGCATCGTGCCCGCACCGCCGGCCCGCAGCTCGGCAGCCGCGGCGGCGAGCAGGTCGAGGGCCCGCTGCCGGTGCCCCGAGTCACGCCGGGCGATGCGCTGCTCGCGCCACATCCGCAGCGCGAGCAGGGCGTACCCGGCCGCGATCAGCCCACCCACCGGCGAGTCCAGCAGCAGCCACGCGCCCACGCCGGTCACCGCGGCGACGCCCCGCGTGCGGAGCGGCGACAGGGCCACGGCCGCCGGCCCACCGGACCATCCCGCGCCGGGGCCCGGCCCGCCCGAGCCCGCACCGGCCGGAGCGGAAACTGCGCGCCCCGTGGCCCGCGCGAGGCGACGCCGCGCGCCGGGTGCGAGAACGGGGCCGGTGAGATCACGCAGCCGGGCCGCGACGGCGTCCCGCCAGGAGATCCCCGTCCTGGCCGGCACACCGGACACGGCCGTGCGGTCGTGCCCGGCGGCGGTGGTCGTCCGGTGCGTGGCGTGCAGGGGCGTGGCGTGCAGGGGCGTGGCGTGCACCGGGTTGTCGGGCCCGGTGGCTGTCTCCGTGGGGCTCACCGTGTCTCCAGCCAGGTCGGCGGGGTGACGTCGCGGGCGCGCAGCAGTGCCGCGAGTTCGGCGGCCGCGGGCAGCGGCGCACCGTCGCGCCGCCATACCGGCCGGGCCGTCACCAGGCGTTCCGGCCCGTCGGGGGTGAGCAGGCAGATCTCGTCGAGCACCCGGCCCGACGGCGTACGCCGCAGGTGCAGTAGCACCCGGATGGCCGCGGCGACCTGCGCGTGCAGCGCGGGGCGGGGCAGCCCGCCGAGCAGGCCGAGCGCCTCCAGCCGCGCGGGCACGTCCGCGGGGGCGTTGGCGTGCAGCGTCCCGGCGCTGCCCTCGTGCCCGGTGTTGAGCGCGGCCAGCAGGTCCACCACTTCCGCGCCCCGGCACTCGCCCACCACCAGCCGGTCCGGGCGCATCCGCAGGGCCTGCCGCACCAGCTTGTCCAGCCCGACCACGCCCGCGCCCTCCACGTTGGAGGTGCGGGCCTGCAGGGTGACCACGTGCGGGTGCGCGGGACGCAGCTCGGCCGAGTCCTCCACCAGCACGATGCGTTCCCGGCCGGGCACCGCGGCGAGCATCGCCCCGAGCAGCGTGGTCTTGCCCGACCCGGTGCCGCCGGAGATCAGGAAGGTCAGCCGGGCCGCGACGATCGCGGACAGCAGCCCGGCCGTCTCCGGCGGGACGAGATCGGCCAGCGCCATCGGCCGTTGCCGGAAGGTGCGCAATGACAGGTACGGCCCCGCGGTCGCCACCGGCGGCAACACCGCGTGCAGGCGCGTCCCGTCGGCCAGCCGCGCGTCGACGTACGGCTGCCCGTCGTCGAGCCGCCGCCCGCACGCGGCCGCGAGCCGCTGCGCGAGCCGCCGCACCGCGTCGGCCGACGGCATCGTGAACGGTTCACGGACCAGGCCGGACCCCCGGTCGGTCCACACCTGCACCCCGTTGACCAGCACATCGGTCACCTCAGGCACCGCCAGCAGCGGCCCCAACGGCCCGGCCCCGACCAGCTCGCTCATGGCCTCTCCTCGCTGCGCTCGTCGACGCCATGAGGACCCAGCCCGCTGATTCGCTCGCTGCGCTCGCTCATGGCTGCTCCTCGCTGCGCTCGTCGACGCCATGCAAACCGAGCCCGCTGATTCGCTCGCTGCGCTCGCTCATGCCATGACCTCTCGGATCAGGCGGGCGCACAGGGTGGCCAGGGGGCCGCGGGGTGCGCTGCCCGGCGCGTGGCCGCGTTCGAGGGCGGCGGCCAGGCGCGGCTCTGGTGGCAGCATTCCGGCCAGTGGCAGGCCGAGCGCCCGGGCCAGGTCGTCGGGTCCCAGCCGGCCGGGGGCCGGGCCGCGGACGACCACGGACATCTCCCGCCGGTACGCCGACGCGACGTCGACCACCCGGGCCGCCGCGGCGGCGGCGCGCAGTTCGGCGGGTACGACGAGCAGCACCCGGTCGGCGGCCTGGAGCACCACGGCTGCGGCGTCGTCGAGGCGGCGGGGCAGGTCGACGACGATCAGGTCGCGGCCGCGCCGCCCGGCGTCGAGTGCGGCGGCCATGGCGTCGGGCGGCAGCGCCGGGGAGGTCGGGGTGTCCTCGTCGGGGATGTCGCGGGCGCAGGAGAGCACCACGAGGTCGCCGCGGCTCGGCAGGGCGTCGACGAACGCGGCCGGGTCGACGGGTCCGCTGGCGCGGGCGAGCTGGGGCCAGCGCAGCCCGCGCAGTTCCTCCCAGCCCAGCAGCAGGTCGGCGCCGCCACCGAGCGGGTCCGCGTCGACGAGCAGGGTGCGCAGCCGGGTGCGGCATGCGGTGACGGCCAGTCCGGCGGCCAGCACGCTGGCTCCGGCCCCGCCGCGCCCGCCGAGCACCGCCAGCACCCGCCCGGTCCCGGCGGCCGGGGCGCGGCCGATGCCGGCGAGGCGTTCGACGAGCCAGGATTCGGCCGCGGGCAGCAGTGCGACGTGTTCGGCCCCGAGCGCCTGGGCGTGGTCCCAGGGCCGGGTGTCGATGCTGTCGCGGCAGACCACGACGACCCCGGCCCGGTGCGGCAGCCGGGCGCGTACGCATCCGGGCACCATGTCGCCGCCGATCAGCACCAGTGGGGCGGGCCCGTAGCGCAGGCGCGCCGCGGACAGGTCGTGGGCGACCTCGACCTCGATGCCCGCGGCGGAGCCCAGCCGCAGCAGGTCGTCGAGCAGGTCGGTGTCGGCGGTGACCAGCAGGGCGCGGGCGGGCGCGGGCGGGACGAACGGACGGGTCATGCCCGGCACTGTGCGCGGGCGGGGCGGTGCCGGACCAGCGCTCGGGTCGGCCGCCTGTGGACGGGCGAGTGCTTGTGGACAGCGCGCCGATCATCGTGTGGATCTGCTATGCGCGGGTCCCGTCGGGCGGGCGGATCCGCAGCTCACGACCTTCGGGGTCCAGATGACGACGACCCCCGTCCGGGGAGACGGGGGTCGTCCTGGGGTCCGGCTCTCAGGGGGGATGGTGAGCCGGAGCCCGCTCAGCGGCTGCGGGGGGGGTGGCACCCGCTGAGGGCTGTTGCGAAAGCATGCCTGACTTGACGGCGCGCCGTCGAGAGGGATCGGGGCCGACACGCGACGACACGCCGTAGATGAATCCAAGATCCTACGCTACGCAATCACTGAGTCGTCGCTCAGTAACCGGCGATTGCGGGCATCCGCGCGCACCCTCGTACGAGCGTCTGCCGCTATCCGACGGACGGGCGGACACCACCGCGCCGGCCACCCGGCTACACTTTGCGACCGTGGGCCGCAGCGCCGCGTTTTTCGACCTGGACAAGACCGTCATCGCGACTTCGAGCGCGCTGGCATTCGGCAGACCGTTCTATCGTGACGGCCTGATCACTAAGCGTGACGTCGTTAAGACGGCGTTCGCCCAGTTCATGTTCAAGCGCGGCGGCGCCGACGACCAGGCGATGGTCCGCACCCGCGACTACATGGCCGAGCTGGTCAAGGGCTGGCGGGTGGACCAGGTCCGCCAGATCGTCAACGAGACCCTGCACGAGCTGATCGACCCGTACATCTACGCCGAGGCCGCGACCCTCATCGAGGAGCACCAGGCGGCCGGGCGCGACATCGTGCTGGTGTCGGCGTCCGGCGAGGAGATGGTGCAGCCGATCGGCGCTCAGCTCGGCGTCACCGACGTCATCGCCACCCGGATGAAGGTCGCCGAGGGCCAGTACACGGGCGAGATCGAGTTCTACGCCGCGGGCGGGGCCAAGGTCGAGGCGGTGCGCAAGCTCGCCGCCGAGCGCGGATACGACCTCGGCGAGTGTTACGCCTACTCCGACTCGATCTCCGACATCCCGCTGCTCGCCGCCGTCGGCCACCCCAGCGCGGTCAACCCGGACAAGGCGCTGCGCCGCGAGGCCAACGAGCGGCGCTGGCCGGTGCTGGAGTTCCGGCACCCCGTGCCGCTGGGCCGCCGGCTGCGCAACCGCCCTGCCGTGCCGGTCGCGGCCGCGCTCGGCATCGGGGTCGGCGTCGCCATCGGCATCGCGTGGTACGGCCGCCGCAAGCGTGCCCGCGCCGCGGCTTCTGTCCTCTGACGGGTGATTTGGCTGCCACAACAGCCCCACCTGTCACACATTGCGCCCGAAGCCTGGCCATCACCGCCGAACGGGCGTAGAAAAGTGGTTACGGAAGCATTCTCCAGCTGGAAGTAGCTGGCAGAAGCCGGCTTTCGGGCACGGCCTCCGGGCACCCACGCGCGATCTAGCCGTCGTGAAGGCAAAGTCCCGGTGTGATCTTCGGGTCCACTGAGGGCGGTTGCTAAGAGGTGCACGCCTGGTAACCCGGTGGGACGTGCGCGATGGCGCCGCGAACAGTGCGGCGCCATCCATAGTGTTGGCGCCCGCCTCCGCGGGCGCGGCGTTCGGCCTCGGAAGCCTCCCTTACCTGCCGGTCGCTCGTCCGCTGCGCGGACTTCCGCTCCTGGCAGGTGCGGTCGGCGGCCGAAGGCAGTTGTGGTCGCTGCCCTTGATCGTCGCGGTCAGCCCACTGCGGCCAGTACGGCGTCGCCGACGACGGCGATCTCGGCGCAGCCCTGCTCGACCGCGGTGGCGTAGTGGCGCAGCCAGGAGCGCAGGCCGTCCGGGGTGCCGGTGGCGAAGGCCCCGGCGGCGCCGATGTACTCGGGTTCTCGGGCCAGGTGGGCCAGTTCCACCGCGACCAGACCGCGCGGGTCGAAGCCGCTGCCGACCAGGGTGAGCCGGGCCGCTGCCCGAGCCACGATCCCGTTCACGCCGGGGAACGCCTCGATTGCCAGCAGCTCGCCGTGCACCACGGCCGCGCGGATCAGCGGGTTGCCCGCCTGAGCGGACACGATCTCCAGCAGGGTGTCCAGCCGGGCGGCGCTGTCCGCCGCAGGTCTGCCCAGCGTGGCGTCGGGCAGCACACCGGTCCCGGCCAGCAGGTGCAGTTTCGCCAGCACCTGCCGGGGCGAGGTGTGCCAGTGCTGGTGCAGGCCGGGCAGCGCCTCGGCGACGCGCAGCGCCCCCTGCAGCACCGCGTCCAGCACGGTGCCGCCGCGCACGTCGCTCAGCTCGTACCGGTGGCCCTCCAGCGCGGCGCTGGCCACCGCGCAGCGCAGGCTGATCTCCGCGGCCACCACGCCACCCTGCCGCCGCAAGGCACGGTGTTTGTACGCACCGTCCACCGCAGCGCGTGCGCCATTCACCGCAGATTCGACGTCGGCCAGTTTCAACAGCGGTGCCAGCGGATCCATAGTCACAGCCAGAGCGTAACGAAGCCCGGCGGGGAGCAGCCGGGCAAAATAGTTAGGGACCCTTACTGTAAAGGTCGGTCATCGGGCCGTAACATCACCCGGAGACCCAGGTCACATGGCATGACCATCACCCCTAGGGAGGCGCTGTAGTGAGCGAGACCCTCGAAAACCTGCTGCACGAGTCGCGCCGGTTCCCCCCGCCGGCGGAGATCGCCGCGCACGCGAACGTCACCGCCGAGGCTTACGCGCAGGCCGACGCCGACCGGCTGGCGTTCTGGGAGACCCAGGCCAAGCGGCTGGACTGGGCCCGGCCGTGGGACGAGGTACTGGACTGGTCCAACCCGCCGTTCGCGAAGTGGTTCGTCGGCGGTCAGCTCAACATCGCGTACAACTGCCTGGACCGGCACCTGGCCAACGGGCTGGGCGACCGGGTCGCCATCCACTGGGAGGGCGAGCCGGGCGACACCCGCACCATCACGTACGCCGACCTGCACGCCGAGGTGTGCCGCGCGGCCAACGCGCTCACCGACCTCGGGGTGGACGCCGGTGACCGGGTCGCGATCTACCTGCCGATGATCCCCGAGGCGGCGGTCGCGATGCTGGCCTGCGCCCGTATCGGCGCGACACACTCGGTGGTGTTCGGCGGCTTCAGCAAGGACGCGCTGGGCGGCCGGATCCAGGACGCCAGCGCCAAGGTCGTCATCACCGCCGACGGCGGCTACCGCCGGGGCGCGCCGAGCGCGCTCAAGCCCACCGTCGACGAGTCCGTGGCCGAGTGCCCGACCGTGGAGAAGGTCCTGGTGGTCCGCCGGACCGGGCAGGACGTCGCCTGGGACGACAGCCGTGACGTGTGGTGGCACGACGCCGTCGGCAACGCCAGCCCGGAGCACGAGGCGCAGCCGTTCGACGCCGAGCACCCGCTGTTCATCCTGTACACCTCGGGCACCACGGCGAAGCCGAAGGGCATCCTGCACACCACCGGCGGATACCTGACCCAGGCCTCGTACACCCACCACGCGGTGTTCGACCTGAAGCCGGAGACCGACGTCTACTGGTGCACCGCCGACATCGGCTGGGTCACCGGGCACAGCTACATCGTGTACGGCCCGCTCTCCAACGGCGCCACCCAGGTCATGTACGAGGGCACCCCGGACACCCCGCACCGCGGCCGGTTCTGGGAGATCGTGGAGAAGTACCGCGTCACGATCCTCTACACCGCGCCGACCGCGATCCGCACGTTCGCCAAGTGGGGCGACGACATCCCGGCCCAGTTCGACCTCAGCTCGCTGCGCATCCTCGGCTCGGTCGGCGAGCCGATCAACCCCGAGGCGTGGATGTGGTACCGCGAGCACATCGGCGGCAACCGGTGCCCCGTGGTGGACACCTGGTGGCAGACCGAGACCGGCGCGATCATGATCTCGCCGCTGCCGGGCGTGACCGACTGCAAGCCGGGCTCGGCGATGGGCCCGCTGCCGGGCATCAAGGCCGAGGTCGTCGCGGACGACGGCTCGATCGTGGGCAACGGCGGCGGCGGTTACCTGGCGCTGACCGGCCCGTGGCCGTCGATGCTGCGCACCATCTGGGGCGATGACAAGCGCTTCCTGGAGACGTACTGGTCGCGCTTCGCCGAGCAGGGCTTCTACTTCGCCGGCGACGGCGCGAAGCGGGACGAGGACGGGGCGATCTGGCTGCTCGGCCGGGTCGACGACGTGATGCTGGTGTCCGGCCACAACATCTCCACCACCGAGGTCGAGTCGGCGCTGGTCGCCCACCCGGCGGTGGCGGAGGCGGCGGTCGTCGGCGCCACCGACCCGACCACCGGCCAGGCCATCGTCGCCTTCGTGATCCTCAAGGGCGGAGCCGAGGTCGGCGTGGCGGAGCTGCGCGAGCATGTCTCCAAGACGCTGGGCCCGATCTGCAAGCCGCGCCAGATCATGCTGGTGACCGAGCTGCCGAAGACCCGCTCCGGGAAGATCATGCGGCGGCTGCTGCGCGACGTGGCGGAGAACCGCTCGCTCGGTGACGTCACCACGCTGCAGGACTCCGCGGTGATGAACCTGATCTCCGCGGGTATGCAGTCGAGCAAGTCCGACGAGGACTGACCGCTCCACCGCCGAAGGGGCGACCGCCGTGCGGCGGTCGCCCCTTTCGCTGTCGCCGGGACGTGGTCCCCCGTGCTCGCGGCTGCGAGCACGCACGTACGCGGCGACCCGCGGGCAGGACGGCCGGTCGGTGTCACCGCCGACCGGCCGAGCCCGGAGTGTCGGCCCCGGCGAGGGGCCTCCTGTCACAGAACCTAAGGGGCGCAACGGAACCGTCCAAGATCTTCATTGCCGATTGCAGAAAGGTGCAATCGCAGCCCAAGCACTGTTCCGGGCCGTACGAGATGACTAGGTTTCTCATGTCCGGCCGGGCGCCGCCCCGGGCCGGAGCAGCCGCCACGGGGAGACCTGCGCACCGGTCACCGGCCCTGGCTTCGGCATGCCCGCCGGAGCAGGATCGATCGGGCCGGGCTCACGGCCCTCTTCCCGCCGCGCTGGTACATCGCCGACGACCGGGGCCGTGATAGGACACCACCGAATGAACCTGACACCGCGTGAGCGCACGATCATGACGTTGCTGGCCGAGGGCTACACCGACGCCGCCATCGCGGCGGAACTCGACCTCAGCGTCCGGACGATCGCCTACACCCTCTCCTCGCTCATGGAGAGGTACGGCGTCTCGACCCGTTTCCAGCTCGGGCTACGGGTGGGCGCCGAGACCCCGACACATCCCGACACCGAGGAGCCGGACCTGAACGAATCCGATTAGGCCTCCCTGGTCCATGATCGATAACGCCGATTGCAGAAACATGCAATCGGGCGGGCGGTGCTGTCGTAGGTGGATCCCGGTGTCTAGGTTGCTGGTGTCCGAACGGAATCATCCGCTCGGCAGGTCCGGCCGGGGGAGACCGTGATGCTGCACGCACAGATCGTGCCCGCACTGACGAAGTGGGGAGTCTCCCCGCAGGCGGACCTCGTCTACCGCACTCTCCTCACCTTCGGGCCCTGGTCCGTGACCCACCTCAGCCGGTCCCTCGACATGAGGGCACGGCTCGTGCGGACCGCCCTGGACGAACTGACCGAGGTCGGCGCGGCCGTTCCGGCGCACGAGACGCTGGGCACGCCGCCCACCGAGAACGACCGTGTCTGGGCCGGCCGCGCACCCGCCCAGGTGCTCGCCCTGCTCCGCGACCGCCACCACCGGGCGGCGCTCGCCAGGCACCAGGCGCGCAACCGGCAGGCCCGGATGACCTACCCCGACATCGTCGGCGATCCCGGCCGGCTGTCCCCGACCAGCGCCCGGCCGCTGCACGGGCTGGCCCGGACCGTGGAACGGCTCATCGAGCTGACGGCCGCGGAACGTCACGAGCACATCGCGATGAACCCGGAGCCCGCCTTCTCCGCCGCGTCGCTCAAGGCGGTGGCGCCGGCCGAGCGCCGGCTGCTCGACCGGGGCGTGACGGTCCTCAGCCTGGGCGTGCCCGCTTCCGCGGAGGACGAGTCGGAGGGGCACGACGAGGAACTGCGCTTCAACGGCCTGAACTACCGGGAGCTGTCGGAGGTGCCGGGCAAGCTCATCATGTTCGACCGCACCACGGCGCTGGTGCCGCGGGACCCTTCGGACCGCACCCGCGGAATGTGGGAGATCACCGCGCCGGACGTGGTGGCCGAACTGCTGGCCCTGTTCCTGCGGCAGTGGGACCGGGCCACGGAGCCGGGCCGGGACTGGACACCGCCGATGCGGTTGGGCGCACGGGAGAGAACGATCCTGGTGCTACTGGCGAGGGGCCACACCGACGCGGCCATCGCCAAGAAGCTCGATATCAGCCAGCGCACCATCGCCTACACCATGGCCACGCTGATGGACGAATACGACGTGACAAACAGGTTCCAGCTGGGCCTGCGGCTCGGTGCCGAAGCAGCGCGGCAGGCGTCCACCGCGAAGGCCACAACGCACGAGATCGACGAGGAGCAACATCCGTGAACAGGATCATCCGTACCATGGCGGCGGCGCTGCTGGCCGTCGTCGTCACCGGCACGCCCGCCGCGGCGGGGGACCCGCTGAAGGACGTCACGTACCGGTGGCTCACCTGCCCGGCGGGCACCAGCACGACCGCCACGATCGACAGGACCGGGACACAGCAGTACTACGAGATCTTCGACTACCACTTCGTCGAGCTCGTCGGCACCATCGCGCCCTGCCGCGGGCCCCTGCAGAACGAGGTGTTCGCGCTGGCGGCGTACAGCGGCGCCAGCGCCTACGGCGTGATCCGGTCGTTCCCGCGCGAGCTGACGCCGGTGCGCCCGTACTCGTCGGCCATCCGCGTCTACCCGGGCGCGCGGGCGGTGTGCGTGATCGCCAATGAGACCACCCGCCTGGCCTGCGTCGAGCTGAGCTGGACCACCGTCGGCGGGGCCGACTACCACAGCGTCGTCGGCCCGTTGCCCGTCGACTCACCGCTGGTCGCCATGCCCGCCACCACCCAGCTGGTCTTCCCCGGCGGTTCGCCCGGCGGGCCGACCTGCATCATCTGCCCGACTCCCTGACCGACCCCGGACGCCGCCCCGCCCCGCCCAGCGGGTCGCGGGGCGGCGTCGCGGAGCCGCCCGGCGGCGGCTACTTCGTGTCGCGTCCGCTTCGTCGTGCGGCGACCGCGGCACCGCCCTGAACCAGTACCGGATCATCCGAACAGCCGATGCCTGGCGTCGACACGTGACAGCCCCGTGTCGCACCGCCGCCGTCGCCTGCCACGGTGGCCTCCGATGTCCGGGCCATGCCTGGCCGTGCCTTCATTTGCGATTGTGAAGTGCTTGCTTCACGTGAGCCGCAACCTCCACCAGCCGCGTGAAGCCGCGTCGGCGTGGGAGGGCAGGCTCCCATGCCTCTCGTCTCCACCTGCTACCGCTACGGCGCCCTACGCCCGCGGCGGAGACCCCCGAGGAATGGAGTGACCATGAAGCACGCCATCCATGCGCGAAGGAGACGCCGGCTATTCGCCGCGGTCCCCGCGCTGGCACTGGCCGCTGTCGGGCTGTACGGCCCGGGAACGGCGAATGCCGTTGCCGCACCGGCTGTGATCAGCCCCAGCGAGTTCTACATCAACTACGCCGAGCCCGCCGTCCAGCCGGACACCACGGGCAAGGAGACCAAGGGCGCCAACGGCATCTACGGCAGCGCGGCCGACAAGACGCGCGCCTTCGACCGCAAGCACGCCAACGGCAACCCGCTCACCGCGCACCAGCTCGCCAAGCTCGAGGCGAAGTCCATCAAGACGGGCAAGAACCCGCGCAATCTCAAGCAGGCGCCGACCACCCAGGTCGCCCGGCTGCTGACGATGCTGGTCGAGTACAGCACCACCGCCAACGACGACTTCTCGAACGTCATGGTGACCAACACGACCGACGCCGACCGCTCCTGCGGCCTCGGCAACATCCAGAACGGTCCCACGAACAACACCATCCCCAACCCGGCGACGCTGTCCCACCCGGACAACAACTCCATGTGGGTGGAGGACTTCAACCAGGACCACTACAACAAGATGCTCTACACCTCGACGGGCATCACCGAGCGGGTCCGCCCCGACCTCACCGGTCCGGACGGCAAGCCGGGCATCGACATCTCCGGTCTCACGATGCGCAACATGTACCTGGAGATGTCGAAGGGCGCCTACACCGTCGAGGGCCAGGCCACCCCGTGGATCACGCTGCCGCACTCGGAGGCCTGGTACGGCGCGACGCGCTGCTTCCAGGACGAGAACGGCGTCTGGCAGATGCCGGCCATCCAGTCGATGAACGGCCACCCGGACAACCCGCTGGGCGCGCAGAAGATGGCCATGGACGCGGTGGACGCGCTCGCCGCGGCCCAGCCGAACTTCCCGTGGGCCGACTACGACATCGAGGACCAGGGCGACCGGGACGGCGACGGCAACTTCTACGAGCCCGACGGCGTCATCGACCACCTGGTCATGGTGCACGCGGGTGAGGACAAGTCCGGCGGCGGCGGCGCGCAGGGCGCGTACGCCATCTGGGCGCACTCGTCCGCGGTCGCGGGCGGCTACACCATCCCCGGCACGAACCTGAAGGTGTCG
>NZ_BONI01000076.1 GCF_016862635.1 Catellatospora coxensis | reverse complement strand
AGCCTCTAAGAGTTGCGGCGGGTTGGTGGGCGTCAGAGGGTGGTGGTGAGGGTGAGGCCGCCGCCGGGGCGGGGGGTGGCGGTCACGGTGCCGCGGTGGGCCTGGGCGATGGCGCGCACGATGGACAGGCCCAGGCCGAGGCCGCGGGACGGGCCACCGACCCGCTCCCGGCCGAGGCGGCGGAACGGCTGGAAGATCGATTCCAGCTCGTACGCCGGCACGACCGGCCCGGTGTTCACCACCACCAGCCGCGCCCGCCCGTCCACGGTGGCCGTCTCCACCCGCAGCCACCCGTCGGGCACGTTGTGCCGGACCGCGTTCTCGACCAGGTTCTGCACCAGCCGCTCCAGCAGCACCGGGTCCCCGGTGACCGGAGCCGGGTCGAGCAGGCTGGTCACCGCGGGCCCGCCCGCGGGCAGCGCCTCCAGCACGTACTCGGCGACGTCGGCCAGGTCGACCGAGGTCTGCTCGGCCACCTCGTGCTCGCTGTCGGCGAGCATCAGCAGCCCGTCGATGAGCCGCTCGTGGCGCTCGTTGACCTTCAGCAGGGCGTCGCCGAGCTGCCGCGCGTCGGCGCTCGCCTCGGGGCGGGTGATGGCCAGCTCCACCAGCGCCCGGTTCAGCGCCAGCGGCGTACGCAGCTCGTGCGACGCGTTCGCGACGAAGCGCCGCTGCCCGTCGAACGAGTGGTCGAGCCGGCTCAGCATCGCGTCGAACGTGTCGGCGAGCTGCTTGACCTCGTCCTTCGGCCCCTTCAGCGCGATCCGCTCGTGCAGTCCCCGGCCTCCGGCACTCGCCGCGATACGCGCCGCGGTCGCCGTGATGCGGTGCAGCGGCTGCAGGGCCCGCCCGGCGAGGGCCCAGGCGACGCCGGTCGCGGCGGCCAGCACCAGGGCGAGGGCGATGCCGCCCTGGGTGAGGATCGTGGTGAGGGTCGCGTCGTTGGACTCCTCGGTCTTGGCCTGCAGCAGCTCGCGCAGCGCCTTGAAGTCGCCGCCGGTCTTCAGCAGGTCGGTGACGATCAGCTTGGTGTCGAACGGGTTGGCGTTCATCTGCCAGCGCACCAGGAAGTACGTGATGGCCAGCAGGGCCAGCCCGGCGACGGTGAACAGCACGACGTACAGCAGGGTCAGCCGGGCGCGGATGGTCAGCCTGTTCACGGTATGCGGTACCCCACTCCGGCGACGGTCTCGATCGGCTGCGGCTCGCCGAGCTTGCGGCGCAGTTTCATGACGGTGACCCGGACCACGTTGGTGAACGGGTCGATGTGCTCGTCCCAGGCCCGTTCGAGCAGCTGCTCGGCGGAGACCACGGCCCCGTCGGCGCGCAGCAGCTCGGCCAGCACGGCGAACTCCTTGCGGGCCAGGCCGAGGTCGCGGCCGCCGCGTTCGGCGGTGCGCCGGGCCGGGTCGAGCACGATTCCGGCCCGCTGCAGCACGGCCGGGTTCTTCACGACGGCCCGCCGGGCCAGCGCGTGCACCCGTGCCGCCAGCTCGACCATCGCGAACGGCTTGACCAGGTAGTCGTCCGCGCCGAGGGCCAGCCCCGCGACGCGCTCACGTACAGCGGCCGCCGCGGTGAGCATCAGCACCCGCGTCTGCGGCAGCCGGTCGGAGATCTGGCGGCACAGCTCGTCCCCGGGCACGCCGGGAAGATCACGATCGAGGACCACCACGTCGTACGGATGCACCGCGAGCCGCTCGTGCGCCGTGTCCCCGTCGTACGCCACGTCCACGGCGAACGCCTCCCGCCGCAGCCACTCGGCCACGGCGTCCGCCAGCACGTCCTCGTCCTCCACCACCAACACCCGCACGCGGCAATGATGCCCGCCCACCGGGTAACCCCGGCATAACCAAGATCATCGCGGCCGGCCGAGGTTACGCCGGGGTTATGCGGGGGCGGGTCTGATGGGCCGCATGAGGACGAGACTGACGGCCGTCGCGGCGGTGCTGGCGTTGGCGCCGGTGCTGGTGGCGTGCGGCGGGACGAAGGACGAGGGTGTGGCGACGGCGGGCGGGGCCCGGCCGGGCGCTTCGGCCTCGGCGGCGGCGCTGGACAAGCAGGAGCAGGGACGCAAGTTCGCCGCCTGCATGCGCGAGCACGGCGTGGACATGCCCGACCCCGAGCCGGGTGACCAGATGCGGGCCGACATCGCGAAGATCGACAAGGACAAGCTGCAGCCGGCGATGGAGGCGTGCAAGACGTTGCTGCCGAACGGCGGCGAGGCGGTGCAGTTCGACCCCGAGCAGGTGGAGAAGCTGCGGACCTTCGCCAAGTGCATGCGCGAGAACGGGGTGCCGGAGTTCCCGGAGCCCGACGACACCGGCAAGCTGCGGCTGGACGGCGCACTCGGCCAGTGGCGTACCAGCCCGGCGTTCACCAAGGCACTGGAGAAGTGCCGCGCGATCGTGCCGGACTTCAAGGGCGGCGGTGGCAAGTGAGGGCTCGCTACCTGGTCGGCGGCGTCGCCGTGCTCGCGCTCGCCACGGCGGCGGGGCTGGCCGTGGGCCTGCCGGGCCTGTCCGGCGAGACGGAGCCGGCCGCCGCCGGTCCGCCCGAGACGGCCACGGTGACCCGGCAGTCGCTGGCGGACACCGAGACGAAGAGCGGCACCCTCGGCTACGGCGCCGAGCACACCGTCGGCGCGCGCAGCGCGGGCACGGTCACCTGGCTGGCCGCGGAGGGCGCGGTGATCGGTCGCGGCAAGCCCCTGTTCCGCCTCGACGACCAGCCGGTGGTGCTGCTGTACGGGGCGCTGCCCGCGTACCGGCAGCTGCGCGACGGGGTCGAGGGCGCCGACGTGAAGCAGCTGGAGCAGAACCTCAAGGCGCTCGGGTACGACGGCTTCACCGTGGACCGCGAGTTCACCGCCGCGACGGCGAGTGCGGTGCGGCAGTGGCAGGAGGACCTGGGCCTGCCCGAGACGGGGGTGGTCGAGCCGGGCCGGGTCGTGTTCGCGGCCGGGCAGGCGCGGGTGGACGCGCTCAGCGCGACCGTCGGCGACCTGGTGCAGCCCGGCACGCCGATCCTCACCCGCACCGGCGTGGACCGCGCGGTCGTGGTGGAGCTGGAGGTCGCCGACGAGCGGCTGGCCGTGCCCGGCGCGACGGTGGAGGTCGAGCTGCCCGACGGCAAGCGGGTGCCCGGCAAGGTCGGCGCGGTGCAGACGGTCATCGCGCCGGGCGTCAACGGGGCCGACCCGACGACGAACCTGGAGGTCACCGTGTCGCTGACCGCGAAGGACGCGGTGCAGGGCTTCCAGCAGGCCGCCGTCGACGTCGACTTCACCGCGGAGACCCGCGAGGGTGTGCTGACGGTGCCGGTCGCGGCGCTGCTCGCGCTGGCCGAGGGCGGTTACGGCGTCGAGGTGGTCGAGGGCGGCGCGAGCCGGATCGTGGCCGTGCGGACCGGGCTGTTCGCGACCGGCCGGGTCGAGGTCAGCGGGGACGGCCTGGCCGAGGGCACGGTCGTCGGGATGCCGTCGTGACCGGCGTACCCCCGGGTGGGCCGAGCCGGGCCACCGGCCTGCCGGCCGAGGGCGACGGACCGGGACCGGCCGCGATGATCGCCCTCACCGACGTGGCCAAGGTCTATCCGGGCGGCGTGACTGCCCTGGCGGGGGTGAGTCTGCGGATCGAGCGCGGCGAGGCGGCCGCGATCGTCGGGCCGTCCGGCTCGGGCAAGTCGACGATGCTGCACATGATCGGAGCGCTGGACCGGCCGTCCGGCGGCCGCGTCGAGATCGACGGGTACGACCTGGCCGAGTTGTCGGACCGGCAGCTGTCCGCGCTGCGCGGCAGCCGGATCGGGTTCGTGTTCCAGCAGTTCCACCTCGCGCAGGGGACGTCCTGCGTGGACAACGTCGCCGACGGCCTGCTCTATGCGGGTGTGCCGTTGCGGGAGCGCCGGGAGCGGGCGACTGCCGCGCTGGACCGGGTGGGGCTGGCGCACCGGCTGACCCATCGACCGCACGAGCTGTCCGGTGGCGAGCGGCAGCGGGTCGCGATCGCCCGCGCCGTGGTCGGCGACCCGCCGCTGCTGCTGGCCGACGAGCCCACCGGCAATCTGGACTCGCACTCCGGCGGTGTGATCCTGGACCTGCTGCGTGAGCTCAACGCGGCGGGCACCACGCTGGTCGTGATCACCCATGACCGGGAGATAGCCGCGTCCTTTCCCCGCATGATCGCCTTACGCGACGGCGCGCTGATCACCGAGGCCCCCGCATGAGTACCCATGGCACCCGGCCCGCCCCCACGAACCGCCCGTCGGCCGCGACCCGGGCGGCGGCCTCACCAAGGTCGTCCGACTTGCCAGGCAACCGGGCGAAAGGACGGTCAAGATACGCACAGGTGCCGGGCAAGTCCGGTGATCAAGGACGGGGGGCGGGCCTGACCGCGCCGCGGCTGCGGTGGGCGGATCTCGTGCGGGTGGGGGCCATCGGGCTGCGTACCCGGCCGACCCGGGCGCTGCTGTCCGCGCTGGGTATCGCCATCGGGATCGCGGCGATGGTCGCCGTGGTCGGCATCTCCGCGTCGTCGCGGGCGGAACTGGACCAGACCCTGGACCGGCTCGGCACCAACCTGCTCACCGTCAGCCCGGGCAGCAGCCTGTTCGGGCAGGACGCGAAGCTGCCGGTCGAGGCGGCCACGATGATCGAGCGGATCGGCCCGGTCACCGACGTGTCCGCGGTGGGCCGGGTCGACACCAAGGTCTACCGCTCCGACCGGATACCCGCGGCCGAGAGTGGCAGCCTGGGCGTACGCGCCACCGACCTGGACCTGCCCGCCACCGTCGGCGCGGAACTGGCCGACGGGACGTGGCTCAACGCGGCGACGGCCCGTTACCCCGCGACGGTGCTCGGGGCGACCGCGGCGAGCCGGCTCGGGGTGCCCGAGGCCGGGCCGGACCGGCAGGTGTGGCTGGGCGGCCGCTGGTTCACCGTGGTGGGCATCCTGCGGCCGGTGCCGCTGGCCGCCGAGCTGGACACCGCCGCGCTGATCGGCTGGCCCGCGGCCGAGTCCTACCTGGACTTCGACGGGCACGCCACGACGGTGTACACCCGGTCCGCGGAGTCCCAGGTGGAGGCGGTCAGTGGCGTGCTCGCCGCGACCGCGAACCCGGAGGCGCCGAATGAGGTCAAGGTGTCCCGGCCCTCGGACGCGCTGGCCGCGCAACTGGCCACCGACAAGGCCTTCACCGGGCTGCTGCTGGGCCTGGGTGCGGTGGCGCTGCTGGTCGGCGGGGTCGGGGTGGCCAACACGATGGTCGTCTCGGTGCTGGAGCGGCGGGCCGAGATCGGCCTGCGCCGCTCGCTCGGGGCCACCCGGGGCCAGGTGCGCGGCCAGTTCCTCACCGAGTCGCTGCTGCTGGCGGCGCTCGGCGGAGTCGGCGGGGTGCTGCTGGGCGGGCTGGTGACCACGGCGTACGCCCTCTTCCAGGGCTGGCCGGGCGTCGTGCCCGCCTGGGCGACCCTCGGCGGTCTGTGCGCGACCCTGGTGATCGGCGGAGTCGCGGGCCTCTACCCGGCGGTCCGCGCGTCGCGGCTGTCACCCACGGAGGCGCTGTCCACGCCCTGAGCCGCGGGCACCGGGCACGCGTCGGAGCGCGACATCGCGGTGGGCCGAAATGGTGAGGCGACCTATCGGATCCTGTTGATAGCCTCCCCGTCGTCTCGGACACGTGTGCGAGACGACGGGGAGGTTCGATGTTCGCAAGAAGACTGCTGGCAGGTGCCGTCACGGCAGCCGCCGCAGCCTCCGCCGCACTGCTGAGTGGACAGTCGCCCGCCGCGGCCTACGAGGTCTCCTCGATCTCGGCGTCGTCGTGGGCGTACACGAACTCGCATGACTCGTCGGCGAGCTTCGTCAAACTCGCGGTCGACACGCCGGTCGGGCGCCAGGAGCCCGCGGGTGGCACCAAGTACAAGGCCCGGTTCTACTTCACGTTCGACCTGGCCAGATTGAACGGCAAGAAGCTCTACGAGGCGAACCTGCTCGCCCGGGAGCGGTCGGCGGCGGACTGCACCGCGCCGGCACCGTTGGAGCTGTGGCGCACCGCACCCATCGGCTCCGCGCCGACCTGGAACAACCCACCGGCCGAGCTGGAGAAGCTGGGCACCCCGGTGCCCGGCGTGAACTACGAGTGCCCTGGTTACCTGGTCTTCGATCTGCGGGAGACGGTACTCGCGGCCCAGGCGCGCGGCGACGCCCAACTGACGCTGGAACTGCGGATCGCCGACGCCGCGGAGGGCGACCGCCTGTTCGGCCGGACCTTCGTCTACCGGCCGGACCTGCAGTACAAGGCCAACACCGTGCCCGTCGTCAGCGCCGTGAAGCTGTATCACCAGAACACCTGCGCCACGCAGGCCGCGCCGACGACCGTGTCGGGCCTGGGCACGACGCTCTCCGCGAAGGTCGTCGACCCTGACGTCGAGCCCGTCGGGGCCGAGTTCGCCACGTGGCCGGTCGACCAGCCCGAACAGCGCCGCACCTACACCGGTTACGGCTACAGCCGGGGCGACATCCGCCGGGACGTCCCGACGAACGTGTACGCGCACGGCGCCGTGGTGGCCTGGTCCGCGCAGGCCACCGACACTCACGACCTGTCGGAATGGGCGGCGCCGTGCTACTTCACGGTCGACTCGGTCGCCCCGGCCAAGGCACCGCTGGTCAGCTCGGAGCTGTACCCGCAGGGCGGGCCGGCGAGCGGTGGCGTGGGCGTTCCGGGCACGTTCGTGCTCGACGCCCAGGGCGATCCGGACGTGGTCCGTTATGAGTTCCGCGACGGCCAGGGCGGCCAGCAGATCGTCGAAGCGCCCGCGCCGGGTGCGCCGGTGACTGTCACCTACACGCCGAACCGGCAGGGTCAGGCCACGCTGTACGCCAGGGCGATCGACCGGGCCGGCAACCGCAGCCCGGAGACGTCGTACTCGTTCCTGGTCCGGGACACCCGGCCCGGCGTGACGGTGGAGATGAACGGGCTGCACCTGACCAGCCGGCTCCTGCTCACCCCGACCATCGAGGGCGTCACGGAGTACCGGTACCGCCTCGACGGCGGTCCGGAGCAGACCGTGCCCGCGGGCCAGGACGGCAAGGCGGTCGCCGAGCTCGTCTTCACCGAGCCGGGCTGGCCGCGGCTGACCGTGACCAGCTACACGGCGGCAGGTCCGGCCGGCGTCTGGAGCGAGACCATCCGTGTGTCGGACGCGCCGGCGGTCGGCTCATCCGGATACGACGGCTTTGCCTGGCACATGGCGCTGGTGGGCAAGCCGTTGACGTGGACGTTCCGTCCTGGAGCGCCGAACGTGGTCGCTTACGAGTACCAGCTCAACTGGGACCAGGAGTTGCTGCGGGTCGACGCGGACACGAGCGGCGTCGCCGTGTTCGACTGGACGCCGACCGAGCCGGGGGTCTGGCAGTCGCTGATACGCAGCGTCTACGCCGACGGGACCACCTCCGAGTGGAACTACGACCAGTCGATCCTGATCCAGGACGCCCGCCCGTACATCGACTCGTACCTGTACAACCCGTGGTACGCCGCGGGCGGGGTCGGCGTGGCCTCGACGTTCACCGTCTACGAGGAGATCCCAGGCGTCACCGCGTTCGTCCTGAAACTCAATGACGGGGCGGAGTTCACCGTGTCGGCCGAGGGCAGCAACACCGTATGGGTGGAGCTCGCACCGGACCGCGCCGGGGAGAACGTACTGACTGCGCAAGCACGCTTCGAGGACGGCTCCCTGTCGCCCGCACGCGTGTGGACCTTCCTGGTCGCCGAGTAGAGAAAAATGTGAACGGGCCGGTGGTCGATGACCACCGGCCCGTTCACGTTGCCGAACTCAGAGGCGCGCTAGGGCCTTGCGGAGGGGGTCCAGGCCGAGGGAGCCGAGGTCGAGGGCGTCGGAGTGGAACTGGCGCAGGTCGAACGCGGCGCCCTTGCGGGCCTTGGCGTCGTCGCGCGCCTGCAGCCAGATGCGCTCGCCGACCTTGTAGGACGGGGCCTGTCCCGGCCAGCCGAGGTAGCGGTTGAGCTCGAAGCGCAGCGTCTCGTCGCCGATCCGGCAGTGCGCCCGCAGGAACTCCCAGCCCAGCTCGGGGGTCCACCGCTCGCCGGGGTGGAAGCCGAACGGGTTGTCGCGCGGGATCTCCAGCTCCAGGTGCATGCCGATGTCGACGATCACCCGGGCGGCCCGGAACGCCTGCCCGTCGAGCATGCCGAGCTTGTCGGCGGGGTCGGCCAGGTAGCCGAGGTCGTCCATGAGGCGCTCGCTGTACAGCGCCCAGCCCTCGCCGTGGCCCGAGGACCAGCTCAGCAGCCGCTGCCAGCGGTTGAGCTTCTCCGCCTGGTACGCCGCCTGGGCGACCTGCAGGTGGTGGCCCGGCGCGCCCTCGTGGTAGACGGTGGTCACCTCACGCCAGGTGGAGAAGTCGTTGACGCCCTGCGGCACCGCCCACCACATCCGGCCGGGACGGCTGAAGTCCTCGCTTGGGCCGGTGTAGTAGATGCCGCCGTCGCTGGTCGGGGCGAGGCAGCACTCGATGCGCCGGATCGCCTCGGGGATGTCGAAGTGGGTGCCGTTCAGGTCGCTGATGGCCTTCTCGGCGAGCTGCTGCATCCAGTCGCGGAACTGCTCCTTGCCCTCGATCCGGTACTTCGGGTCGGCGTCGAGCTTGGCCACCGCCTCGTCGATGGACGCGCCGGGACCGGCGATGACCGCGGACACGGCCCGCATCTCGGTCTCCAGCCGGTGCAGCTCCTCGAAGCCCCAGGCGTACGTCTCGTCCAGGTCCACCCGGGCGCCGAGGAAGTACTGCGAGGCCAGCTCGTAGCGCTCGCGCCCGGCGGCCTCCTTCTCCCGGCCGAGCGGGGCCATCTCGGTGCGCAGGAACTGCCCGAACTCGCGGGTCGCCTCGTTCGCGGCCGCCGCGCCGCGGTCCAGCTCGGCGCGCAGCGCGCCGTCGGCCTCGATGCGCCGGGCCAGGCCGAAGTAGAAGTCGTCACCGTCGGCGCTGGTCCAGATGTCGCACTGCTTGGCGACCTCCTCGATCTGGCGGCGCGCGCTGACCTTGCCTGCGCGCGCGGCGTCCAGCAGGGTCTGCCGGTACTGCGTGAGCGCGGTGGGGAAGGCGTTGAGCCGGGCGGCGATGTTCGCCTTCGCGTCCTCGCTGTCGGTCGACATCAGGTCGAACGTGGCCCGCAGGTTGTGCAGCGCGCTGGAGATCACGTTCAGCTCGCTGGTCACCTCGCCCGCGTCGAACCGGGCGACGCCCAGCTCCAGCCGCTCGATCATGGCTTCCTTGGCGACGAACTCGCGCTCGTTCTCGGGCTCGATCGACCGGAGTTCGGCCAGCGTACGGCGCTCCAGGTCGGCGCCGGCGGCGAAGCCGTCCGCGGAGAGGTCATCCAGTTTGTCGTCATAGCCGCTGATACCGACATAGGTGGCGCCGGTGGGGCTCAGCGGTGCCCACTCGTCGACATAGCGATCGGCCAGGTCATCAACTCGTCCCATGCGTGAAACCTAGCCGACCGGACCGGCCGGGCGCAGGCGACATAGTTGTGGCGCGAATCAGCTGTTCGATGTCTGGAACTCGCTGGCCCGGGACCCGGCGACTCTGGCAGTGTGTCAGGGGTGACTACCACTATCGCTCCTGACACCACCGCGTCCGCCACCAGGTCAGCCTGGTTGCCCGCATTCGCGGCGAACGCGGTGATCTGGGGCTCCAGCTTCATCTTCATCAAGATCGGCGTACGGGAGCTGCACCCGACCTGGGTGGCCGCCGGCCGGATCGTCATCGGCGCGTTGACGCTGCTGGCGCTGCTGCTCATCGCCGGGCAGCGGCTGCCGGGCGACCGCCGGCTGTGGGGTCACATGCTGCTGCCGGGCGTGGTCGGCGTGGCGCTGCCGTTCACCCTTTTCGCGTACGGTGAGGAGCGGGTCGACAGCCTGGTCGCCGGCATCTGGAACGCCACCACCGCGCTGTGGGTGCTGCCGTTCGCGGTGCTGGTGTTCCGCACCGAGAAGTTCACCGCCCGCGCCGCCGCGGGCCTGCTGCTCGGCTTCGCGGGCGTGCTCATCGTGCTCGGCTTCTGGCACGACGCCGGGGCGTCCTCGCTGAGCGGGCAGCTCATGTGCGGGGCGGCGGCCGCCTGCTACGGCGTGTCGATCCCGTACCTCAAGCGCTTCGTCACCGGCCGCGACTTCGGCGGCACCCGGCCGTCCGGGGTGTCGCTCGCGTTCGTGCAGACCGCGGTCGCGGCGCTCGCCTCGGTGCTGGCCGCCCTGCTGATCTCCGGTATGCCGCCCGCGGTCACCGACCTGTCCTGGCCGGTCATCGGCTCGGTGGTGGCGCTCGGCGTGTTCGGCAGCGGCATCGCGTTCGCCCTGAACATGCGCGTGATCACGGCCGCCGGCGCGTCCACCGCCGCGTACGTGACCTACCTCGTCCCCGTGGTGGCCACCCTGCTCGGCATCCTGGTGCTGGGCGAGTCCCTGCACTGGAACCAGCCCGTCGGCGCGCTGATCGTGCTGCTCGGCGTGGCCGTCGCCCAGGGCGCCCTCTCCCGCCGCCGCTGACCCGCCCGGTGCGGGCCGGGGGTGGGCACGCTGCTCAAGCCTGGTGGGTACGGGTCCAGTCCAGCAGCTCGTCGGCCGGCAGCGTGTTCACGATCCGGTCGGCGGTGAGGCCGGCCGCCTCGGCGCGGGCGCACCCGTTGCCCAGCCAGTCGAGCTGCGCGACCGCGTGCGCGTCGGTGTTGATCGCGAAGCGCAGCCCGGCCACCTTGGCGGCCTTGCGCAGCAGGTTCGACGGCGGGTCGAGGCGGTCCGGCCGAGAGTTGATCTCGATCGCCTTGTCGTGACGGGCCGCCGCGGCGAACACCGCGTCCACGTCGAAGCTGCTCGGCGCGCGACGGCGGAGCGTGCCGCCGCGGGCCGCGTGCCGCGCGTCGGTCGCGACGGGAAGCTTGCGGCCGGTGCAGTGGCCCAGGATGTCCAGGTGCGGGTGGGCCAGCGCGGCGAGCAGGCGCCGGGTCATCTTCGCCTTCTCCATGCGCAGCTCGCTGTGCACCGAGCCGACCACGACGTCGAGCAACGCCAGCAACTCCGGCTCCTGGTCGAGGCTGCCGTCAGGCAGGATGTCGACCTCGATGCCGGTCAGCACCCGGAACCCGGTGCCCGCCAGCGCCTCGTTCACCGCCCCTACCGCGTCGAGCTGGCGGCGCAGCCGCTGCGGGGACAGCCCGTGCGCGATGGTCAGCCGGGGCGAGTGATCGGTCAGCACCACGTAGTCGTGTCCCTGCGCGGCCGCCGCGGCGACCATCGCCTCCAGCGGGTCACCGCCGTCGGACCAGTCGGTGTGCACGTGGCAGTCCCCGCGCAGCAGCTGCCGCAGCCCACCTGATCCGCTCACCCCGCCAGGCTAGCCGCATGCCCCCAAACCCCAGGCGGGGAAGGGGATTGTCGCGGTCAGGGGGCCGCGATAGGGTCCGGCACGCCGCGTCACGCGGCGGGACGCCCGCGGCACGAACGGTCCGGGCACACGGGGAGGGACGTGCCATGAAAGCGGGTATGCACGCGCTGTTCAGCGTACTGATGCTGATCGGCTTCTTTGTCATGGTCCTGGTGGAGCTCGCGGTCACGGTGGTGCTCGCCATCTGGCTGATCGCGGTGGGACCGGGCGTGCTGGCGCTGAAGGTGACCGCGCCGCTGTTCGTCGCGATCGTCGGCGGCGTCGGCTGGGCGCTGTGGAAGGCGATCCGGGCCAAGAACGAGGCCATGCCCGGTGTGATCGTGACGCCCGACCAGGCTCCGCAGCTGTGGGCCGAGGTGCGCCGGCTGGCGGAGGGTGTGGGCACCCGGGCGCCGGACGAGCTGCGCATCGTGCCCGAGGTCAACGCCGCGGTGTCCGAACACACCAGGCTGCTGGGCCTCATCCCCGGACGCCGCTACCTCTACCTCGGCCTGCCGGTGCTGCAGGCGTTGAACGTCGACCAGCTGCGCGCGGTGCTCGCGCACGAGCTCGGCCACTACTCCGCCGCGCACGTCCGGCTCGGCGCGGTCGCCTACCGCGGGCGCATCGCGATGGAGGGCGCGATCAGCCGGATCGGCAAGTGGAACGTCGCGGGCTGGCCGATCCGGCTCTACGCGCGCGCGTACCTGCTGGTGGACAACGCGGTGTCGCGCCGCCAGGAGCTGGAGGCCGACGCCGCCGCGGTGCGGCTGGCCGGCCGGCAGGCCGCCGTCGCCGCGCTGACCGAGATCGCCGTCGTCGACATGGCATACGGCTTCTACCTGAATCGCTACGTCTCGCCCGGGGCCGAGCTCGGCCTGCTGCCGGACGACGTGTTCGCCGGCTTCGGCGAACTGCTGGCGGCCCGCCAGGACGAGATCGCCCGCCTGCGAACGCAGGCGGCCAAGCGGGAGACCGGCTCGCGCTGGAACACCCACCCGCCGCTGGCCGTGCGCATCGCCGCGATCAACGCGCTGCCCGAGGGTATGCCCAGCAACGACCGCCGCCGCGCCACCGACCTGGTCCCCGACCTGCCGACGATGAGCGCCCACCTGCACCGCCTGTCGGTGCGGACCGAGGGGCGGCAGGTGCTGACCTGGCCGCAGTTCACCGCCGCGACCGCGACCCGGCAGCTGCAGTCCACCGCCGACGACATCTTCCGCGAGCTGGCCCGGCGGATGAACCGGCCGCAGGTCGGCCTGTACGAGGTGATGGACGCGCTGGCCGCGGGCCGGGCGGGCGAACTCGGCGAAGCCTTCTACGAGAACGCGACCCGCAAGGAGGCCGCGGCCAAGTTCGCCGAGCTGCTGGAGCTGCTGCTGGTGCTGGCTGCGGTCCGTTCCGACCGGGCGACCTGGCAGACGTCGTGGACCGACTCCGCCGAACTGCTCGGCCTCGACGGCAAGCCGCTGGACCTCGCGCCGATCGCCAAGCTGGCGGTCGACGGGGCGACCACGGCGCTGGCCGTGAGCCGGCTTCGTGAGCTGGGCATCGAGATCAGCGCGGCGGTGGTGGTGGAGGCGAAGGCCACCGCGCGCGGCGGCGACGTCATCGCGGGCCTGGGCAACGTCACCTTCGACGGCGGCGAGGCCGACCTGCTGGTGCTCGACAACGGCCTGATCGCGGTGCCGACCAAGGGCGACAAGGACGAGGGCACCAAGCGGATGAAGGCCATGATCGCGTCGATGCCGCTGACCAAGATCGCCGAGATGAACCGCTTCGTGCCGTACGAGGAGGTCCGCAAGGTGACCATCGTCAAGCAGGTGCCTATCCGCGCCACCATCGAGCTCCACGATGGACGGAGCATCGAGCTCAAGGAGTCGTGGACCGGCGACGAGCTGCACAAGAAGAGCCGCGAGGTGCTGCACCAGGTGTTCGCCCAGTACTCCGGGCAGTGACCGGATGCCGGTCGAGCCGATGCCGACGGGAGAGTTTCGCGTGATCCAGCAACGCCAGCCCGACCCGCACCACCCCGCCGAACCCATGCCGCCGTCCAGTGGCCTGGTCAAGGCGTTCGACTACGGCGAGCCGGCCCGGCCCGCCGGGCACGGAGGTGTCGTGGCCGCCGCGCACGAGGCCGAGGCGCGTGAGGCGCGCGGCTGGTCGATCGGCGACTTCCGCCTGCTCACCATGCTTGCCGGGGTGCTGATCGGAGCGGGCATCGCCTGGACCAGCGAGGGCCACACCATGGCCTTCGTGACGGTCGCCGCTCTGCTGGGCGCGGCCGCCGGGGAGTCGTTCGGGTTCGGCCTGTCGCGGTGGGCCGAGGTGCGGCGGCTGCACGTCATCGTGAAGCGGCGGGTGTGGTTCTCGGTGGGAGCGGTGCTCGTGCTCGCCGGTGCCCTCGTCTACGCGACGCCGTTCGTGGTGGACCCCAATCCCGAGGCGGAGGCACTGACCGACCGCGGGATCGCGTTGTCGGCCCTGGCCATCGTCGGTGGTTTGACCAGTGCGGCGACGCTCGCCGCGGTGAAGCAGGTGGTCGCCGATCCGCTGCCCGGCACGCCCGGCCAACAGCTCGACGCGTTGCTGCGGCTGCGCCGGATGTGCTCGCGCATGATGAGCCAGCTCGGCATCCTGGTGCTGCTCGTGATGGCGGTCAACGCCACCGCGATCGGCTTCGGCCCGAAGCTGGACAAGGGTGTGGTGCTCTATTCCGGAGTGGTCGCCTCGTTCGTGGTGGGTGCCATGTTCGCCCCGACCGCGGCGACCCTGCGCCGGCGCGGCCAGCTCTACCTGGAGCGGCACTTCTCGCTCGACGAGGTGCCGACCGGCGAGCTGATCGAGGCGGCCGAGAACAAGGCGAAGCTGGAGAAGCTGCTCGGGCTGGACCAGACCACCTTCGGCGAGCTGAAGGCCGGTCTGGTGGTGCTCTCCCCGGTGGTGGCGGGCCTGATCGCCGTGATGATCCAGAACATCAAGTAGCCGTACGCATGAAGAAGGGCTCCCACCGCGCCGGTGGGAGCCCTTCTTCATGACCCGGGCCGCGTCACCAGCCGGTGTCCAGGAAACCCGGGCGGCTGACCAGGTTGAACAGGGCGAAGCGGCGCTGCGCGCTGCCGTTGATCGCGGTGTACGCCCCCGCCGCGACGAGCTGTCCCAGCTCCCGGCTGGCGCTGAGCGTGTTCACGCCGACCGAGCCGTTGCCGTTCGCGGTCCACGGCAGCAGGTCGCCGGACAGGGTCACCGCGGCCAGCTTGACCCGGCGGATCGAGCCGTCGAGGCATACCCCCTTGTTGCCGGTGTTGGCGCTCTTGCACACGTTGTCGAAGTGCCCGCCGAGGTAGACGGTACCGTCGAGGACCGCGATCGCCTGCACGTCGCCGTCCGTGGTGATGGTCCACTTCGCGTTGCCGGCCAGGTCCATCGCGGTGGCCCGGCCGCCGCCGCCGTCGATCCCGGCGTACAGCGTGCCGCCGTCGAGGGCCAGGTCGTGCACCATCGCCGTGACGTGGGACCAGAAGCCGAGGTCGACGTCGCCCCGCGCCGGGTCGACCGCGGCCACCTTGCCGGTGCCCTTGAGCCAGTTCACCGCGTTGAAGCGCCCGCCGAGGTAGACCCGGTCCGAGGAGACGAGCAGGGCGCGCACGATGTCGTTGACGTGCGGCCGCCAGTTCGGGTCCAGCGCGCCGGAGTTCGCGTCGAACGCGGCGGCCCGGGTGCGTTCCTGCCCGTCCACACTGGTGATGGAGCCGCCGAGGTAGACGCGGCCGTGCCCGACGGCGATGGCGTACGGCGTACCCGAGATCGAGTGCTTGAAGGTGCTCTCCACCGCGCCCGAGGAGCTGATCTTCGCGAGGTTGTCCCGGCTGACGCCGTCGACCTTGTGGAACGAACCGGCGGCGTAGACACCCCCGGAGTCCGCGGTCAGCGCGGTGACCCGGGCGTCCGCGCCGGGGTTCCACGGCAGCAGCGCACCGGTGCGCGCGTCGACGGCCGCCAGCCGCGACCGGCCGACCGACTTGCCGTTGCTGGTGGCGGAGGTGAAGTCGCCGCCGACGTAGATGGTGTTGCCCCAGTACGTGGTGGCGAGCACCTCCCCGTTGAAGGTGACCGAGGGTGCCGGGACCGGGTTGACCGGGGCGGCGAGGACGGCCGTGAAGGCCAGCGGTGAGACCAGCACGCCCAATGCGGCGGCCACCGTCATATTGCGCAATGCAGAACATTTCAGCACGTCATGCCCAACGAGGCACCCACCGGGCCGACGCTCCCACGCTCGCGGTGTGGCAGGCTGCGCGTGTGAACATCGCGGTGATCGGACTCGGGCTCATCGGCGGATCACTCATGCGCGCCCTGTCCGCCGCCGGGCATCGTGTGCTCGGCTTCGACGCGGACCCGGAGACCCGGGCCACGGCCCGCAGCGCGGCGGCCCGGGTGCCCGCGGCACAGCGCTGGCAGATCACCGCGACGATCCGTGACGCCGCGGCCGACGCGGAGCTGGTGGTGCTGGCGGTGCCGCTGCCCGCCCTCGACGACGTGCTCGACGCGCTGGTCGCCAGCGGCTACCACGGCCTGATCACCGACGTGACCTCGGTGAAGGGGCCGGTGCGGGAGGCGGTCGCGGCCCGGCTGCGCCGGGCGGCCAACCCGCTCGCCGGTTTCGTCGGCGGGCACCCGATGGCCGGCAAGTCCGCCTCCGGCTTCGCCTCCGCCGATCCGGCCCTGTTCACCGGCTGCGCCTGGGTGCTGTGCCTGGACGAGCAGACCGGCCTGGACGACTGGCTCACCGTAGCCGGCCTGGTCACCTCGCTGGGCGCCCGGGTGGTGCCGGCCACGAGCGCCGAGCACGACCGCGCGGTCGCCGCCATCAGCCACGTACCGCACCTGCTGGCGCTGGCTCTGGCCGCGACGGCCGCCACCGACCCGCTCGCGCTGACCCTGGCCGCGGGCTCGTTCCGGGACGGCACCCGGGTCGCGGGCAGCCGGCCGGAGCTGGTGGCCGCGATGTGCGGGGGCAACGCCACCGCGGTGCTGGCCGCGCTCGCCGATGTGCAGGACCGGCTGGACGAGGCGGCCAAAGCGCTGGAGGGACGCGACCCGCTGCGCGCGGTGCGCGACTGGGCGCAGGACGGGCACGCCGCCCGGCGGGCCTGGCCGCCCGCGCCCGGCCGCCCCGAGCAGGTCCCGGTGCGGGTGGAGACGCTGCTGCGGCTGGGCCGCGCCGGCGGCTGGATCAGCGAGGTCGCCGCGGACCGCCGTACCGTGACGGCGTTCCTGCCGGTTGAAGGGGCGTGAACAAGCGGAGCGCACGAGCCGGCGAGCGCGGCGAGGAGCGGGCATGACCCAGACTCGGACGCGTCCGACGCTGCGTGAACCCCATCCGGTGCGGCCGTGGGCGGTCGTCGCGGGCGCGCTGGCGGCGGGGGTGTGGCTGCTGTCGTTCGGCATGTTCGGGGCGACCCTGGGCGGCTACGTCGCCTGGACCCTGCTCGCGGGTCTGCTCGCCTGGGCGGCCGCGCTGGCCCTCACCCGGTACGGCGATCGCGGGGTCGCCGCGGGTGTCGCCGCGGCCACCGGAGTCGCCTGGACCGCGGCAGCACTCTCCGTAGTCGCTGAGTGGATCCGCCGAGGAGCCTGGCCACTGTGAGTGACCTTGTGTTAAAGCCCCGAAACAAGCTCGGCACCGGTGCCGCGCTGAGGAGCAGTGGTCACGGAGCGTCGCCAAACAACCGCGTTACCGGACTTGACGGAGGTCACACCGGCGCGGCACTCTCGGCTGTATGTGGACGCCGCAGCAGCCAGACCCGGACCGTTGTCGCCGGCGCCTGCAGCTGCTCGCCGAGCTGTCTACGGGCACCGGCCGCGAGCGCCAGCTGCCCGTCGTGGGCAGCACCAGCACCGCGCGTGCCGTCCGGGGGGCCGGCAGAGCCGTCGCGGCTGACAAACTCCGCGAGCTGATCGCGCTGCGTCGGCGACTGGCGGGCTGACTGGTCGTTGTCAGATCAGGGTCATCACTCGGCGAAACCCGCCGGATGGCCGTCTCGCGGGTGGCCTGTGGCCCGCCCGTAGCCCATATCGACATCATTTGGGGGGACCGTGTCGTACTTCGCCGCCGCGGTGGTCCGGGGCCGGTCCGGCTGGGCCGCCAGCGAACTCGACCTGCATGACGCGGCAGACGTGGACGAGGTCGCCGACCTGCTCCGCGACGCCGATCCGGCCGCCGACGTCTCCTTGATGTTCGTCGAGTCCGACGACGCCTACCTGGTCGTCCTGCGCCTCGACGAGGGTGAGGACCTGCGGATCTTCGGTTCCGACTCGGCCTTCGCCGACGAGTCCCGCCTCGGCAAGCTGCTGCTCAGCGACGTCGAGGCCCCGGTCGTGGAGATCGAGGAGGTCGAGGCGGCCGACGACGACGAGGACCGCCCGGCCGCCGACCCCACCGCCGACCCGGTGGGCGACGCCGACCTGCTCGCCGACCTCGGCGTCTCCGCGCACAAGCTGCTGGCCCTCTGCGCCACCGACGGGCTGCTGCCCGCCGACGTGACCGCCGAGGTGTGCCAGGCGATCGGCTGCGGCGACGAGGTCGAGGAGCTGCGCGAGTCTTGAGATCCCGGCCGCGGCACGAGCAGTGGATGCGCCGCGCCCTCGACGTCGCGGCGGGCTGCGACGACAGCGCTGACGTGCCGGTCGGCGCGGTGGTGTACGCCCCCGACGGCACGGAGCTGGCGATCGGCCGCAACGAGCGGGAGGCCGCCCACGACCCGACCGCGCACGCCGAGATCCTCGCCCTGCGCGCCGCAGCCGCCCGGCTCGGTGAGTGGCGGCTGGAGGGCTGCACCCTGGTGGTGACCCTCGAACCGTGCACGATGTGCGCGGGCGCGATCGTGCTGGCCCGGATCGCCACGGTGGTCTTCGGCGCGTGGGAGCCGAAGACCGGCGCCGCCGGCTCCCTCTGGGACGTCCTGCGCGACCGCCGCCTCAACCACCGCCCCGAGGTCTACTCCGGCGTCCTGGCCGCCGAATCCGCCGCCATGCTCCGCACCTTCTTCGACCGGCCCGGCCCGCTCACGCCGTGATCACACCGGTGAGGTGGGGTTTGGCGGTGCGGGCGTCGCGGAGGGTGAAGTCGCGGCCGGTGAAGGTGAAGCCGACCGTGGCCGGGAGCAGGATCGGCAGCTTGAACGAGACGTCCACGGTGTAGGACTCGGGCAGTCGGCCTTCCAGCGCGGCCAGGCAGCGGGCCTTGCTCCACATGCCGTGCGCGATGGGCTTCGGGAAGCCGAAGAGCCGTGCGCCGACCCAGGAGGTGTGGATCGGGTTGTGGTCGCCCGAGGCGTCGGCGTAGCCGGTGCCGGTCGACGTCGGCACCCGCCACGTCGCGTGCGGCGGCGTCGCCGGGGCGGGCTCGCGGGCCGGGCGCTCGCCCTTCGGCGTTTCCGACGGCCCCTTGCGCAGGTAGGTCGACACGTCCCGCCACACCACCGCCCCGTCCACCGAGGCCGTGGTGATCACGTCGTACTGCCGGCCGCGCGGATGCTCCCGCAGGTCCTGTGCGTGCACCGCGAGGTCGAGCACGTCGCCCGTGGTCAGCTGCCGGTGCTGCTCGATCCGGTTGGCCACGTGCACGCCGCCGACCACGGGGAACGGGAAGTCGCGCCGGGTCATCAGATCGAGCTGCAGCCCGAAGCCGAGCACGTGCGGGTACGTGACCGGCAGCCGGTCGCTCAGCCGGAACCCGCACACCCGCTGGTAGCGGGCCAGGTGCTCGGGGTCCACGGTGACCGTGGTGGTCAGCGTGTCCTCGGGCAGCGTGCTCGGCCGCGGGAACGGCACCACGGACAGCGCGGCGCGCAGCATGCTCGGCATCAGGCCCCCAGCAGCGACTGGCCGCAGACCCGCACCACGTTGCCGGTCACCGCGGCCGAGCCGGGCGCGGCGAACCAGGCCACCGTCTCGGCGACGTCGACCGGCAGGCCGCCCTGGGACAGGCTGTTCATGCGCCGCCCGACCTCACGGATGAGCACGGGCATCTTCGCGGTCATCGCGGTCTCGATGAAGCCGGGCGCGACCGCGTTGACGGTGACGCCCTGCGCGGCGAGCACCGGCGCGAGCGCGCGTACCCAGCCGATCACGCCGGCCTTGCTGGCGGCGTAGTTGGTCTGCCCGCGGTTGCCGGCGACACCCGCGATCGAGGCGACGCCGACGATGCGGCCGCCCGCCGGGATCAGGCCCGCGTCGAGCAGCGCCTCGGTGACGTGCGCGGGCGCGATCAGGTTGACCTTGAGCACGCTGTCCCAGCGGGTCTGGTCCATGTTGGCCAGCGTCTTGTCGCGGGTGATGCCGGCGTTGTGCACCAGCACGTCGAGCCGGCCGTGCCGCTCCCGGACGTGCTCGACCAGCCGCTGCGCGGCGTCGACCCCGGTCAGATCCAGCTGGTACGCCTCACCGCGCACCTCGTTGGCGACCTTCGCCAGGTCGTCCCCGGCCGCGGGCACGTCCAGGCAGATCACGTGCGCCCCGTCCCGCGCCAGCACCCGGGCCATCGCCGCGCCGATGCCCCGCGCAGCCCCCGTCACCAGCGCGACCTTGCCGGTCAGGTCCTTGCCGCCCGGCACCGGAGTCGCGTCCACGGTGATCGTCTGCCCGCTGACGTACGCCGACTTCGTCGAGATCAGGAACTCCAGCGTCGAGCGCAGCGCGGCGGTGTCCGCCTCGGGGTGCACCCGCACCAGCTGGGCGGTGGCACCCCGGCCGAACTCCTTGCCGACGCTGCGCACGAAGCCGTCCAGCGCCTGCTGGGCCGCGGCCTGGCCGGGGTCGGCGGCGGAGCTCAGCGGCAGGCCGAGCACGATGACACGCCCAGCCGGGGTGAGCGAGCGCGCCACCGGGTGGAAGAAGTCGTAGAGCGCCCGCAGCCCGGTCGGCGTGCTGATGCCGGTGGCGTCGAAGACCAGCGCGTGGTGCTTCTCGCCCTCCTCGTTCGACCCGAGCAGCTTGGCCAGCTCCTCGTAGCGCGGCCCGTCGGACGGCCCGACCAGCACCGGCCCCGGGATGAGCGCGTCGCCCGACCGGTAGCGGGGCAGCCGCGGCGGATCGGGCAGCCCGAGCCGCTTGACTATCGCCCGCCCCGGCCCGGACCTTGCGAAACTTGTGTAACGGTCGCTCATGCGGTAGACCTTACTCGCGAGTAAGGTCTGACACCAGGAGGCTGTTGTGACTGACAGAGTGCGCAAGGTCGCCGTCATCGGCGGCAACCGCATCCCGTTCGCCCGCTCCAACAGCCGCTACGCCCGAGCCTCCAACCAGGACATGCTCACCGCCGCCCTGGACGGCCTCATCGCCCGGCACGGCCTGGCCGGGCAGCGCCTCGGCGAGGTGGCCGCGGGCGCGGTGCTCAAACACTCCCGCGACTTCAACCTCACCCGCGAAGCCGTGCTCGGCACCGGGCTCGACCCGGCCACCGCCGCCGTCGACCTGCAGCAGGCCTGCGGCACCGGCCTCCAGGCGATCAACTACATCGCCAACAAGATCGCGCTCGGCCAGCTGGAGTCCGGCATCGGCGGCGGCGTCGACACCACCTCCGACGCGCCGCTCGCCCTCAACGAGCAGTTCCGCCGCATCCTGCTGCGCCTCAACAACGCCAGGACCACCGGCGAGCGCGTCAAGGCCGCGATGGCGCTGCGCCCGCTGCAGCCGTTCAAGCCCGAGCTGCCCCGCAACGCCGAGCCGCGCACCGGCCTGTCCATGGGCGAGCACGCCGCGATCACCGCCGAGCGCTGGGGCGTCAGCCGCGCCGACCAGGACGAACTCGCCCTCGACTCGCACCGCAAGCTCGCCGCCGCGTACGACGCCGGCTTCTTCGACGACCTGGTCACGCCGTACCTCGGCCTCACCCGCGACCAGAACCTGCGCCCGGACACCTCCCTGGAGAAGCTCGGCGCGCTCAAGCCCGTCTACGGCCTGCGCGGCAAGAACCCCACCATGACCGCGGGCAACTCCACCCCGCTCACCGACGGGGCCGCCGTCGTGCTGCTCGGCACCGACGAGTGGGCCGCCGAACGCAAGCTGCCCGTGCTGGCGCACTTCGTCACCGCGCAGACCGCCGCCGTCGACTTCGTGCACGGCGACCCCGAGCCCGAGGGCCTGCTCATGGCCCCCGTGTACGCGGTGCCGCAGCTGCTGTCCCGCCTCGACCTGAAGCTCCAGGACTTCGACTTCTACGAGATCCACGAGGCGTTCGCCTCGCAGGTGCTGGCGACGCTGGCCGCCTGGGAGTCCAACGGCCTGGGCTCGATCGACCGCTCGAAGCTGAACGTCAACGGCTCCTCGCTCGCCGCCGGCCACCCCTTCGCCGCCACCGGCGGCCGCATCGTCGCCACCGCCGCCAAACTCCTCGCCCAGAAGGGCCGCGGCCGCGCCCTCATCTCCATCTGCGCCGCCGGCGGCCAGGGCGTCGTAGCCGTCCTCGAACGCTGACCCACAGATGTTGGCGGTTTGTGGCCGCCATAGCGGCCACAAACCGCCAACATCCACACCCACGCAGTGGTTGTCCTGCGATCTTGACTGGTTGTCGTTGTTATGGCTGCGACAAAGCGTCAAGATTTGCGGCTCTCGGGCCAGCCGGCGGCGGTGAGAGCGGTACGAAGGGCGGCGGCGATCTCGGCGGGGCGGGTGCGGACCTGGTGGGCGGAGAAGCGAAGGATGCGGTCACCGCTGGTCCAGATGTCGTTCTGCCGTCGCATGTCGGCCTCCCAGTGGGCCGCCTCCATGTGATGCGCGCCGTCGACTTCGACATGCAGACGATATGCGCGCCAGTAGGCGTCGCGGTAACGCACTCTCCCGCTCGCATCCACGCGCCGGTCCTGCAAATCGGGCATCGGCAGCCGATACCGTCGGCACAGCCGTATGAAGTCGATCTCAGACAGTGCGCCCGCGCCGCCCGCCGCGTCTCGCGCGGTCGCACCGATCAATGCCCGCCGTGGCGCGCGCGGCACCCGCCCGAGCACTTCGAGCACCTCATCGGGTGTCACCAGACGCTGCTGGCATGCTGCGGCGACGATCGACTGCGCGATGTCGGGAAAGCGCGCCCAGGAGGCCGCGTCGACGACCGATCGGGCCATGGCGGTGCGCGGCGGCCGGGCCAGCTGGCAGTCCTGCTCCGGCAGGTGGGCGGGGCGGCGCACCCGCACCGCGGGCATGTCGAGGGGTAGTCGTCGGTAGAGCCCTTCTGGGTGTCGCCCAGCGGGAACCGTCACGTCGATGCGGTCATCACGGAACCGTCCTCGCAGTCCGCCTGCTTGCGCCGCGGCAAGCCCGGCGAGCCGTGCGCCCGGTCCCGCTGCCAGCACGGCGATCCAGCGCTGCTGGTCGACGGTGTACGGCCCGGTTCCAGCGACCAGGACGCCTCGGCAGACTGTCGTCCAGCGCCCCGATCGCACCCGATGCCGTACCTTGCCCGGTGTCAGCAGCGCACTCGCCTGCGCCCAGGTGAGCACGTTGCTCTGGGCGAACAGCGTCCACTCCAATTCCTCCATGGCAGCAGCCTGGTCGGGATCTGTGCGGCAGGTGGTCGCGATTGCGACAGCTGATCGCCTGGAATCCCGACCGAGGTGCAACCTCGCACCGCACGGGGCCGGTCGGGCGGGTGGAGGTGAGGGATGACGAAGTCCGAAGAGGAACGGTTCCGGGTGTTCGTCGCGGAGCGGATGGACCGCTGGCGGCGCACCGCGTACCTGCTCAGCCGGGACTGGCATACGGCGGACGACCTGGTGTCGGTCACCGTCGGCAAGCTCTACCGGCACTGGCGCAAGGTCCGGGCCGCCGACAATCCCGACGCGTACGCGCATCGGGTGCTGACCCGGGCCTGGCTGGACGAGACCGCCCGCCCGTGGCGGCGGGAGCGGGTCACGGCCGAGCTGCCGGAACGGGCGATGCACGAACCGCACGGCTTTCTGGACCGCGACAGCCTGAACGCGCTGCTGGGCTCGCTCGGGCCGGGCCAGCGCGCCGTGGTCGTGCTGCGTTACTACCTCGACTACTCGGTCGAGCAGACCGCCGAGGTGCTGGGCATCTCGGTCGGCACCGTGAAGAGCCAGTCCGCACGAGGCCTGGAGACGCTGCGGCGTCAGGCCGTCCCGATGGGAGGCATGTCATGACACAGCAGCTGTTCGACGACGTCATCGGTGAGGTCCCCGCACCTGGCGTGGACGTCGACCGGATCATCCGCCGGGAGCGGCGCGGGGCGGCCGCGCGCCGGCTTGCTGGCGTCTCGACGGGTGCTCTCGCCCTGCTGGCGGCGGGTGCCGTGGCGCTCGGCTCGGGAGCCTGGACCGGTGGCCAGACGGTGGTGGCGGTGCCCGTCACCGCCGCGCCCGGAACTGCCGACCCTGCGCCGGTGACAGGGTTCCGGCTGGTCTACGGCACGCCGGAGGAGGCCGCGGCCACCGCCCAGCGGCTCGCCGAAGAGTTCGACAAGGCGGTGCTGGCGGTCGTCCCGGACCGGGTCTGGATGGCGGACGGCGGGGTGCTCGTACGGTTCAAGGCCAAGGGCGAGACCGGGGACATCGCGCAGACCCTCTTCTCCGGCGGCGGCGACCTGTCCGTGGGGCAGCGCCTGGGCCACCTGCATCTGCAGGTCGCACCCATCGGCGTCGGCCCGTCCAGGCGGCCTGTCGAGACTGAGCGCCGGACGATCGACGGTGACCTGGAGCAGGTCTTGACGACGGCGTCGGTGCAGCTTGCGGACGGCCGGACGCTGCGGGTCTACGCGAGCAACCTGTACGGCGACCCGATCCCGACCGGACCGGTGCAGTCGGAGCCTCCGCTGACGGCGGACCAGCTCCAGGCCATCGCGCAGGCCGTGGCCGCGAAGGTCATCGCCTGATCAGCGGATGGTGCCGGGCGGAGCGAGCCACTGGGCAGGCTGCCCGGTGGCTCGCTTGATCACGTCGAAGTCCCCGTCGTAGTGCAGCACGGTCAGCCCGCTCAGCTCGGCGGCCGCCGCCACCAGCAGATCGATCGGCCCGGCACCGCGATGCTGACCCCTTTGCGTGAGCTGATCCTGCACTTCTGCGGCCCGCCGATAGACCCCGTCCGGGACTGCCACCCAGGGATAAGACACGCGCAGCGCCTCCAGCAGCACCTTCCGGTTGTCCGCTGATCGAGCGGAGTGAAGGAACTCCAGCTCGGTCAGTGCGCACACGCCGACGAGCCCTTGCCGGATCTGCTTGTCCCAGCCGAGGCTCGCGCTGTTCGAACGGAGGAGGCGCGCCAGCGCGCTGGTATCGACCAGATGGGTGACCGTCACGGCTGAGGACGATAGTTCTTCTTATCGAGAAGTTCGTCGAAGTATCCCTCGTCGCCGAATTCCCGCAGCTTGGCGAGTGCCTCTGCGCGTCGGCGCTCGGCCGCGCTCTCACGCAGAGCGGTGTTGACGGTGTCCTTCTTGGTCTTCGTGCCGAAGACCTCTGCCGCCTCGGCGAGCAGTTCCTCGTCGATGTCGATCAGCATCTTCGCCATCGGCTCCCCCTCGCATCCGCGTATATACGCTTTGGCTCCCGAGTATATACGCGGCCATGCGGCCTCGCCAGGGACGGCGATCGCTGCGTGCGAGAATGAGGCACGTGACAAAGCGCCCGCACGTTCCGAATGTCCTGGCCACCCGGTATGCCTCCGCCGAACTGGTGACACTGTGGTCGCCAGAGGAGAAGGTCCGCGCCGAGCGGCGGCTCTGGCTCGCGGTGCTCCGCGCGCAGCGTGATCTGGGCATCGCGCTCCCGGACGGCGTCATCGAGGCGTACGAGAGGGTGCTGGACACCGTCGACCTGGACTCGATCGCGCAGCGCGAGCGGGTGACCCGGCACGACGTGAAGGCGCGTATCGAGGAGTTCAGCGCGCTGGCCGGGCACGAGCAGATCCACAAGGGCATGACCTCGCGCGACCTCACCGAGAACGTCGAGCAGCTGCAGATCCGCGACTCGCTGCTGCTGATCCGGGACCGGATCGTCGCCGCGCTGACCCGGATGGCCGCCCGCGCCGCCGAGTACGACAACCTGATCATGGCGGGCCGCTCGCACAACGTCCCGGCGCAGGCCACCACGCTGGGCAAGCGCTTCGCGAGCGCGGCGCAGGAGATGCTCATCGCGTACGAGCGCCTCGACGAGCTGATCGCCCGCTACCCCCTGCGCGGCATCAAGGGACCGGTCGGCACCTCGGCCGACCAGCTCGACCTGTTCGACGGCGACGCCGCGAAGGTCGCCGAGCTGGAGCGCCGCGTCGCCGGGCATCTCGGCTTCCAGCGGGTGCTCGACAGCGTGGGCCAGGTGTACCCGCGCTCGCTGGACTTCGACGTGCTCACCGCGCTGGCCCAGGCGGCGTCCGCGCCGTCGAGCCTGGCGACCACGATCCGGCTGATGGTCGGCCAGGAGCTGGCCACCGAGGGCTTCAAGCCGGGCCAGGTCGGCTCGTCGGCGATGCCGCACAAGATGAACACGCGCTCCAGCGAGCGGGTCAACGGCCTGGCCGTGATCGTGCGCGGGTACGCGAGCATGGCCGGGGAGCTGGCCGGCGACCAGTGGAACGAGGGCGACGTGTCCTGCTCGGTGGTGCGCCGGGTGGCCCTGCCGGACGCCTTCTTCGCCCTGGACGGCCTGTTCCAGACGTTCCTGACGGTGCTCGACGAGTTCGGCGCGTACCCGGCTGTCATCAACCGCGAGCTGGACCGCTACCTGCCCTTCCTGGCCACCACGAAGGTGCTGGTCGGCGCGGTGAAGAAGGGCGTCGGCCGGGAGACCGCGCACGAGGCGATCAAGGAGCACGCGGTCGGGGTGGCGCTGGCCATGCGCGAGCGGGGCCAGGCCGACAACGACCTCTTCGACCGCCTCGCCGCCGACACCCGCCTGGGCCTGTCCCGCGCCGAGATCGACGCCCTGGTCGCGGACCGCTCCGCCTTCGTCGGCGCCGCCTCGGCCCAGGTGGCCGCCATCGTCGCCCAGGTCGAGAAGATCGCCGCCCAGCACCCCGCGGCCGCCGCCTACACCCCCGCCGCCATCCTCTGACGAGACAAAGGAAGGGCACCTTCTTAACGCTCCGCGTTGTAGAAGGTGCCCTTCTTAACACCAGACCGGCGGTGACCTGCACGGTTATTCGGCGGCCTCGTCCGGCGACGCGATCGCGCCGCGGCCGGCCGTCCGGACCTGCGACAGGTGCCGGGCCTGGGAGGATCGGCCCGTGGAGTTTCTCACCGCCCTGCTGGTCGCCTACGTCGCGATCGTGCCGGTGGAGCTGCCGGACAAGACGTTCGTGGCGACACTCGTGCTCAGCACCCGCTACCGCCCGCTGCCCACCTGGCTCGGCGTGGTGGCGGCGTTCGGCGTGCAGTGCGTGATCGCGGTGGCCTTCGGCGCGCTGCTCACGAAGCTTCCGACCCGGCCGGTGCAGCTGGTGGCCGCGCTGCTGTTCGCGACCGGGGCGGTCGTCCTGGCCCGGGGTGCGAAGAAGGCCGATGCGGAGGAGAAGGAGCAGGAGGCCGAGTTCGAGGCCAAGGCGGTCGAGCCGAAGCAGGGCTGGCGGGCCGCGGCGGCGAGTTTCGCGGTGCTGTTCACGGCCGAGTGGGGCGATCTGTCCCAGCTGCTGCTGGCGGGCCTGGTGGCCAGTGGACGGCCGATGTTGCCGACGTTTCTGGGCGGTTGGCTCGGTCTGGCGACGGTTTCCGGACTCGCCGTGCTCCTCGGGCGCTGGCTGTTGAAACGGGTGAGACTGGCAGTCATCCGTTACGTCGGAGCCGGGGTCTGTACCGTCCTCGCGGTCGTGACCTTGCTCTCAGCTCTGTGAAAGCAGTGAACTCCTGGGGGTTTTGGCGCTCCCCTGAACAAGGGGCGAATCAGCCGACCGGTAATCTGTGCATGCCCGTGGCGGACAGGCAGACATAGAAAAAAGTCAGGAGTTTCCCCGTGGCTCGCGTCGTGGTTGACGTCATGCTTAAGCCCGAGATCCTCGACCCGCAGGGGCAGGCCGTCGCGAACGCGCTGCCCCGCCTGGGCGTCAATGACGTCGCCTCAGTGCGTATCGGTCGTCGTGTGGAGATCGATTTCGCTGGAGATGCCGACCTGGAGAGGGCCCGCGAGATCGCGGACAAGCTCCTCGCCAACCCGGTCATCGAGGACTACGAGATCCGGGTAGTCGAAGCAGCATGAGCAAGATCGGTGTGGTGACCTTCCCCGGTTCGCTGGACGACGGGGACGCGGCCCGTGCCGCGCGCATCTCCGGAGCCGAGGTCGTACGGCTCTGGCACGCCGACCCGGACCTGCACGGCGTCGACGCCGTGGTGCTCCCGGGCGGCTTCTCCTACGGTGACTACCTGCGCTGCGGCGCGATCGCCCGGTTCGCGCCGGTGATGGAGACGATCGCCGACGCCGCCCGCGGTGGCATGCCGGTCATGGGCATCTGCAACGGCTTCCAGATCCTCTGCGAGGCCCACCTGCTGCCCGGCGCCCTGACCCGCAACCAGCACCTGCACTTCCGCAACCGCGACCAGTGGCTGCGCATGGAGAACTCCTCGACGGCGTGGACCAACCACTTCACCGAGGGGCAGGAGATCCTGGTCCCGGTGAAGAACGGCGAGGGCTGCTACGTCGCCGACCGGCGCACGCTGGACGAGCTGGAGGCCAACGGCCAGATCGTCGCGCGTTACATCCGCGGCAACCCGAACGGCTCGACCCGCGACATCGCGGCGATCCGCAACGAGGCCGGCAACGTGCTGGGCATCATGCCCCACCCGGAGCACGCGGTCGAGGCGCTGACCGGCCCGTCCCTGGACGGCCTCGGATTCTTCTCGTCGGTGCTCAAGCACCTGGCCGACGCTAAGGCGGCAGCATGAACCTGGAGTCGATGACCGTGGACACGGTGAAGAACGCCGAGTCCACCCCTGAGGAGCTGCAGCCCTACCTGGAGCTGGGCCTCAAGGACGACGAGTACCAGCGGATCAGGCAGATCCTGGGCCGCCGGCCGACCCAGTCCGAGCTGGCCATGTACTCGATCATGTGGAGCGAGCACTGCTCGTACAAGTCGAGCAAGGTGCACCTGCGCCAGTTCGGCGAGAAGGCTCCGCCGTCCGACCGCATGCTGGCCGGCATGGGCGAGAACGCCGGTGTCATCCAGATCAACGAGAAGATCGCGGTCACCTTCAAGGTCGAGTCGCACAACCACCCGTCGTTCGTCGAGCCCTACCAGGGCGCCGCGACCGGCGTGGGTGGCATCGTGCGCGACATCCTCGCCATGGGCGCCCGCCCGATCCTGGTGATGGACTCGCTGCGCTTCGGCGCGGCCGACCACCCGGACACCCAGCGGGTGCTGCCGGGCGTGGTGGCCGGCGTCGGCGGCTACGGCAACTGCCTCGGCCTGCCCAACGTCGGCGGCGAGGTCTTCTTCGACGAGTGCTACCAGGGCAACCCGCTGGTCAACGCGCTCAGCCTGGGCGTGCTGCCGGTCGACGGCCTGCAGCGCAAGGAGGCCGACGGCCCCGGCAACATCGTGGTGCTGATGGGCGCGAAGACCGGCCGCGACGGCATCGGCGGCGTCTCGGTGCTGGCCAGCGCGACCTTCGACGACGAGTCGCAGCAGCGCCGGCCGAGCGTGCAGGTGGGCGACCCGTTCACCGAGAAGCTGCTCATCGAGTCGTGCCTGGAGCTGTACGCGTCGAAACTGATCGTCGGCGTGCAGGACCTCGGCGGCGCGGGCCTGACCTGCGCGCTCACCGAGACCGCCGCGTCGGCGGGCACCGGCATGGACATCCAGCTGGAGAAGGTCCACCTGCGTGAGGCCTCGATGGAGCCGCACGAGATCCTGGCCAGCGAGTCGCAGGAGCGCATGCTCTTCATCGTGGAGCCGGCCAAGCTGGACGCGGTGCTCGGCATCGCCCAGCTGTGGGGCGTCATCGCCACCCCGATCGGCACCGTCACCGACACCGGCCGGGTGCGGATCACCTTCCACGGCGAGACCGTGGTGGACGTGCCCCCGGGCAGCCTCGCCGACGACGGCCCGGTGTACGCCCGGCCGCTACGCGAGCCCGCGGACCTGATCCTGCTGCAGGCCGACCGCGCGGAGACGCTGCCCCGCCCGCACCACGACTTCCAGCTCAAGGACACGCTGCTCAAGCTCGCCGCGTCGCCGAACCTGTCGGACCGCAGCTGGGTCACCGAGCAGTACGACCGCTACGTGCTGGGCAACACCGTGCTGGCGCAGCCGGAGGACTCCGGCATCGTCCGCCTCGACGAGGAGACCGGTCTCGGCGTCGCGCTGTCGCTGGACTGCAACTCCCGCTTCGCCCGCCTCGACCCGTACGAGGGCGCGAAGCTGGCCCTGGCCGAGGCGTACCGCAACGTGGCCGTGACCGGCGCGGAGCCGGTCGCCGTCACCGACTGCCTCAACTTCGGCTCGCCGGAGGACCCGGCGGTCATGTGGCAGTTCGCCGAGGCCGTGCGCGGCATCGCCGACGGCTGCCAGGAGCTGGGCATCCCGGTGACCGGCGGCAACGTCAGCTTCTACAACCAGACCGGCGCGGTGGCGATCCACCCGACCCCGGTGGTGGGCGTGCTCGGCGTGCTGGAGAACACGGCGCAGCGCATCCCGATGGGCTTCGGCCACACCGGTGACGTGCTGGTGCTGCTGGGCGAGACCGGCCTGGAGCTGTCCGGCTCCGAGTGGGCCTGGGTCGCGCACCGGCACCTCGGCGGTCGCCCGCCGAAGGTCGACTTCGCGCGGGAGCAGGCCATCGCCGGCTTCATGCAGAAGGCCGCCGAGACCGGCCTGGTCGGCTCGGCGCACGACCTGTCCGACGGCGGCCTGGGCCAGGCGCTGGTCGAGTCGGTGCTGCGCAAGGGCATGGGCGCGACGGTGACCCTGCCGGTCGACATCGAGCCGTTCGTGTCGCTGTTCAGCGAGTCGGCCGGCCGGGTGCTGATCACCGTGCCGGTGGGCCACCGCCAGGCGTTCGAGCAGCTGCTGGCCGAGCACGAGCTGCCGGCGACGATCCTGGGCCAGGTCGACGACGAGGGCGCGGACCTCACGGTCATCGGCCACGGCGAGGCGGGCCGGTTCACGGTGTCGCAGGCCGAGCTGCGGGAGGCCTTCTCCGGCACGCTGCCCCGGCTGTTCGGCTCGGGCGAGCCGGGCGCGGCCCCCGCACCTGCGGTCGAGACCGTGACGGTCGTCGAGACGGTGACGGTGGTCGAGACCCCGGCGGGCGTGGAGGTCACCGAGACCGTGCTGGTCGAGGCGGAGGCTCCGGTGGCACTGCTCGCCGAGGGCGAGCCGGCCGGGCAGCCCGGCGAGGTCGCGCACGCCGACGACGAGGGCCGCCGCACCGAGAGCTGATCCCCGCACCATCTGATCCGGGTGCCGTCCCCGCTGTTCGCAGCGGGACGGCACCCGAGTCGTTTATGCGGAAAGATCTTCGCAACCTTCGGGCGGGGCGCGGCGTGATGTCGCGACGGGCCGACGGGGCCCGCCACGGAGGGGAGAACGGGGAGTGATGGCCCCTTATCGCGACGACGGGCCGGGCCGCCGGGCCGACTTCGAGGAGTGCTACGCCGCGCACTTCCACAGCCTGACCCTGCAGCTCAACGCGTACCTCGGGAACCTGGGCGAGGCGCAGGACATGGTGCAGGAGGCGTTCGTCCGGGCACTGGCCCGCTGGGACACCATCGCGCGGTACGCCGACCCGCCCGCCTGGGTGCGCCGGGTCGCCTGGAACCTCGCCACCAGCGGCTGGCGCAGGCGGCGCACCGCGCTGAACTTCCTGCGCCGCCAGCGTGAGGAGCACGTGCCCGCCCCGGAGCCGGACCGGGTGGCGCTCACCCGCGCCCTGGCCACGCTGCCCGACGTGCAGCGGCGCGCGTGCGTGCTGTTCTACATCGCCCAGCTCACCATCGCGGAGATCGCCGAGCAGGAGGATGTCGCCGAGGGCACCGTCAAGTCCTGGCTGCACCGCGGCCGGACCGCGCTCGCCGCCCAGCTCACCGAGGCCCGGAAGGAGCACGACCATGCCTGAGCACGAGCACGACGACGTCCTGTGGTCGGCGGTGGACACCTACCGCGCCGACACCGATCCGCTGATCCGGCCGACGGGCACCGCCGCGGCGTACGCGACGGTGCGCCACCGCAAGCGGCTCCGCTCCACCGGCGTCGCCGCGAGCGCGCTGGTCGCGGTGCTGGCAGGCGGCGTCGCGATCAGCGCACTGGGTGGGTCCGGGCCGACGCCGCCGAGCCCCGGCGGGAGCACCAGCGCGCCGCCGGCGGCGAGCCCGAGCCGCACCCCTTCGCCTGTTCCGGTCGCCACCGGCGGGTCGCTGCACGGGCTGGCCGGGGCGGTGCTGGACCTGCCCACCCGGAAGGTGCTCGACAAGAACTGCCCAGCCGGGCCGACCTCCTTCCGGGACGGCAAGGCGGGCACGGACGTCTGGATCGACAGCGCGGTGGAGACGGACCTCGACGCCGACGGCAGGATGGAGCAGGTCGCCCTGATCTACTGCCGCCCCGGGGAGATCCCGCTGGGCCAGGTCGTCGCGTTCCGGCGGGACGGCGAGGGGTTCGCCACGCTCGGCGTCGTCGTGCAGGTGGAGACGCCGCTCGCCCTGCCGCCGCAGCAGACTCCCGGGACGGTCGAGCGGATCACGAAGCTGGCCGGGGACTCGTCCGGCGAGATCCGGGTCGAGGTGGGCAACCTGGAGACGACGTACAGCGATCTGTCCGGCGGGCCGATCGGGCTGTACCAGTGGCGCTCGTACCGCTGGAACGGCTCGGCGTTCGCGCAGTCGGGCGGCTCGTCCTCGTTCATGGCGGACACGGACGTGGTGCCGCTGGACGTGGTGCTGTCGTCGCCGGACCTCAGCCCCGCCCCCGGTGGCGGCACCCAGGTCGAGGTGAAGGTGCGGGTCGAGCGGGTGGCGTCGGCACAGGCGCCGGTGACGGTGCTGGTGTCGGTGGCGAACGCGTCCGGGGTCACGGTCGTGGGCGAGGCGGCGGGCGAGCCGCGGGTCGCGGGCCAGACCTGTGCCGAGGGTACGCGGCAGTGGGTGCGCTGCCAGGCCGACCGGGACCACGCCCACGCCTTCCTCACGTTCCACCTGACGGTTCCGGCCGGGATGACGATCAGCGAGCTGCGGCGCGACCTGGGGGACAGCTGGATCTACGTCCGGGTCGGTGACCAGGAGCTCGAGCGCCTGTCGGCCCCGCTCTGACCCCGGTGCGGCGGCTGCGGTCACGGGGCCGCAGCCGCCGCCGGTTCACTCCTGGATCGTCTTCGGGAACACCAGGCGGCCGCGTTCGCCGGTGTTCAGCCAGCCGTGCTCGACCATGGTGTCGAGCACCCGGTTCCAGGCGGCCCGCACGTCGCCCGGATCCGGGTCGAGGTGCACCCCGAGCAGCGCCGCCTCGGTGACGGTGAGGTCGCGCGGATGCTTGCCGAAGTACAGCGTCGAGGCTTGCTCCAGGCCCACCGCGCCCTGACCGTAGTGCGCGGTGTTGAGGTAGAAGTCGAGCAGCTGGTTCTTCGTGTACCAGCCCTCCAGCTTGTGCGCGCCGACGCGTACCCGCCAGCTGTCCAGGTCGTCCCAGGACTCCCACATCGCGACCACCGCGTACCGCTTGGTGAGCGCCGAGGACGGCCAGACGAGCTCGTCCGCCTGCTGGTAGAAGTCCGGGTCGACGGCGGCCACGATGGCGTCGGCGACACCCGGCCGCAGGTTCTCCGCCCGCACCTGCTGCGTTCCGGGTTCCCGCTCGCGCGGGAGGGGGATCGAGGCGTAGTAGTACTGGGCCAGGCCGTAGGCGACACCCGCGAGGAGCACGAGCAGCACCACTGCCGCCACCAGCCGGCGCAGGCCGCGCCGCCGCGGTGGCGGCATGGCGGCCGCCGCGGACTTCGGGAGTTCGACGATGGTCATTCCGTCACGGTAGACGCATCGATGATCCTTCGCTGTCCGGAAACGACGCCGGGATGCCTCAGCCGAGCAGTTTGCGCGGCCCGGAGCCCTGCGCGGCGAGTTCGTCGCCCGGGTTGTACAGCCGGCAGGACTGCAGGGACAGGCAGCCGCAGCCGATGCACTCGTCGAGGGTGTCGCGCAGCCGCTGCATGAGCGCGATGCGGTCGTCGAGTTCGGCGCGCCAGCGCGCGGACAGCCGCGTCCAGTCGGCCTTGGTGGGCGTACGCCCCTCCGGCAGCTCCTTCAGCGCGTCCCGGATCCGCTCCAGGGACACCCCGACCTGCTGCGCGATCCGGATGAACGAGACGCGGCGCAGCTCGCTGCGCTCGTACCGGCGCTGGTTGCCGCTGGTGCGGGTGGAGTGGATCAGCCCGCGTTCCTCGTAGAAGCGCAGCGCCGACGGGGCCACCCCGCTGCGCGCCGCCAGCTCGCCGATGGTGAGCGTCACCGGTTTCACAGATCCCCCGTACTTGAGTTCAAGTGCACTTGAACTTGCAGGCTACTCCCATGACGGTGCTGGATGTCGGGCCGCTGCTGCGGCGGTTGACCGGGGACGAGAAGCACGCGCCGAGCGCGTACTCGACCCTGGACGTGCTCTGGGTGCTCTACGACCGGGTGCTGCGGGTGGACCCGCACCGGCTCGACGACCCCGACCGGGACCGGTTCCTGCTCTCCAAGGGGCACGGGCCGGCCGCCTACTACGCGGTGCTCGCCGCGAAGGGCTTCTTCCCGCACGACTGGCTCGACGACCTGGCCGGCGCGGACAGCCCGCTCGGGCACCACCCGGACCGGCTGCGGGTACCCGGCGTGGAGATCAGTTCCGGCTCGCTCGGACACGGCCTCGGCCTGGGCGTGGGCACCGCGCTCGGCCTGCGGGCCCAGGGCCGCCTGGAACCGCGGGTGTACGTCCTGCTCGGCGACGCGGAGCTGGACGAGGGCAGCAACCACGAGGCGATCGCGTACGCGGGCGCGACCGGCCTCGACACGCTCACCGCCCTCGTGATCGACAACCGGAGCGCCTCCCACGGCTGGCCGGGCGGCATCGCGTCCCGGTTCGCGGTGCACGGGTGGACGGCGGTCACCGTCGACGGGCGCGACCACGACGCCGTCGAGGCCGGGCTGCGGCAGGCCAGGGACGGCGCGCCACACGTGGTCGTGGCGGTCGTCGAGACGAAAGGAAGCTGATCATGAGGCAGGCGTTCATCGACACGGCCACCGCCCTGATCGAGGAGGACCCGCGCACCGCCCTGGTGCTGGCCGACATCTCGGTCTCGGCCTTCGAGGAGGCCGCGCTCAAACACCCCGACCGGATCCTCAACGTCGGCATCCGCGAACAGCTCATGATCGGCGTCGCGGGCGGCCTGGCCCTGACCGGCCTGCGCCCCATCGCCCACAGCTACGCCACGTTCCTCGTCGACCGCGCCTACGAGCAGATCAAACTCGACCTCGCCCACCAGGGTGTCGGCGCGATCCTGGTCAGCGTCGGCGCCTCCTACGACGGCTCGTCCGCCGGCTACACCCACATGTCACCGATGGACGTCCAGCTCATCGACACCCTGCCCGGCTGGACCATCCACGTCCCCGGCCACCCCGGCGAGGTCCCACCCCTGCTCACCGCGGCCACCACCCATGACGACCCCGTCTACCTGCGCCTGTCCACCCAGACCAACGACATCGCGTACGCCGACGCGTCCCTGCTCCGCCCCGTGCGCCACGGTACGAAGGCCCTGGTCGTAGCGATCGGCCCGATGCTCGCCCCAGTCCTGGAAGCGACCCGGGGCCTGGACGTCACCGTGGCGTACACCCACACCCCCCGCCCCTTCGACACCACCGGCCTGCGCGCGCTCGCCGCCTCGGGCAACATCGCCCTGATCGAGCCCTACCTGACCGGCACCTCCGCCCACGTGGTCTCCGCGGCTCTGGCCGACCGCCCCCACCGCCTACTCAGCCTCGGCGTAACCCACCGCGACCTGCACGTCTACGGCACCCCCGCCGACCACGCCCGCCACCACGGCCTCGACCCCGCAGCCCTCCGCGCCTCCCTGACCACCTGGCTCCCCTGACCCGCCCCGCCCCGCAGCCCCGTCGGTCGGGATCGTCCCGATCCCGTGGCCCCCGCAACAGCCGCCGCCCCGCCCCGGATCTCCTCACCGAGCCCCCACAAAGCAAGATCGCGACGATCTTGCGTGAACTGTTGGGGATATGCCCGATCGGGGCGTGTCATCCCCACAGCTGGCGCAAGATCGTCGCGATCTTGGTGGGCGGTGGTGAGGGGGGTTGGGGGGGTGAGGGGGTGGGGGTGGGGGGGGTTAGCCGCGGGTGTGGGAGCCGAGCATGTGGACCTGGCCGGTGCCTTCGATGATGTCGCCTACGTGCCAGCATTCGACGCCGCGGCCGGTCAGGAGGGCCATGGCGCGGTCGGCGTCGGCGGCGGAGACTACGGCGAACATGCCTACGCCCATGTTGAAGGTCGATTCGAGGTCGTGCTGGTCGATGCGGCCCTTGCGCTGGATCAGGTCGAAGATGGGCTGGGGGGCCCACGTGGAGCGGTTGACCGTGGCGTCCAGGTGCTTGGGGAGCACGCGGACCAGGTTGCCGGGGATGCCGCCGCCGGTGACGTGGGCGAACGCCCGGACCTCGCACTCGGCGATCAGGCTCAGGCAGTCCTTGGCGTAGATCTTGGTGGGGGTGAGCAGCTCCTCGCCGAGGGTGCGCTGGTCGCCCAGGTCCTCGATGACCGAGTCGAGCTTCAGGCGGGCCTGGCCGAGCAGCACGTGCCGGACCAGCGAGTAGCCGTTGGAGTGCAGGCCCGAGGAGCGCATGGCGATGACGACGTCACCGGGCTGCACCCGCTCGGCGCCGAGGATCATGTCCTCCTCGACGACGCCGACCCCGTTGGCCGAGAGGTCGTACTCGTCCGGGCGCATCAGGCCGGGGTGCTCGGCGGTCTCGCCGCCCAGCAGCGCGCAGCCGGCGTACCGGCAGCCGTCGGCGATACCGGCGCCGATCTCGGCGATCCGGTCCGGCACGACCTCGCCGCAGGCGATGTAGTCGAGCAGGAACAGCGGCTCGGCGCCGCACGCGACCAGATCGTCGACGACCATCGCGACCAGGTCGATGCCGACCGTGTCGTGGATGTTCATCTGCTGCGCGATGGCCAGCTTGGTGCCCACGCCGTCCGTCGAGGAGGCCAGCACCGGGCTCTTGTACTTGGAGGTGTCGAGCTTGAACAGGCCGGAGAACCCGCCCAGCCCGCCCAGCACCTCAGGCCGGTGCGTCCGCGCGACCTTGTCCTTCAGCATCTCCACGGCCTTGTCACCGGCGTGGATCGACACGCCCGCGTCGGCGTAGGTGACGGTGCGGCGGCGGTTGGTGCTGCCCTCCGCCGTCCACAGCTGACGGTTCCCGTTCTCCGGTTGCCCGGACACGGGGCGCTCGGTCACGTGGGTCACGGTATTTCTCCTCTTTGTGCGCGGCACCGTTCAGGGAAGGGTCGGTGGTGCCGTGACGAGTGGTACTAGGACCGGCTGAGCTGCTCCGCGGACGGGGCAGCCGGCTGGTCGCCGCTGAGCTCTTCGGACTCGACCCGACGGCCGACCCCTTCGAGCACGTGCTTGCCGATCAGGTTGCTGGCCGGCAGCTTGATCGGGTATTCGCCGTCGAAGCAGGCCCGGCACAGGCGGTTCTTCGGCTGCTCGGACGCAGCGATGAGCCCTTCGAGCGACACGTAGCCGAGCGAGTCGGCACCGATGGAGCGGCGGATGCCCTCCATGTCCATGCCGTTCGCCAGCAGTTCGGCGCCGGTGGCGAAGTCGATGCCGTAGAAACACGGCCACTTCACCGGCGGAGAGGAGATGCGCACGTGCACCTCGAGCGCGCCGGCCTCGCGCAGCATGCGCACGATGGCGCGCTGCGTGGTGCCGCGCACGATGGAGTCGTCGACCACGACGAGGCGCTTGCCCCGCACGTTGTCGCGCAGCGGGTTGAGCTTGAGGCGCACGCCCAGCGCGCGGATGGTCTGGGAGGGCTGGATGAAGGTGCGCCCGACGTAGGCGTTCTTCATCAGGCCCTGGCCGTAGGGGATGCCCGAGGCCTCGGCGTAGCCGATCGCGCCCGGGGTGCCCGACTCGGGCACCGGGATGACCAGGTCGGCCTCGACCGGGTGCTCGGCGGCCAGCTTGCGGCCGATCTCCACCCGGGTCGAGTACATGTTGCGGCCGTTGATGGTCGCGTCCGGGCGGGCCAGGTAGACGTACTCGAACAGGCAGCCCTTGGGGTCCGGGGCGGCGAAGCGCGAGGAGCGCAGCCCGTACTCGTCGATGGCGATCAGCTCGCCGGGCTCGACCTCGCGGACCACGGAGGCGCCCACGATGTCCAGCGCGGCCTGCTCGCTCGCGACGACCCAGCCGCGCTCCAGCCGGCCCAGCACCAGCGGGCGCACGCCGTGGTGGTCGCGGGCCGCGTAGAGGGTGTTCTCGTCCATGAAGACGAAGCTGAACGCGCCCTCGACGGTCGGCAGCACCTCCATCGCGGCGGCCTCGACGGACAGGTCGGGGTGCCCGGCCAGCAGCATCGTCACGAGGCTGGTGTCGTTGGTGGAGCCGCGGCTGTCCATGCCGAGCTCGGCGGCGCGGCGGGCCAGGTCGGCGGTGTTCACCAGGTTGCCGTTGTGGGCCAGCGCGATCGTGGTGCCCGAGCTGGTCGACTGCAGCGTGGGCTGGGAGTTCTCCCAGGTCGAGTCGCCGGTGGTCGAGTAGCGGGCGTGCCCGATCGCGAGGTGCCCGCGCAGGCTGGCCAGGGTCGGCTCGTCGAAGACCTGGGCGACCAGGCCGACGTCCTTGTAGACCACCACACCGGAACCGTCGCTGACCGCGATGCCGGCGGCCTCCTGGCCGCGGTGCTGCAGCGCGTACAGGCCGAAGTAGGTGAGTTTGGCAACCTCTTCACCAGGGGCCCAGACACCGAAGACGCCACACGCGTCTTGCGGGCCTGGCCGGTGGGGGTCGAGTTCGTGGCTCAACCGGCCGTCGCCTCGGGGCACCCTGTTGCTCCTTGCGCTTGTCGCTTCAGTAGCTGGCTGGATGCCCTGCTCGGTGAGCCGGCATCGGTGGTGTGTGTCGGCGTCCGGCGGCGATCGCCGCCGCAGCTCAGTGTACGTGACCCGGCAGGGTGGGCACCCCGGTGGCCGGGCTGTGTGCTACGTGACTGAATAACGGAACCGCAGGCCGGATGGCTACACGATCGGGAAGAAAGCGCTGATGTCGGAACGAATGCCACTCGCCCGAATCCGCCCATCCGCCACCGCGGACGCCCAATCCACCCGTCCGGCGGCGAGCTGAAGAAAAGTGACCGGATCGGTCTCGACGAGGTTCGGTGGCGTTCCTCTCGTGTGCCTCGGCCCCTCGACACACTGAATCGCGCCATAAGGAGGAACCCGCACCTCCACCGAACGGCCAGGAGCCGTGGCCGCAAGATGTGCCAACAATGCCCTAACCGCATCGCGGAGCGTCAAACGTTCCGGAGTCAGCCCGTTGGCCAGGCAGTCCAGAGCGGTGCTGACGGCTGGGGAGATTTCCGGCGAGGGGGACATAAGCGGACGATACAAGATGACTTCGGCTCACTTTGTGGCGGCCCTGGGTCGCGCAATCCTTGCTTCGCAAGGCATAGTTGCGGTCGGTGTATTCCCGCAGCGCCCCCCACACCCCGATCGCTGTGGGATATCGAGGAGCTTGGAAGGCGGTGGCCGTGACTACCCAGCGACGGTCCTGGTTGGCACGCGTCGGAGTGGTAGCGATGGTGTCGCTCGGCACACTCGTCGGCATCGCCAGCCCATCTCAAGCGGTTGACCCGAACCTCAGTGTCAGCCCTTCGTCGGTCAGCATTCAGGCTGGTAGCGAGGCGGTTGTAACGGTCAAGGTCACCACGAAGGACGCGGCGGACACGTCAGTAACCCTCAGCGTGACGGGTTTGCCTCAGGGCGTGACTTGTTCTAGTGGCTGTGGCGCGTTGACGGTCGTTCCAGATCAAGAAAAGACGCAGCTCGTGCGTCTGAAGGCTGCGGCGGACGCGCCAGCCGCGAACGGCGTCTCTGTCACGCTGAGTGCGGAGACAACGTCGGGTGCTGAGACGAAGAACTTCTCGGTGAGCGTCACAGCGAAAGCCCAGGCGCAGTCGACCGGCAAGATCTCGGGCATCGTGCGGGACCAGAAGACCGGTGACCCGATCAGCGGGGCGCTCGTCGCGCTGTCCGACGACAGTGGCCGGACCTTCCCGACCAAGACGACCGGCTCTTCCGGCGCGTTCACGTTCACGCCCACGGCTTCCGTTCCGATCGAGCCCGGCCTCATCGTCATCACGGTCCAGAAGGACCCGTACAAGATGAAGTCCGTCTCGGTGAACCTGGGACCGGGCCAGTCGAAGACCGACATCAACGTCTCGATGCTCGATGCGAGCGCCACCGCCTCGCCGACCGCCGAGCTGTCGCCGATCGCCGAGGAGAGCGTGGCTCCCGAGGAGTCGGGCGAGGGCGGCGAGACCGTCGAGACCGACCAGGCCTCGAACAACGAGGAGGACTCGGGTCTCGGCACGATGACCTGGGTCATGATCATCCTGGGCGGCCTGCTCGTCGCCCTGGGCATCGGCGCGATCGTGCTGCTCGTGATGAAGCGCGGCGGCGACGACGACGACGATGACGATGATGACGACGACGATGACGACGACGAGCCGGTGCGCGGCCGCCCGGTGCGGCCCGCGGCCCAGCCCGCCCGCGCGGGAGCCGGAGCCGGCGTCTACGGCGGCGGTGCTGGTGGCGGCGCGTACGGCCGCCCGGCCGACCCGACCATGGTGGCCCGCCCCGGCGGCGCCGACGCGACGGTGATGCACCGCCCCGGCGAGTACGGCGGCGTGCCCGCCCAGCGCGGCCCGCAGCAGCCCTACGGTGCCCCGGCCCAGCCGACGCAGCAGTACGGCGGCGGCTACGGCTCGCCCGCCCAGCCGACCCAGCAGTACGGCGGCTACGACGGCCCGGCCAGCGGCGGCGGCTACGGCGGCTCCCCGGTCGCGCCGACGAGCGGCTACGGCAGCCCGGCCCCGACCTCCGGTTACGGCAGCCCCGCGCCGACGAGCGGCTACGGCAACCCGGCTCCGACGTCCGGCTACGGCAGCCCCGCGCCGACGTCCGGCTACGGCAGCCCCGCGCCGACGTCCGGCTACGGCAGCCCCGCGCCGACGTCCGGTTACGGCGGCAACGACGCCTACGGCTCGACCACCCCGACGTCCGGCTACAGCGGCGGCCAGCCCAGCTACGACCAGGGCTACGGCCAGCAGGGCGGCGGCTACGGCCAGCAGCAGGGCTACGGCCAGCAGGGCGGCTACGGGCAGCAGCAGGGCGGCTACCAGGGCCAGTACGACGAGCCCACGCACTACGCGGGCCCGACGTCCGGCGGCAGCTCCTACGACCAGCAGGGCGGCTACGGCCAGCAGCAGCAGGGCTACGGCCAGGACTCCTACGGCCAGCAGCAGGGCGGCGGTTACGGCCAGCAGGACCCGTACGGCGCCCAGCAGGGCGGTTACGGCGGCCAGCAGCAGGGCGGTTATGGCCAGCAGGACCCGTACGGCGCTCAGCAGGGTGGCGGCTACGGCCAGCAGCAGGACCCGTACGGCGGCCAGCAGGGCGGCTACGGCCAGCAGGACCCGTACGGCGCCCAGGGCGGCGGCTACGGCCAGCAGGGCGGCGGCTACAACGACGACCGCCGCAGCAACCGCGACAACCGCCGTCTCGACTGGCTCGACGACTGAGCCGCAGCGTTCGTGACACGCAGACGCCCCCCGGAGTCTCCGGGGGGCGTCTGCGTGTCCGGGTCCCCTGCCGCGGTGTTTCGGGCGGCACGGGGTGGGAGAGGGGAGACAGGAGTCGGCGCGGTTTGCTGGAATGGTCAGGTGGCCACCGTCAACGGCATGCGCGGGGTGTCCCGCGTGCCGGCATACGTGGTGATGCAGCCCACGACCCTGTGCAACCTGGACTGCGTCTACTGCTACCTGCCCCTGCGCGCCCAGGACCGCCGGATGACGGTCGAGGTGGCGCGCGCGGTGGCGGCCGACGCGAACGCCTGGGCGGCCCTGGACCGCTTCTCGGTGGTGTGGCACGGGGGTGAGCCCTTGGCGGCCGGCAGGGAGCATCTGGGGGCGCTGATGGCCCCGTTCGGCCCGGCGGTGGAGCAGCACGTGCAGACCAACGCGACGCTGCTGGACGACGCCTGGTGCGAGTTCTTCGCCGCGCGCGGGGTGCGGGTGAGCGTGAGCGTGGACGGGCCGGAGGAGCTCAATACGAGCCGGGTGTCGCGTGCGGGGCGGCCCGCGTACGACCGGATCGCGCAGGGGATCGCGGCGCTGCGCCGGCACGGCCGGTCCTTCGCCGCGCTGTGCGTGGTCGGCGACCCGCGGCCGGGCGTGGCGGCCCGGCTCTACGAGTACTTCCTGGAGCTGGGCTGCGACACGCTCGGCATCAACATCGAGGAACGCGAGGGGGTCAACGAGCGTCCCAACTCCCATGATCCGGAGTCGGTGCGGGCGTTCTGGGCCGAGCTGGTCGTGGCATGGCGCGCCGATCCGCGCATCCACGTGCGCGAGCTGGAGTGGAGCCTGCGCTACCTGGGCGCGGTGCTGGACGGCACGTCCGGCGACCTGCTGCCAGGCGAGCTGGACCCCATCCCGACCGTCGGCCATGACGGCGCGGTGGTGCTGCTCTCGCCGGAGCTGGCGGGCTTCCACGACCCGGTGCACGGCGACTTCAGCAGCGGGAACGTGCTGGACACGCCGCTGTCGTCGGTGCTGGCCGAGCCACGGCGCACCAGCTGGGTGCCGGAGTTCCTCACCGGGGTGGAGGCATGCCGGGACACCTGCGCGTACTTCGGCTTCTGCGGCGGCGGGCACGCTGCCAACAGGTACTTCGAGCACGGCCGGTTCGACGGCACACAGACCGAGCACTGCCGCAACAGCAAGATCAACCTACTGGAGGGAGTGCTCGACCATGTCCGACGCCCTTGATGACCGGATCCGCGACGCGCGTGGCGAGCTGGCTCCCCTGCTGGAGGAGGCGCGCCTGGCGAGACTGGCCCGTTCCGAAGCGCCAGGCGCAGACAGCAGCGCCGTCTGCGCCTGGAACCACTTCGAGAACATCCCGACCTTCTTCAACTGGAACAACCGGCCGCGCTGAGGCGGTGGTCGCACAGGAAGTCAGCGGCGGGGGGTCCAGTCCTTACCGTCGTCGTCATCGTCGTCGTCGACGGCATAGTTCCCGTACGGGTCGTACGGATCCGGCTCGTCGTCGTCTCGCTGGTCCTCGACAACAGCACTGCCGCTGCCGCTGCTGAGCTCGCTACCGGCAAGCTCGCGCTGCAAGGCGGCGAGGTCGGTGTTCGGGGAGTGGTACTTCAACTCCCGGGCCACCTTAGTCTGCTTGGCCTTAGCTCGGCCGCGCCCCATGGCCGACCCCCTCGCACATGAATGACGGGGCTACCCGAAGGCGGGCCCCGATGACGTCAGACATCTCTCGTGGGTCATACGGTACATGGGAGGAGGCCACTTCGGCATCTCGGGTTACCGGGTGTCTGGCGGCACATCGGAACCTGTCCGTTTTATTACTGGTAAGGAGTATATCGCTCCCCAGTAATGACGGCACCCCCGCCGGACCAGGGCCGCAGCCTGTTCTTGATCGCGAAAGTCGCCTGGCAATCGGGCGAAAGAGTGCTCAAGATACGCACGATTGCCAGGCAACCCGAATGATCTAGGTTCGGCGTGGCGCTAGATCCGGATGGTGCGCAGGCGGCCGACCTCGGCCATGCGCTGCTCGGCGAGGCGGTCGGCGGCGCCGGCCGGCGAGATGCCCTCGGTGTCGGCCAGTTCCAGGATCCGCTTGGTGGTGTCGTAGATCTTGGTGGCGCGCAGCTTGGCCCGGTCGAAGTTGAAGCCGTCGATCTCGTCGGCGACCTGGATCACACCGCCCGAGTTGACCAGGTAGTCGGGCGCGTACAGGATGCCGCGGTCGACCAGCAGCTTCTCGATGCCCGAATGGGCGAGCTGGTTGTTGGCCGCGCCGGCGACGATCTGGGCACGCAGCGCGGGCACCGTGTCGTCGTTGAGCGCGCCGCCCAGCGCGCAGGGCGCGTAGACGTCGATGTCGCTGGTGATCAGCGCGGTCGCGTCGGCGACCAGGCCCACCTGCGGGTAGGTCGCCTTGGCCCACTCCAGCGCCTTCGGGCTGACGTCGGTGGCCACCACCTCGGCGCCGTCCTCGATCAGGTGCGCGACGAGGTACTTGCCGACCTTGCCCAAGCCGGCCACGCCGACCCGCTTGCCCTTCAGCGACGGCGTGCCCCAGCGGTGCTCGGCAGCGGCGCGCATGCCCTGGAAGACGCCCCAGGCGGTGAGGATCGACGAGTCGCCGGCGCCGCCGTACTCCACGCTGCGGCCGGTGACGAACGTCGTCTCGCGGGCCACGACGTCCATGTCCTGCACGTACGTGCCGACGTCACAGGCGGTGTAGTAGCGCCCGCCGAGGGACTGCACGAAGCGGCCGTACGCCCGCAGCAGCTGCTCGGACTTGATCTGGTCCGGGTCGCCCCAGATGACCGCCTTGCCGCCGCCCAGGTCGAGCCCGGCGAGGGCGTTCTTGTACGCCATTCCCCGGGACAGGTCCAGCACGTCGTGCAGGGCCTCCTCCTCCGAGGCGTACGGGTAGAAGCGCGTGCCGCCCAGGGCGGGCCCCAGCGCGGTCGAGTAGATGCCGATGATCGCTTTCAGGCCGCTGGCCCGGTCCTGGCAGAACACGACCTGTTCGTGACTGCCGTCGGTGAATACGCCCACTGCTGGCTCCAAGGTGACGTCGATGGCCCTTGTGAGGCCGATCCTGTCTCGGTTCTACGGAAAGCGGCTCGTCCCGCCGAGCTGCCCTCCAGCAGCTCGCCAAGCGACTCCCCACCTTCCGCCGAGGGGTTAGGGCACGCCGCGGTAGCGACGCTCCCGCTGACAGCCTAATCGTGGGAGGATCGCGAGGTGCCGTCACAGTTCGCCGCGTACCTGAGGGTCTACGAGCCGCTCACCGCGTTCGCGCCGGAACGTGAGCGATTCTGGCGCCGCTACGTGGACGAGGGGCGCGCCGTCGGGCTGTCCGACGGGCCCGGCCGGCAGCGGGCGACCGTGCTCGAAGCGCTCGGCGCGGGCTGGTCGCGCCTGCCCGACCTGCCCGATGAGGCGTACGTCATGCAGGGGCTGACCGGCCAGACCGACGTCACCCTGGTCTGCCCGTGGAACCTGCGGGTGCGGGTGGCCGAGGCGGCGCTGCAGGCGCGCGACGGGGTGCCGCAGGTGCTGGCCGACGCGTTCGTGCCGCCGGTGCTGGTGGACCTGGCGCAGACCGTGGTCGAGCAGACCCGCGCCGAGGACCGCATGCACGAGCAGGTGGCCACCTGGGGGGTGCCGCTGCGCTGGTTCGTGCTGGTCTCCCCCGCGGAGCGGGACCTGGTGCTGGAGCCGACCCGGCGGGTGCTGCGCTACCGGACCGAGATCGGCAAGGCCCGCCAGCGGGCCCACAAGGGGCTGCGCGTGCTGCGCCGGACGCTGGGCGACGTGCCCATCACGGACTCGCTGCGGGAGACCGCCCGCTGGCTGGAGTCGTTCCACCCCGGTTCGGTGGTGGAGCTGGACTACGGCGGCCTGACCGGGCTGCTCTCCGAGGACGCGCTGCGTGACGACGACTCCGTCGAGCTGGTCGCCACCGGTCTGGCCGGGCTGGAGCGGGAGGACGGCGACGCCGCCACGGCGGCGTACGAGCAGCTCGTGCAGCGGTGGCGGGCGATCCAGTTGATGGAGCGCAGCAACTGACGTTCAGTAGTTTTTGAGTCACGTGCAGTGATCGAAAGCTATGAAATTGTTGTCTTCATCCGCTAAAAGCGGACATGTCGTTCATTCATCATCCGTCCATCCACGGACCTTCACCCGTTCGGCCCATGTCGGACATCGGGGACTAGCCGGACTATGGGTAGCGCGTTGGCCGGCGGGACCCCGGCCTACGTCTATAGGTACTTGTGGAGGAGACCGCATGGCGTCGCGTACGCACGAACCAGAACCCCTGCTCACCCCGGCAGAGGTCGCATCGATGTTCCGCGTCGACCCGAAGACGGTGACCCGGTGGGCCAAGGCGGGCAAGCTCAGCGCGATTCGCACGCTGGGTGGCCACCGTCGCTACCGTGAGTCGGAGGTGCGTGCTCTGCTCCAGGGTCAGATCCCGCACCAGCGTCAGGGCGACTGAGCTGCACAACCGGGGAGCTGACGCTCTCCTACATACCCCCCATGGCCAAAGCTCCGCCACGCTGCCCCCGCAGCGGGACGGAGCTTTGGTCATTTCCGGGTCAGGGGACGAGGGCGCCGTCGCGGAGCGTGACGACCCGGTCGGCCATCTCCATCAGCGCCGCGTCATGGGTGGCGACCAGCGCGGTCATGCCCCGGGCGTGGACCAGGGCA
>NZ_BONI01000075.1 GCF_016862635.1 Catellatospora coxensis | reverse complement strand
AAAGAGTCGGGCCTTCCGAGCGGTGCTGATGCCGCGACTTTTCAAGAGTTGCGACCGAGGGTCGGGGCGGTCAGACCTCGACGTAGCCGCCGGTGCGCCAGTAGAGGCCGTCGGCGCGGGCCATCAGGCCGGCTTCGATGAGGTAGCGGCGCAGGGAGACCCAGTCGGTCTCGTAGAAGGCGCGCAGCACCGCGTCGACCTCGCGCTCGGTCATCTTCACGCCGGGCTCGAACGCCGCGACGATGTGCTCCAGCAGCACCTGGCGCTTGCCCGCCTTCGCCGGCATCGAGATCAGCCGCCCGTGCTCGTCGAGGAACGTCCGGAGCACCTTCTCCGCGTCCGCACCCATGGTTCCTCCTCGCCGTGCCCGAACATCCCGAATCCCGGGCCGTGTCCGTGAAAGTACCCGGCCCGGCCGCGTCCACGCGTTCTCATTTACGGCGGGTCCGCGAACCCGTTACCTCGGCGGGGCGGAGATCCGATAAGTTCTCGCCATGGCCCGCTATTCGGACGACCTTGGGCTTGCCCACGTGCTGGCGGACACCGCCGACTCCATCTCCATGTCCCGGTTCAAGGCGCTCGATCTCTACGTGGAGTCGAAGCCGGACCTGACACCCGTCTCGGACGCGGACACGGCGGTGGAGAAGGCGCTGCGCTCGACGCTGGCGCGTACCCGGTCGCGGGACGGCGTGCTCGGCGAGGAGTTCGGGGTCACCGGCAACAGCGGCAACCGGCAGTGGGTCATCGACCCGATCGACGGCACCAAGAACTTCATCCGCGGCGTGCCGATCTGGGGCACCCTGATCGCGCTGATGGAGGGCGACGAGCCGGTCGTCGGCATGGTCTCCGCCCCGGCGCTGGGCCGCCGCTGGTGGGCCGCGCGCGGGCTGGGCGCGTTCGCGGGCCGCCACCAGGCCGCAGCGCAGCCGATCCGCGTCTCCGGCGTACGCCGGCTGGCCGACGCGAGCTTCTGCTACTCCTCGCTGGACGGCTGGGAGCAGACCGGCCGGCTGGCCTCGGTGCTCGACCTGATGCGCAAGACCTGGCGCAGCCGGGCGTACGGCGACTTCTACGGCTACATGCTGCTGGCCGAGGGCGCGCTCGACATCATGATCGAGCCGGAGCTGATGCTCTGGGACATGGCCGCGCTCGTGCCGATCGTCACCGAGGCGGGCGGCACCTTCACCGACCTGTCCGGCCGCACGGGCGCGGGCGGCGGCTCCGCGGTGGCCACCAACGGGCAGTTGCACGATGACGTGCTGGAACGGTTGAGCCCGGCCGGACTTCGCGCGCTGTAGTCACTCTCATTCACTCGGTGAAGTCGCCGGGCGGGTAGGGCGCAGCCGACCCCTAAGGGTCTAAGCTGCGTGGGTGGTGTCCTCTGGCTGGTGGTTCCTGGTGGCGATGATCGCCGCGTACGGCATCGCCAACCTGCTGCAGTCCATCGCGGCGACACGCACAGCGACGACGGACAGCCTCGATCCAGGCCTGCTGCTGCGCCTGTTCGGCAACTCGACGTACCTGCTCGGCCTCGGCTGCCAGATCCTCGGATTCTTCCTCGCCCTCGGCGCACGACGCGACCTTCCGCTGTTCCTCGTGCAGTCCGCGGTGACCGCAGGCCTGTGCGTCACCGCGTTCGCCGGGGTCGTGCTGCTCAAGTGGAAGCTGCCGCTCGCCGAGATCCTGCTGCTGTTCGGGGTCATGGCGGGCATCGGCATGCTGGCCGTGTCCGCCGAGCCCGGCCACGCCGAGCCGCTGGACACCAAGGGCGTGATCTCGCTGGTCGTCGCGCTGGTCGCGATAGCCGGGGTGAGCGCGTTCGCGGGCAAGGTCAAGGGCGTGCTCGGCTCGGTGGTGCTCGGCTCGCTGGCCGGTCTCTGCTTCGCCTCCGCCGCCATCGCGGCCCGGCCGCTGGCCTCGGCGCAGACCATCGTCGAGTTCGGCCTGAACCCGCTGCTCTACCTGGTCATCGCGCACTCGCTCACCGGCCAGCTGCTGCTGGGCCTGGCCATGCAGCGCGGCTCCACCAACGCCGCCGTCGCCGCCATGGACGCCGCGGGCGCGGTGCCCGCCGCCGTGATCGGCATGCTGCTGCTGGGCGACAAGATCCGCCCGGGCATGTCGTGGGTCGCCGCGCTCGGCTTCGTGATCACGCTGGGCGCGGTCATCGCGCTCACCCGCTACGCCGAGCCACAACACGACCTGGTCGCCGAGCCGGTGCCGCTGCCGGTGCGGTTCAGCTCCGTCTCCGTGCCCGGCCTGCCCGAGCATCCGGCGCGCGGCGTGTTCCAGGTGCCGGGCGCGGGCGAGGCGGGCCCGCGTACGGGAACCATCCCGCTGCCCACCCGCACCCCCGACCCGGAACCGTCGCCCGGCGGCTACGTGCCGGTGATGGTCCCCGTGTCGACGAGTCACACCCCCGGCAACGGCCACGCGACGGGCAACGGCCACGCCGCCGGCAACGGCCACGTGCCCGCGCCGGCCGACCCGGGCGCGGCCAGCGGGCACCACCCGGCCGGGCACCCGCCGATGACGCTGCCCGGCCCGGTCCGCCGCCCGCTGCCGGTCAACGCCGACTGAGCGCCGGCCCGATCACCGGACCGGTCAGCTCCGCCGACGGATACCAGACGCCCCGCCAGGCCGGGTTGCCCAGCCGGCCACGCCACGCCGGATCGATCGCCGGGTAACGCAGGGCACGCTCGACCGCCGGCAGCGGCTCACCGGCGTACGCCTCCAGCAGGCGCAGACAGTCCTGCTCGTCATAGCCGGTCACGCCCGCCCCGCGCCACAGCAGCCCGTACAGGGTCGGCGTGCAGTCCATCACGAACCCGCCGCCTTCAGGTTCAGGCCGCGGCGGGGGACGGTGCTCGGTCAGGTCGAAGACGAACCAGTAGCGGACCAGACCGGGGTTGTCGATCTCCACCGGACGAGTATCAGGCGGGCTCGACCCGCGCGCACTTCCTTTGCATACCCGGGACATATCGCATCATCTCTGCGTACCGTGCGGTAAGGCGCGGCACGCGGCCGCGCGAGAGGTGCGCGTCATGTCCATCGCCAAGGAGATCCTGGCCGCCATCGGCATGCCCGAGCGCCTGGACACCCAGCTCGGGCAGTTCGGCTTCCACGACGGCCTGCCCACCGCGGACGGCGTCGACCGGCTGTTCGACGCGCTCGACCTGGTCCGCGCGGTCGAGGCGTTCCTGCTGGCCATGCCGGGCGCGGCGCTCGCGGCGATGCGGGCCGGCCTGCGCAACGTGGGCGTCACCTCGGCCCGCCAGATCGGCGTCACCGCACCCCGGCCCAGCAGCCTCTACCTGACTCCCGACCCCGACCTCACGTACGGCCAGACCTTCCTGAACCTGGACACCGACGGGCCGACGGTGGTCGAGGTGCCGCCGAACACGCTGTGCGCCGTCGACGACTTCTGGTTCCGCCACGTCACCGACCTCGGCCTGACCGGGCCCGACCAGGGCCGGGGCGGCAAGTACCTGTTCCTGCCCCCGGATCACGAGGAGGAGGTGCCCGACGGCTACTACACCTTCCGCAGCCCGACCTTCACCAACCGGGCGGTGTTCCGGGCACTCGACGGCGTCGAGGCGATCAGGCAGGTCCGGGTGTACCCGCTGGCGCAGGCCGCCTACCCGCCGCCGAACGAGTTCGTCGACCTCGCCGACCGGCCGCACAACACCGTGCACGCCGGCGACGCCGCCTTCTACGACGAGGTCGACGTGGTGGTCCAGGAGGAGCCGCTGGAGTCGCTCGACCCCGAACGGCGCGGCATCCTGGCGAGCATCGGCATGGTCAAGGGCGACGTGTTCGGGCCCGACCAGCGGATGCGCGCGATCCTCGCCCAGGCCGCCCCGCTGGGTGCGGGCATCGCCCGCGCGCTGGTCTTCCGCCCCCGCGACCCGCAGGCCTACCTGTACCCCGACTCCTCGTGGAAGCACCTGTCCGTCGGCGGCCGCGAGTTCCTGGACGAGGGTGCCCGCCTGCTGGACGCCCGCACGATGTTCCACTACCTCGCCACGGCGGCCACCCCGGCGGCATCGCCCGTGGGCACCGGCTCGGCGAGCGCCTACACCGCCGAGGACGCCGACGGGCGCTGGCTCGACGGCGGCCACCCGTACCGGCTGCGCCTGCCGCGGCGCATCCCGGCGAAGACGTCCTGGTCGGTGTGCGTGTACGACTGCCAGACCCGCTCCCTGCTCATCACCGACCGCCCGCAGCCGAGCGTGAGCAGCCTGTCCGGCACGGTCGAGGCCGACGCCGACGGCAGCACCGACGTGCACTTCGGCCCGGTGCCGCCGCCCGGCCGCGAGCCGAACTGGATCCCGACCGTGCCCGGCAAGCACTGGTTCACCGTGCTGCGCCTGCACGGCCCGCTCCAACCCTGGTACGACCAGACCTGGCGACCCGGCGAGATCGAACGCACCGGCTGACTCCCCGTCCCTTAGCATGTGCCCGATGGATGGCGGGCGGGGAACCGGAACATTCATGGGGCGGCTCGGCAGGTTCCGGCGCTGGGTCGGCACCCCTTTGCGCAGGCGATCGCATCGGTTCCGGGTCGATGCGCACAGTCTGGCGCTGACCCGGGGCGACTGGGCGACCGAGGTGCTCTGGTCACAGGTGGAAGCCGTGATCCTGTACCGGGGACCGGCCGCCGACGGCCGTGTCGTCTGCCGCCTGCTCCTCGTGCCGGTCCCGGACGCGATGCTCGACCGAGGGCTGGTGCACGCGCCCAACCCGGTCGACGGCCGCCCGTGCCGGGTGCTGCTCGACCTGGCGAAGGTCAAGGACACACCGGATCAGATCGCGGCCACACTCACGACGTACGGCGGCGCCCGCTTCCTCGACCACCGTCCCGCCTGAACAGGGCCGTCCACCAGGTTCGAGCGTTCGGCCGAGTCTCCGCCTCGCGCGACTCGGCTACCGTGCCACCCGGCACCACCGACAGGCCACGGGGGTACGGACGATGCGACAGCACCAGCAGAGGCGACTGCCCGGCGGATTCAGCCTGCTGGGCCGAGAGTAGGACCCTCCGATGGAACTGCGGCCAGGTCCGCACTGGGGTTGGCCCGCGACACTGTTCGCGGTGGCGGCCCTGCAACTGTCGTCGGCGTCGCTGGCAGACGACTGGGGCAGGCGGTTCGGGCCGCTGCTCTGGGGAACGCTCTACCTGACGGCGGCCCTGGTGACGCTGCTCATGCGGCTGCGCCCGTTCCGGTTCCGCATCGACGAGCGGGGCCTGACGATCCGGCACCGGGCTTACGAGATCGCACCGGCCTGGTCCGAGATCGAGATGGTGATCCTGGCGCAGTCACCGCCAACTGCCAGGACCTTCGGCGTCCGTAGGCCGGAAGCCCGGCTGTTGCTGGTGCCCGCCCCCGACGTGGACCTCGGTGTCCCGCTCACCGCCCGCAGCCCGCTGGACGGCCGACCCTGCCTTCCGGTGATCGACTTCGAGCTGGTCAGGGACAAGCCTCGGGCGGTGGCCGCGACACTGGCGCTGCACGGCGGCGACCGGTTCGTCGACGACCGGAAGTGGCTGCGCAAGGCGTTCAAGCAGCCGGACTTCACGGTGCGGCCGTTCGGATACGACCGCGCGCACATCGACGACGTCATCCGGCGCGGGCGGAACATGCTGGACTCGACGGACTGGCGGGCGCGGCGCGACCTGGCCCTCGAACTGCTCCCGCCGCATCCCATCAAGTCCGACGGCTACGACCGCGCACAGGTCGACAAGTTCACCAGCCGCCTCTCGGCCTTGATCGCCACTTTGCCCGGCGTCCCGCCGCCGCCCGACTGACCACCGATGAATCTTGTGCGGTTCGGGTCGTCCCGGCGACACCAACTGCACAAGATCCGATGTCGTCCGCGTCCGCTTGCGGCGATCCTCAGGAGCTGACGCTATTCGGCGGTGAGTTCGGCGGCTGCGCCCCGGGCGAGCTGACGGCCCGCGATCTCGTGCGGTTCGTCCGTGTGGTTGAAGAGCCAGACCCCGCCGGGGGCGCGCACCGCTTCCACGCCGTCGGGCAGATCGGGCAGGATCGGGGCGGACCCGGCGGCGGCACAGATCCCGTCGAGCACGCGGGCCGTCGCCGCCTCGTCGAGGGCGCAGGACACGTAGTACGCGACGCCCGCGCCGTGCTCGCGCCGGGTCACGGCCGGGCGGCCGTCCGGGTAGCGGGCGAGCACCACCGCGCCCGGCGCGGTCAGGTGCTCCGTCCAGCCCGTGGCCAGGTCACCGGTGTCGAGGGTGATCACCGCACCGGGCGGCAGCGGGTCGAACTCCTCGACCCGGATGCCGAGCAGATCACGCAGCGCACCTGGATAGCCCCCCGTCCGCACCCGCAGGTGCTCGTCCACGATCCCGGACAGGTAGGTCACCACCAGGTGCCCGCCCTCGCGCGCATACTCGTCCAAGCGGCGCGCGGACTCATCGGTGAGCAGGTACGCCGCCGGCACGACCAGCACGCGGTACCCGGCGAGCGTCGCCGTGGGCGGCACGACGTCGATCGGATACCCCCGCCGCCACAGCGCGCGGTGCCAGCTCTCGACGACGCCCTGATAGTCCAGCGGCGCGGGCAGGTGCGACGCCACGACGGCCCACCCGCACACCTCGTCGAACCACACCGCCACCTCACCGCGGCCGGCAACCCCCTCGCCGTCCGCTGCCACCGCGTCCGCCTCCGCACGCCGATCGGCTGCCCTCGCGCCGGACCCGCCTTCGCCGACCTCCGCCCCAGCACCGCCGGGTCCGTCGGTTAGGAAGGGCACCTTCTTATACGCGGAGCGATAAGAAGGTGCCCTTCCTTCGCCTGCGAGGGTTTCGCCGAGGGCGCGGAACTCGCGGTAGAGGCGGGTGTCGGGGCCGGGGTGGCCCACGATCGCGGTGTGCCACTGCTCGGCGCCGCCGGAGCCGGCGCGCCACTGGAAGTACATCGCGCCCTGGGAGCCGCGGGCGAGGTGGGCGAGGGCGATGCGGGCGAGCATGCCGGGTGGCTTGCGGCGCTGTACGCCGTTCTCGGTGACGTGCGCGGGGGCGTGTTCCATGAGCAGCCAGCGGCCGTCGTAACCGGCGGCGGCCGACCAGCCCCGGGCGGCGTCGGCGGCGAACGCGCTCTGGGCGGGGGTGCCGTCGAGGGAGGACGGGTAGTGGTCGATGGCGACCAGGTCGACCTCGCGGGACCAGCGGGCGTGGTCGACCGGCACCCAGCCGCCGAGCACGAAGTTCGTGGTGACCTGAGCGTCCGGCGCGACTGCTTTGATCGCGTCGCGCTGCTCGGTGTACGCGGCGAGCATGCTGTCGGACAGGAAGCGCCGGTAGTCCAGCTCGTGGGCGGGGTTGCCGAGGTACTGGGTGGCGCGCGGCGGGAGCACCTGCGCCCAGTCGGTGTAGCGCTGGCTCCAGAAGTCCGCGGTCCAGGCGTCGTCGAGGGCGGCCGTGGTGCCGTGGCGTTCGCGCAGCCAGGTGCGGAAGGCGCGGGCGCAGTGGTCACAGAAGCACCAGGTGCCGTACTCGTTGTGCACGTGCCACAGCCGCACGGCCGGGTGCCGGGCGTACCGCTCGGCCAGCGCGGTCGCGACGCGCAGGCTCGCGGCGCGGTACGCGGGGGCGTTGACGCAGTACGTGTCGCGGGAGCCGTGGACCAGGCGTACGCCGTCGCGCCGCATCGCGAGCGCGCCCGGGTGGGCCTGGGTGAACCAGGGCGGCGGGGAGGCGGTCGGGGTGGCCAGCACCGCACCGATGCCGTGCTCGTGCAGGCCGTCGAGGACCCGGTCGAGCCGGCCGAAGTCGTACAGCCCCGGGCTCGGCTCCAGGCGCGACCAGCTGAAGACGCCGACGGTGGCCGCGGTGACGCGGGCCTCGCGCATGAGGGCGAGGTCCTCGGCCTGGACGTGGTCCGGCCACTGCTCGGGGTTCCAGTCGGCGCCGAAGAAGTACGGGTTAGTTGGCACGGCGGCCAAAGTAGAGGGATCACTCACGAGCGTCAACCGTTGACGTTTGTTTGGCTACACGGAAAACTAAAAGGGACGTACCTGCAGCAGACGCCGCACTGGGAGCCGATCATGCCGTTCCGTCCACCGCTGGTGGCCCACGAGTACTTCTCCGCCGACCCACCGGAACTGCCCCGGCGCGCGTACGGCGAGCACGGCCCCGAGTCCGTCGTGTGGGCCGAGCTGACCGGCAAGGACTCCACCGGTGCGACGCTGCACGCGCACACCGACGCGGGCACCACGCTGCAGCTGCACGTCGGTGCGGCCGGCGACGGCATCCTGCGGGTACGCCTGTCCGAGGAGTCCGGCGCGCGCAGCCGCAGCGCCCGGCTGCTCCCGCTCACCCAGCCCGACCCGGGTGCGGTGGCGACCGTGGTGACCGGCGAGAACACCGTCACCGTCACGGCCGGCCCGCTGACCGCCGAGGTGACGCTGAGCCCGTGGCGGCTGTCCTTCCACGACGCCGACGGCCGCCGCCTGCTGGGCGCGGACCCCGGGCTCACCGACATCTCCGGCCGTATGCGCACCCTGCCGCTGGGCTGCTCCCGGGTGGACGGGCGGATCGTGGCCTACCACGAGAGCTTCCTGATGCCCGCCGACGAGGTGCTGTCCGGCACCGGCGAGCGCTTCACCGCGCTGAACCTGCGCGGCCAGCGGCCGGTGATGTGGAACTTCGACGCCTTCGGCAGCGAGTCCGACCGGGCGTACAAGAACGTGCCGTTCTACCAGTCCAGCCGGGGCTACGGCATCGTCGTCGACTCCGGCATGCCGGTCGAGTTCGACTTCGGCGCGTCGACCGGCAGCGTCACCCAGCTGATCGTGCCCGACGACCTGATCGAGTACTACGTGCTCGCCGGGCCCACCCCGGCCGACGTGCTCGCCCGGTACAACGCGCTCACCGGCCGCCCGGCCTGCCCGCCGAAGTGGGCGTTCGGCTCCTGGATCTCGTCGGGCTTCTGCCGCGACAGCCAGGAGCAGGTGCTGGCCCGCGCGGCGACGATCCGGGAGCACGGCATCCCCTGCGACGTGCTGCACCTGGACACCTACTGGCAGGCCGAGGGCACCTGGTCGCACCTGCTGTGGGACCCGGTGGCGTTCCCCGACCCGGACGCCATGCTGGCCACCCTGCACGAGCAGGGATTCCGGGTGTGCGTGTGGATGAACTCGTACCTGTCGCACCGCACCGACCGCTTCGCCGAGGCCGCCGAGCGGGGCTTCCTGCTGCGCCGGGCCGACGGCGCGGTGTACGTCGCCGACTCCTGGCACGGCTCGTTCCCGGCGGGCGGCATCGTCGACTTCACCAACCCGGAGGCGACGGCCTGGTTCCAGGACCTGCTGCGGCCGCTGGCCCGGCAGGGCGTGGACGTCTTCAAGACCGACTTCGCCGAGGGGGTGCCCGCCGACGCGGTCGCCTTCAACGGCATGACCGGCACCGAGCTGCACAACGTGTACGCGCTGCTGTTCAACGACGCGGTCGCCGAGGTCACCCGGGAGGTGCACGGGCACTCGACGGTGTGGGGGCGCTCGTCGTACCTGGGCGGGCAGCGCCATGCCGCGCAGTGGGGCGGGGACACGATGTGCTCGTACGAGGCCATGGCGTCGTCGATGAACGGCGGGCTCGCGCACGGGCTGTCCGGCGTGCCGTACTGGTCGCACGACAGCGGCGGCTTCTGCGGCACCCCCAGCGACGACCTCTACCTGCGCTGGGCCCAGTTCGGGGCGCTGTCGCCGCTGGTCCGCTTCCACGGCACGACGACCCGCGAGCCGTGGCGCTTCCCGGCCGTCGAGGCCGACGTGATCGAGGCGCTGCGGCTGCGCTACCGGCTGCTGCCGTACCTGTACTCGGCGGCGCTGCGCTCGGCGGAGACCGGCGAGCCGATGATGCGGGCGCTCGGCGTGGACACCCCGGCCGACCCGGCGTCGTGGCGGGCCGAGCACGTGTACCGCCTCGGAACGGATCTGCTGGTCGCACCCATGATCAGCGCGAGCCAGCAGCGCGACGTCTACCTGCCGCCCGGCGAGTGGGTGGACTGGTGGAGCGGTGACGTGCTCGGTGGCGGTGGCACGCATCACGTCGATCCCCCGCTGACCCAGCTGCCGCTGTGGGTACGCCGTGACGCTCTGCTACCGGTCACCGCACCCGCCGCGCACCTGGCCGACGGGCCGTGGGCGCAGCTCACGCTGCTCAGCTTCGGCGGCGGCGACGCCGTGTCCGAGATCCGGGACGACGGTTACGTAAGCACTGTCGCGGCGCGGCGGGACGGGGATACGCTCTCGGTGACCATCGCCGGGCCGGCCCGGGTCACGGCGATCGCGTTCCCCACCGTCGCCGGCGGCACCCCTCCGGCCACCGTGCTGGTCAACGGCGTGCGGGCCACGCTGGGCCCGGTGGACGGCCTGCTCACGGCGACCTGGCAGGCACCAGGAGACTGAACCCCATGGCACTCGTCGCCGGCATCGACTCCTCCACCCAATCGTGCAAGGTGGTGGTCCGCGACGCCGACACCGGCGCGCTGGTCCGCCAGGGGCGGGCGAGCCACCCCGACGGCACGTCCTGCCCGCCCGACGCCTGGTGGCAGGCCCTGCAGACGGCGCTCGGCGAGGCGGGCGGGCTCGACGACGTCGCCGCCGTCTCGGTCGGCGGCCAGCAGCACGGCATGGTCTGCCTCGACGCCGACGGCCAGGTCGTCCGCGACGCGCTGCTGTGGAACGACACCCGCTCCGCACAGGCGGCCACCGACCTGGTCGCCGAGCTCGGCGGCGGGCGGGCTTGGGCGGACGCGGTCGGCAGCGTGCCGGTCGCCTCGTTCACCGTGACGAAGCTGCGCTGGCTGGCCCGGCACGAACCGGACAACGCCGCCCGTACGGCCGCCGTCTGCCTGCCGCACGACTGGCTGACCTGGCGACTGGGCGGCACCGGTGACCTGTCCGCGCTGGCCACCGACCGCAGCGACGCCTCCGGCACCGGCTACTGGTCGCCGAGCACCGGCGAGTACCGCCGCGACCTGCTCAAGCTGGCCTTCGGCCGGGACCTGCTGCTGCCCACCGTGCTTGGCCCCGACGGCTCGCCCGGTCGCACCCCGGGCGGTGTCCTGCTCGGCCCCGGCGCGGGTGACAACGCCGCCGCAGCGCTCGGCGTCGGCGCGCAGCCGGGCGACGTGATCGTCTCCATCGGCACCTCCGGCACCGTGTTCAGCGTCGCGACGGTCCCCGCCGCCGACGACACCGGCACGGTCGCCGGGTTCGCCGACGCCACCGGCCATTACCTGCCCCTGGTCTGCACGCTCAACGCCGCCCGGGTGCTCGACGCCGCCGCGACCATGCTCGGCGTCGACCACGCCGAACTGTCCCGGCTGGCCCTGGCCGCCCCCGCCGGCAGCGACGGCCTCGTGCTCGTCCCGTACCTGGAGGGCGAGCGCACCCCCAACAAGCCCGACGCGACCGGCTCCCTGCACGGCCTCACCCTGGGCACGTCCACCCCCGCCCACCTGGCCCGCGCCGCCGTCGAAGGCATGCTCTGCGCGCTCGCCGACGGCCTCGACGCCCTGCGCGGCCAGGGCGCGACCGTCAACCGGGTGGTCCTGGTCGGCGGCGGCGCGAAGTCCGAGGCGGTGCGCCGCATCGCCCCGTCCGTCTTCGGCTGCCCCGTCGTCGTCCCCCCGCCCGGCGAGTACGTCGCCGACGGCGCCGCCCGCCAGGCCGCCTGGATCGCCACCGGGGCCGCCCCCACCTGGGCCCTCGACGGCCTGGAGTCCTTCGAAGCCGCCCCCGTCCCCGCCCTCCGCGCCCGCTACGCCGAAGCCCGCGACCTCACCCTCTGAAAGGAAGGGCACCTTCTACAACGCTCCGCGTTGCAGAAGGTGCCCTTCTTAACACCACGGCCACTACGGCATAGGTCAGGGCCGCGTGCCCGGCGTCGGCCCGGATACCGGCGAAGCAGGCCGCGGTCCGTCGCGGGCCCGGTGGGCAGGCCCGCCGTGGACCGGTGAAATCGCCGATGCCGCGGCGACGGGTCGGTACGCAAACTGATCAAGTAGCCGCCGGCACCGTGCGCCCTGGCCTCGCGTGCCCCGGTGGCATGCCCGGCCGGGTGCGGCGGCTCCGAGCCCTGACCTGATCGGAGAGCCGCATGCAGACCTTCCCGTCCTTCGACGGCACCATCCTGGCGTACCACACCTGGGGCGAACCCACCGCCGCCCTGCCGCCCGTGGTGCTGCACCACGGGTTCAGCACCTCCGCGGCCGCCAACTGGAAGGCCCCCGGCGTCGTCGACGCGCTGGTCGGCGCGGGCCGCCACGTCATCGCGATCGACGCCCGCGGCCACGGCGCGTCCGAGAAGCCCCACGACCCCGCCCGGTACGGCGAGGACAAGATGGCCCGAGACCTGGCCGCCCTCTTCGACCTGCTCGGCCTGGCACAGGTGGACCTGGTCGGCTACTCCATGGGCGGGGTCGTCGCCCTGCTCACCGCCGCCGCCGACCACCGCATCCGGCGGCTGGTCACCGGCGGCATCGGCGCGGGCGCGGTGGAGCAAGGCGGTGTGGACCGCGCCGCCCTGCCCGGCCGCGCACTGATCGACGGCCTGCTCACCGACGACCCGAGCACCATTACCGACGAGAAGGTGATGGGTTTCCGCCTGTTCGCCGACGCCTCCGGCGCGGACCGCCGGGCCCTCGCCGCCCAGGCCGAGGCAGGCCACCGCACCCCGATCGCCCTGGACCGCATCACGATCCCCACCCTGGTCCTCGCCGGCACAGACGACTGGCTGGCAACCCGCCCCGAGGTCCTCGCCGCCGCCCTCCCCGACGCCCGCTGGAAGGTCCTGGCCGGCGACCACCTCACCGTGGTCCGCAACCCCGAGTTCGCCGCCGCCATCGCCTCCTTCCTCGCCTAACCCACCCCACCCCCACCCCACCCCACCCGCCCCCTAGATCGCGACGATCTTGCGCGAACTGTTGGCGCTATACCCCATATGGGCGTGTCGTACCCACAGCCCACGCAAGATCGTCGCGATCTAGGCGGGTGGGGGGTGGGGAGATCGCCGCGGCGAAGGGAGAGCCGCGGCGATCAGTCTGGGGGTCGCGGCAGCCGCCGCGACGGGTCAGCCCTTGAGGGCGCCGGTGATGACGCCCTTGGTGAAGTGGCGCTGGATGAAGGGGTATACGGCGACCACGGGGATGAGGACCACCACGACCACGGCCATCTTGACGGCCAGGCTGGGTGGGGCGTTGAAGCCGAGGGCGGGTGGGGAGCCGATGCCGGCGGGGCTCTGGCCGGCGATGATGTACGCCTGCAGCACCTGCTGGACCACCCGGTCGTCGGCGTCGTTGAGGTACAGGACCGCGTTGAAGTAGATGTTCCAGTAGCCGACCGCGTAGAACAGGCCCACCACGGCCACCACGGCCTTGGACAGGGGCAGCACGATGCGGGTGAGGATGGTCCACTCGCCGGCGCCGTCGATCCGGGCGCTGTCGAGCAGTTCCGCCGGGATGCCCATGAAGAACTGGCGTACCACCATCAGGTTGAACGCGTTCACGGCGGCGGGCAGGATCAGCGCCCAGTGCGAGTCCTTGAGCCCGAGGCTGGTCACCACCACGTAGGTCGGCACCAGGCCCGGCCCGATCAGGAACGTGATCAGGAAGAACATCAGCAGCGGGCGGTGCCAGAGGCTGCCGGGCCGGGACAGGCCGTACGCGGCGAGCACGGTGCAGAGCACGCTGAGGGTGGTGCCGACGACGGTGACGAACATGCTGTTCCAGACCGCCTGCGACACCTCGCCCCGGGTGAAGATCAGGACGTACGCGGAGATGTCGAAGTCGCGCGGGAGGAACACCATGCCGCCCGCGTCGGCGATCGCCTTCTGCGACGAGAAGCTGGTCACGATCACCGACCACATCGGGATCAGCACGGCCAGCACGACAGCGGTGAGCAGCACGCCCTTGCCGATCCGCCCCGCGATCGTGGGCGGCTCCTCCCAGGCGGGCCGCTGGGCGCGTCGCCGACGGGACCTCATGGCCGGAGTGACGACAGTCATGCCTTCTCCTCGCTGTGCTCGTCGGCGGCATCGTCGGGCCATCCGATTCGCTCGCTCATGACCGGACGAACACCCCCTCCTCGCCGAAGCGGCGGGCGACCCGGTTCGCGACCAGGATCAGGATCAGGCCGATGACGGCCTTGAACAGCCCGGCCGCGGCGCCGACGCCGTAGTCCTGGGTGAGCAGGCCGAGGTGGTACACGTAGGTGTCGAGCACCTCGGCGGCCTGCCGGCCGACCGCGTCACGCTGCAGGATGAACTGCTCGAAGCCGACCGACAGCGCGTTGCCCAGCTGCAGGATCAGCAGCAGCACCACGACGGGACGCAGGCCGGGCAGGGTGACGTGCCACAGCCGCCGCCACCGGTTGGCCCCGTCGGAGGCGGCCGCCTCGTACAGGCTCTGGTCGATCGCGGTGAGCGCGGCCAGGAAGATGATGGTCCCCCAGCCGACGTCCTTCCACAGCGACTCCGAGCTGACCAGCAGGATGAACGTGTCGGGATTGGTCATGACGTCCCACGGTTCCAGCCCGTTGTCCCGCAGCACCTGGGCCAGCAGGCCGGAGCCGCCGAGCATCTGCAGGAAGAACGTGATGACGAGCACCCAGCTGAAGAAGTGCGGCAGGTACACCACGGTCTGCACGAAGCCGCGCAGCCGCGTCGACACCACGCTGTTGAGCAGGATCGCCAGCGCGATCGGCAGCGGGAAGAAGAAGACCAGCTGGAACGTGGTGATCAGCAGCGTGTTGCGCAGCGCGTCCCAGAACTGGGAGTCGGCGAACAGCTCCGCGAAGTTGGTGAAGCCGATCCAGCGGCTGTTGAGGATCGCCTCGATGGCGGTGTCGCCGGACCACTGGTCGTAGTCCTTGAACGCCACCACGTTGCCGAGCGTCGGCACGTAGTGGAAGACCACCAGCAGCAGTACGGCGGGCAGCGCCATCAGCAGCAACGGCCAGTCCCGCCGCCAGCGCGCGCCGAACGAGGCCCGCCGCCGGGTGGGCGGCGCGCCGTCCGCGGGCGCGGGAAGTGGCCGGGCCGCCGAAGACCCGGCCACTGGACCGGTGGGCGGCTCCGGCGGCCCGTCCTGAAGACGGACCGCCGGGGACTGCCCACCGGCGTCGGTGGTGCCTTTCACAGCGACTCCCTGTTCATCGACCGGCGTCGCTCAGCGCCTTCGCCAGGTGCGCGCGGCCGACCTCGCCGCCCCCGTCGCGCCACTCCTTGAGCACCACGTCCAGGTCGGACAGCGGACGCCGTCCGCGGGCGATGTCCTTGACCTTGTCCTCGGTCGGCTGCTTGACCTTCACGTACTCCGCCGGCATCTCGAGCTTCATGCCCAGCCACGGGTCGACTTCGAGGTGCTTGACCGCGGCGTTCTCCCAGTTGATCAGATCGGTCACGTAGTTGGGAACCCGTGCGTCGTACTTGATCGTGGGGGCGGTGCCGGCGATGAAGCGGAACTGGTCGGCCTTCTCCTTGCCCTGCAGGTCGGTGCCGGCCGGCCAGCCGTCGGCGCCCTTGGTGAAGTGCTTGCCCTCGACGCCGTACTCGATGAGCTCGAACTCCTTGGTGCCGAGCGGGGAGGCGACGAAGTTGAGGATGCGCAGGATCTCCTCGGTCTTCTCCTTGCCCAGGCCCTTCTTGACGAAGGTGTAGAAGACCGGGTCAGGCGAGCCCCAGACCAGCGGTGCGCCGCCGTCGGCGGCGAAGAACGGCACCGGCTGCATGTTGAAGCCGGCGGTGACCTTCTGCTGCTCGGCCTGCATGCCGAGCCACGCGCCCACGCCGTCCTGGATCATCGCGATCTTGCCGCCGGAGAACAGCAGCTTGGCGTCCGCGCCCTTGCTGGCCACGACCTCGGGGTGGATCAGACCGTCCTTGTACAGCTTGGCCATGAACTCCAGGGCGGCCTTGAACTCGTCGGTCTCGTACTTGAACTGGACCTTGCCGTTCTTGGAGCCCCAGCCGTCCTTGGAGTTCGGCACCCGGAAGATCATCTCCACCATGGCCTGGACGTCGTTGAACGCCCAGACGCCCTTGCCGGGGTTGGTCATCTTCTTGCCGAAGTCGTACAGCTCCTGGGCGGTCTTCGGGATCGCCACACCCGCGGCGTCGACGAGGTCCTTGCGGTAGAACAGCGCCCACGGGTACGGGCCGTCGGTCGGCCACGGCACCGCCATCAGCCGCTCGTTCCAGACGGCGTTGCTCCAGGCCACGGTCGGCAGGCTGGCCAGCATCTGGTACGGCTTGACCTTGTCCCCGGCCAGGTGGTCGGTCAGGTCCTCGAACAGCGCCTTGGCCGCCTCGGAGAAGTTGGGGATCTTGCTGATCTCCCAGCCCGGGATGCAGAGCACGTCCGGGATGTCCCGGGCGGGCAGGATCGCGTTCAGCTTGTCGGCGTACGTGTTGCCGTCCTGGATGCCCGGGGTGACCACGGCGCCCAGCTCCGCGTTGATCGCGTCGAGGTAGGCGTTCTGCCCCGGTCCGGCGGGCACCTGCCCCCAGTACGGCGTCATCGTGGTGATGGTGCTGCCCCGGCCGGGCTTCTCGGTGATCGCGTCGACCAGCGAGGACGGGTACTTGGTGAAGCCGTTGGCGACCGGCGAGACGCCCTTGATGTCCGGCTGCACCAGCTCCAGCGGCTGGTACTTGGGCAGGACCGCCTGCAGCTTGTCCAGCTGCTGCGTCGTGCCCTCGTCCGCCGCCTTCTCACCGCAGGCGACGAGCGTGCCGCTGCCCGCGACGGCGATCGCGCCCAGGCCGAGCAGGCTCAGGAACGATCGGCGGTTCGCCGCCGCGCCCGCGAGGGGGTTGTCCACGGCGTGCTCCCTTCGTCATTTGTCAAGCTCAGGATCAGGGAAAGGGGTGTTCATGGAGCGGTTACGAGGTACAGTTAGTTCGGCTTTCGACTAAACAAACTAGCCGAAGGTCAGAGCGACCACAAGGGAGCGTTCCCACGCCTGGGTCGGCGGCGATGCTCACCGACGGCTCCATACGGCATGATGGGGCGACCAGTGCAGCCACACCGGAGGGCAGACGGTGATCACGATGCAGCGCGGCCCTCAACCGGCGGACTTCGCCGATGTCAGGGCCACGAACCTGGCCGTCGTGCTGCGTTACGTGCGCAGCCACGCGCCATGCTCCCGCGCGGAGATCGCCGCCACCACCGGCCTCAACAAGGCCACCGTGTCCAGCCTCGTCGCCGACCTGATCGAGCGCCGGCTGCTGCGCGAGACCGGGCTGACCGAGCACCGGATCGGCCGCCCGGCGACCATGCTGGTGCTCGACGGCTCGCCGTACGCCGCGATCGGCATCGAGGTCAACGCCGACTACCTCACGGCGGTCGCGATCGACCTGGCCGGGCAGCAGGTGCTGTCCTGGCGGCGCTCGTTCGCCGGGCTGGCGTCCAGTCCCGCGCAGGCCGCGACCGCGATCGCGGCGCTCGGCCGGCGCGCGGTCAACCGCGTCCTCAAGGAGGACCGCCGGGTGCTCGGCCTGACCGTCGGCGTGCCCGGCCTGGTCTCCCCCGACGGCGCCGTCATCATGGCCCCCAACCTCGGCTGGCACGACGTCAACCTGCGCGACATCGTCAACCGCGCGCTCGGCGAACCCGGCTTCCCGGTCGCCGTCGACAACGACGCCAACCTCGCGGTGCTGGCCGAATCGCGCTACGGCGCGTTCGCCGGCTCACAGAACCTGATCTACCTGACCGGCGAGGTCGGCATCGGCGCGGGCATCATCAGCGACGGCCGGCCGCTGCGCGGCCACCGCGGCTTCCCCGGCGAGATCGGCCACATCACCATCGACCCGCAGGGCCCGCCGTGCGCCTGCGGCCGCCGCGGCTGCCTGGAGGCCATCGCGGGCATCAGCGCGATCATCGCGCGGGTGCTGCCCGAGGTGGCCGGCGACGGCGCCATCACCGACCTGCAACCCGAGGTCGACGAGGTGGTACGCCGAGCGCGCGGCAACGACCCCGCCGCCCTGCGGGCGCTGGACGAGGTGGGCCGGGCCCTGGGCCAGGGCGTCTCCATCCTGGCCAACCTGCTCGACCCCGAGGTCGTCGTGCTCGGCGGCTACTTCGTCCCCCTGGCCCCCTGGCTCCTGCCGCCGGTCGAGGCAGAGCTGACGGCCCGCCGCATCGGCCCCGAGCAGGGCGGCGCCCAGGTGGTCGCCTCCATCCTCGACCACGGCGCGGCCGCCACCGGCGGCGCCGCCACCGTCCTCGACCACGTCGACGCCGGCCGCCTCCCCCGCCTCTGACCCCGTCCTCCCACCCACGCCGCCCCCTCCCGCCGCAACTCTTAAAGAGTCGCGGCCTCCTGCCATCCCTGAAGGCGCAACTTTTTAAGAGTTGCGGCGGGGGCGGGTGGGGGTGGGGCGGGTGGGCGGTGGTGTCGGTGCGCATCGTGGGTCGGGCGGGGGTCGTTAATAAGGGTGTATTCCGGAAAAGACACCCTTATGGACGGAGCCACCTGTGGGCAGTGAGCGGCCGGTCTTCGTCGTGGGGTGCCCGCGGTCGGGCACCACGATGCTTCAGCTCATGCTGCACGCGCACCCGCGGATCGCGATCCCGCCGGAGACGCGTTTCCTGCTCGGGGCGTACACCGACCGGGCGAGCTTCGGCGACCTGCGCGAACCCGCCAACCGGCGCGGCCTGGCCGAGTGGATCACGAGCGGGAAGACCGCCTTCGCGGACCTCGGCCTGGACCCGGACTCGGTGACCGAGGAGATCGTGAGCGGGCCGCCGACGCTCGGCTCGGCGCTCGGCATCGTGTTCCGCGCGTATGCCCGCCGCTTCGACCGGCCGCGCTGGGGTGACAAGCGCCCGGCGTACCTGAACAATCTCGGGCCGCTGCTGCGCCTGTTCCCGGACGCGCAGATCGTCAACATCGTGCGCGACGGGCGCGACTGCGTCGCCTCGCTCGGCGAGACGCCCTGGCAGCAGGGCAAGGACGTGTGCCACGCGATCTCCGACTGGGCGCGGGCGATGGACTCCTCCGCGCTGGCCCGCCGGACCCTGGCCGCGGACTCCTACCACGAGGTGCGGTACGAGCGCCTGGTCGCCGACCCGGAACCGGAGCTGCGGGCGATCTGCCGGTTCCTGGGCGAGGAGTACGACCCGGCGATGGCCGAACCTGCCCGGCTGGCCGAGGTGGCCGTGCCCAGCCGCAAGAGCTGGCACCGCCTCACCCACGAGCCGGTGACCACTGAGCGGGTCGGCAGCTGGCGGGAGCGGCTGGCTCCGTGGCAGATCACGTTGTGCGAGGCGAAGCTCGGCGGCCGGCTGAAGGAGCTGGGTTATCCGCTGTCCGGGGACGGCTCGCCCTGGTGGCGCGGTCCGGGCCGGGTGCACCACCTGCACTACGCCCACATCGACGGCCCCCGCCGCACCTTGGCGACCCGCCGCGCCCTGGCCCGGTTCCGCGACCGGCTGCGCCCCGCCGAGGAGCTGGCCTACCGCCCGGCCGAGCCGCGCGAGCTCCTGCCTCACTGACCGCGGGACCGCCCGTTCTTGTTCCGTGCCGCCGGGCGGCATCGGCGCTGCTCGACGGAGCGTCGCCCGGCCAGGCCCGAGCTGCCGTGGGAACGCTCCCTTGACGACAGCCGGTGAAACACGGTAAATCTCTGGCGTACTCCGTTGCGAAAACCGTGTGAAACACCTGTCGCGCGGGGTCTTTTTCAGACGATCGTCGAAGCGCTTCGACTGGAGATCGGGATCGCCCGGTCCGCGATCCACTGTCGAAGCGCTTCGACTGCCCGCACCGCCCACTCCACGACGCACCTTCCGACCGTCCGCCCAGACGAAGGAACCCGGCGATGAACTTCCGCGACCCCTCCGCACCGCTCCCCGACCGCGTCGCCGACCTGCTCGGCCGGCTCACGCTCCCCGAGAAGATCGCGCTGCTGCACCAGCACCAGCCGCCCGTGCCCCGGCTGTCCGTGGGCGGGTTCCGCACCGGCACCGAGGCGCTGCACGGGCTCGCCTGGCTCGGCGAGGCGACGGTGTTCCCGCAGGCGGTGGGCCTCGGCGCGAGCTGGGACCCGGACCTGGTGCGCCGGGTCGGCGCGGCGGTCGGCGACGAGGTCCGGGCCAGCCACCACAAGGACCCGTCCGGGGCCGGCCTCAACGTGTGGGCGCCGGTGGTCAACCCGCTGCGCGACCCGCGCTGGGGCCGCAACGAGGAGGGATACAGCGAGGACGCCTGGCTGACCGGGCTGATGGGGCAGGCGTACGCGCAGGGCCTGCGCGGGGATCACCCCGTCTACCTGAAGACCGCGCCGACGCTGAAGCACTTCCTCGGCTACAACAACGAGAACGACCGGTGTGTCAGCTCCAGCAACCTCGGCCCCCGGGTGCTGCACGAATACGAGCTGCCCGCGTACCGCCCGGCGATCGAGAGCGGCGCGGCGGTCGCCGTGATGGCGTCGTACAACCTGGTCAACGGCCGTCCGGCGCACGTAAGCCCCCATCTGAACGACGACCTGCGGTCCTGGACCGGGGACGAGGTGCTGGTGGTGTCGGACGCGTATGCGCCGAGCAACCTGGCCGACCCGGCCCAGCAGGCCTACTTCCCCGACCACGCGAGCAGCCACGCCGCCTCGCTGAAGGCCGGGGTGGACAGCTTCACCGACGCCGACGCGAACTCCCACGTCACCATCGGACGGCTCACCGAGGCCCTGGAGCGCGGCCTGATCACCGAGGCCGATGTGGACACCGCGGTGCGGCGGGTGCTGACGATCCGGCTGCGGCTCGGCGAGTTCGACCCGGCCGAGGCGAACCCGTTCACCGGCCTCGACCCGGACACCGTGAACTGCCCCGCCCACCAGGCGCTGGCCCGCGAGGCCGCGACCCGCAGCATCGTGCTGCTCAAGCAGGAGTGCCGGCTGCTGCCGTTCGACCCGGAGCAGGTGCGCCGGGTCGCGGTGGTCGGGCCGCTCGGCGACCAGCTGATGGCCGACTGGTACAGCGGCACGCTGCCCTACCAGGTCACCGCCCGCGATGGCCTCGCCGCCCGGCTCGGCGCGGACCAGGTCACGTTCGCCGAAGGCGCGGACCGGGTGGCGCTGCGCCTGGTCGGCGGCGGTTACCTGGCGGTCGCCGACCCGGCGGAGGCCGCGCCGCTGCGGCGGGCGTTCGCGGACCCGCACGGGTTCGACGTGTTCGACTGGGGCAGCCACCCCGGCCCGGCCGGGCACCACGGGACCAGCGTGCTGGCGCTGCGCTCGGCCGCCAACGGGCGGCACCTGACCGTACGCGACAACCTGCTGGTCGCGGACGCGCCCGGCCCGCACGGGTGGGACGTGCACGAGACGTTCCGGCTGGTCGAGCGGTCCGACGGCACGCTGTCCCTGCACCACGAACTGAGCCGCAGCTACCTCGTCGTCGGCGAGGACGGGGTGGCCGCGGTCGGCGCGAGCTTCGAGCAGGCCGCCCGGCTCCAGGTGGAGCTGCGCCGCGGCGGGGCCGAGCAGGCCGCCGCGCTGGCCGCCGAAGCGGACGCCGTGGTCGTGGTGCTGGGCAACCACCCCCTGGTCAACGGGCGGGAGACCGAGGACCGGGAGAACCTGGCCCTGCCGCCCGCGCAGGAGGCGCTGCTGCGCGCCGTGTACGCCGCCAACCCGCGCACGGCCCTCGTGCTGACCAGCAGCTACCCGTACGCGGTCAGCTGGGCCGACGTGCACCTGCCCGCGGTGCTGTGGAGCAGCCACGGCGGCCAGGAGTTCGGGCACGCGCTCGCCGACGTGCTGTTCGGCGAGGCCGAGCCGGCCGGGCGGCTGCCGCAGACCTGGTACCGCAGCCATTGCGAGCTGCCCGACCTCTACGACTACGACATCATCACCAGCGACGCGACCTACCTGTACTACCGCGGCACCCCGCTGTACCCGTTCGGGCACGGCCTGAGCTGGGGCGAGTTCGAGTACGGCGCGGTCGGCCTGGACGCCGACGCGATCGACGCCGACGGCACGGTCACGGTGACCGTCGAGGTCGCCAACGTCGGGCAGCGCCCCGGCGAGGAGGTCGTGCAGCTCTACACGCACCAGCAGCGCTCGCGGGTCAAGCAGCCGCTGCGGCGGCTGCGCGGGTTCCGCCGCGTCCGGCTCGAACCGGGCGAGCGGACCGTGGTCAGCATCCCGCTGGCCGCCGCCGACCTGTCGTTCTGGGACGTGACCGCGGGACGGCCCGTGGTGGAGGCGGCCCGGCACAAGGTGATGGTGGGCCGCTCGGCGACCGACATCCGCGGCTGCGCCACGCTGACCGTACGCGGCGAGCGCATCGGGGCACGCCGGCTGCCCGGCCTGCTGCGCGCCGTCGACCACGACGAGGGCTGCGGCGTGGTGCTGGTCGACGCGGCCCCGGACCGCGGCGACGCGGTGCGGGCCACCGACGCGGGCGCCTGGCTGTCGTTCGGCGCGACCGACCTGACCGGCTGCGACGAGATCGTCTTCGCGGTCGCGGGCGGTGCCGGCCGGGTCGCGCTGATGGCCGACGACCCGCTCGACGGCGAGGTGCTGGCCGAGGCGGTCGGCGCGGGCACCGGCCGGTACGCGTACCAGAAGATCAGCTGCGCGCTGAGCACATCCGGCCGGACAGACCTATACCTGGTGTACGACGCACCGGGCATCATCGTGAGCGAGCTCGTCTTTTCATGAGCGATCGGGTGACGGTGCCGGTTTCGCGCGGCGGGCGGCGGGCATGAACGGGAGCAGCGGGGAGGTGCCGCCGATGAGGAGCCGTCCGCGGCGGTCGTCCCAGCGCGACAGCGTGGTGACCATCGCCGACGTGGCCCGGCACGCGGGCGTGTCCACCAGCACGGTGTCGTACGTGCTCAGCGGCAAGCGGGCCATCTCCGCCACGACCAGCGCCCGGGTGCACGCCAGCATCCGCGCGCTGGGCTTCCACCCGCACGCGGGCGCGCGCTCGCTGGCCAGCAACCGGTCCAGCGTGATCGCGCTGGTGCTGCCGCTGCGGCAGGGCATGCACCTGCCGGTGCTGATGCAGTTCGCCACCGCGGTGGTGACCAGCGCCCGGCAGCACCACCATGACGTGCTGCTGGTCACCGCCGACGAGGGCCCGGCCGGGCTGCGCCGGGTCGCCGCGGGCGCGATGGTGGACGGCCTGGTGCTGATGGACGTGGAGATGCACGACCCGCGCGTGCCGACGCTGCGCAGGCTGGAGCGGCCCAGCGTGCTGATCGGGCTGCCCGCCGACTCGGCCGGGCTGACCTGCGTCGACCTGGACTTCCACCGGGCCGGGGCGGTGTGCGTGGAGCACCTGGCGGCGCTGGGCCACCGGGAGATCGCGCTGCTCGGCGCGCCGCGGGTGGTGTACGACCGGGACACCGGCTTCGCCCACCGCACCCGCGACGGCTTCGTGGAGGCCGCGAAGCGGCTGCGGCTGACCGCGTACGCCCAGCCGTTCGAGGAGCATCCGCAGGCGGTGCAGGAGTCCCTCGCCCAGCTGCTGGCCCATCACCCGCGGCTGACCGGCCTGGTGGTGCACAACGAGGCCGCGGTGGCGCACGTGCTGAACTCCCTGCGCGCGCTGGGCCGCCGGGTGCCCGAGGACATCTCCGTGGTGGCGATCTGCCCGGACGAGCTGGCCGAGCGGTCGTCCCCGGCGCTCAGCTCGGTGCAGATCCCGGCCGAGGACGTCGGGCGGCAGGCCGTGGAGCTGCTGATGCGCAAGCTCGACGACCGCGCGGTGCCGCCGGCCACCCTGCTGCCGCCGATCCTCACCCCTCGCGCCAGCACCGCCCCCGCCGCCGGCTGACCCCGCCCGTCCCGCGCTGTCCACAAAGCACCTGGTCAGGCCATGACCATCGGCGGGCGGCGACTCCCGCGAAATCGGGGCTTCACAAGAAGGCAACCGCGCGGTTAAATCGTGCTTGACAGAGGTGGGAGCGCTTCCATCGATGTCGACCGAAACGTACAGGAAAACCCTGACTAACCCACCGCACCGCGAACTGCGATAGCGGTGGGGCGGATGCGCCCACATCCGCCCCACCTGTGCCCTACCGCAGCGACTCGCGTCGCGCGGCTCCACGGACAGGAGAATCCTAGTGCCTACTTACAGTGACGGCATCCGCCCTCCGGGCCCGTGGCGTCGGTTGTTCGCCGGAGCCTGCGGCGTGCTCGTCGTCAGCTCCCTGGCAACCGGCCTGGCCGCAGCGCCCGCCGCGGCCGCCGCTCCGTACAACTACGGCGAGGCGCTGCAGAAGTCCCTGTTCTTCTACGAGGCGCAGGCCGCCGGACCCAAGCCGTCGTGGAACCGTGTCACCTGGCGCAGCAACTCCGCCATGAACGACGGATCCGACGTCGGCGTGAACCTCACCGGCGGCTGGTTCGACGCGGGCGACCACGTCAAGTTCGGCTTCCCGATGGCCGCCACGGCGACCATGCTGGCCTGGGGCGCGGTCGAGTACCGTGCCGCCTACTCGGCATCCGGGCAGCTCACCCCGCTGCTGAACAACCTGCGCTTCGTCAACGACTACTTCATCAAGGCGCACCCGTCGGCCAACGTGCTCTACGGGCAGGTCGGCAACGGCGGGGCGGACCACCAGTGGTGGGGCCCGGCCGAGGTGATGAAGATGGCGCGGCCCGCGTACAAGATCGATGCGAGTTGCGGCGGCACGGACCTGGCGGCGGAGACGGCGGCGGCGATGGCCGCGGCCTCGATGGTCTTCCGGCCCACCGACCCGACGTACGCGAACACCCTGGTCAGCCACGCCCGCCAGCTGTACACGTTCGCCGACACGGTGCGGAAGAAGTACAGCGAGTGCATCACCGACGCGAGCAGCTACTACAACTCGTGGAGCGGCTTCAACGACGAGCTGGTCTGGGGCGCGATCTGGCTGCACCGGGCCACCGGCGAGGCGGCCTACCTGAGCAAGGCCGAGTCCTACTACGCCAATCTGGGCACCGAGCCGCAGTCGAGCACGCACTCCTACAAGTGGACGCACGACTGGGACGACAAGACCTACGGCTCGTACGTGCTGCTGGCCAAGCTCACCGGCAAGCAGCAGTACATCGACGACGCCAACCGGTGGCTGGACTACTGGACCGTCGGCGTCAACGGCCAGCGCATCACGTACTCCCCCGGCGGTCAGGCCTGGCTGCAGCAGTGGGGCTCGCTGCGCTACTCGGCGAACACCGCCTGGGTCGCCTTCGTGTACTCGGACTGGATCAGCGACGCCACCCGCAAGGCGCGCTACCACGACTTCGCGGCCCGGCAGATCAACTACATCCTCGGCGACAACCCGAACAACCGCAGCTACGTCAACGGTTTCGGGAACAACCCGCCCCGTAACCCGCACCACCGCACCGCGCACGGCTCGTGGACCGACAGCCTGCAGAGCCCGGTGAACAACCGGCACGTGCTGTACGGCGCGCTGGTCGGCGGGCCCGGCTCGGCCAACGACGCGTACACCGACGACCGCGGCAACTTCCAGATGAACGAGGTCGCCACCGACTACAACGGCGGCTTCACCTCCGCGCTGGTGCGCATGTACAGCGAGTTCGGCGGCACGCCCCTGGCGAGCTTCCCGCCGGCGGAGACCCCCGACGACGCCGAGTTCTACGTCGAGTCCGGGCTGAACACCACCGGGACCACGTTCACCGAGGTCAAGGCGCTCGTCTACAACAAGTCGGCGTGGCCGGCGCGGGCTTTGAGCAACGGTTCGTTCCGGTACTACTTCACGCTCGACGGGGCGACCACACCGAGCCAGATCAGCACGTCGGTGGCGTACAGCCAGTGCTCGCCGCCGACCGGGCCGACCCAGCACAGCGGCAACGTGTACTACGTGACGATCTCGTGCGCGGGGCAGAACATCATCCCGGCCGGGCAGTCCGACTGGCGGCGCGAGGTCCAGTTCCGGATCACCAGCGCCGGGACCTGGGATGTCAGCAACGACTGGTCCTACCAGGCGACCCTGGCCCGCAACAGCAAGATCACGCTGTACGACGGCACCACGAAGGTCTGGGGCGACCCGCCCGGCGGCGGCACCCCGGACACCGTCGCGCCCAGCACCCCCGGCACTCCCGCCGCGTCCTCGATCACGGCCACCTCGGCCACGCTGAGCTGGACCGCGTCGACCGACACCGGCGGCAGCGGCCTCACCGGCTACCGCGTGTACCGCGAGGCGGGCGCGACCGACGTGCTCGTCGGGTCGCCGGCCACGAACACCTTCACGCTGACCGGCCTGACCGCGTCGACGTCGTACACCTACTTCGTCGTCGCCGTCGACGGCGCGGGCAACACCTCGACCGCCTCCTCCCCGGTCACCTTCAGCACCACCGCCCCGCCGAACGACACCACCGCGCCGACGCAGCCGGGCACGCCGGCGGCTTCCTCGATCACGCAGACCGGGGCGACGCTGAGCTGGACCGCCGCCACCGACACCGGCGGCAGCGGCCTGGCCGGTTACCGCGTGTACCGCGAAGCGGGCGCCACCGACGTGCTCGCCGGGTCACCGACCACCAACACGTTCACGCTCACCGGCCTGACCGCCTCGACGTCGTACACCTACTACGTCGTCGCCGTCGACGGCGCGGGCAACACCTCGACCGCCTCCTCGCCCGTCACGTTCGCCACCTCGGGCACCGGCGGCGGCGCGAGCTGCGACGTGGCATACCTGATCGAGAGCCAGTGGCCCGGCGGCTTCTCCGCCAAGGTCAGCATCAAGAACACCGGCACCACGGCGATCAACGGCTGGACGCTGACCTATTCCCTCCCCGCGTCGGGGCAGGCCGTCAGCAGCGGTCACAGCGCCAACTGGTCGCAGAGCGGCCTCAACGTCACCGCCACCAACCTCTCCTGGAACGCCACCGTGGCTCCGAACGCCTCGATCCAGATCGGTTACAACGGGGTCTGGACCACCGCCAACCCCGAACCCACCGCCTTCAAAGTCAACGGCGCCACCTGCACTGTCAGCTGAATCACGAGGGGCGCTTTCCACAACACAATGTGTTGTGGAAAGCGCCCCTTCCATCCTCATCGGACTTCTTCCGCCGGAGCACCGGGCCTAGGCTGGCGAAGCAGCGTGCCGGTGGCGGAAGGGGAGGTTCACGTGACGGCCGATCAATGCCTCACATCCGAGGTCCGCGATGTTCGGTGATCCGGAGCAGGCGCACCAGCGCATCGACGACTGGCAGGCGGCGATCGAAGCGCGCGCGGCCCGCGCCCGCGAGCTGGCGCAGCGGCAGGGCGAGCTGGCCGCCACCGTCTCGGTCGCCGAAGGGTCGGTGACCGCGACCGTCGACCACACGGGCCGGCTGACGACGCTGAAGCTCGACGACCGCGTCCGCGCCTGGTCGCTGGAGAAGCTGTCACGGACCGTCATCGAGGCCAACGACGCCGCCCGGTCGGCGCTGCGGGCCGAGCTGAGCCGCCTCATCGACGAGTCGGGACTGCGTGATGCGCCCTGACGACGGCGGTGCGCCGCTGCAGGCGCTGCCCGACCAGATCCGCGGCCACGGCCGGACAGTCGACCGCCTGGTCGAGCGCGTCGCCGAGACCCGCGCGGCGGCCGTCCGCGTCGGCTACGACACCGGCTCCTACGGGCTGCTCAACTCCTGGCTGCCGCGGCTGCTCGACGGCCTGGTCGACCGTGCCGTCGAGTGCGTCGACCAGACCTCCCGCACCATGGACACCATCGCCGACGGGCTGCGCACGGTCGCCGACAACTACGCCGCCACCGATGCCGCCGCCGACACCACCGTGCGGGGCGTGCGATGAACGAGCCCGGGGATTCGCTGGTCGCCGACCGGGTCGACAGCACGACCTGGTTCTCCGGGGTGGGCATCGCCGAGTCGCTGGACATGCTCATCGACGGCGTCGAGAACGGCTCCTGGATCGACGGCACCCTCGGCGGCGTGACCCTGGTCGTCGAAGGTGCCGCCTGGGCGCTCGACCCGTTCGGCATGCTGGTCACGGCCGGGTTCGGCTGGGTCGTGGAGCACGTCGAACCGCTGTCGTGGTGCCTGGACCAGCTCGCGGGCGACCCCGACCAGTTACGGGCGAACGCCCAGAGCTGGCGCAACATCGCCGCCGAACACCAGCGGATCGCCGACGGATACGGCCGCGGCACGGTCGCCGACATGCCCGACTGGACGGGTGAGGCCGCGGCGGCGTACGCCACGCACGCCCAGCGCAGCATGGAGATGCTGTTCGCGCTCTCCAAGATCGGCGAGTGCATGGCCGTCATCGTCGAGGCGTCCAGCTCGCTGGTCGAGGCGGTGCGCACCATCGTGCGGGACCTGATCGGCGAGTGCATCGCCACGCTGCTGGCCCGGCTGCCGATCTGGACCGCCGAGGAGGTGTTCACCTTCGGCCTGGCCACCCCGGTGGTCGCCGCGCAGGTCAGCACCGTGGTCGCCCGCTGGGCGGCGAAGATCGCCCGGATCATGAAGGCGCTGGTCCGCAGCCTCGGCAACCTCATTCCGGTGATCAAGCAGGTCGACACCGGCATGGGCACCTTCATCGTGTTCGCCAAGCGGCAGCAGCCCGAGCTGCCCGGCCGCGGCGGCCGGGGCGTGACGCCGACCGGCGACCTCGGCGGCCTCACCCGCCCGCCCGACCCGGCGAGCCAGGCCGGTGACGTGGGCCTGCTCGCCGACAAGATCGCCGAGCACGCCGGGCAGCGCAGCATCCCCGGCGTCGAGGACGCCGACCTGGCCGGCCACCTGGAGGACGTCATGCGGGCGAACCCGGGCCACCGGGTGCGGGACACCCCGAACGGCACACCCCGCTACGTGTGGTGGGACGCCGACACCGGCACGATCATCATCAGAGAGGGCGACCGGGGCACGTTCATGCAGCCCGACAACGGTTACGCCTATTACCTGCAGCAGCTCAACGAGTGAACGGGCACCGGCATATGGCAGTGAACTGGGCCGATGACGCACCGGCGACGGAAGCCGCCTGGACGCGGCTCACCCCCGCGGAGCGTACGTCGATCGAGCGGGTGGACGCCGAGCGGCTGGAGCGCGAGCGTGCGGGCATGGCGGCCCGGTTCGCCGCCGCCCTGACAGAGCCGAAGTACGCGGTCCGCAACCGGTTCCGGCTCTGGGAGCACCTGATCCGCCGGCTGGAGCAGGACCGGCTCGACGACGGCTACCTGATCGACCTCTACTTCAACGACCTGGCCAACCGCGACACGCTCGGCACGGTCCTGGACGCGCAGCCGGGGCTGGCGACGGGTGAGCTGGGCTCGCTGCTGGCCGAGCTCGACCGCAGGTTCGAGGCGGTGACCGAGTTCGACGGCGGCGCGGAGCGGCGACGGTGGACCTCCCGCTTCGAGTCCGAACAGCTCAGCCCGCGCTGGTCCCGCCGCCCGCGCCGCATCCCCTGGGAGCACTGAGAAAGGAGGGGCCTGCTGCGACACGATGCGTCGCAGCGGGCCCCTCCCCGCGCCGGACCACCCGAGAGCAGGCAGTGGCGACGCCGTCGGACATGCTCAGATCCGGCCCACCCCGGCACCGGCGGCGACCTTCGCCGGAACGGTGGCGGCGTCGTCGAGCTGGTAGCCGTAGAGGCCTCCCGGCTCGGTGACGCTGCCGTTGGCTTCGCAGGGGCCCGAATTGACGAACGCGTTGGCGCGCTGGACCAGCCGGCCCGGAGCGCTGTCGGCGTAGCCGTTCGTCGAGTAGCACGGGAACGCCACGTTCTCGAAGTAGTTGCCCTCCACCACCACTCCCGCGTTCTCCGTGGACGCCACGCCGTACAGGCCGACGTTGCGGTAGTGGTTGTTGTACACGTGCACCGGCTCGCCGAAGCGGACCCGCGGATGCCGCTGGTTCGACCCGTCGAACAGGTTGTGGTGGTAGGTCACCTTCAGGCGCCCGATGTCGTCGGGGAACGTGTCGGAGTGCCCGAGCAGCATGGACTTGTCGGTGCCGTGGAAGACGTTCCAGGACACCGTGACGAAGGTCGACTGCCGCTTGACGTCCACCGAGCCGTCGAAGCCCGGCCAGAACTCGTTGTGGTCGATCCACACGTGGTGTGAGGCGTTGTGCACGCTGACCGAGTCGTCGGACGCGTCGCGGAAGGTGAGGTTGCGGACGATGACGTTGTTGCCGGGCCGGGTGGTCGAGCCCATCTGCAGCCCGCCGCCCGTGATCTCGGCGGTGGAGCCGACGCCGATGATGCTCTTGTTCGCCACCACGGTGATCATGCCGCTGACGGAGATCCGGCCGGAGACCAGGATGACGAAAGGCTCCGCCCGTCCCGCGTAGTCGGCCAGTTGCGCCGCGCTGGTGACGGTGACGGTCTGGCCGCCCGCGCCGCCGTACGTGCCGTTCTGCCCGAGGGCGTTGACGGAGGCGTAGCCGTCCGCCTGGCCGGGTGGGGGCAGGGGCGGCGGGCTGGTGCTCGGCGTCGGGGAGGCCGGCGGCGAGGCGGGCGAGGACGGCGACGGGTCGGGGCCGCTGCCCGTGACGACCTGGACGTCGTCGAAGGCGGCGCTGGCGTACGAGCCGAGCAGCCCGATCCGCCCGGTGGCGAAGGAGCCGTCGGTGGCGGTCACGAGCTGGGCGCCGTCGACGGAGCCGCGCAGCGTGCTCCCGGTGACCTGCAGCGCGAGCGTGTGCCACGCGCCCGGGGTCACCGTAGTGGCCGCCTGGGCGAGCACGGTCACCCCGCCGCCGCTGGTGCGGCGCAGCTCGGCGCGGCCCGCGCCGACGAGCACGAGTGAGTAGAAGCTGGACGTGCTCGACGCGCGGGCGGCGATCCCGGCCGCGCGGGTGCTGTTGCCGAACGCGATCGGCTTGACCCGTGCCGAGACCGTGTAGTCGGTCCAGGTCGCGGTGCCGGACAGGGACTTCGCGTCGGCGCTGGTGCTGCTCTGGCGGTAGGCGCGGGAGCCGTCGGTGACCACCGACCAGCTGCCGCCCGAGCTGCTCCAGCCGGTGGCGTTGCCGTCCTCGAAGTCGTCGCTGAACAGGGTGGCCGCGGACGCGGCGGTGGTGAGGCCGACCGCCAGGGCGAGGGCGGCGGCGATGGTGCCGGCGAGCAGTGCGGTGCGCCGGCGGTGCGGGATCGTCATCTCTCCTCCGGATCGGGGTTCGGTGCGGGCGGATCGCGTGCGGGAGCCGGTCGTCCGGCGGCGCGCTCGCGGTCCGCCCGCGGCAAGCTGGTCTGTCTGTGCAGCTCGAACACGGTGCGGAGTTAGGAAGGGCACCTTCTACAACGCGGAGCGTTGTGAAGGTGCCCTTCCTTTCATCAGATCTTTCCGGTGCCGGCGCCGGCCGTCACGATGGCCTTGACGTCGGCGGGGTTGTCGAGGGTGTAGCCGTAGTAGGCGCTGGGCTCCTCGACGGTGCCGGAGCAGTCGGGGGCGCCGGGCTCGTTGCCGGTGTAGACGTTGTTGCGGGCCACGCAGCGACCGCCCGGACCGGCGTAGCTGTTCGTGACGGGCTCCTCGACGCTCTCGAAGTAGTTGCCCTCGACCACGCAGCCGGCGTCGGTCTGGCAGGCGACGCCGACGTCGGTGTTGTGGAAGTAGTAGTTGTTGTAGATGTGCACCGGCTCGCCGTAGCGCACCCGCGGGTTGCGCTGCGGGGTCCCGTCGAACCAGTTGTGGTGGTAGCTGACCTTCAGCCGGCCGGTGTCCTGCACGTCGTCGGCGTCGTCGCGGCCCAGCAGCATGTTCTTGCTGTGGTCGTGGGTGTGGTTCCACGAGATGGTCACGTACGACGACCCGCGCTTGACGTCGATCAGACCGTCGTAACCCTGGGCGAGGTCGTTGTGGTCGAGCCAGATGTGGTGCGAGAACATCTGGACGTTGATCGAGTCGTCGCTGGCGTTGCGGAACACCATGTTGCGGATGATCACGTTCTGCACCGCGTTCGCGGGCGGGGAGGTGATCGCGTCGTCGATCGGCAGGCCGATGTTGAAGCCGCCGCCGGAGATGCCGGAGTTCGCGCCGACCCCGATGATCGACTTGTGCGAGCTGACGTTGTACATGCCCGCCGGTACCGTGATCAGGCCCTGGACGCAGATGTTGAGCGGGCCGGTCTGCGCGATCGCCGCGATCAGCTCGGCGGCGGTGTCGACCTCGATGGTCGCGCCGCCCGCGCCGCCGGTGGTGCCGTTGCGGCCCCAGGCGTTGACGGCCGCGAAGCCGACCGGGCTGCCGCCGGTGTTGCAGGTGCCGGGCGGCGGCGGGGAGCTGCTCGGCGAGGGCGACGGCGGTTGCCCCGACCCGGACGGGCTGGGCTGCCCCGGACCGGCCGTGTCGGTGACGGTGACGTCGTCGAACGAGGCGCTGGCGTACGACGCCATCAGGCCGACCTTGCCCGACGTGAACGTGCCGTCGGTGGCCGTGGCCACCTGGGTTCCGTTGACGTATCCGGTCAGGCCCGAGCCGAACGCGTCCAGCCGCAGCGTGTACCAGGTGCCGGGCGAGACCGCGACGGTCGCGGTGGCCAGGGTGGTGACGCCGCCGCCGGACACGCGGCGCAGCTGCGCCGTGCCGGAGCCGGTCAGCACCAGCGAGTAGTAGTTGGACAGGCTCTGCAGCCGGGCGGCCACGCCGACCGAGCGGGTGCTGCTGCCGAAGGCGATCGGCTTGACCCGGGCCGACACGGACTGGCCGGTCCAGGTCGAGCCGGCCTGTGCCTTGGCGTCGGCCCCGGTGCTGGTCTGGCGGTACACCTGGCTGCCGTCGGAAACCACCGACCAGCTGCCACCGGACTTGGACCAGCCGGTGGAGTTGCCGTCTTCGAAATCGTCCGAGAACAGCGTCGCCGCGTACGCGGTCCCGCCGAACTGGGTGGCCCCGAGCGCCACGACGAGGGCCGTGAGGCCCGCGCCGAACGCCGCGGCCAGCCTGCGCCGCCGTGGAGCCGCGCGCATGGAGATGGACATGAGCGGTACCTCCTTGGGAGGAACCGCACCCGGTGGTCCGGCACGGGTGTGCCGGAGGGCGCCACCAGGGTGCGGGAGCTCTGTTGCCGCGGGCGGACCTAGCCGTCGCGGCTTACGGTGCCCGGCGGCCGGGCAGGGTCCGGCCGCCGGGCGCCGGGTCAGCGGGCGCCGAGCTTTCCGGCGCCGGAGAGCAGCGTGGCCAGCGGCACCGCCCAGCCGGGCAGCGGCTGGTACGCGCGCAGCGTGGGCGTCCAGCCGGCGTCGGAGCCGAAGTCCGGGTCATGGGCCGTGTTGTACGCCGCGAGCAGGTCCAGCGGCCCCGGACGGCCGGTGCCGACCCGGCCGAAGCTGCCGCGCTCGGTGACGGCGGTGCCCTTCCAGTCCTTCAGCACTCGGTCGGCGGTGATGCCGTCGGTCAGCGTGAAGTGGTTGTTCTCCAGGTACACCGCGGACTGGATGCCCAGGCCGACGCTGTAGTCGTAGAACTCGGCGATGCGGAACGTGTTGTTGTACACGTCCACCTGCCCGAACCGCACGCGCGGCGCGCGCTGGCCGACCCCGTCGAACACGTTGTGCCGCAGGGTGACCCGCAGCTTGCCGACGTCCGGGCCGACCGTGTCGGACGAGCCGATCAGCATGGTCTTGTCGTGGTCGGTGAACACGTTCGCCGACACGGTGACCAGGTCGGAGGTGTGCGTGATGTCGCACGCGCCGTCGTGCACCTGCCACGGGCGGCCGAAGTACACCGGCTGGTTCGAGTCCGGGTTGTCGCCGTCGCTGAAGGTGTTGTGGTCGATCCACACGTTCGTCGAGCGGCGCACCGAGACCAGGTCGTACTCGGAGTTCCAGTTGCCCTCGGCGCCGTCGGTGGGCCGCCAGCGCGGGAAGCAGTCGGCGGCGTCCTCGAAGTTCAGGTTGCGGACGATCACGTTGTTGCCGCCGTCGATCATCAGGGTGAGGTGGCGCAGGGTGGCGCCGCCCAGGCCGAGGATCGTGGTGTTCGGGCCGACCCTGAGTTCGGTGCGGGCCCGCTGGTTGGCCACCGAGCGCACCCGGGCCTGCTCGATCGGCCCGCTCGGGTCGGTGGCGCGGCCCCAGACCGCCGGGTCGTACGCGGCGAGGTAGCTCTCCAGCGTGTAACCCGGGTCGGCGAGGTCCGCGCAGGTCAGCGCCGTGCCGTCGGCGGTCTTCAGTCCGTCGATGACGCCCTCCACGAAGACGATCTTCGGCTCCGCGCCGGTCAGCGCCGCGGCCAGCTCGTCCCGGTTGCGCACCGTGAACACGTGCGCGTCGTCGGCGGCCGAGCCGCCCGTGGTGCCGGCGCCGGAGGCGGCCCAGCCGTCGTTGGCCGCGAGCGGCTGGCGGGCGAGCTGCTGCGCCCACCAGCCGGGGCCGCTGGGGTCACCGGTCGCCACCGCGGGCGACGCGCCCGTCAGCAGCAACAGGACGCCGAGGGCGGATCCGGCGACGGCCCGCCGGACCCGGCGACCGACCACATTGTCTTGCCTTCGCATCGCGCTCTCCATTATGTGTCCGACGTGTTACTTATCAGGCAACATAAGAAGAGACGACAGTGAAGTCAATGGATGATGAATGCAGCTTTGTTGCAGCCTTTATTGCACAGTATTCCCTGTTCCAGCTACCGGAATAGCTGGAACCAGCGACTATTCAGATCGACCTTGCCGCGCCTGTTCAATCGTTTGCAGTCCCGTCCGGAACAGTTGCACCCCACGTCGTGGAAAGCTCGTTCATCAGGGCCCCCTCGGTGGCGCAGCGGCGCAGCACGTCGTTCACGCCGACCAGTGTCCGGTGCCCGTCCTCGACGGCCAGCGCCTCCGGCGCGACCTGGTAGGGCGGTGCCGCCGCGCGCAACTGCTCGATGACCGTGGTGAACGAGGCGGTCCGGGCCAGCCCGGACAGCAGCGGCGTGCCCGACGCGCGGAACGCCAGCAGGTTCTCCAGCAGCGTCGACCGGCCCGCCACCAGCTGCGCCGCCGGTTCGCCGGGCAGGCGCAGCCGGTCCTCGCGGAAGGTCAGCTCGGCGGAGCCGCGGTCGCCGTACACGGTGAGTTCACCGTCCACGAAGTCCTCCCCCGCCAGCGTCACCGCGACCAGCACGCGTACCCCGCCCGCCAGGGTGATGCGCAGCGTGGCGGTGTCCTCGACCTCGATCGGGCGCACCTTCAGCCAGTCGACCTCGACCCGGATCACCGGCGTGTCCAGCACCGCCAGCGCCTGCATCACCGCGTGCGCGAACGGGTTGGCCAGCGCGCCGTCCAACGACGGCCGGCCGTTCACGGTGCGCCGCCCCGACCAGGGCGAACGTGCCCAGTAGGCGTCGTCGCGCCGCCAGCAGCCGAGCACCGAGATCTGCCGTACCGTGCCCAGCCCGCCCGTCGCGACCGCCTCGCGCAGCCGGACCAGCGCCGGTGAGGCCAGCGACTGGAAGCCGACCTGCACCACCCGGCCGGTCGCGTCCTGCTCGGCGAGCAGCGCGTCGTGCTCAGCCCTGTCGAGCACGGGCGGCTTCTCCAGCAGCACGTCCGCGCCGGCGTGCAGCGCGTCGCGGGTCAGCGCCAGGTGCGTGTGCGGCGGCGTGCACACGATGACCACCTCGGGCTTGGTCTCGGCGAGCAGCGCCAGGTGATCGGCGTAGACCGGCACCCCGTCCGGCGGGTCCGTCACCGGCTGCGTGTCGGCGAGCGCGACCAGCCGGACCAGCCCCCGCCGCTCGTGCTCGGCGAGCTGCTCCCGGTGGTGCAGCCCGTGCCCGTTGGCCCCGATCAGCGCCACCGACGTGGCTGTCATGCCGTCCTCCTTCGAGTGGCCGTCCGGGCGGCCCGGTCCCCACGCTGCGCACGGCCCGCGGGACGGACCCGTGGGCGATGCCCGCGCCGGACCGGCCGGGAGATCGCGAAGACCGGGCACGCCATCACCGCACCGCCGTCCGGACCACGTCGGCCGCGCCGTGGGCGGCCAGCGCCGTACGCCATGCCTCGATCATGAGGCGGTGGGCCGGGTTCGGCACCTCCAGCACGCCGCCGGGGCCGAACAGGGCTTCGGTGCTGAGGTCCGCGCGGACCTCGGCCGCGCGCGGGTCGTCCAGTGGCAGGGCCTGGCCGGCGTCGCCGGTGCCCTCGGCGAAGCGGGCCCAGGCGGCGACGATAAGCGTGGCCAGGGCGGGATCGGGGACCGTGTTCAGCACCGACAGCACCCGCTGGGTCAGCTTCTGGGTGCCGTCCATGGCGACCTGGAGGCAGCGGTGGCCGAGCCGGGCGTTGGCGAAGCGCTCCAGTGCCGCGTCGCCGTAGTCGACGACCGTCACCCCGTCGGGAGGCGTCATCGAGGCCCCGACCTCGGTGGCGATGTAGCGGCGGAGCAGGTCGGTCATGCCGGGCAGGGCCAGCGCGTCGGCGATGCTCTCGCAGCCGGCCAGTGCGCCCAGGTATGCCAGCGCGCTGTGCACGCCGTTGAGGCCGCGCAGTTTGAGGTGCTCCCAGGGGGTGACGTCGCCGGTGAGCACCGCGCCCGCCGCCGCCCAGTCGGGATGCGCTCCGGCGAAGGAGTCCTCGATGACCCACTGGTGGAACGGCTCCCCGGCCACCGCGGCCAGGTCCCGGGCCCCGAGGCAGCGCTCGGCGGCGGCCAGGGTGGCGGCCGTGGTGGCGGGCACGATCCGGTCCACCATGCTCGACGGGCAGCGCACCGAGCTGGAGAACCAGTCACGCTGCGCGTCGGGGATCATCCTGGCCAGCAGGTTGCCCAGCACGACGCCGTTCGACGGGAGGTTGTCGCAGCTGAGCACGGTGATCGGGCCGCTGTCCGCGCGGGCGCGGGCGACCAGGCCGTCGATCAGCAGGCGCGGCACCGCCGCGTCCGGGGCGTACGCCTTCTCGGTCACCGTCAGCGTCACCACCCGGATCGCCGGGTCGGCCAGCTGCGCCACCACGGCCTCCGGGTCGCTCGCGGCGTGCACCGTGCCGGTCAGCGCGCCCAGCACGCGGGTGCGCTCGGCCGACGCGTCGAGCGTCACGATGCTGTACAGGTGGTCCTGCGCCCGCAGCGCCTCCAGCACGTCCCGCGAGCGCGGCGCGACCGCCACGATGCCCCAGTCGCCGCCGCGCGCGGCCATCGCCGCCTCGATGTAAACGGCCTGGTGAGCACGGAAGAACGCGCCCAGGCCCAGGTGCAGCACGCCGGCCTTCGCCTCGCCGGGCCGCACCGCCGGGCGGCATTCGGCGGGCAGCCGGGACAGTGTGGCCCGGCCCAGCCTGGTCGCGGGGACCGTCATCGCCATGTCGGGCCGTCCGGGAACGAGAACTCGGCGATCGACTCCGGCTTGAAGGTGACCGAGTAGCCGGGCTTGCTCGGCAGCCGGTAACGGCCGTCGACCACGGTGATCGGGTCCTCGAAGTGCTCGTGCAGGTGCGCGACGTACTCCACCATGCGCCCGTCGAGCGAGCGCCCGAGCCGCAGGTAGTCGAAGACCGACAGGTGCTGGACGTACTCGCACAGCCCGACGCCGCCCGCGTGCGGGCACACCGGCACGCCGAACTTCGCCGCCATCAGCAGGATCGACAGCACCTCGTTGACGCCGCCGACCCGGCACGCGTCGATCTGGCAGACCTGGATCGCGTCGGCCTGCATGAGCTGCTTGAAGATGACCCGGTTCGCGGCGACCTCACCGGTCGCGACCCGGATCGGGCGCACCGCCCGGGACACGGCCGCGTGGCCGAGCACGTCGTCGGCGTGCGTCGGCTCCTCGATCCAGTACGGGTTCACCTCGGCCAGCACCGCCATGTTGGCGATCGCCTCGTCGACGTCCCAGACCTGGTTCGCGTCCATCATCAGCAGCGCGTCGGGGCCGATCTCCTCGCGGATCAGCCGGGCACGGCGGATGTCGTCCTCGATCGGCCCGCCGACCTTCATCTTCATCGCCCGCCACCCCTGGGCGTACGCCGCCCGCGTCAGCTCGCGCACCTGCTCGTCGGGGTAGCCCAGCCAGCCCACCGACGTGGTGTACGACGGGAAGCCGTCGCGCTCCAGCACGGCCAGCCGCTCGGCGTACCCGTCGTCGACCCGCAGCAGCTCCAGCGCCTCCTCGCGGGTGATCGCGTCGGTGATGTGGTGGAAGTCGACGCTGTTCACCAGCTCCTCGGCCGGCATCTCGGCCAGCAGCCGCCACATCGGCTTGCCCTCCGCCTTGGCCCGCAGGTCCCACACCGCGTTGACCAGGGCGCCGGTCGCCATGTGGATGACGCCCTTCTCCGGGCCCAGCCAGCGCAGCTGCACGTCGGCGCTCAGCGAGCGCCAGAACGCCACCGGCTCGGCGAAGATCTCCTCCAGCGTCCTGCCGACGACGTGGTGGGACAGCGCCTCGATCGCCGCGCAGGCGATCTCGTTGCCTCGCCCGTTGGTGAAGGTGAAGCCCGCGCCGAACAGGCCGGACTCGGTGTGCAGCTCGACGTACGCGGCGCTGTAGTCCCCGCGGTTGATCGCGTCCGAGCCGTCGCCCGCGGCGGCGGTCGGGAAGCGTACGTCGTGCACCTTGGCGTCGATGATTTTCATGACTGTCCTACTCGGAAGATCTTCTTGGGCAGGTGGTATGCCAGGTCGGCGATGGTCTCGGCGGCCTCGTCGAGGCCCAGGCGGTGCTCGGCGACCAGGCGCGCGAGCCAGCCCGCGTCCACCCGGCGGGCCACGTCGTGGCGCACCGGGATGGAGCAGTAGGCACGGGTGTCGTCGACGAACCCGGCCGTGTTGTAGAAGCCCGCGGTCTCGGTGACCGCCTCCCGCCAGCGGCGCAGCGCCTCCGGCGCGTCGAGGAACCACCACGGCGCGCCGACGAACATCGCCGGGTAGCCGCCGGCCAGCGGGGCCAGCTCGCGGGTGAAGGTGTACTCGTCCAGCGTGTAGACGACGACCCGGAACCTCGGGTCGTGCCCGAACTCGTCCAGCAGCGGGCGCAGCGCGTTGGTGTACTCGGTGGCCACCGGGATGTCCCCGCCCACGTCGCGCCCGTGCGTGCGGAACAGCGCCGCGTTGTGGTTGCGCGACGAACCCGGGTGCAGCTGCATGACCAGCCCGTCGTCGACCGACATCCGGGCGAACTCGATCAGCATGTGCGCCCGGAACGCCTCGGCCTCCGCGGGGGTGGCGGGCGGCCCGGGGATGATCGGCGTGCCGTCGGGCGTCGCCGCCAACCCGTCGTGCAGGGCACGCTCGAACAGCAGCTTGGCCTCGTCGGCGGTCAGGCCGCCGGTGGCCGCGGTCGGGTGCCCGTGGTCGGAGCAGGTCGCCCCCGCGGCGATGAAGTCCAGCCGCCGCTGCGCCAGCGCGGCCAGGAAACCTTCGTAGGTGGTGGTGTCGTGGCCGGTCATGTCGCCGAGCTTCGCCACCCGCGCGGCCCAGCCGGGCCAGTCCATGTCCACCAGGTCGTCCGGGCGGAACGTGGTGATCACGCGCCCGCCGGGGCCGCCCCAGCCGTCCGCGGCCAGCTTGGCATGGCGGGACAGGTCGTCCAGCGGCGACTCGGTGGTGGCCAGCACCTCCAGGTTGAACTTGCCGAACAGCGCCCGGGGCCGGTATTCCGGCTGCTCCAGGCGCGCGGCCAGCTCGTCGTACACCCGGTCGGCGGTCGACGGCCCGAACGGGGTCTCGATGTCGAACACGGTCTTGAACGTCTGCTCCAGCCACAGCCGCGACGGCGTGCCCCGGAACAGGTGCCAGTGCTGGGCGAACGTGCGCCAGATGACCCGCGGATCGGTCTCCACCGGGCCGCCGTCGATGCGCGGCACGCCCAGCCGGTCGGGCGTGACGCCCTGGCTGAGCAGCATGCGCGTCACGTAGTGGTCGGGCACGATGATGAGCCGGGCCGGGTCCGGGAACGGCGCGTCCTCGGCCAGGATGCCGGGGTCGACGTGGCCGTGCGGGCTGATCAGCGGCAGGTTCCGCGCATGCGTGTAGAGCTCCCGGGCGATCGCCCGGGTGCGCGCCTCCGCCGGGAACAGCAGGTCGTCCACGTGGTCACTCCCATTCCGAGATGTCGAGCAGTTCCGCCACGTCCACGCTGCGCCCGGAGGCGATCGACGCGTTCGCGGCCAGGCCGGTCAGCAGCGAGCGCGCGCCGTCGAGCGCCGTCGCGGACCGGTGCAGCGGGTCGGCGTCGCCGCCGAAGAGCACCCCGGTCATGCGTACGTCCGCGCCGCCGTGGCCCTGCCGGTCGTACGCCGCCACCGGCACCTCGACCGGCGGCTCCCAGTACCGGCGCAGCCGCAGCGAGACGCTGCCGGACTCGGCGGCCGCCTCGACGCCGTGCAGCGCGGCCGAGTGGCCCTTGACCGCGCCGGCCACCCCGGGCGCGACGTGGTCGGACTCGACGATGTCCAGCTCCAGGCGGCCCCGGCTGCCGTTGAAGGCGATCCGGTAACCCTCCCAGGGCGAGTACGCCGTGAGGTGGTACGACATGGTCGCGCCGCTGGCATAGCGGACCAGGACCGCCATGTCGTCCTCGATGTCGGTGCCGGGCGCGAACACGTTCACGTCCCGGTGGTACCCGTCGTGGGACTCGGCATCCAGGTAGAGCTCGGCCAGGTTCGGGTTGTCGGCCAGGTGCAGCGCGAACGGGTCACCCTGGGCGGCCTGCGCGCCGTGGGCGCGGGCGTAGTCGCGGGCGTAGCCGTGGCGGGCGCCGTTCTCGCCGTACAGGAACAGCCGGCCCTCGGCGGTGACCCGCACCGGCGTGCTGTTCAGCCACCAGTTGACCAGGTCGAAATGGTGGGTGGCCTTGTGCACCAGCAGGCCGCCGGAGTTGGCCCGGTCGCGGTGCCAGCGGCGGAAGTAGTCCGCGCCGTGGCGCACGTCGAGCAGCCACTCGAAGTGCACCGAGCCGATCTCGCCGATCGCGCCCTCGGCCAGCAGCGTCTTGACCTGCTCGTGCACCGGGTGGAAGCGGTAGTTGAAGGCGACCCCGACCTTGCCGTCGTTGCGCCGCACCGCCTCCAGGATGCGCCGGCACTTGGGCACGTCCACGGTCATCGGCTTCTCCGTCACCACGGAGCACCCCGCGTCCAGCGCCGCGACGATGTACTCGTCGTGCGTGGCGTCGACGCTGCACACCACGAGGGTGTCGACGCGTTCCTTCCGCAGCATCGCCGGCACGTCGCCGGCGTCGTAGGCCGTGGCGGGCGGGGCGCCCGCCGCCTGCAGGCGGCGCTGCTGGGCGGCGATCCGGGCGGGGTTGACGTCGGCGAGTGCGACGAGTTCGCCGTGCCTGGTGAGGGCCTGGGCGAACATCTGCGCTCGAGCCCCGGTCCCCACGATCGCGTACCGCGTGGTCATCCGGCCTCCTGGGCCTCATGCGACTACAAACGTTTGCAGCAGAACTAACCATCGCGGTCCTATCGCGTCAATGGCTGGCCCAGAATCCGCCTTGATTGTCCGGAATTTTCCGGCTACCGGCACCGCCAAGGTCCACTGTCGAAACCAGATCGACATCTTCGACCGTTGACACGGTCGCAACCGTTTGCATTAATGGGTCACCACCGTGATAGCCGTCTCAGGATCGCGTGTACACAAAGGAGTGCAGGTGCCGGCCACTATCCGCGATGTCGCCAAGGCCAGTGGCGTGCACGTCTCCACCGTGTCCCGCGCGTTCAGCGCACCGCAGTTGGTGAACGCCGAGACCCGGGCACACGTGCTCGCCGCGGCGGAGGAGCTGGGCTACCGGCCCAACCGCGCCGCCCGCGCGCTGATCACCGGGCGCACGCACAACATCGGGCTGATCGTGGCGGACATCGCCAACCCGTTCTTCCCGCCGCTCATCAAGGCGGCGGAGAGCCACGCCCGGGGCCGCGACTACCACGTCTTCGTCGCCGACACCAACGAGGACGCCGGTGTCGAGGAGGAGCTGGTGCTCGCGCTCGCCAAGCAGGTCGACGGGGTGCTGCTGTGCAGCCCTCGCATGAGCAACACACAGATCGAGCAGCTGTCCCGCGAGGTCCCGCTGGTCGTGGTCAACAGGCCGGTCCCCGGCCTGCCCGCGGTCGTGATGGACGTCGCGCAGGGCGCCCGGCTCGCGGTCGAGCACCTGGTGAGCCTGGGCCACCGCGAGATCGCCCTGCTGGGCGGCCCGCGCGGGTCCTGGACCAACCGCGAGATCCGCCGCGCGGCCACCCTCGCCGCCCGCACCGCCGGGGCCGAACTGGTGGTCCTCGGACCCAACGCGCCCACCGAGGAGAGCGGGTCGGCCCAGGCCGAGGCCGTGCTGCGGGCCGGCGTCAGCGCCGTGCTCGCGTACAACGACCTCATGGCCGTCGGCCTGATCGACGCGCTCGACCACCGCGGGGTCAAGGTGCCGGACCAGATCAGCGTCGTCGGGATAGACGACACCGCGCTGAGCCGCCGCACCCGCCCCATGTTGACGACGGTGGCCACCCCCACGGCGGCCGCCGGACGGGCGGCCGTCGACATGCTGCTCCAGCATGGCGACGACCGCCGCACCACCGCACTGGTAACGCTCCAGACCGAGTTGGTCATCCGCGACTCGTCAGGCCCGGGCCCGCATCGCACTGCGGGCCCGGGCAGGCGGCAGCAACCGCCCGTTGACGGTGTCGCTTCCGAGAGCAGGGAGTGAAAGCTATGCACCCAGCGACACCCGCGCCGGCCGACGAGCCGACGCAGCACCACGGTAGCCTGCCGGCGGGTGGCTTGAATCGCCGCCATCTGCTGCGTCTACTCGCCGGAACGGCCATCGCCGTGCCCGCGGCCGGCCTGCTGGCCGCCTGCGGCGGCGAGGAGGAGCCCGCGGTCGACCCGAACGCCCCGGTCACCGTCGCCTTCTTCTGGTGGGGCGGCGAGGCCCGCGCCAAGCTGACCGAGGAGGCGCTGAAGCTCTACACGAGCAAGCACCCCAACGTCACGATCACGCCCACCTGGCAGGCGTTCACCGGCTACTACGACAAGCTGGCCACCATCTCCGCCGGCGGCAACGCGCCGGACATCTTCCAGATCGACGACAACGGCCTGGCCGAGTACGCCGGCCGCAACGTCACCCTGGACCTGTCCAAGTACACGGCGAACAAGAAGATCGACGTGTCCAAGCACCCCGAGAGCCTCACCAAGTACGGGCAGCTCGGCGGCAAGCAGGTGGCCATCGCCACCGGCGAGAACACCCCGGCGATCATCTACGACAAGACGAAGCTGACCGAGCTGGGCATCGAGGTGCCGCAGATCGGCTGGACGTACGACCAGATGATCACCTGGGGCGCCGGCGTCACCACCAAGGCGGGCGGCAAGTACTGGGGCCTGATGGACCCGAGCTCGGACTACAAGGCGCTGTGGCTGTGGCTGCGCGCCCAGGGCAAGGAGTTCTACGACGGCCCCAAGATCGCCTTCAGCGAGGCGGACCTGGTCGCGTGGTTCCAGCTGTGGGTGGACGCCCGGACCAAGGGCGCGACCCCGCCCGCCGACGTCTGCCACGAGGCCGTCACCGGCAGCGTCGCCACCCAGCTCGTGGTCACCAAGAAGGCCGCCGTGTCCTTCATGTGGTCCAACCAGCTCTCCGAGATGCAGAAGGCCACGAAGAACGACCTCGGCATGACGGCGTACCCGGGTGACCCGAAGGGCCAGTGGGCGCGCGCGTCGACGTACTGGGCGGCCTCGCGCACTACCAAGGCTCCCGACGTGGTGGCCGACATCATCAACTTCCTGGTCAACGACGTGGAGGCCGGCAAGATCCTGGGCGTGGACCGGGGCCTGCCGAACAACCTCGACGTGCGCAAGGCCGTCTCCGACGCGCTGACCGACCAGAAGATGAAGGACACCGTCGCCTTCGAGAACGAGATCACGCCGAAGTTCGGCCCGGCCCCCGCGCCGCCGCCGAAGGGCCACAGCGGCCTGCGCAACACGCTGCGCGACATCGCCGAGACCGTTTCCTACGGCAAGGCGACCCCCGAGGCCGCGGCCAAGCAGTTCTTCACCGAGGCCGCCGCCGCTCTGGCGTGACCTGACGCTGGTGGGACTCCTCCCCCGGCGGCCCGTGGTACAGGCGGGCCGCCGGGATCACCCACCGGCGGACACGGGCCCGGCCCGGCCGATCCCGAGCCGGGGCCGGGCCCGTTCCATTTCCGCAGTTCGCAGATCTCGTTCCTGGAAGGGGACCGCGCGTGGCACTCACCACGGCCTCCCGACCGGCCCTCCCGGTCCCGGCGGCAACGCCGCCGCCGGCGCGCGGCCGGCGCAAGAAGAACTACGCCGCCCGCCGCTCCGAGGGCCTGGCGGGCTACGTCTTCCTCTCCCCGTGGCTGATCGGCCTGATGGCGATCACCGCGTTCCCGATGCTGCTCTCGCTCTACCTCAGCTTCACCAACTACGACGTGCTGTCGAGCTGGGAGTTCGTGGAGTGGGTCGGCTTCGACAACTACGAGAAGATCTTCACCCTCGACCCGACCTTCTGGCAGTCGGTGCGGGTCACCCTCACCTTCGGCCTGATCGCGATCCCGCTGAAGCTGGTCGCCTCGCTCGGCGTGGCCCTGCTGCTCAACCGGGAACGCCGCGGTGTCGGCCTGTTCCGCAGCATGTTCTACCTGCCGTCGCTGCTCGGCGGCTCGGTCGCGCTGGCCCTGGTCTGGGTCGCCATGTTCAACGGCGAGGGCGCGTTCAACGCCGGCCTGAGCATCTTCGGCATCGAGGGCAAGAACTGGATCAACGACCCGGACTGGGCGCTGGCCACCCTGATGGTGCTCACCATCTGGCAGTTCGGCGCACCGATGGTCATCTTCCTGGCGGGCCTCAAGCAGGTGCCCACCGAGCTCTACGAGGCCGCGCAGGTCGACGGGGCCAGCAAGTACAAGCAGTTCTTCCACATCACGCTGCCGATGCTGTCGCCGGTCATCTTCTTCAACCTGCTGCTGGAGACCATCAACGGCTTCCAGGGCTTCACCTCGGCGTTCGTCATCAGCAACGGCACCGGCGGTCCGCTGGGCGCGACCAAGCTCTACACCCTGCACATCTACGACAAGGCCTTCACCGACTTCGAGATGGGCTACGCCAGCGCGCTGGCCTGGATCTTCCTGGCGGCGATCGGCCTGATCACGATCGTCTTCTTCAGCACCGGCAAGTTCTGGGTGCACTACTCGGACGGAGAGAACTGATGGCCCGCGTACGTGGCTGGGTGCGGGTGCTGGCCCTGCTCGGCGTGCTGGCGATCGTGCTCTACCCGCTGATCTGGGTGCTGGGCTCGTCGCTGAAGTCGCCCACCGAGGTGACCAGCAACCTCTCCGTCTGGCCCGAGGAACTGACCTGGTCGAACTACTCCGACGGCTGGAGCTACATCCCCGGCGTCAGCTTCGCCCGGTTCTTCGGCAACAGCCTGCTGATCTCGCTGGCCACGGTCGTGGCGAACGCGGCGTCCTGCCTGGTCACCGCGTACGCCTTCGCCCGGCTGCGGTTCTGGGGACGCAAGGGCTACTTCGCCCTCATGATCGCGACGCTGCTGCTGCCCGGCCACGTCCTGATCGTCCCGCAGTACGTGCTGTTCAGCGAATTCGGGTGGATCGACACCCCGCTGCCGCTGATCCTGCCGAAGCTGCTGGCCACCGAGGCGTTCTTCATCTTCCTCATGGTCCAGTTCATGCGGGGCATCCCCCGCGAACTCGACGACGCCGCCAAGATCGACGGTTGTGACCCGTACCGCACGTTCTGGCACGTCATCCTCCCGCTGTCGCGGCCTGCCCTGATCACGACGGCGATCTTCTCCTTCATCTGGACCTGGAACGACTTCTTCACCCAGCTGGTCTACCTGCCCAGCGTGCCCAGCTACACCGTGCCGGTGGCGCTGCGCCTGTTCATCGACTCCAGCGGCCAGACCTCCATCGGCCCGATGCTGGCCATGTCGGTACTCTCCCTGCTTCCGGTGTTCCTGTTCTTCCTGGGCTTCCAGCGCTTCCTGGTCCAGGGCATCAACACCAGCGGACTGAAGGGCTGAGACATGACGGCGACGACCACCACGGACTGGCGCGACACCCTGCGTGACGCCGCCGACCTCGCCCTGGTCGGCATCGTGGTGACCGTCGCGGCGGTGCCGGTCGTGACGACCGGCGCCGCCCTCGCCGTCGGCGCCGAGGCCGTGCACCTGCGCTTCACCGACGGCCACTGGCCCGGCCCGCGCGACCTGCTCCGCTCCTTCGGCCGCCGGCTGCTGCCCGGCGCGCTGGCCACGATCGTCCTGCTGGGCGCGCTGCTGCTGCTCACCCTCAACATCTTCTGGCTGAACCAGGGCCTGGTCCCCGGCGGCGGCGTGCTGCTGGCCGTGACGGCCATCGCGGCGGTGGCCCTGCTCGGCCTGGCCGCCCTGGCCCTCCCCTTCCTGGGCCGCGGGTACACCTACCGCCGCGCCCTGCGCACCGCACTCTCCCGCCCGACCCTGATAGTCACCTGCGCGGGCGTCATCGGCATCGCCTTCCTCCTCGGCTCGGTCCTCCCGGTCACCGCCCCGCTCCTGGTCGGCTACCTCCTCTTCGCCCTCCACACCATCACCCGCCGCGTTCCCACCACCTGACGCGGCCATCCCGCAGTTTCCCCGAAACCGCAGCGGTCAAAGTCGGGGCGAGTCGGTGGCGACGGATCTCCTGTGGCTCAGTGGCGGGAGCGCCGCGCGTGGCGTCGCATTCCGTCGACCTTCGCCGCGAACTCCTTCGGCCGAAGCATCGGCGTGCCACGCCATGGCGACATGCTGGTGAGGTCCGTGTCCTCGGAGACGATCAGGAGAGCACCGACCTCGGCCGCCAGGTCGAGGATCCGGTTGTCCTCCCAGTCGGCGCAGTCCGACACCGTCTGCGGCGGGTCGACCACGCCACCGCCGCTGTGCTCCGCTGTCTGTACAAGCACTGACAGGAACAGTTCGACCTGCTCCGGTGCCCACTTGAAGCCCTCGGTGAGCACCCTGGCCGCGTTGCGCAGCAGGTGCGGCGACAGCCACAACCCGAACTCCTGGGCGTCCACGACGATGCCCATGCAGTCCGCGTATGGGTTGCCGGACGTGGGAGGGGGCGACGGCCAGGACCGGAACGGGCTGTTGCCGCCGGCAGCCGCGCCCACCAGGACGTTGACGTCGAAGACGACGTACACCGGGGTGATCACTCGCGGTCCTTCAGCACCCGCCTGGTGATCTCGGCGACGTCCTCGACGCCGAGGTTCTGCTCGGCCAGTCGCTGCTGTCCGTAGGCCTGCAGTTCGCGCCACTGCTCGGCGAGCTTGACCGACTCCATGATCTTCAAAGTCGCGCGCAGGTATGCCGAACGGTTGCCGTTCCCGAAATACCGAACCAGCTCGTCGAGCTTCTCCCGGTCCTCGTCCGCCACCGCGAACCCGACTGTCGTCGTGCCCATCGCCTCACCTCGCTCTTGATACCTCGAACGATACCAGGCTATGCACCTGCGTTGCATTCGAGAAGCGCCTCAGCTGCACCGGCAGGCAAGAGCACATGCAACGTGATGTGGCGGGCGCCTCGGGCGCCCGCCA
>NZ_BONI01000074.1 GCF_016862635.1 Catellatospora coxensis | reverse complement strand
GGGCCGGCGAGCCGCAACCCGCAGTGCGGCCGCTGGGCCGCCGACATCTGCGCGACCTACCTGCGGGTGGCGGCCGCCGGGCGGCTCGACGCCGACTCGCGCGCCCAGCTCGCCCAGCGCAGCCCGGCTTCCGTGCTCAACCAGATCAAGGCCCCGACACTGCTGATCCAGGGCCTGGCCGACTCGCTGTTCCCGCTGAGCGAGGCCGACGCCAACGCGCGCGGCATCGCCGCGAACGGCACGCCGGTGCGGGTCGCCTGGTTCACCGGCGGCCACGACGGAGGCGACGGCCCGCAGTCCGACTCCGACCGGCTCAAGTACCTGACGGCCCAGTGGTTCGACCACTACCTCAAGGGCAACGGCGCGGCCCCCGCGGGCAGCTTCACGTACTCGCGGATCACCGGGCTCGACGCCGTGGACCGCGGCACCATGGCCACCGGGTACCAGGTCACGGACTACCCGGGACTGGCCGGTCAGGGCACCGTGCAGGTGCCGGTGAGCGGCGGGCCGCGTACCGTCGCGAACCCGCCCAACGGCACCCCGGCCGCCCTGTCCTCGCTGCCCGGCACAGGTTCGGGCGCGCTGTCCAGCTTCGTCAACGGCGCGGTCAGCGACCTACCCGGCCAGCACGCGCGCTTCGACTCCGCGCCGCTGGAGCAGGCGGTCAGCGTCGTCGGCACGCCGACCGTCACCATCCGGGCGGCGTCGCCGACGGGCGAGGCGGTGCTGTTCGTCAAGCTGTACGACGTCGACCCGAACGGGTCCGCCGCGCTGAGCATGGGCCTGATCGCACCGGTGCGGCTGACCGGGCTGCCCAAGAACATCGACCAGGCGCAGCCGGTGCGGGTGACCCTGCCGGGCATCGTCCGCGAGTTCGAGGCCGGGCACCGGGTGCGCGTCACCATCGCCACCGCCGACCAGTCCTACCTGGGCCTGGCCGCGCCGATGGACTACACCGTGGCCGTCGGCCCGGCGTCCGGCGGCGGCGCGGTCACCCTGCCCACGGTCCCCGGCACCCCGATCGCCACCGCCGACGCGCTCTGGCTGTACGTGCTGCTGGGCCTGCTCGCGCTGCTGGCCGTCGGGCTGACGATCGTGATCCTGGCGGCCCGGCGGCGGCACCGGCGGGTGGACCACTCGGTCTCCGCCGAGCACGCCGACACCCCGCTCTGGGTGCGCGGGCTGCGCAAGACGTACGGCGACTTCGTGGCCGTGGACAGCATCGACTTCACCGTCGAGCGCGGGCAGGTGGTCGGCCTGCTCGGCCCGAACGGCGCCGGCAAGACCACCAGCCTGCGCGTGCTGATGGGGCTCACCCAGGCCACCGCCGGCGAGGTGCTCATCTTCGGGCACCGGCTGGCCCCGGGCGCGCCGGTGCTGTCCCGGATCGGTGCGCTCGTCGAAGGTCCCGGCTTCCTGCCGCACCTGTCCGGCGAGCAGAACCTCACCGCGTACTGGCGGGCCACCGGGCGGCCGTGGGAGGAGGCCCGGTTCGACGAGGCGCTCGCCATCGCGGGCCTCGGCGACGCGGTCAAACGCAAGGTCAAGAACTACAGCCACGGTATGAAGCAGCGCCTCGCCGTCGCCCAGGCCATGCTCGGCCTGCCGGAGCTGCTGGTGCTCGACGAGCCGACGGACGGGCTCGACCCGCCGCAGATCGCCGAGATGCGCCGGGTGCTGCAGCGGTACGCCTCCGACGGCCGGGCCGTGCTGGTCTCCAGCCACCTGCTGGCCGAGGTGGAGCAGACCTGCACGCACGCGGTCGTGGTGCACAAGGGACGGGTCGTGGCCTCCGGCCGGGTCGACGAGATCGTCGGGGACAGCCCGACGACGCTGCTCGACGTGACCGACATCGACCTGGCCAGCAAGACCCTCGACCGCATCGACGGCGTCACCGGGTACGCCGTCGACGGCGAGCGCACGCTCGTCGTCGACCTCGGCGACGTCAGCCGCACCGAGGCGGTGTCCGCGCTGGTGCGGGCCGGCGTCGGCATCGACCGGGTCACGCCCCGGCGACGCCTGGAAGACGCGTTCCTGGCCCTGGTGGGCGACTCGACGGCGGGAAGTGGGGACCGGTGAGCGTGCGAACGACGAGGCTCGGTGATGCCGCCGACGAGCGCAGCGAGGAGAAGGTATGAGCGAGCTGTGCGAGCGAATCAGCAGGCTCGGTGATGCCGCCGACGAGCGCAGCGAGGAGAAGGCATGAACGGGCAAGTTTTGGAGCGGGGCGCGGCGCAGGCGGACGGGGCCGCGGCGGGATACCGCGCGGGTCGCACGCTGACCTATGCCACCGAGTTCGCGCGGCAGTGGCGGCGCAAGCGCACGCAGCTCGCGCTGGGTTTCATGGTGGTGCTGCCGATCATCCTGCTGCTCGCGTTCGAGCTGGGCGGCTCGGACGACGACGGCCGTTCGGGCCGGGGGCAGTTCTCCCAGCTGTCCGACGCGGCGATCTCCGGCGGCCTGAACTTCGCCATGTTCGCGCTGTTCGTCTCGGCCAGCTTCCTGCTGGTCGTGGTCGTGGCGCTGTTCCACGGCGACACCGTCGCGTCGGAGGCGAGCTGGGGCAGCCTGCGCTACCTGCTGGCAGTGCCCGTGCCGCGGGCCCGCCTGCTCGGGATCAAGCTGGCGGTCGCGCTGAGCTACTCGGCGCTGGCGATCCTGACCCTGCTCGGCACGGCGCTGCTGCTGGGCACGCTGCGCTACGGCTGGCACCCGCTCCAGTCGGGCATCGCCGCGGAGATCCCGCCCGGCGAGGGCATGCTGCGCCTGCTCGCCACCGCCGGCTTCCTCGGCATCAACATGCTGGTCGTGGCCGGCCTGGCGTTCCTGCTGTCGGTGCTCACCGACGCGCCCCTCGGCGCGGTCGGCGGCGCGGTCCTGCTCTACATCGTGTCGTCGATCCTCGACCAGATCACCGCGCTCGGCGAACTCCGCAACTTCCTGCCCACCCACTTCGCCCAGGCCTACCTGGGCCTGCTCACCACACCGATGCAGTTCGACGACATCATCAAGGGCACCATCTCCGCGGTCTGCTACTTCGCCGCCTTCTGCGCCCTCGCCTTCTACCGCTTCTCCCGCAAGGACGTCGTCTCCTGACATCCGCCGGTCCCGGCCCCGGTTTTTCATAGACGTTGGCCTATCTCATCGAAAATCCGTGCGCCGGATTCGATGTGATAGGCCAACGTCTATCAGTGGGTGGCCCGCGGGCAGGCTGCCGGAGCGTCGAGCGGGCCGATCCTGACGTGGCGCTTACACGGCGGGCGCGTCGGTCTGACGTGGCGTGGGCAGAGTGGCCCGCATGAGACGTGCCATCGCCATGACGGCCCTCGCGGTCGCCCTCGGGGTCGCGCTGACCGGGTGCCGTGGGGGCGGTAACCGTGACGCGCTGCCGCCGGGAGGCTCCGACACCGGGAGCCTCGCCGCCACCACCCCCGCGCCCGCGCCGAAGACCGCCGCCCCGGTGGACGCGGCCGCCGCGGTGAACCAGGCCGACAAGGACCTGGCGGAACTCGACAAGCTGCTGGCGGAACTGGACGGGCAGCTGAAGAAGGCAGAGGAGAGCCCGAACGATGAGGACTGACATGCTGATCCGCCGCGGCCTGCTGTTCGCCGCCACCACCCTGACCGCCGCCGCGCTCGCCGCCGCCGCCGGGGTGCCCGCGCAGGGCGCGCCTGCCGTCACCGGGGTCGCCGTGCAGGCGGCGGACCAGGCCGCGAACCTGGCCAACGCGAAGAAGCTGACCACCGTACGCATCGACGGCCGGCTCGCCATGCTGCGCGCCTCCGGGCTCGCGATCCGCAACGCCGCTCGCCTGACCGACGCCCACCAGGCGGCGCTGCAGAAGATCATCGACGCGGACGTCGCCGGCCTCACCGAGCTGCGCGCCAAGGTCGCCGCCGAGACGACGACCGAGGCCGTCCGCGCCGACGCGCGCAGCATGGTCGAGGACTACCGGGTGTACCTGCTGGTCCGCCCCCAGGTCCACCTGACCGTCGCGGCCGACGTGGAGTCCGCGGCGCTGACCCGCCTGCGCACCCTGCACGGCAAGCTCGCTCAGGCCGTCGCGACGGCCAAGTCCGCGGGCAAGGACGTCGGCGACGCCGAGGCGAAGCTGGCGCACCTGAAGGCCGAGCTCGACGCGATGGAGTCCGCCCTGTCCGGCCTCGCCGACGACCTGCTCGCCGTCCGGCCCGGCCCCGACGGAGCCGCCATCAAGGCCAAGACCGCCGCCGCCCGCGCCGACGTCCGTACGGCTCGTACCCACCTCCGCGCCGCCGCCACCGACGCCAAAGCCATCCGCGACCTCCTCAAGCCCTGACGCGCAGCACCGCCCCCGCAGCGCGAAAGCACCCCTGCCCAGGACGAAGGAAGGGCACCTTCCCATCGCTATGGGTAGAGGAAGGGCACCTTCTTAACATCACAAGCCGGTGACCTCGACATCCGCAGGCCCGTGACGGTCTCCCCGCCGTCACGGGCCTGCGGAACCTCGGGCGCGGTACGGGGAGTGAGGCGTGTATCTCATCCGCTGGGAACGCTGGAAACGGCGATCGCGGTTCTGATTAACTGCAAAGCACAACTGAATACCTCATCCAGAGGAGCTGAGGGACACGGCCCGACGACGCTCCGGCAACCACCATCGATGGCAGGTGCCAACTCCGTCCGGCGGGCCAGATCGGTGACGCCGGGAAGATGAGAGGAAACATCTCATGACGTCTGCCGTCATCGCGCCCCTCGGTGTCGATTCCCCCGCTCGCGGCCTGGAATGCCGCGGCTGTGGCGCCCGCTTCCCCCTCGCGGCACAGCACGCCTGTTACGAGTGTTTCGGCCCGCTCGAGGTCTGGTACGACGCGGACTCGCTGGCCAAGGTCACCCGCGCCCAGATCGAGGCGGGCCCGCAGAACATCTGGCGGTACGCCGGGCTGCTGCCCGTCGGCCAGCAGGCCGCCGACCGGGTGAGCCTGAACCCGGGCCTGACCCCGCTGGTACGCGCCGACGCGCTCGCCGCCGAGATCGGCCTGCGCGCGCCGCTGTGGATCAAGGACGACTCGGCCAACCCGACGCACTCGTTCAAGGACCGGGTGGTGTCGGTGGCGCTGACCGCCGCGAAGGCGCTCGGCTTCACCCGCTACGCCTGCGCCTCCACCGGCAACCTGGCCAACTCGGTCGCCGCGCACGCGGCCCGCGCGGGCGTGCCGTCGATCGTGTTCATCCCGCACGATCTGGAGCCGGGAAAGATCATCACCACTGCGGTGTACGGCGGCGACCTGGTCGCCATCGAGGGCTCCTATGACGACGTCAACCGGCTGTGCTCGGAACTCGTGGAGACCGACGAGTTCGAGGACACCGCGTTCGTCAACGTGAACGTGCGCCCGTTCTACGCCGAGGGCTCCAAGACGCTGGGGTACGAGGTCGCCGAGCAGCTCGGCTGGCGCATCCCGGCGCAGGTGGTCATCCCGATGGCCTCTGGCGAGCTGCTCACCAAGATTGACAAGGCGTTCGAGGAGCTGGTGTCGTCAGGCCTGGCCGTCGCCCCGGAGGGCGGCTGGAAGGTGTTCGGCGCGCAGTCGCTGGGGTGCAACCCGATCGCCACCGCGCTGCACGCGGGCACCGACGTGATCACCCCGGTGAAGCCGACCGGCATCGCGAAGTCGCTGAACATCGGCGACCCGGCCGCCGGCCTGTACGCGCTGGAGGCGGTGCGCCGCACCGGCGGCTGGATGGACTACGCCTCCGACGATGAGATCCGCGACGCGATCCGGCTGCTGGCGCGTACCACCGGCGTCTTCGCCGAGACCGCGGGCGGCGTGACCACCGCGGTGACCGCGAAGCTGGTCGCCTCCGGCAAGCTCGATCCCGACCTGGAGACGGTCGTCTTCAACACCGGTGAGGGCCTGAAGACGCTGGACGCGGTCGCCGAACTGGTCGGCCCGACGTACCGGGTGAAGCCGTCGCTGAAGGCCGCCCGCGAGGCCGGCCTGCTGGGCTGATCTCCCCGACTCACCGACAAGGCGCTCCGGCCGCTCACGCGGCTGGGGCGCCTTGTTCGTGTCGCCGGTCGGCGACCGTGCCGTGGTGCCGGAACGCGTCCGGGCTCGCGGCCGCGCGCTGTACGTGCCCACATCTTCGCAGCTCGCAGTGGGTGTCGCGTTAAGAAGGTGCCCTTCCTCTACCGATAACGATGTGAAGGTGCCCTTCCTTCGGAAAAAAGGGGGTGCGGTGGGGGGTGGGGGCGGGGGACGCTGGCGGGATGAGTCTGCGTATCGCGCCCGTCAGTGTTGACGATCCTGCTTCGGTCGAGGCGTGGGTGCAGGTGTTGGACGAGGTGCGGGTGCACGAGTTCCCGCATTTTCCGCGGGTCACGCGGCGGGCGGGGGAGGCGATGCTGCGGCATCTGTTCCCGGCGCGGGGGATCGAGCATCACGTGGCGTGGCTGGACGGGGAGCCGGTCGGGCGGCTGGAGACGTCGTGGATGACGGAGGAGAACCTCAGGGTGCTCTTCTTCACGCTGGAGGTCGTGCCGCGTTCTCGCAGGCGGGGTGTGGGGCGGGCGCTGTACGGCAGGGTGCTGGAGTGTGCGGGGGAGCAGGGGCGCACGGTGCTGCTGACCGGGAGCTCGCTGTCGATGGAGGGGCTGCCCGCGCCCGACGAGGCGCCGGTGGGGTTCGCGGCGGCGCTCGGGTTCGCGAGCACGTTGCCGGAGGTGCAGCGGCGGCTGGTGGTCGCGGACATCGATGAGAACGTGCTGGCGGGCATGGCGGCGGCGGCGCGGGACAGGTCGGCCGGATACCGGGTGGTGCAGTGGCGGGACGGGGCTCCGGCGGAGCTGGCGGAGCGGGTCGCCTATCTCGACTCGCGGCTGATCTCCGACGCGCCGATGGGTGACATGCAGGTCGAGCCGGAGAAGCCCGACGTGGCGCGGATGCGCCAGACCGAGGCGGTGCTCGCGGGGCGCGGGCGGCGGCTGTACCACACCGGGGCGGTGCACGAGGACACCGGCGACCTGGTCGCGTGGACCACCATCTCCACGGGGGCCGAGACGCCGGGGCACGCCTGGCAGCAGATCACCATCGTGGATCCGAAGCACCGGGGGCACCGGCTGGGCGCGCTGGTGAAGGTGGCGAACCTGCACTTCTTCCGGGCCGCGGAGCCCGAGGTGACCGTCATCGACACGTTCAACGCGGCGGAGAACAGTTTCATGATCTCCATCAACGAGCAGATGGGCTTCCGCAGGATCGCCGCCTTCCAGAACTGGCAGCGCGAGCTGGGAGACTCCACCGAACCGGCAGCATAAAACGGTCTATTTGCCTAAAACGGACTGACCGTATGCCCGGCACCCCGCGGGTGTCGTGATCGTTGATCAGGGACATGAGGCCCCGATTGCTCGTGTCCCTGATCGCAGCCCTCACCATCGTGCCGGCGGCCCTGGTCGCCACCCCCGCCGTGGCGCTCGCTCCGCCAGGCGGCGGCACCCTCACCGCGAAGGTCTTCGCGACCCGGGAGGGCCTGGTCGGCTGGAAGACCGCCAACGGCCACAAGATCACCAAGCGGGACTGGTTCGCGGCGCTGCCCTCGTGGCGCGGGCTGTCCGACCGCGGCGAGGGTGACAAGAGCGTACGGGTCTGCCACGACGGCAACGACCGGTGCGTGTTCCTGCCGGTGTGGGACGTCGGCCCGTGGAACACCAAGGACGACTACTGGGCCGACGACCGGCACATGTGGGAGAAGCTGCCGCGCGGCAAGCCCCAGGCGCAGGCCGCGTACCAGGACGATCACAACGACGGCGAGGACGAGTTCGGCCGGGAGGTGCTCAACCCGGCCGGCATCGACATCGCCGACGGCGCGTTCTGGGACGGCCTCGACCTCGACGACAACGACTGGGTGCACGTCACCTTCCTGTGGACGGGCGAGGGCGACCGGGGCGTCGTCGACACCGACGGCGGCGAGTGGCTGCGGGTGCGCTCGGCGCCGAAGACCAAGGCCGCCCTGCGCGGCGGCGCGGGCGAGTACGCCCAGGTGCCGATCCGGTGCCAGGTCAAGGGCGACAAGGTCAAGGGGACGGTACGCACCACCGACCTGTGGAACCGGGTCGGCGACGGCATTTACGTGTCCCACGCGTACGTCCGGCTGCTCGACGGGGCCAAGCCGCGCAAGTGCTGAAACCTCAGCGGGCGGCGTGCGGCCAGAGGGTCTCCAGCAGGGCCAGGCCGCGGGTGGTCAGCGGTTTGAAGATCTTCATGCGGGACGCGCCGACCAGGTACTCCAGGTAGGGCACGGCCAGGTCGACCACGGCCCGGGTGCGGCGCTGGCCCGGGGTGGTGTCGTGCACCCAGTACACGACCAGCCCGAGCTGGGCCAGCCAGAGCAGCTGCGGCAGCCGCGCCCGCAGCTGCGGGTCCATCTTGGTCTCGGTGCTGTCGACCAGCCGGTGGAAGATGCTGGTGGCCAGCTCGCGGGCCTGCGTCGACTCGGTGCTGAACGGGCTCACCGGTGAGCCGGGCACCGCCGCGATGCCGATGAACCGGCCGGCGAACGCGTGGTGCGGGGCCCAGACCTCGATGCCCTCGCGCAGGATGGCGGCCAGCCGATCGCCGAACGAGGTGCCGCTGCTCAGGATCGGTTCCACCCGAGCCAGGTGCTCGCGCTGGAGCTCCAGGTAGAACTCGGAGACCAGGGCCTCCTTGGCGGGAAAGTAGTAGTAGGCGTTGCCGACCGAGACCCCGGCGTCGGCGGCGATCGCCCGCATGGTCGTCTTCTCGTACCCGGCCTCGCCGAACAGGCGGATCGCGCTGGTCACGATGGCCTGGCGGGTCTGCTCGCCCCGGGACGTGTCAGCGGCCCGTCCCCGGGCCGCCGGAGCGGCGGGGGACGAGCCGTTGTCGGTGTGCGTCACGCTGCCCACGCTAGCGGCGGCTCAGGCGGCGGGGGTCAGGTGGCGCGGGTCGGCCTGCCGGTCCGCCGGGGTGTCGGCGGGCTGCCGGGTGAGCGCGGCAGCTGGTACGGCGTACACCCTGGTCGGTTGCCCCTGCATCTGCCGGCGCAGCCGGCCGAGCAGCAGCACGGTGCCGAGGTGCACCAGCACCAGGGCGAGGGTGATGATGCCGATCTTGGTGGCGAGCGTCTCGACCGCGTCGACGGGGCCGGTCACCTCGTCGTAGGTCTTCATGGCGATCGCCATGTAGCCGAGGTTGAGCAGGTAGAAGCCGACGACGAGGAACTTCGTGACGGCGGCGGCGAGCTCCCCGGTGGGCAGCACGTCGCGCAGGAACGCCTGCCCGTGCCGCTGCAGGGTGTGGCCGACCCAGAGGGTCAGCGCGAGGGTGACGACCGCGTAGGCCAGGTATACGGCCAGCTTCGGGTCCATGTTCCAGCTCCGATTTGAACGTGTTCAACTTTCGGACTTCTTCATGCTGACACAAGACTTGAACGTGTTCAACTGTGGCTCCGCTCACCTCGTCGGGCATGATGAGGGGCATGACTGTCACCACCACGGACCTCTTCGCCACCCATGAGGAGCTGCTGAACAGCGCGCTGCGGGCGATCACCGAGCGCGGCTACTGGTCGGCGTACCCGGAGTCGCCGAGCCCGAAGGTGTACGGCGAGACCGCCGCCGCCGACGGCAAGGCCGCGTTCACCGCCCTGCTGGGCAAGGACTTCCCGCTGGACCAGCCCGCCGACGAGTGGGTCAGCCCGGAGCGCTCGCCGTTCGGCATCCCGCTCGGCGTGCGATACCCCCGCACCAGCCCGGACGCCCTCATCGCCGCCGCCAAGGCCGCGCTGCCCTCGTGGCGCGACGCGGGGCCGCAGCAGCGTGCCGGGGTGTGCCTGGAGATTTTGTCGCGCCTGCACAGGCGGGTGTTCGAGCTGGCCAACGCGGTGCACGCGACCACCGGCCAGGCGTTCGTGATGGCCTTCCAGGCCGGCGGCCCGCACGCGCTCGACCGCGCGCTGGAGGCGGTGGCCTACGGCTACGCCGAGCAGACCCGGCAGGTCGGCTCCGTGGTGTGGACCAAGAAGGCCGACACCCTCGCCAAGACGTACCACCTGGTGCCGCGCGGCATCGGCCTGGTCATCGGCTGCAACACCTTCCCGACCTGGAACTCCTGGCCGGGCCTGTTCGCCTCGCTGATCACCGGCAACCCGGTGCTGGTCAAGCCGCACCCGGGCGCGGTGCTGCCGCTGGCCATCACCGTGCAGGTCGCCCGCGAGGTGCTCGCCGAGGCCGGGCTCGACCCGAACACGGTGCAGCTCGCCGTCGACACCCGCGAGGCGCCGGTCGCCAAGGACCTGGCGCTGCGGCCGGAAATCCGGCTCATCGACTTCACCGGCTCCACCGCCTTCGGCGACTGGCTGGAGGACAGCGCGCGGCAGGCGCAGGTGTACACCGAGAAGGCCGGCGTGAACACCGTCGTCGTCGACTCGACCGACGACTTCGCCGGCATGTGCCGCAACCTGGGCTTCTCGCTCACCCTGTACAGCGGCCAGATGTGCACCACCCCGCAGAACCTGCTCATCCCGGCCGGCGGCATCGAGACCGAGGCCGGGCACAAGAGCTTCGACGAGGTCGTCGACGGCATCGCCGGCGCGGTCCGGGCGATCACCGCCGACCCGGCCAAGGCCGTCGAGTTCACCGGCGCGATCGTCAACGACGACGTGGTGGAGCGCATCGCGGCCGCCCGCAAGATGGGCGACGTGGTGCTCGACTCGGCCGAGCTGGCCCACCCGGCGTACGCCGACGCGGTGGTCCGCACCCCGATGATCGTGAAGGTGACCGACGGCTACGGCAGCGAGTGCTTCGGCCCGGTGACCTTCGCGGTGCCGACGGAGTCGACCGCGCAGAGCATCGACATCTTCCGGGAGACGGTCGGCGAGAAGGGCGCGATCACCGCGGCGGTGTACAGCACCGACGAGGCCGTGCTCGACGCGGTCGAGCAGGCGGCGATGGAGGTGGGCGTGCACCTGTCGGCGAACCTGACCGGCGGCATCTTCGTCAACCAGTCGGCGGCCTTCTCCGACTTCCACGCCTCGGGTGCGAACCCGGCCGCCAATGCGGCGCTGACCGACGGCGCGTTCGTGGCGAGCCGCTTCCGCATCGTGCAGTCGCGCCGCCCGGCCGCCGCGGCCTAGCGCGACGGGCGCGCAGCTCAGCGCCCTGGAAAGTCAGGAAGGGCACCTTCTACAACGCATGGCGTTGTGAAGGTGCCCTTCCTTTCGTTTCAGGGGAGGGCGGGTTTGAGTTGTTCGGCGACGGAGGCGCAGAGGTCGCGGCCGTGGTCGAAGCCGTAGCGGGCCGGGTAGCGCAGCAGCACGCTCATGCTCCAGTGGTCGGTGACCGCCAGGCAGGCCATGTGCCACAGCTTGTCCTCGGTGCGCAGCAGCCAGCCGTTCTTGATGGCGATGGTGGCCGCGACCTCCGGCGGGAACGCGGCCCGCGGCCCGAAGTCGCCGACCCCGCGCACCAGGCGCATCTGGGTGAGCAGCCAGTCCGTCCAGTGCGGTCCCGCCGCCCTGCCGTCGGCCAGGCAGACCCCGAGCCGGGCCACGTCGCGCGCCGACACCTCGGTGTTCGACCAGTAGCCGTCGATCCGGTACGGCTTCGACTCGGTCAGGCCGCAGATCTGCACCATGCGCTCGATGCCCGCGCGGCCGCCGTTGCGCTCGTAGAACTCGTAGGCGGCCTTGTTGTCCGAGTCGCGGATCATGATGATCAACCGGTTCAGGCTGCGCTCGTCCGGGTAGTCGGTGCGGCGCAGGAAGTCGGCGGCCAGCCACACCTTCACCAGGGACATGGTGTCGCTCGGGGCGTCCAGGTTGGAGGAGCCGACGATCTGCCCGGTGCGCCGGTCCAGCATCGCCCAGCTGGCGAAGCCCTCGGTGTCCAGCCGTACGGGGGGAAGTTCCAGCCTGGCGGGTGACGCCGCCTCGTTGTCGCGGGACGCCCCCGGCCGCGGTGCCGCGTTCGATCGGTGGTGCAGCGCCCACTGCATGACCGCACCGGTGACCAGTAAGGCGACGGCGCACACCGAGGTCGCGATGACGGGCATGAAGGCGGCCGGAATGCGGCCCGAACGGAGGCGGCGGCGGTTGTCCACGTTCCACCCAACCCCCGGTCGGGCCAACCGGTCACGCCATAGAGCGCGCTCTGGGTCAGATTGCCGACTGTCGAACTGTAATGGGAGCATTACAGGTCCGTTTTGGGGCTGTGCGAGGGTACCGGTGCTCGTGTAGCGTGCGAGGACGGCTGACAACACCAGCCGGGGGTGGCCCGCTACAGGACCGCCCAGCTTTACAGAAGTGAGGAAGTGCACCGTGGCACAGGGCACCGTCAAGTGGTTCAACAGCGAGAAGGGCTACGGCTTCATCGCGGTCGACGGAGGGCAGGACGTATTCGTCCACTTCTCCGCGATCGAGATGGACGGCTACAAGGCGCTCGACGACGGTCAGCGCGTTGAGTTCGAAATCGCCCAGGGCCAGAAGGGCCCCCAGGCTGAGAAGGTCCGGGTCATCGCCTGACCGCTTGGCCATCAAAGCTTGAGTAATACGGAAAGGGCTCTGATCCCACAGGATCGGGGCCCTTCCGCCTGTCCCGGGACGGCCTCGGATCGCGGGGGACAGCGGCGTGGGCGAGGGCGTGCCAGACTGGGCGGCCCCTTCCTCCGACCAGGAGCAGCACATGTCCGAGCCGATCCCCAACCCCTACGACGCGGGTGAGCCGCTGCCGTCCGAGCAGGGTTTCCGGCCGCCCGACGAGGCATACCGCGCGGCCATGCCGGACTTCGGCCCGGAGCACGACCCGCTGGTCAATCCGGAGGCGCAGGGGTTCGGCGGCTGGTCCTACCGGGTGGGCGGCGTGCTGCGGCGCTCGTGGCGGCAGTTGCTCGTCATCTTCGCGCTCACCCACCTGCTGCCGACCGTCGTGTTCGGCGTGCTGCTGGTCGCCGGCGTGGTCGCGGGCACCAGCTTCGACCTGACCAGCCTCAGCCGCTCGGACATGGTCGACGAGCTGATCGCCACGCTGCTGGCCACCGTGCTCGTGTACGTGGTGGTCGTGCTGCTGCTCCAGATGCTCGGCTACGCCGCGGCCACGCACCTGGCCACCCGGCAGGCGGCCGGACTGCCGGTGACCGTCGGCGAGGCGATGCGCTACGGGCTGCGCCGCATGCTCGGCCTCGCCGCCTGGCACGTGCTGGCCTACCTGCTCGTGGCCATCGGCGTCATCGCCGTCGCCGCGTGCTGCGTGCAGATCGCCTCCCTGCTCGGGCTCATCCCGATGATCATCGTCGCGGTGTACCTGACCCTGGTGATCGCGCTGCTCGGCCCGGCGTTCCTGTTCGAACGCGGCGGCCCGCTGCGCCGCTCCGGCACGCTGCTGCACGCCGCGTTCTGGCCGACCACCGGACGGCTGCTGCTGCTCGGCCTCACCCTGATCGCCGGCTCCGTCATCGAGCAGATGCTCGGCGCGCTCGGCGCCGCGGCCGTCCCCCCGGGTGACACCGCCCTGGCCGTCGCGGTCACCGGCGGCACCACCCTGCTCGGCGCCGTCATCGAGATTCCGCTGACGATGGTGCTGTTCAGCGGCATCCTCATCACGTACGCCGAGCGCCGCGGCGCCGAGGACGCCGTCTCCACCCGCCGGCTCGTCGACGAGCTGGCCGCGCGGTGACCGAGCCGATCCCGACCAGGCCGTCCTGGCTCGGCGAGACCCTGACCCTGCTACGGACCTGCTGGTGGCGGGTGCTCGCGATCAGCGTCGGCACCGGGGCGGTCGATCTGCTCGCCGTCGGCGGGCTGCTGCTGTTCGCCACGTCGACACCCAGCCCGGGGCTCGGTGTGGACGAACCCGTCTTCATCGCCGCCGTCTACGTGCTGCCCACCGTGCTGTCCGGTGCGTGCACCGCCTGGGCCTGGGCTGCGGCGGTCGAGGTGCTGCGCGGTGCCGGCGAGGGCCGCCGGGTTCGGGTCGGCGCGGCGCTGGGACTGGGGGTACGGCGAGCGGGCCCGCTGACCCTGTGGCTGGTCGGGATCGGCCTGGTCCATGTCGCGGGCAGCGTCTACGTGCTCTACCGGTCGATGGACTACCCGTACTCGATCTCGTCGTTCCAGACCCTCTCCACCGTGGTGACCGTCGGCGGCTGGTACCTCACCTTCGCCACCGCCCTACTGCCGCTGGTGGTGCTGTTCGAGCGGCGTGGACCGGGGCGGGCGTGGCTGCTGGCGCACAGCCGCGCGGCGACGATCGGGCAGATCGTCGCGATGCTGGCGTTCGGCTTCGCCGTCGACCGGCTGGCCACCTTGGTGCTGGCCCAGGCGTTCCAGGCCGAGGTGTCGCACGCGCTGCCGTGGAGCCTGCAGCTGACGATGAATTCGATCATCGGTGTGCTGGTGTCGGCCGTGACGATGACCGCGCTCACGGCCGCCTACCTGCACCGGGTGGCCCTGTCGGCGACGCCCGGCGCGCCCTCCGCCGATCCCGTGCCGGGCGGCTCCGAACCGGCGGTCATCGAACTCGGCCGCACCTGGTGAACCACCTGTGATCATCCCGTGTTCGCTTGCACTCGGGGGGCGAGAGTGCTAAACAGGTGATTGGCACTCTCCTCGTGTGAGTGCCAATACGAGACCAGAAGTCGGAGTTGCGGGGCTGCCGAATGGTGGCAGCCGGTCGTCGCGGGCCAGCTCTCCGACCTCGGATTGTCCAGGAGGACAACGCCGTTATGGCCAAGATTATCGCGTTCGACGAGGAGGCTCGCCGCGGCCTCGAGCGGGGAATGAACGTCCTCGCTGACGCCGTAAAGGTGACGCTCGGCCCCAAGGGCCGCAACGTTGTGCTCGAGAAGAAGTGGGGCGCCCCCACCATCACCAACGATGGTGTGAGCATCGCCAAGGAGATCGAGCTCGAGGACCCGTACGAGAAGATCGGCGCTGAGCTGGTCAAGGAGGTCGCCAAGAAGACCGACGACGTCGCCGGTGACGGCACGACGACGGCGACCGTCCTGGCCCAGGCGCTGGTCCGCGAGGGCCTGCGCAACGTTGCCGCCGGTGCGAACCCGATGGCTCTGAAGCGGGGCATCGAGGCCGCCGTCGCGTCGGTGGCCGAGGAGCTGTCGAAGCTCGCCAAGGACGTCGAGACCAAGGAGCAGATCGCCTCCACCGCCTCGATCTCCGCGGCTGACCCGACCGTCGGCGAGATCATCGCCGAGGCGATGGACAAGGTCGGCAAGGAAGGCGTCATCACCGTCGAGGAGAGCAACACCTTCGGGCTGGAGCTGGAGCTCACCGAGGGTATGCGCTTCGACAAGGGCTTCAACTCGGCCTACTTCATCACCGACCCTGAGCGCATGGAGGCGGTTCTGGAGGACCCCTACCTGCTCATCGTCAACGGCAAGATCAGCAACGTCAAGGACATGCTGCCGATCCTCGAGAAGGTCATGCAGAGCGGCAAGCCGCTGCTGATCATCGCCGAGGACGTCGAGGGCGAGGCCCTGGCCACCCTGATCGTCAACAAGATCCGTGGCACCTTCAAGTCCGTCGCCGTCAAGGCCCCGGGCTTCGGCGACCGCCGCAAGGCCATGCTGCAGGACATCGCGATCCTGACCGGTGGCCAGGTCGTGTCCGAGGAGGTCGGCCTCAAGCTCGACAGCACCGGTCTCGACATGCTGGGTCGCGCCCGCAAGGTCGTCGTGACCAAGGACGAGACCACGATCGTCGACGGCTCCGGTGACGCCGACCAGATCAACGGCCGGGTGAACCAGATCCGCGCCGAGATCGAGAAGTCGGACTCCGACTACGACCGTGAGAAGCTGCAAGAGCGCCTGGCCAAGCTGGCCGGCGGTGTCGCGGTGATCAAGGTCGGCGCGGCCACCGAGGTCGAGCTCAAGGAGCGCAAGCACCGCATCGAGGACGCCGTTCGCAACGCGAAGGCGGCCGTCGAGGAGGGCATCGTCGCCGGTGGCGGCGTCGCGCTCGTGCAGGCCGGCAAGACCGCGTTCGAGAAGCTGGACCTCTCGGGCGACGAGGCCACCGGTGCCAACATCGTCAAGGTCGCGCTCGACGCCCCGCTGCGGCAGATCGCCGTCAACGCGGGCCTCGAGGGTGGCGTCGTGGTGGAGAAGGTGCGCAACCTGGAGCCCGGCTGGGGCCTCAACGCCGCCTCGGGCGAGTACGTCGACCTGCTCAAGGCCGGCATCCTCGACCCCGCCAAGGTGACCCGCTCGGCGCTGCAGAACGCGGCCTCGATCGCGGCCCTGTTCCTCACCACCGAGGCCGTCGTGGCCGACAAGCCGGAGAAGGCGGCCGCCGCGCCCGCCGGCCCCGGCGGTGGCGAGATGGACTTCTGATCCGTCAGAAGCCCTGAACACCTGAACACGACGAAGGCCCCCGAGCTCCGCTCGGGGGCCTTCCCGTTTCCCCAGGGCCCGCCGCGTTGACGTGGCGCAACTCTTAACGACTTGCGGCCTCCGGGTCGCGATGAGGCCGCAAGTCTTTAAGAGTTGCGGCAGGTGGGGGCGGGCGGCGAGGGCGGTGGGGGTCACATGGCTTCGAGTTCGCGGCCCTTGGTTTCGCGGACGGCCTTCCAGACGAAGAGGAAGGCGAGCAGGGCGAACAGGGCGTACAGGCCGTAGGCGAAGGTCAGGCCGATGTTCGACAGGGCCGGGAACGTGGTGCTGATCAGCCAGTTCGCGATCCACTGCGCGGCGGCGGCGACGGCCAGCGCGGTGGCGCGGATCTTGTTGTTGAACATCTCGCCCAGCAGCACCCAGACCACCGGGCCCCAGCTCATGCCGAAGGCGACCACGTACAGGTTGGCGGCGACGAGGGCGACCTTGCCGATCGCGGGGCTGAGCGTGGTCAGCGTCTCGCCGTTGGGCCCGATCGTCTGGGCGGCGGTGGAGAAGCACCAGGCCATGACGCCTAGCGTGAGCACCATGCCGGCCGCGCCGACGAGCAGCAGCGGCTTGCGGCCGACCTTGTCGACCAGGGCGATGGCGATGAGCGTGGTGATGATGTTGGTGACGCTGGTGATGACCGTGATCAGCAGCGCGTCGGACTCGCTGAAGCCCACCGACGCCCACAGCGCCGACGAGTAGTAGAAGATCACGTTGATGCCGACGAACTGCTGGAACACCGAGAGCAGGATGCCCACCCAGACGATGGGCAGCAGACCGAGTCGGGGCCCCTTGAGCACGCTGAGGTGGACCTTCTCGGTGGCGCCGGCCACGGTCTGCTTGATGTCGGAGATGCGTTTGTCGACGTCGCCGCCGATCAGCCGCTTGATCACGTCGCGGGCCTCGGCGAGGCGGCCCCGGCGCACCAGGTATCGGGGTGATTCCGGGATCTGCAGCGCCAGCACCGCGTAGATGATCGCGGGGATGGCGGCGGAGGCGAACATCCAGCGCCAGGCCGCGCCGCCCCACGGCACCGCCTCCATCGCGCCGCCCGCCACGTCGGCCAGCAGGTAGTCGACCAGCAGCGCGACGAAGATGCCGCTGACGATGGCGAGCTGCTGCAGCGAGCCGAGCCGGCCGCGGATGTGCGCGGGTGACACCTCGGCGATGTACGCCGGTGCGATGACGCTCGCCGCGCCCACGCCGAGACCGCCGATGAGCCGCCAGAACGTCAGGTCGACGGGGCTGAAGGCGAGGCCGGAGCCGATCGCGCTGGCGATGAAGAGCCCGGCGGCGATCAGCATGACGCGTACCCGGCCGAGCCGGTCGGCCAGCGGGCCGGCGAACCAGGCGCCGACGGCGCAGCCGAGCAGGGCCGACGACACGACGAAGCCGAGCGCCACCGAGCCCAGCGAGAAGGTGTTGCGCAGGGCGTCGACGGTGCCGTTGATGACCGCGGTGTCGTACCCGAAGAGGAAGCCACCCACCGCCGCCGCGGCGGCGACCATGATCGCCGCGCCCTTGGTCTCGTGGGGTTCGGCTATGGGGCTGGTCGGGGCTGCCACATCCTCATGGTGCCCCCAAACCCACAGTTCTAATCTGAAATGCGAAAAAAGCCCGACTCATAGCGGTTTGTGGAAGAGGAAGAAGACCCGCTCGATCACCGCACCGGCCGCTCCCGAGTAGAACGGGACCGGTCCGACCCAGCCGATCTGCGCCCGGGTGATGCCGCGGTCGGCCTGGTCGCGCAGGCACCGTCGCAGCAGGACCCCACCGATGCCCAGGCCCGCTGCGGCGGGCAGGGTGCCCATCGGGCCGAACCAGCTCGGGCGGCAGCCGCCCCACGCGGCGAACGCGATCGGCTGCCCGTCGCGGATGGCGACGTGGCAGCCACCGGCCCCGCCGACGGCCCGCTCCACCTCGGCCACCCAGGCCGGGCCCCACTCGGCGGCGATCAGCGGCCGCAGCTCCCGCAGGTCGTCGGGCGTCGCCGCGCGCACGACGACGTGCGCGGCGGCCAGCCGTTCCTGCGCGGTCCGGGTCTCCCGCAGCGCGGGCGAGCCCTCGGTCAGGTCCGCGGTCATGTTCCAGGCCGTACGGTCGTGGGCGTATCCGAGCGCGGTCAGCGCGCACACGGCCGGGGTGTAGCGCACGTCCACCCCGGGCCACGCGTGCGTGGGCGGGTTGCCGGCGACCCGCACCGCGGTAAGCCCGCGCGCCCGCAACTGCCCCTCGACGGCGGCGACCAGCTCGCGGGCCAGGCCCTGCCGCCGGAACGCGGGGTCCACCACCAGCAGGTCCAGGTGGCCGACCGTCGGGTCCTTGCGGCCCGTGGACGCCAGCGCGACCCCCACGACGTCGCCGTCGATCGCGTCGCCGTCGATCGCGACGAAGCCCGCCGAGCCGTGCAGCAGCTCGACGATGTCGGCCGCCTCGGCCGCGTCCTCGGGCAGCAGCGACCGGTCGAGCAGATCGATCACGGCGGCCCGGTGCAGCGGCTCGTAAGGGGTGATCATGGAGGGGAAGCCTACCTGGCGGAGGCGACGACCGCCTCCGCCGCGTTGACGATGCCCGCCCCCGCCTGGGCGGCCTCGGTGGCGCAGGCGGGCGGGGCGTTGGCCAGCAGCGCGGGCTGCGCGGTGCCGCGCAGCAGCTGCTGGGTGCGGGCCAGGTCGCCGACCAGCTCGGGCCGGGCCGACCACAGCAGCGCGATCACCCCGGCGACGTGCGGTGTCGCCATCGACGTGCCGCTGAGCTCGGCGTACGTGTCGCCGGGCATCGCCGACAGCACCGCCTCACCCGGCCCGGCCAGGTCCGGTTTCGGGCCGGCCGGTCCCCGGCTGGAGAACGACGTGATCCGGCGGGTCTGGTCCACCGCCGCGATGGTGATCGCCGCCGGGTCGGTGGCCGGCGGAACATCCAGCGAGCCGCATTGCGGGCCGGTGTTGCCGGCCGCCGCGACGAACGCGATCCCGGCCGCGGCCAGGGCCGACGTGGCAGGCTGCAGCACGGTGTCGTCGCAGCCCTCCAGCGGCGGGCAGCTCCACGAGTTGTTGAGCACGTGCGGGGCGCGGGCCGGGCGGCCGTCCGTGAACGGGTTGCCGCCGTGCGGGTACGGCGCGAGCATGAACTGCATGCAGTCCAGGTAGAGGGATGGGCTGCTCATGTTGCGTTCCAGGTTGACGCAGCCGATCCACTGGGCGTCCGGGGCGACGCCGACCAGGTTGCGCCCCACGGCGGTAGCCGTGGTGTGCGTGCCGTGGCCGTTGTGGTCGATCGGGGTACGGCTGTCCGACCAGGGGTCCAGCCAGGAGTCGTCGCCGCCGCGGAAGTTCGCCGCCAGCGCGGGATGCGAACCGTCCACCCCGGAGTCCGAGGAGCCGACGACGATGCCCTTGCCGGTCACCCCGCGCAGCCACAGGTCGGGCGCGCCGACCATCTTCAGGTTCCACTGCGCGGTGGTCGGCGCCTGCCGCACCCCGCCGTGCTGGATCGGGATCTCGGCGGGCAGCGGGCGCAGCCGCTGGTCGGTCAGCACCCGGTCCACGTCGGAGCGGGACTCCAGCCACACCCGCGCCTCCGGGCCGCCGTTCACCAGGATCGCGTTGACCAGGTAGTACGGCTGGTAGGGCAGGTTCCAGCGGTCCAGCTCGGTGCGCAGCGCGGCCTGGGTGCGGTCGGCGTGCTCGACGAGCCGCCGGTAGACGGCGTCCACCCGCTGGTCACGGCCGGCGCCGAGGCCGGTCGTGGTGGGCAGCCCGGCCAGCGGGGCCTGCTCCTTCATCACCACGAAGAGCCGGTCGCCGAAGAAGCCGGGCTGGCCGGCGGTCAGGTAGTACGCCCCCGCGCCGAGCGCGACCGCGGCGGCCAGCCCGGCCGCCAGCGCCCGCCCGCCGGTACGCGGCATGACCTGCGCCCGCTCGCGCACGACCGGCGCGGGCGCGCCCGGCCACGGTGCCTGCGTGTCGGGCCACGCGGTCGCGGTCGGCCGCGCGCCGGGCCACTGACTGGCCGGGCCGAGCTGCCCCGTTTCCGGCGCGGCGGCCGGTTCGCGCACGGTGCGCAGCAGGCCGACGCCGTACGCGACGCCGAGCGCCAGCGCCACCAGCCAGGCGATCAGGGCGGCCAGCACGGCGTAGTACGGCACGTCGCGGCCGATCAGGCCGAGGTTCATCTCGTCGGGGTCGACGTAGCCCAGCGGCCCGAACGCGGCCAGCGCCACCAGGATCAGCGTGGTCCAGCCGCGGGGCGAGCCCGGCACGAGAGCGGCGACCGCGAAGCCCAGCGGCGGCAGGACCAGCAGGAGCAGCACCTGTGTCCCGGCCGCGCCGGTGCCGCCCGCGAGCAGCGCCAGCACCACCCCGGCCACCAGGCCGCCGGACAGCACCAGGGTAGGCCGTCCACGGTCGGTGAAGTGCCGCCACAGGCCCGGTCCCAGGATCACCATGGCCAGCGCGCCCGCGGCGAGCGCGGCCAGGGCGGCGGCGATGGACTCGGTGAACCCGCCCAACGCGCCCGCCCACAGATACGGCACCAGCACCAGCACTCCTGCGAGCACGGCCCAACCCAGGGCCCCGGGCGTCACCGCCACCGGCGCGACCGCCGTGGTGGGCTCCACCGCGGCCGGTGCGGGAGTCTCGCCGCCCGTGCCGCCCGTGCCGCCCGTGCCGCCCGTGCCGCCCGTGCCGCCCGTGCCGCCCGTGCCGGGCGGGACGGCGGCCGCGGCCGTGGGCTGGTTCGTGGCGCGGCGGTAGAGGAGGAACGCGGCCGCGCCGGCCAGCACCGCGTACACCAGCAGGTAGAGCTCGTTGGCGGTGGCCGGGATCAGCCGCAGCGCGCTGCCCCCGCCCAGCGCCAGCGCGCCCAGGAAGAAGGCGCGGCCGGCCGCGCGTACCGGCTCGTGTTTGGGTAGCAGGGCCAGCACCAGCGCCGGGACGCCGGCCAGCAGCGCGACGATGAGACCCGCCAGCGGCCAGAGGAGCCCGGGCAGCTGCATACCGAGCTGGAGCAGCACCTGCGCGGTGAGCACGAGGCCGTACTGGGAGAGCACGGCGACCACGACCGCCCACACTCCGACCAGGACGGCGGCGACGATCGCGCCGACCGGCGACCGTGGTGCGACATCCGCGTGCGCGGATGGGGGCACGGTCGGAACATGAGGCGGAACACCCTGGCTGTCACCGTGTGGGAGCACAGCCGCACGGTACCTTGGTGGAATGCGTGACCGCAGCGTGTCCCGCTTCGCCGCAGGTGCTCTGTCCCCGGAGCGCCGCGCAGCCGACCTGCGCAGGCTTCGCGACGAAGAGTTCGATGTCCTGGTCGTCGGGGGTGGGGTGACCGGCGTCGGCGCGGCGCTGGACGCCGCCTCGCGCGGCCTGCGCGTGGCCCTGATCGAGGCGAGCGACCTCGCCGCGGGCACGTCCTCGCGCTCGTCCAAGCTGATCCACGGCGGCCTGCGCTACCTGGAGCAGTTGGAGTTCCCGCTGGTGCACGAGGCGTTGCGGGAACGCGGCCTGCTGGCCACCCGGCTGGCCCCGCACCTGGTGCGGCCGGTGCCGTTCCTGGTGCCGCTGCCCGCCGAGACGCCGGGCGTCGCCGGGGTCGCCAAGCGGGCCTGGCACCGGCTCTACTACGGGGCCGGCGTGGCGCTGTACGACGCCTTCGCGGGCCTGGTCGGGGGCGGGCGCGGCATGCCGCTGCACCGGCACCTGACCCAGTCCGGCGCGCGTCGGCTGTTCCCGTCGCTGCGCGAGGAGGGCCTGGCCGGGGCGATCCGCTACTACGACGGGCAGGTCGACGACGCCCGGTTCGTGGTGACGGTGGCCCGCACCGCGGCCAGCCTCGGCGCGGCCGTGGTGACCGGGGTCGAGGCCGTCGGCCTGCTGCGGCAGGCGCGCCAGGTGACCGGCGTACGGGTCAGCGCGGACGGCGCGGAGTTCGACGTGCGGGCGAAGACCGTGGTCGCGGCGACGGGGGTGTGGAGCGACGACGTGTCGTCGTGGCTGCCCGACGCGCGGGTCGGCTTCCGGGTGCGGGCCTCCAAGGGGGTGCACCTGGTGGTGCCCCGTTCGGCGATCACCGGCGAGGTCGGCCTGATCCTGCGTACCGCGTCCAGCGTGCTGTTCGTCATCCCGTGGGGCGGGCACTGGATCATCGGCACCACCGACACCGACTGGGAGCTGGACCGCGCCCACCCCGCCGCGTCGGCAAAGGACATCGACTACCTGCTGTCGCACGTCAACGAGGTGCTCGACCGGCCGCTGACCCGCGGCGACATCGAGGGCGTGTACGCGGGGCTGCGGCCGCTGCTGCGGGGCGAGTCCGACTCGACGTCGGCGCTGTCACGCGAGCACGCCGTGGTCGAACCGCTGCTCGGGCTGCTGCTCGTCGCGGGCGGCAAGTTCACCACGTACCGGGTGATGGCCCAGGACGTGATCGACAAGGCGGTTCGCCGGCTCGGCGACGTACGGCACAGCGGCACCGCCGACCTGCCGCTGCTCGGCGCGGACGGCTACGAGGCGATGTGGCGCGACCGCGCTGACCTGGCCCGCCGCCACGAGCTGAGCGTCGGCGCGGTGGAACACCTGCTGGAGCGCTACGGCACGCTCACCACCGAGCTGCTCGCCCTGATCGACGCGGACCGCTCGCTGGCCGAGCCGCTGCCCGGCGCACCCGAGCACCTGTCGGCCGAGGTCGTCTACGCGGCCCGCCACGAGGGCGCCCGCCACGTCGTCGACGTGCTCGCCCGGCGTACCCGCATCTCCATCGAGACGGCCCACCGCGGCGTCCAGACCGCCCGCCGCACCGCCGAACTCATGGCCCCCGTCCTCGACTGGTCCCCGGCCACCACCGAATCCGAGATCACCACCTACCTCGCCCGCGTGGACGCCGAACGCGAATCCCAGCGCATGCCCGACGACGCCGCCGCCAACACCACCCGCCTCACCGCCGTCTAAGGCCAAAGGAAGGGCACCTTCCCATCGCCATACGTAGAGGAAGGGCACCTTCTTAACGCGGCACGCCTGTGACCTGCGGGTTCGCCGCGAACCTCGGTCAGCGCAGGACCTTGCCGGGGTTCAGGAGGCTGGTGGGGTCGAGGGCGGACTTGATGGCGCGTTGCACGTCGACGCCGACCTCGCCGAGTTCCGTCGCGAGCCAGTCACGTTTGAGCAGGCCGACGCCGTGCTCGCCGGTGCAGGTGCCGCCGAGCGCCAGGCCGCGTTCCATGATCTCGTCGAAGACGCGCTGGCCGGCGGCGACACTGGCCGGGTCGGCGCGGTCCACCACGATGTTCGGGTGCAGGTTGCCGTCGCCCGCGTGGCCGACGACGCCGACCGGCACGTCGTGCTTGGCGGCGATCTCCACGATGTCGTCGAGCAGCTCCGCCAGCCGGGTGCGGGGCACCGCGATGTCGTCGATGATCAGCCCGCCGTGCTCGTACAGCGAAAGGGCCAGGTGTTCCATCGCCGGGTGCGCGAGCCGCCGCGCCTGCAGCAGCTCGGCGGCCTCCATAGCGTCGGTGGCCTGCCACACCTCGCCCGCGCCCGCCTGCCGCGCCAGCTCGGCGATCGCCTCCAGATCGGCGGCGGCCCGCGAACCGGTGTCCACCGCGGCCAGCAGCAGCGCGGCGGCCGAGGTGTCCAGCCCCATCGGCCGGTACGCCTCCAGCGCCTCCAGGTGCACCCGGTCCAGCAGCTCCAGCAGGCTCGGGGCGAGCCCCGCCGCGAAGATCCGGTTCACCGCGTCACCGGCCGCGGCCGTGGTCGGGAACACCGCGACCATGGTCAGCGACTCCTCGGCGGCCGGCCGCAGCGCCACGGTGATCTCGGTGATGATGCCGAGGGTGCCTTCCGAACCGACGAAAAGCCTGGTCAGGTCGTATCCGGCGACCCCCTTCGGGGTGCGGCGGCCGGTGCGCAGCACGCGCCCGTCGGCGAGCACGACCTCCAGGCCGAGCACGTACTCGGTGGTGACGCCGTATTTCACGCAGCACATGCCGCCCGCGTTCGTGGCCACGTTGCCGCCGATGGTGCTCGACTCCCACGAGCCCGGGTCGGGCGGGTAGCGCAGCCCCTCGGCGAGCGCGGCCCGCGCCAGCACCGCGTTGACGACTCCCGGTTGGACGGTGGCGATCCGGTTGGCGGTGTCGAGGTCGACGATGCGGTTCATGGCCAGCATCGACACGACCAGGCAGCCGTCGATCGCGTTCGCACCGCCGGCGAGCCCGGTCCGGGCGCCCTGCGGCACCACCGGCACCCCGTGCCGCGCGGCGATCGCGACCGCGGCGGCCACGTGCGCGGTCTCCTCCGGGCGTACGACCGCCAGCGGCGTACCCGCCTCGCAGAGATCCGCCTCGTCACGCCGGTACGAGATCAGCAGGTCGTGATCGGTGATCACTCGGTCGGGGCCCAGAGCAGCCGTCAGCTCGTCGAGGAAGGTCACGTTCGCACGCTAGCGTGGACGCGTGATCCATGTCGACAGCCCGGTCTGGCCCGCGCACGGCCGGCTGTGGGCGCATCTGGTCAGCGACGTGTCCCTGGCGGAGCTGCACGCGTTCGCCGAACTGCTCGGCGCGCCCCGCCGCGGCTTCGACCGCGACCACTACGACATCCCCGCCGAGCGTGTCCCGGTCGCCCGCTGGCTCGGCGCCCAGTACGCCACCTCCCGCGACATAGCCCGCATGCTCCGCGCCGCCGGCCTCCGCATCCCCAAACACCTCACCCGCGCCACCCCGGCTACGGGGTCAGGGAGGAGAGTTCGCGGGTGAGGTTGCTGCGGGCGGGGGTCTCCAGGGCAGGGGTGTGGTGGTAGAGGGTGGGGAGGGCCAGGAGGGACTGGAGGACGGTGCTGCGGCCGATGCGCCAGAGCTCGTCGGGGACGTGGGCGTACTCGGCTCGGACGGCGGCGACGTAGCGCACGTAATCGGGCCAGGGGGCGGCGAGGACGGCCAGGTCGGCGTCGGCGAGCAGGGCGCCGTTGCGGTCGCCGGGGGCGACGGCGTGGCCGGCGGTGAGGCGGATCAGGCGGGTGACCTCCTCGATCACCGCGGGCGGCACCTGGCATTCGGTCAGCAGGTCGGCGGTGAGCACGGCGCTGCGTTCCTCGTTGTCGGCGGCCGTCGGGTCGTAGATCGCGTCGTGGCCCCACACCGCCAGCGCGACCGCCGGCTCGTCGCCGACCAGGTTCAGGCAGGCGGCCAGGTGTTCCCCGGTGTGGTAGTAGCGGTGCGGCTCCGACCAGCGGTTGATCAGCTCGGTGCCGACCTCGGCCAGCACGCTGTCCGGGGCGGTGGCCCCGGCGGTCCGGGCGGTGGCCGCGAACCGGTCGGCGGTGAGCGGGTTCGCGTCGGTGGTCATGGCCAAATCTTGGCGCATGTGCGGGGCGGGTGGTGCCGGGTGCGCCACAGTTAGGTGGTGGACGCCGCCGAGCTGGGCCGACGCACGCGGATCACGCTGCGCGACCGGGTGCGGCGGGTGCGCGGCAGCCTCATCCTGTCGGTGCAGGCCGCGGTCGCGGCGGGGCTGGCCTGGTACGTGGCGCACAACCTGCTCGGCCACTACCAGCCGTTCTTCGCGCCGATCGCGGCGGTGGTCACGCTAGCCATCTCGGTGGGGCAGCGGATGCGGCGCGCGGCCGAGATCGTGGCCGGCAACGCGGTCGGCATCCTGCTCGGCGAGCTGCTCATCCTGGTCATCGGCCGGGGCGCCTGGCAGGTGTCGCTGGTGGTGCTGCTCGCCATCAACCTGGCCATCTTCATCGGCGGCTCGGCTTCGCTGGTGACCCAGGCGGCCTCGTCCGGCATCCTGGTCGCCACGTTGCTGCCGATCACCAGCGACTACTACCTGAGCCGCTTCGTCGACGCGGTCGTCGGCGGCGGCATCGCGCTGCTGGTGATGGCGCTGCTGCTGCCGCTGAACCCGCTGACGGAGGTGAAGCGGGCGGTTGGGCCGCTGATGGACTCGCTCGCCGACGGGCTGCACCACGCGGCCGACGCGCTGGCGCACGGTGACGCGGCCGCGGCCCAGGACGCGCTGGACCGTATGCGGGAGGCGGAGTCGCACCTGCGGGCGTTCGGCGAGTCGCTGAAGGCGAGCAAGGAGCTGGCGACCATCGCCCCGCTGCACTGGGGCAAGCACGGCCTGCTGCAGGCCTACATCGAGGCCGCGGACCATCTGGCGCGCTCGCTGCGCAACAGCCGGGTGCTGGTACGCCGGATCGTGTCGATGATCCGCGACCGCGAGACGGTGCCCGCCGCCCTGGTCGAGGCCGTGCACGCGCTGGCGCAGTCGGTGTCGTCGCTGCGCCGGGAGCTGGCCGACGCGGTGGAGCCGGAGCAGGCGGCGCAGGCCGCGGTGCGGGCGGTGCGCGAGGCGCGAGAGGCCCATCAGGCGGGTCTGGAGTTCTCCGGCGAGGTGGTGTTCGCCCAGGTGCGGTCGACCGCGACGGACCTGCTGCGGGCCGCCGGAATGTCCCGGGAGGACGCAGAACGGCAGGTCAGACGGGCTGTTGGCCGGATCGACCACCCCGGAACCAGCCGTTCGGCTGGTGGAAGCCCGGAGAAATCTGGGTAGCGTCCCTCGCTGATCAACTCCTCAACATCCCGACGGGGGAACAAATGAAGATCCGCACCGCCCTGGCGGCGGGTGCCTCGATGCTGCTCGCCGGCGGGCTCTCCGCCGTGCTGGGCACACCGGCCCACGCGGCCGGCGGGGTCGACCTCGCCGTAAAGGTGCCCGGTTCGAAGATCGCGGTTGACGCCGAGGACAAGGCCTTCCGCGTGGACCTCTCGAACGTGGGCACGGCCGCCTCGGGCGACACCCTGGTCACGTACGACTTCAGCGGCCTGACCAGCTCCCTGGTCACCGCCGACCTGACCCTCCTGGAGGCGATCGGCTGCGACATCGCGGGCAAGGTCGCGAAGTGCGGCATGGTCGGCTTCGCGCCCGGCGAGTCCTACGTCGATGCCGTCTTCCTGAGCAACGTCGGCAAGAAGGCGGGCGCCGCGGGATCGTTCTCGGTGTCGTTCACCACGAGCGGGGACGTCAACCCGGCCAACAACAGCGTCACCGTGCCGGTGCAGGTCGTCGACAACGGCGCGGACCTCATGTCCTACGCGTTCGACCTGGTCGCCGGCTACACCGACGCCGGCAAGGTCATCCCGGTGAAGCCCGGCAACGTCGCACCGCTCGCCTGGGGCATCTGGAACAACGGTGACCGGTACGTGCACGGCGTGGACTTCACCATCACGGTGCCGCCTTTCGTCGGCTTCGACAACCAGTACGGCATCTGCGAGCTGGACGAGTCCATGACCGTCCTCACCTGCTCGGACCCCGACGCGGTGATCCCGCCCGGCGGCGCCTACAACCCCGAGTCGCTGCTGTCGCTCTACGTGCACCAGAACTACGTGGGCGGCCCGGCGGTGCTGCCCGGTGGTCTGGTCAGCGCCAAGGCCATCAAGACGTCCGTCGAGGAGCCCACCACGGGTGAGATGAAGCCGGCCGACGGCTTCGAGGTCGCCGAAGGCGTGACCGAGGCCCAGTTCGAGCAGCTCGTCGAGGACCTGCTGCAGGGTGCCGTGCCGAACGCCGAGGAGGCCGGCGACGTCGACCCGGCCGACGACGACGCGTCGTTCGCGGTGCACGCGGCCGCCCCGGTCGCGGTCGACCAGGCCATCAGCGTGACCCCCGGCTACGGCAAGGTCGGCGACGTGGTCAAGATCAACGTCAAGGTCAGCAACGTCGGCAAGGTCAGCACCGGGCCGAGCTTCAAGATCAAGGCTCCGGCGGGCACCTCTTTCGTCGCGCCTGACCAGGCTCCGGAGGTCGGCACCTGCAGCGCGGACGGGCAGGAGGAGCCCTGGCAGTACACCGGTGCCACCGAGCTCGGCTGCGGCTTCGAGTCCGAGCTGCAGGCGGGCCGCTCGCTGACCCGCGAGCTGCTGGTGCGCATCGACGCCGAGCCCATCGGCAACGACGGCCTGGCGACCGTGCTCACCTCGGTCGGCAAGGACAGCAACGCGAAGAACGACACCGCCAAGGTCGTCATCAAGATCGGCACTCCGCCGGCCGGCGGCAACAACGGCGGCAACGGCGGCGGACTGCCGGTGACCGGCGACAACACCGCTCTGATCGCCGGTGTCGGCGGCGCGGTCGCGCTCGCGGGCGTCGTGCTGTTCCTGCTGGCGCGCCGCCGCAAGGTCGTCGCCTAGCACCCGGAGCCCTGATCCGTCAGGGACGATGATCGGCCGGTGACCCGTCAGGGGTCACCGGCCGCTGTCGTCGGTCGCGGGCTCAGACGACGGCGCGCAGGGCGCCGAGGAACGTGTCCACATCGGCGTCGGTGGTGCCGATGCCGATGCTGGCGCGCAGGGCGGTGGCGGGCACGCCGTCCCAGCCCGCCCGCACCGACGCCTCGCCGAGCAGGCGGCGGGCCAGCGGGTGAGCGCAGAACAGGCCGTCGCGTACGCCGATGTGGTGCTCCCGGGCCAGCCGCTGGGCGATCTCGGCGGAGTCGCGGCCGCGCACCGCGAAGGACACCACGCCGATCCGGGCCGCGTCCGCGTCGAAGGTGCGCAGCTCGGCGACGTCGGGCAGCTCCGCCAGCCCCGCCCGCAGCTTCGCCAGCAGGCGCTGCTCCTCGGCGTGCAGCGCGTACCGGTCGGCGGCCTCCAGGGTGGCGCACACCGCCGCCAGCGCCACCGCGCCGAGCAGGTTGGGGGTGCCCGCCTCGTGCCGGGCCGGGCCGGTGGTCCACCGCACGTCGTGGGTGGCGTCGCCGACCCCGCTGGTCGCCCCGCCGCCCGCCAGGTATGGCTGAGCGGCGTCGAGCCAGTCGCCCCGGCCGACGAGCACGCCCGCGCCGAACGGGGCGTACAGCTTGTGCCCGGACAGTGCCACGTAGTCGACGTCGAGGGCCGACACGTCGACCGGCACATGCGGGGCGAGCTGCGCGGCGTCGAGCACGACCCGCGCGTTGAACCGGTGCGCGATCAGGGCGAGCTGCGCGACCGGCCACAGCTCGCCGGTGACGTTGCTCGCGCCGGTGACGGCGACCAGGACCTCGCCGTCGGTGTTGCCCCGGCGCACCTCGGCCAGCGCTGCGGCCAGGTAGCGCACCGCGGCGTCGGGCGAGCCCGGCACCGGCAGGCGCACCGCGTTGGGCCAGGGCAGCAGGTTGGCGTGGTGCTCCCCGGCGTACGTGATGACCGTGGTGCTCGCGGGCAGCGCGTGCGCGAGCAGGTTGAGCGCGTCGGTGGTGTTGCGGGTGAACACCACGTGGTCGCCCTCGCGTGCGCCGACGAAGTCGCCGACGGTCTGCCGGGCGCGCTCGTACTCCAGCGTGCAGCGCTGCGACAGCGCGCCCGCGCCCCGGTGCACCGAGCCGTACCAGGGCAGCAGCGCGTTGACCGCGTCGGCGGCCGCCCGCAGGCAGGGCGCGGTGGCCGCGTAGTCGAGATTGATCTGACCGGGCACGCCGAGCACGGACAGCTCCGCCTCGGCCACGCGCACGGGCGTCACGTCGGCGGTCTCGACGGCACTACAGGGTCGTTGGGCGATCGCGGTCATGGGGCACCTCCGGGGTCAGGGACCCCTGGCAGGGCAAAGGTCCGCGCTTGCCCAGCACGACAACGGGCTGGGCCCGGTCATCACCCGGGGCACCCCACCGCGAACTACAGAGGGTTGCCGGTCAGCAAGCCGGGGCTTTGCTCCATCTTTCGACACTTTCGCCCGCTTGCGCAGGTGAATGTGAGAGCGGCTGACACTCGTGACCTTTCGCCGAGCATAGCGGAGGTAGGCTGCGCCCATGTCCGACCTCCCGACTCCTGGGACCGAACCCGGCAGGGCCGACGTCGGCCTCCACAGTGCGCCGTGGCCGCCGCCCGCGCTGCCGGAGCCGTCGCTGCCGCTCAAGCGCCCCCGGCGCTGGCTGCCGCTGCTGCTCGCGATCGTCGTCGTCGGCGGCTCGGCCCTGGCCATGCTCGGCTATCTGGGCTGGAAGATCGGGCCGTTGGCGTTCGCGGTCGGGCTGTCCGCGGCCCTGCTGCCGGTGCCGGTGCTCGTCGCCGCGTTCCTCTGGCTCGACCGGTACGAGCCGGAGCCGCCGAAACTGCTGGTGATCAGCTTCCTGTGGGGCGCGTTCCCGGCGACGCTGCTGGCGCTGGGCGTCAACTCGTTCTTCTCCGGCTGGCTGAACGTGGTCACCCTGCCCGACGCGGTGGTCGCCACGGTGGTCGCGCCGTTCATCGAGGAACTGGGCAAGGCGGCGTTCCCGCTGTGGATCCTCTGGCGGCGCCGCCGCGAGCTGTCCGGCATCACCGACGGCATCGTCTACTGCGGCCTGTCCGGGGTCGGCTTCGCGATGGTGGAGAACATCCTCTACCTGGGCGGGCACGGCTTCTACGCGGGCAACGAGCAGTGGGGGCCGTACTCCGGGGCGCAGCTGGTCTTCGGCATGTTCCTGGGCCGCATCCTGATCTCCGGGTTCGCCCACCCGCTGTTCACCTCGATGACCGGCATCGGCATCGGCATCGCCGCCCGCTCGGCCAGCAGCTGGGTGCGCTGGTGCGCGCCGGTCGGCGGGCTGCTGCTGGCGATGATCCTGCACGGCTCGTGGAACCTGATGGCCACGCTGTCCGCCTCGATCAGCCCCTACTTCTTCCTGTACGGCTACATCGCGGTCATGGTGCCGGTGTTCCTGTCGATGATCGGCGTCGCGCTGTGGGTACGTGCCCGCGAGGGCCGGCTGGCGTTGCAGGTGCTGCCCGCGTACGCCACGGCCGGCTGGCTCACCCCGCCCGAGGTGGCGGCGATGGGCACGCTTGCCCGCCGGCACGCCGCCCGGGTCTGGGCGAAGCGGGTCGCCGGGGAACCGGGCCGCCGGGCCATGAAGGAGTTCCAGTTCGCCGCCACCCGGCTGGCGCTGGTGCGCGACGGCATGAACCGCGGCCTCGACGAATACGATGCCGACCGGGTTCGCAGCGTCACCGAGGAGCGTGACCTGCTGCAGGTCGTCAGCACCACCAGAGCGGTGTTCGTCGGCCGTGACCCGCAGGTGCCGCCGGCCTTCTTCGACGGGGCGGTGTACCGGATGACGTTCCCGGACGGCGTGGCCCGCACGGTGCCCATGCCCGCCGAGCCGGTGGTGCCGGTGCCGGTGCTGCTGCCCCCGCCCGCACCCGCGTACCCGGCGTACCCCGCGCAGCCGGGGTACCCGTACCCGCCGCAGCCGTACTACCCGCCGCAGGCGTCCTGACGCCGCTGCCGCAACGAAAGGGCTCCGCCGGTGCGACCGGCGGAGCCCTTTTCAGATCTGAAAGTCAGGCGGCGGGGGCCGGCGGCGCTTTGACGATCACCGAGTCCGGCTCCGGTTGCGGTCGTCCGGCCAGCTGCCGGATCGCCGTGTTGAGCACCGCGATCAGCGGTACGGCGATCAGCGCGCCCACGATCCCGGCCAGCACCACGCCCGCGGCGATGCCGAGGATCACGGCGAGCGGGTGGATGGCCACCGCCCGGCCCATGATCAGCGGCTGGAGCAGGTGGCCCTCGATCTGCTGAATGGCGATGACCGCGGCCAGCACCAGCAGCGCCGTCAGCGGGCCGTTGGTGACCAGGGCGACCAGCACCGCGACCGCGCCGGACAGGGTGGCGCCGACGATCGGGATGAACGCGCCGAGGAACACCAGCGCTGCCAGCGGCAGGGCGAACGGCACCCGCAGCAGCGCCAGCGCGATGCCGATGCCGACCGCGTCGATGAACGCGACCAGCACGGTGGCCCGCACGTACGCGCCCAGCGAGGCCCACGCGGCGACCCCGGCCCGGTCCAGCGGCTCGCGGGCCTGGTTGGGGACCAGGCGCAGCAGGAAGCGCCAGATCACGCGGCCGTCCCGCAGGAAGAAGAACAGCGTGAAGATCACCAGGAACAGGCCGCTGAGCACCTCGAACACCGTCGTCGCGGTGGTGATGGCACCCGTGGTCAGGGCTTCCTTGTTCGTGGTGATGGATTTCGTGACCGAGTCGATCGCACTGCCCATCTGCGCGTCGGTCAGGTGCAGCGGGCCGTTCTTGAGCCACGTCTGGATCTGCTGCACGCCCTCGGCGGCGTTCTTGGTCAGGTCGGGCAGCCCGTTGACGAACTGGTTGATCACCAGGGTCAGCGTTCCGGCGACCGCGGCCAGGCCCGTCACCACGACGATCGCGGTGGCCAGCGAGCGGTGCACGTGGATGCGGTTCAGCCAGCGCACCGCGGGTGCCAGCAGCGCGGCCAGCAGCATGGCGATCAGCACCGGCACGATGACGATGCTGATCTTCCCGAGGAACTGCAGCAGGTAGATGAGCGCGATGCCCAGCACGATGATGCGCCAGGCCCACGCCCCGCCGATGCGCAGCGCGTACGGCACGTCGACGTCGTCGCGGCTGGCCGTGGAGTGGTGCAGCAGTTCGGGCTCGGCCGGCTCGGGCAACGGCTGCTCGGCCTCGCGCCGGTCGCGCTCCTCCTGGTCGCGCCTGGCGCGGGCACTGGCGCGGCTGGCCTCGTAGGCCCGCCGCACATTCGCCTTGAAGTTGTCCAAACGACCCACTGGTGTCCTCCCGTGGACAGGCAACGCCACCACGTTAGTCGCCTGCGGCCACCGCACCATCGGGGAAGTACCCTGACCGGCGTGACACTGAACCCAGACACCGCCGAGACCGGCCTGCCGATCCGTCTGCTGCACGACCGGGTGCTGGTCAAGCAGGAGGCGTCCGAGGGGGAGCGGCGCTCGTCCGCGGGCCTGGTGATCCCGGCCACCGCCTCGGTCGGGACGCGGCTGTCCTGGGCCACCGCGGTCGGCGTCGGCCCGCACGTGCGCGCGATCCAGGTCGGCGACCGGGTGCTGTTCGACCCGGACGAGCGCTCCGAGGTCGAACTGCACGGCGAGGCGTACGTGCTGCTGCGCGAACGCGACGTGCACGCGGTCGCGGCCTCCCGCGTCGAGCCGGACGCCACGGGCCTCTACCTGTGACCCGCTGACGTCCGGACGGTCGGCTCGGCGACAGCGGCCGGGCGCGGGGTGACGGCGTCGCCTAGGCTGCCGCCCGTGTTCGGCATCATCAGACCCTGCGCGCACAGCCTGTCCGAGCGGCTGCACGGCGAGTGGCTCGGCCACCTGTGCGGCCTGTGCCTGGCCCTGCGGGACGAGCACGGCCAGGCGGCCCGCATCGTCACCAACTACGACGGCCTGATCATCTCCGTGCTGACCCAGGCGCAGCAGGCGACCGTGCACCGGCGTACCGCCGGGCCGTGCCCGCTGCGCGGCATGCGCACCGCGCCGGTGGCGCAGGGCGTGGGCGCGCGGCTGGCCGCGACGGTCTCCCTGGTGCTGGCCTCGGCCAAGCTCTCCGACCACGCCGCCGACGGCGACGGTGCGTACGCCCGCCGCCCGGTCGCCGCGGGCGCCCGCCTGCTCGCCCGTCGCTGGGCCACCCGGGCGCACCGGTCCGGTCTGGACCTCGGCCTGGACACCGGCGTCCTGCTGACCGCCGTGCACGGCCAGCGCGAGGTCGAGCGGGCGGTCACCCTGGGCGGGTCGCTGCTCACCGTCACCGAGCCGACGGAGCTCGCCACCGCCGCCGCGTTCGCGCACACCGCGGTGCTGGCGGGCCGGCCGGGTAACGCGGATCCGCTGGCCGAGGCGGGCCGCTTCTTCGGCCGGATCGCGCACCTGCTCGACGCGGTCGAGGACCTCGCCGCCGACCGGGCCGCCGGGGCGTGGAACCCGCTGCTCGCCACCGGGGCGTCGTTCGCGCAGGCCGGGGCCCTGGCCAGGGACGCGGCAGCGGGCATCCGGCTGGCCCTGGACGAGGTGGCCTTCGACGACAAGAGGCTGGTGCACCGGCTGCTGGTGCACGAGGTCGAGCATGCCATCGAGCGCGCCTTCGCCGGCTCCGACCCGGACTACTACCCGCCGGTCGTCCAGCCGGGCAAGAAGGGCCGGCAGCCGAAGCCGCCGGGCAGCGGGTCGTGCTGGTGGCCGCAGGTCGAACTGCCGCCGGTCACCCGCGGGCCGATCTTCGGCTGCGCCGTGGCCAGCTGGATGTGCTGCACCTGTCAGGTCTGCTGCCGCGAGCCGTACCCCGGCCCGTGGAGCGGCCTGCCCCGCGAGGCCTGGTGCAACAACTGCGACTGCGGCCACTGCGACTGCGGCAACTGCTGCGACGCCTGCAACTGCTGCAAGGTCTGCAAACACTGCGACTGCTGCGACTGCAGCTGCGACTGCTGACCCGCTCTGCCCACCCGGCGCGTGCCCGCCCCTCGATCATCGGACTTGCCTGGCACCTGTGCGTATCTTGAGCAGTGATTCGCACAGGTGCCGGGCAAGTCGAGCGATCTTGACGGGCGCGCGGCGTGGGGTCAGCTCTCGCTGAGGCGTTTCAGGGACTTGAGGACGACTTCCTGCTTGGTGGTGTACCAGAAGGGCGGGAGGCTGGCGCGGAGGAACGAGCCGTAGCCGCGGGCGGTCTCCAGTCGGGAGTCGAGGACGGCGACCACGCCCTTGTCCGAGGTGGACCGGATCAGCCGGCCCACGCCCTGGGCCAGCCGGATGGCCGCGATCGGCACGCTCACCGCCGCGAAGCCCGAGCCGCCCCCGGCGTCGACCGCCGCCGAGCGGGCCGAGGCCAGCGGCTCGTCCGGGCGCGGGAACGGCAGCCGGTCGATGACGACCAGCTGGCACGCGTCACCGGGCACGTCCACGCCCTGCCACAGCGACATGACGCCGAGCAGGCAGCTGTTGCGGTCCTCGCGGAACTTCCGGACCAGCAGCGGCAGCGCCTCGTCGCCCTGCAGCAGCACGGTCAGGTTCGTCTTCGCGCGCAGCAGCTCCGCCGCCTGCTGCGCGGCCTTGCGGGAGGAGAAGAGCCCGAGGGTACGCCCGCCGAGCGCCTCGACCAGCGCCAGCAGCTCCGCCCCGGCGACGTCCGGCAGGCCCGACGCGGCAGGCCGGGGCAGGTGCGCCGCGACGTAGAGGATGCCCTGCTTGGGGTAGTCGAACGGGGAGCCGACGTCGAGCGACTTCCAGCCGGGCCCGGACGCCGTGGTCCCGGCCGGGTCGGGTTTCGTGCCGGCCGGCCGGGTGGCGACGGGCAGGCCCAGCGAGCGGGCGAGGGTGTCGAAGTTGCCGCCGAGGGTGAGCGTGGCCGAGGTGGCGACGACGGTGCGGTCCTCGTACAGCTTCTCGCCGAGCAGCCCGGCGACCGACAACGGCGCGACCACCAGGGCCCGGCGCGGCTCGTGCTCCACCCAGACGACGTCGTGCTCGTTGTCCTCCAGCAGCCGCTGCGCGGTCTTGGACACCTCGTCGAGCAGCGCCTTGGCCTGCTGCTTGCGCACCGGATCCGGGTCCTCGGCCTTGATCTCGCCGATCCGGCTCAGACCGCGGCGGGTCGCGCCGTCGAGCAGCGTGCACGCCTCGACGATGCCCGCCGGCAGCTTGCCGGTGATGCGCCCGGCCTGGGTCTCGGCCAGCCCGACGGTCAGCGCGTCGGCCGCCTCGACGAGGGACTGGTACTCCTCGCCCTCCACGAACGGGCGGGCGGCGCGGGCGGTGCGGTCCACCGCGTCCGGGGTCAGCTCGGCCTGGGCGGCGCTGGAGACCCGGTCGGCCAGCTCGTGCGCCTCGTCGATGATCAGCAGCTTGTGCTCGGGCACGATGTGCCGCCCGGCCATCATGTCGACCGAGAGCAGCGAGTGGTTGGTGACCACCACGTCGGCCTCGCGGGCGCGGGCGCGCGACAGCTCCGCGAAGCAGTCCGGCCCGTACGGGCAGCGGGCCGCGCCGACGCACTCGCGCGCCGGGGTCGACACCAAACGCCAAGCGGTGTCGTCGACGCCTGGGTCGAGCTCGTCGCGGTCGCCGGTGTCGCTCTCCATCGCCCAGTCGCGGATGCGCTCGATCTGCTTGCCCAGCCGGCCCGACTCGCCGAGCCACTTCACGCCGCTGCCGCTGGTGCCCGCGTCGAAGAGCGAATCCTGCGGGTCCTGCTCGTCGGAGTGCTCCAGCTTCGCCAGGCACACGTAGTGGTGACGGCCCTTGAGCAGGGCGAACGTCGGCTCGCGGCCGAGCAGCGGGGAGATCGCCTTGCCGATGCGCGGCAGGTCCTTCTCCACCAGCTGCGACTGCAGGGCGAGCGTGGCCGTCGAGATGACGACAGGCCCGTCGACGGTCAGCGCCGGGGCGAGGTAGGCCAGCGATTTGCCGGTGCCGGTGCCGGCCTGCACGAGCAGGTGGTCGCCGGACTCGATGGCCGTGCTGATGGCCGCGGTCATGGCCTGCTGGCCGGGCCGCGCCGAGCCGCCGGGCACCGCGCCGACAGCGGCCTCTAGCAGGTCGAGGGCGCTGTGGTCACGTGTTCGCTTCTTCTTCGGCGGCACCGAATGACCGTACCGGCTGGCACCGACGGTCTTCCACCTCGCCGCCGGATTTGGGACTATGGCGCATTGTGGGCGCGACCCGCGTCACCCCCGCATCGTTGCGCGGTGGTGCGAGGGTATACGCCACCGCCGTGAAACGAGGTAGTCGATGGGCGTCGTACGGGTCGAGATCCGCAAGTTCGACGGCAGCGCGCACCGGGCCTTCCCGGCCACCCTGCTCGGCCGCGACGAGCACGGCACCTGGCTGGGCATCCCCAGCGGCACGGTGAGCGACACCGGCAAGGTGTACGAGATCCCCGGCGTCGTCCTGGTCCCGCACACCGGCTGGTGGACCGCCATGTTCAACGCCGCCCCCCGCAACACGTCGGTCTACTGCGACATCACCACACCCGCCACCTGGAACGACGACACCGTCATCGTCACCGACCTCGACCTCGACGTACGCAAGATCCGCCTGACCGGCGAGGTCCAGCTCGTAGACGAGGACGAGTTCGCCGCCCACCAGACCAAATTCGGCTATCCCGAAGAGGTCGTCCAGCAGGCTCGCGCCGCCGCCCAATGGCTCCTCAACGCCGTCCGCACCAACCAGGAACCCTTCACCACCCACTTCCACCGCTGGCTAGCCCACGTCTCCCCCTGACCACCCCCATCCCCTCTCCCCGCGTTGATCATGAACTTATGGCACGGCTCGACGGCGTGTCGTGCGCCTAACTTCATGATCGATTAAGCCGCCGTGCCGCCGTGCCGCCGAGGGTCGCCCGTCCGCGTTTGCTAGATGATCATGAACTTGTGGCCAGGACTTGCCGTCGAGCCGTGCCATAAGTTCATGATCAACGGGGTAGGCGGGGTGGAAGTTGGGGGATGGGCGGCGTGGGGGTGGGTTGTGCGCAATGATCGGGATGTGGGGGACGTGTCCGGATTGCTGCAGGTCGGGTCGGGGGTGGACCTTGCGGCGATCGATCCGGCGGGGACGCCTGGGCTGCCTGGCCGCAAGGAGGTTCGGCGGGACCCGAAGGGGTGGGCGCGGGCGGAGCTGGTGACGCTGGGGCAGGAGCTGGCGCGGCAGCAGGAGATGCTGTTCGCGAACGCCAAGGTCAACCCGGCCGACCAGCGGCGGGTGCTGCTGGTGCTGCAGGCGATGGACTGCGGGGGCAAGGACGGCACCGTGAAGAAGGTGGCCGGCACGATGAACCCGGAGGGTCTGCGGATCACCGCTTTCGGGCCGCCGACCGCGGAGGAGCGGCAGCACGATTTCCTGTGGCGGATCCGCCGGGCGCTGCCGATGCCCGGATACCTGGGCATCTTCAACCGCTCGCACTACGAGGACGTGCTGGTGGCGCGGGTACGCGAGCTGGCTCCGGCGCGGGTGTGGAAACCGCGGTACGAGAAGATCAACAGCTTCGAACGTGAGCTTGTCGACAGTGGGTTTTCCCCGGTCAAGGTGATGCTGCACATCTCGTACGAGGAGCAGCGCCGCCGGCTGCTGGAACGCCTGCGCGACCCCACCAAGTACTGGAAGTACGACCCGGACGACGTCGACAACCGTGCCTACTGGCCCGCGTACCAGCAGGCTTATCAGGACGCGATCCAGCGGTGTGGGACTGATCACGCCCCCTGGCATGTGGTCCCGGCGGACCGGAAGTGGTACCGCGATTGGGCCGTGGCGCACCTCATCCTCGATGCCCTGAAACGCCTGGATCTGAGCTATCCGCCGGCCGGCTTCGACCCGCAAGCCGAGACGAAGCGGCTGGAACGTGAGGAAACGGGCAGCGTGGCGAAGGTGAACGGCAGGTGAACGGGCCATGAAGGGAAGAAGGCGCTGGGTGACCGGGTCACGAACGCCGGGTAACAGTGCTTAGCATTCCCCCCGACTAGACCGTCCGGATGACACCACCAAACCAAAGGTGCTTGCGGTGAAGTTTTCACTCCGCCCCCAAGAGGGCGCCTTCTACGAGATGTTCTCCCGTGCTGCCCAGAACCTGGTGCGCGGCACGGAGCTGCTCTCCGAGCTGGCGCTGCCCGGCGCCGACGTGCAGTCGGTCAGCGAGCGGCTGGCCGAGGTCGAGCACGACAGCGACAAGATCACGCACGAGCTGTACAACAAGATCAACTCCACCTTCATCACCCCGTTCGACCGCGAGGACATCTACCGCCTCGGCTCCGGTCTCGACGACGTCATGGACCACCTGGAGGCCGTGGGCAACCTGGTCTACCTGTACGGCCTGACCAAGCTCCCGGCGCTGCCGCGCGAGATGATCGAGATGATCGACGTGCTGGACCAGCAGGCCAAGGTCACCGCCCTGGCCATGCCGCGGCTCAAGCAGATGAAGGGCCTCAAGGACTACTGGGTCGAGTGCAACCGCCTGGAGAACGACGGCGACCGCACCTACCGCATGCTGCTGGTCCGGCTGTTCAGCGGCGAGTACGACGCGCTGACCGTCCTCAAGATGAAGGAGGTCGCCGACGAGCTGGAGGCCGCCTGCGACGCCTTCGAGCACGTGGCGAACACCGTCGAGACCATCGCCGTCAAGGAGTCCTGATGCGCGGCCTCATCGCCGGCCGGGGAGCCTGACGTGAACGAACTCCTCATCCCGGTGCTCGCGGTCATCATCGCGGCCATGGTGTTCGACTACACCAACGGCTTCCACGATGCCGCGAACGCCATCGCCACCAGCGTCTCCACCCGGGCGCTGACCCCGCGGATCGCGCTGGGCATCGCCGCGCTGGGCAACTTCGTCGGCGCGCACTTCGGCGCCCAGGTCGCCAAGACCGTGGGCAGCGGCATCATCACCCCGCCCGAGGGTGAGGCGGGCCTGGGCATCGTGTTCGCCGGCGTGGTCGGGGCCATCGCCTGGAACCTGTTGACCTGGTACTTCGGCATCCCCTCGTCGTCCTCGCACGCCCTGATCGGCGGCCTGGTCGGCGCGATGCTCGCCGCGATCGCGTTCGGCGTGCAGGGCGAGGTGCTCTGGGGCGGCATCGTGGAGAAGGTCGTCATCCCGATGATCGCGTCGCCCGCCACCGGCTTCATCCTCGGCGCGCTCGTCATGCTGGCCCTGCTCTGGGCCGTGTACCTGCTGGCCAAGGCGACCGCGAAGAAGAAGCAGGAGCGGTTCTTCCACCCCACCCCGCTCAACCGGTTCTTCCGCATCATGCAGTCGGCGTCGGCGGTCGCCATGTCCGTCGGCCACGGCATGCAGGACGCCGCGAAGACCATGGGCATCATCGTGCTGGCGCTGTACACGGGCGGCTTCCAGAGCTCGAACGAGCACATCCCGGAGTGGGTGTTCTGGACCTCGGCCACCGTGCTGGCGCTCGGCACGTACGCGGGCGGCTGGCGCATCATCCGCACCCTGGGCCGCCGGGTCATCCACCTGGACCCGATGGCCGGTTTCGCGGCGGAGAGCGTCGCCAGCGGCGTGCTGTTCACCGCTGCGGCCTACGGCCTGCCGATCTCCACCACCCACACGATCACCTCGGCGATCATGGGCGTCGGCGCCACCAAGAAGTTCTCGGCCGTCCGCTGGGGCGTCGCCGGCAACATCGTGATGGCCTGGGTCCTCACCTTCCCCGGTGCCGCCCTGGCCGCCATCATCGCCTACGTCCTGGTCCGCCCCATCTTCTGAATTCCCTCATATGCCGCCAAGATCGCGACGATCTTGCGCGAACGGTTGGTGATATGCCCGGAAAGGGCGTGCCGTACCCACCGTACGCGCAAGATCGTCGCTTTTCTGGGGGTCAGTAGGTGACGCCGATCTGGGCGCGGACGGCGTCGAGGGTGTGCATGACGGAGAGGGTTGAGGCGAGGGGGATCAGGTCGGATTCGAGCTTGCCCTCGCGGAGGCAGCGGGTGGCCTCGGCTGCTTCGAAGTGCAGGCCGGAGGGGGCGGTCTCGAATTCCTCCGGGTCCGCGGCGTGGCGGTGGAGGACGAAGCGTTCGGCGGCGTGGAAGCCCCAGGGGAGTTCGATGCGGCCGTGGGTGCCGACGATCGTCGCGTTGCGCACGTCGCCGTTGACGCCGCAGTACAGCGACGCGACCGCGCCCGACGGGAAGCCCAGCGAGATGCTGGTGCGCTCGTCGGTGCCCTCGGGGAACAGGTGGGCCCAGGCGCGGACCTGGTTCGGTTCGCCGAGCAGGAGCTGGGCGAAGCCGATCGGGTATACGCCCAGGTCGAGCAGTGCGCCGCCGCCCAGCTCGGGGTTGCGCAGGCGGTGCGAGGGCTCGGGGTCCAGGCCGATGCCGAACGCGGCCTGGACCGCGACCAGCTCGCCGATCGCGCCGTCCGCGATCAGCTCCTGGATCTTCAGCGTGGACGGCAGGGTACGCGTCCAGAACGCCTCCATCAGGAACAGCTCGCGTTCCCGGGCAAGGGTGACGAGGTCCTGGGCCGACGCGAGGTCGAGCGTGAAGGCCTTCTCCACCAGCAGCGGCTTGCCGGCCCGCAGGCACAGCGAAGCCGCCGCGTGGTGGTGGGAGTGCGGGGTCGCGATGTAGATGATGTCCACGTCCGGGTCGGCGGCCAGCGCCTCCCACGAGCCGTGGAACCGCGCCGCGCCGTGCTCGGCGGCGAAGGCCTGCGCGGACGACGCCGTCCGCGAGCCCACCGCCGCCAGTTCCGTGCCCGGCACCTGGCCCAGCTCGCGCGCGAAGCGTGCGGCGATCCCGCCCGTGGCGAGAACGCCCCAACGAATCTGATCAGTCACGACCTGAAACTACACCGGTTCAGTAAGGAGCCCGTCGCAGCGGCCGCTCGGTGTCCAGCCGGAGCGCAGCGCAGGCTGGACACCGATCAAGGCCGCGGAGCGGGCTCCGCATGACCCGGCAGCAGGCTCCGCATGATGCGGCTTCAGCCGCCGACGCGGATCAGGCGGGCGCTGAGGTGCGGCGTCAGGCCCTCTCCGACCGCGGCCATGTCCTGGGCGTACAGCAGTGCGCCCTCGACGATGCCGTAGAGCCGGTGCCCCGCGGTGACCTCCTTGGCGGTGGACGTACGCGCCACGAAGTCGGTGACCATCTCGATCCGGGGCGGGTTCGCCTCGACCTTGCCGAGGTACAGCTCCATGATGCCGGTCGGGTTGGTCATGATGGCTTCCAGCTCGTCGCCGTCCTTGCCCGCCGGACGCCACCAGCCGGCCTCACGCCCGCCCGGCCGCACCGGCTTGGACTCCGCGTCGAGGATCCACGCCTTCGACTCGTAGAACAGGAACGGCCGGCCGTCGTGGCTGATCCGGATCTCCTGCGCGTAGTCGAAGTCCTCGATCGACGGGTAGCCGCCCCGGCCGCGGCCCCGCCACACCCCGACGAAGGGCAGCAGGTCCAGCAGGTCCGGGTGCAGGTCCGGCCCGGTGCGCAGGTCGTGGGTCTCCTCGTAGGGGTACGGGTCGACCGGCGGCGCGTTCAGCCACGGCGGCGGCTGCAGCGGATTCTCTTCAGTACTCACCGTTTCAACCCTCTTCGTTCACGACTGCGGAACTCGCCGGCGACCTCGCCCACCCGTTGGCGGGCAGGCACTCTCACCAGCGGCCGCGGGAGATTTTGACGGCCACATAGGCCAGGCCGCCGGCGAGCGCGCCGAACCCGGCTACCAGCAGGCTGACGAACCCGATCTCGGTGACCACGGGTAGATCCTATGAGGCGTGCCGGGCGCGCGTGCATAAGCTGTCGGACGTGGCACGCAAACTCATCGTGAAGACGACCGCCGGAGCCGACGCGCCGGAGCGCTGCGCGCAGGCGTTCACCGTGGCCGCGACCGCCGTGGCGGCCGGCGCGCAGGTGTCGCTGTGGCTGACCGGCGAGGCAAGCTGGTTCGCGCTGCCCGGCCGGGCGGCCGAGTTCGACCTGCCGCACTCCGCGCCGCTGCCCGATCTGCTCGACGCGATCCTGGCCGCCGGAACCGTGACCCTGTGCACCCAGTGCGCCGCTCGCCGCGAGATCACCCCGGCCGACGTCCTCCCGGGCATCCGCATAGCCGGCGCCGCCGTCTTCGTCGAGGAAGCCCTCTCCGAAGACACCCAGGCCCTCGTCTACTAGCGAAGCGAACGAAAGAGGGAAGGGCGCCTTGCAACGCTTCGCGTTGTAGAAGGCGCCCTTCCTGACACTGTGGTGCCGGTGAGCGGGACGGGTCAGGGGACGCGGCAGCCCGAGCTGAGGTCGACGGTGACCAGGCCTTCGCCGCTCACCTTGCCGCGGGCCGCGACGTAGTTGCCCGCGTCGTAGTAGAAGCCCTCCTTGGGGCCGTCGGCGGGCCGGGTGACGGCGTCGGGCAGCGCCGCCGCCAGCGCCTCGATCATGGCGGACTCGCCGCCGACCGGGCCGGAGACGATCAGCGTGCGGACCAGCGAGACGCCGTCGCGGGCGGCGGACAGGCTGCAGCCCTTCTCGGCGTACCCCTTGTCCTGGATCGTCGCGCCGGCCGGGGCCTGTGCCGTGACCTGGCCGACGACCTCGTCGATCGTCGCCTTGGCCGAGGCGGCGGTGGTCTGGTCACGCAGCGACGGCGGGTCGTTGCGGGCGGACCAGACGGCGAGCACCACCAGCAGCAGAGCCCAGCCGATGACGAGGGCTGTCCACAGGTGGCGGCGGGCAGGCGGCGTCGGCTGGGGCTGCGGGGCGGCCTCGGGTGCGGGCGGGTCGATGGTCACGCCGTTCATGCTGCCACGTGCCCGCCCGTGGGCGTGTCGCGGTGGCCGCCGATCCCCGTCCCACGGCTGAGGCGGAGGCCCTCCCGGGCACTCCCTCCCGCGCCCCGCCCCCGCCTGCGCCGCCAGGCAGCAGGCGTTAAGAAGGGCACCTTCTATAACGCGGAGCGTTAAGAAGGTGCCCTTCCTTTGGGCGAAAGCTAGGCGACGGCGAGGGAGACCTCGTTGACGCCGCGGGCGGCGTCGACGGTGGCGTCGCCGTTGCCGAAGCGCGACAGGGCGCGCAGCTGCCAGGTGCCCGGCGCGGCGAAGAAGCGGAACTGGCCCGCCGGCGAGGTCACGACCTCGGCGGTGAACTCGCCGCTGCGGTCGAGCAGGCGAACGTACGCCCCGGCGACCGGGTCACCCGACGCCTGCACGACGCCGGTGATGACGGTCTCCTTCTCCAGGTCGACGCTGAGCGGCAGCGGGGCGGCCTGGTCGGGGGCGGCGCAACCGGCCGCGACAGTGGAAGCAGCAGTCTGTGCGGTCATGGTGATCACGCCTTCCCGGGCTCGTCGCCCAGTGCCACCGGCACGCCGACCAGCGAGCCGTACTCGGTCCAGGATCCGTCGTAGTTCTTCACGTTCGCCTTGCCGAGGATCTCCTGCAGCACGAACCAGGTGTGCGAGGAGCGCTCGCCGATGCGGCAGTACGCGATGGTGTCCTTGCTGTCGTCGATGCCGGCGGCCGCGTACAGCTCGGTCAGCTCGGCGTCGGACTTGAAGGTGCCGTCCTCGTTCGCGGCCTTGGACCACGGCACGCTGAGCGCCGTGGGGATGTGGCCGGCCCGCTGCGCCTGCTCCTGCGGCAGGTGGGCGGGGGCGAGCAGGCGGCCCGCGTACTCGTCGGGCGAGCGCACGTCGATCAGGTTCTGCACGCCGATCGCCTTGACGACGTCGTCGCGGAAGGCACGGATGCTCAGGTCCTGGTCCTGGGCGACGTACTGGGTGGCCGGGCGCTCGACCGCGTCCTTGGACAGCGGGCGGGCGTCGAGCTCCCACTTCTTGCGGCCGCCGTCGAGCAGCTTCACGTCGCCGTGGCCGTAGAGCTTGAAGTACCAGTAGGCGTACGCGGCGAACCAGTTGTTGTTGCCGCCGTACAGCACGACGGTGTCGTCGTTGGCGACGCCGCGCGAGGACAGCAGCGCCTCGAACTGCTCCTTGTTGACGAAGTCACGGCGCACCGGGTCCTGCAGGTCCTGGCGCCAGTCCAGCTTGATCGCGCCGGCGATGTGGCCACCGTCGTAGGCGGTGGTGTCCTCGTCGACCTCGACGAACACGACGCCGGGTGCGGCGATGTTCTTCTCGGCCCAGTCGGCCGAGACGAGGGCGGATTCGCGACTCATGGAGTTCTCCCTTGAGATGTGGCTGGTGGATGAACGTCTGGTGCGGGTGACGCCACCGGGAGCGCGAGCGGGAGAAAGAAAAACGTCGCCGCGTACGGGTCCACAGGGGGTTCACCGGGTACAGGGCGACGGCGGCTGGCTGACTTGCGGGGGCGGCCGGCTCTGCGATGAGCGGGCGATGCGAGTCAGTTGACAGAGCTGCTAAACGATCACGGAAGCGCGATCGAGGTGCGCAAACTGTGCCGCCGTCAGAGGACGGGGCAACACAGGCACGTGGCCACGCGGCACAGGTCGACCGCGCGCCGCTTGGTAAGCAGCGGACTCATAGTTGGTGACCCTACCAGCAGGGCTCTGATTTCGGGAATGTGTCGTCCACCATCCGGGACCGGTGGATCACCCTGCGAGATCGCGAAGGTGATCCACCCGGCCGTCAGGCCAGCTCGACGTCCTTGGCGGTGAAGGACACGACGAGGCCGGTCGACTCGGTCTGGACGTCGGTCAGTTCCAGGTTGAAGGGCAGCTTCGGCAGGGTCAGGGTCACCGCGAGCCGGTCCTTGTAGGTGTTGAGGATCGTCTGGCTGATCGAGCCGGCGGCGCCCTTGAGCGAGGTGACGCGCAGCCGGACGTGGCTGCCGTCCACGACGGTGACCTCGGCGGTGCCGGTGACCTCGCCGATGAGCGGCACCTTGCCGCTGACCCGGACGTCGTTGGGGCCGGCCGAGGTCAGCGTGATCCCGGCCAGGCCGCTGGCCTCGACCAGGCTGGCGTACGACACCGTGGCGTCACCGTCGACCCGGGCCGCCACCGGCCGCGCGGTGCCGTCCATGAGCTGCGACAGTTCGGCCTCGACGTCGTGCGCCGCCACGTTGAGCAGCGGCAGGGGCAGCGTGCCGCCCTTGAGGTCACGCATGGTGATGTCGATCTGGGTGTACCGTCCGGCCGCGACCTGGGTCAGGAACGGAAAGCCCTGGATCTCGACCTCGGGCGGGGTCGAGGTGATGCCCTGGTCCTGCATCCGCGCGGAGACCCGGGTGGCGATCTCACGTTCCGCGAAGTGCGCGCCGGCCCGGTCGGCGACCGCGACCAGCACCCCCAGGACGACGAGCAGGACCGCGGTGACCGTGAGGAACTTCTTCATGCGGGCACCAGGAAGAACACGCTGATCACGTACGCGACCGGCGCGGCCAGCGCGAACCCGGCCAGCGGGCCCTGCATGTGCCGGGCCAGCCACATGGTCGGCGCCTCGCCGGACTGCTCCCGGCCCGCCTCGGCGAAGCCGATGGTGAGGTCGGCCAGCACGGCGGCCCCGGCCGCGGCCATGCCGATCATCGCGGCCTGGCTGGGCGTGAACGGCACCAGGTAGCGGCCGATCACGGCGGCCACGCCGGTGCCCAGCATCGCGCCGACGACGATGCCCGCGGAGCCGCGCGGGACCTGGTCGGCCAGGCGCGGGTACGGCGCGAACACGTCGGTCAGCCGGGCGACGCCCAGGGCGATGCCGCTGGCGATGAGACAGACCACAATGGCCTGTGTGCCCGCGGGCAGGCGGGTCAAAACAATGAGCGTGGCGAACGAGACCACGCCGAGCACGATGACCACCGTCGAGCCGAGCGACTCGGAGACGTGCATCCGCCCCTCGGGCCGCACCATCTGGCCCACCACACCGGCGACCAGGCCGCCTGCCGCGATCAGGCCGAGCGGAGCCACCGAGGCCACGTCGGTCACGATCGCGGCGACGTCGGCGGCGAGCGCCGCGAGCACGCCGACCGCGGCGACCACCTTCACGCCGGGCGGGCGGATCGCCATGGTGGTGGCGAAGACGTAGAGCAGCTGCGCACCGAAGATCACGACGGCGTACGGGATGCGGCCCGTGCCGACGCCCGCGGTCTGCGCGCCCATCACCAGGCCCACGCCGAGCAGCAGCGCGAAGCCGGCGACGGCCGCCGACAGCAGCCGCCGCACCGGGACGACCTCAGGCTCGGGCCCGTCCTGGACGTCGGCCTCGGGCTCGTCGCCGCGGGATGCGCGCCGGTCCTTCGCCTTCACCGCCTCGTCCCGGCGCGAACGCGGGCCGGGCTCGGCGCCCCGCTCGGCGCCGCGGCTCGCGGGCACGGGAACGGGCGCAGGGCCACGGCCGGCCTGGCCAGGGCCGGGCCGGTGCGGCCCGTCGAACTGGGGGCCGGATGACCTGCGATTACGGACGCTGTCGTCGGGAGGGGAACCGAGCACGCAACGATCGTGCCACCTCACCCCCCAAGAGCGCACCTCACCGGGGTGGGAACCTGCGCGGCACGGGCGCGGCGCGCGGAACACGCGCGAAAGATGACCGAAACATCGCCCCGCGATCACGTGCGGTGAGTGACAAAGCCGTGGGGTGCTGGTATTTCTATTGGTCTCGACTATGCTCATGCTTTACCCGCCCGTCAGCGACGCCGGGACCGACGTGAGGCCAGCCACGCCCCCCATGTGCTGCTCGCGCGGCCCTTGCCGCGAGGACGGAGGCGATCCGTGGAAATCCTGCTCCTGGTGACCGCACGCGCCGGCGAACCATCCGTTGTGCTTCCCGCGCTCGACCTGCTCCCGCACACCGTGCGCACCGCCCCCCGCGACGTGCGCACCCTGGTGTCGACCCCCAGCCCGGACGCCGTCCTGGTCGACGCGCGCACGGAGCTGTCCGAGGCCCGCGCCACCTGCCGCATGCTGCACGCGACCGGCC
>NZ_BONI01000073.1 GCF_016862635.1 Catellatospora coxensis | reverse complement strand
AAAGACGTGCGGCCTCAGAGACTCTCTGAGGCCGCACGTCTTTAAGAGTTGCGCCAGGTGGCGGGGCCGGGGCGCGGCGGCGCGCCCGGCGGGTGGGGGGTCAGAGGAGTTCGACGACGCCGGTGTCGAGGTCGTAGACGGCGCCGACGATCTGGGCGCGGCCGGCCGCGGTGGCGGTGGCGAGCCGTTCGGCGAGGCTGAGCTGCTCGACGGTACGGCTGACGTGGCGGCGCAGCGCCTTCTGGTTCACCTGCGGGTCGTTGAGGCCCGCCTCGGTGACCGCCGGTGCGATCTGGTCCACCAGGTAACCCATGAACCCGTCGGGCCGGCTGCCGGTGCGCAGCGCGTCGACGGTCGCGGCCACCGCGCCGCAGCGCTCGTGCCCGAGCACCATCACCAGCGAGGCGTGCAGCTCGGCGACGGCGAACTCGACCGAGCCGACCACGGAGCGGTCCAGCACGTGCGCGCCGGAGCGGACCACGCAGATGTCACCGAAGTTCTGGTCGAACACGGCTTCCAGCGGCACCCGCGAGTCGATGCAGCCCAGCACCACCGCGTACGGCTCCTGGCCGCTGGACTGCGCGGCCGCCTCGCCGACATGGTGGCCGTATCGGGGGCGTCCGGCCGCGAAGCGGCGGTTGCCGGTCATCAGGTCCGCCAGCGCCTCTGCTGGCCCCCGGCGTTCGCCGGGCATCGTCACATCACGATCCGACGGCGCGGTCCTCGACTGCGTCATGATTCAAGGGTCGCTGGTGAAGCCCCGCCACGGGAAGGTTACTCGGAAGTAGTGCGACCCTTCTCACGGACTTGAGCGCGAAACACGCACCCCGACCGGCCGCGAACCCGGCGCGGCGAGCCGCGACACGCGGCGCGTCTGAGCCCGTGATCCGACACCTCCGGCGGCCCCTTAGGGAGTTCAGCCGGGTGCGACGGGGTCCCCGGTCGGGTATCTTTCGAGCGTCCCGTGAGGTCACTACGGGCGATGACGCTCGGAGAAGGGGTGGCCGGTGGAGTTCGTCGGAGCATGGCTGGAGACGCTTCCGGCGGTCGCCATCTACCTCCTCGTCGGCCTGGTCATCGGGACCGAGAGCATGGGCATCCCGTTACCCGGCGAGATCGTGCTGGTCAGCGCCTCGCTGCTCGCGGCCACCACGGATCACATCTCACCGTGGGGCGTGGCCGTCGGCGCCGCGATCGGCGCGATCGTCGGCGACTCCATCGGGTACGCGATCGGCAAGCGCGGCGGCCGCCCGCTGCTGGAGCGCCTGGGCCGCCGCTTCCCGAAGCACCTGGGCCCGGAGCAGATCGTGCGGGCCGAGGCGATGTTCGGGCGCTGGGGCACCTGGGCGGTGTTCTTCGGCCGCTTCATCGCGCTGCTGCGCATTCTGGCGGGCCCGATGGCCGGTGCGCTGAAGGTGCCGTACCGCAAGTTCCTGCTGGCCAACGCGGGTGGCGGGCTGGTCTGGGCGTTCGGCACCACGTTCGCGATCTACGCGCTGGGCGCGGTGGCGGAGGCGTGGCTGAAGCGCTTCTCGTGGGCGGCGCTGATCCTGGCCGTGGTCTTCGGCCTGGGCACCACGTGGTGGTTCAAGCACCGGGCCAAGAAGTCGCTGGTGGAAGCCGCCGCGGACGAGACGGTCGAGGTGCTGGGCGCCGACGAGGTCGACCACCCGACCGACGCGGGAGCCGCCGCGAAGGAGCGGGTCGGCTGACCTCCAGCCTATCCGGTGGGGCCGCGCGTCACATCGGCCCGGTGATCGATCTTCCGGTCGGAGGCAGCCCGTACCCTATCGGGGCACCATCGCCATACCCGGCCCAGGAGACGCATGTCTGACAACACCCTGCACGACGAGATCGCCATCGAGCAGCAGCACGTGGACCGTGTCTACGCGCGGCTGGCCCGACTGCGCGCCGACGCCGCGAAGGCCGAGGCCGACGGCTATCAACTCGCACGGGTCGGCACGTACGGGTCGCTGGTCGAGCGCGACGCGATGGTCTTCCACGCGGCGCGGCGGCGGCACGCGTTCGACGCCGAGCACGAGGGCCTGGTCTTCGGCCGCCTCGACATGCACCCCAGCCGCGTCGAGCCGGACGAGGCCGCGGCCGACCCCGAGGCGGCGGGCTGGGACGAGCGCCCCCGCTACATCGGCCGGCTCGGCGTGCGTACCGAGGAGGCGGAGCCGCTGCTCATCGACTGGCGCGCGCCGGCCGCGGCGGCCTTCTACCGCGCGACCGCGGCCCAGCCGCTGGGCGTGATCCGCCGCCGGATGATCTCGTCGTTCGGCGAGAAGGTGACCGGCCTGGAGGACGACCTGCTCGACCCGTCGGCCGCGCCCGAGGGCATGCGGGTGGTCGGCGACGGCGCGCTGCTGGCGGCGCTGAGCCGGGCCAAGGGCACCGGCATGCGCGACATCGTGGCGACCATCCAGCACGAGCAGGACCTGGCGATCCGCTCCCCCGCGTCCGGGGTGACCGTGGTCGAGGGCGGTCCGGGCACCGGCAAGACCGCAGTGGCCCTGCACCGCGCGGCCTACCTGCTGTACTCCGACCGGGCCCGGTTCGCCGGTGGCGGCGTGCTGATCGTCGGCCCGTCCCCGGTGTTCGTCGAGTACATCGAGACCGTGCTGCCCTCGCTCGGCGAGGACACCGCGACGCTGAAGTCGCTCGGGCAGCTCGTGCCCGGGTTCAGCGCCACCCGCGAGGAGACCGCCGCGGTCCGCGCGATCAAGGGCTCGACGCGCATGCGGCGGGTGCTGCGCCGTGCCGCCGAGGACGCCCCGCCCGGCTGCCCCGACGGCCTGCGCCTGCGTTACCGCGGCGAGTGGCTGGAGCTGAACTGGCGGCAGGGCGAGGACATCCGGCGGCGGATCGGGCGCGGTAACCGGCGCAACGAGATCCGTGCGAAGGCGTTCGGCGCGGTGCTGGACCTGCTCTGGGAGCAGATGAAGGCCAAGCAGCCGCGGCTGGAGCAGGCCCGGTTCGACGAGGAGCTGACCGAGCACGAGGGCTTCCGCGCCTTCCTCAAGGCATGGTGGCCGCTGGTGCGCCCCGAGCAGGTGCTGGGCTGGCTGGCCGACCCGCAGCGGCTGCGCCGGTACGCCGAGGGCTCGCTGTCGAACGAGGAGCAGCGCACGCTGGTGCGGGCGCTGGCACCGCTGCGCGAGCAGGGCCCCAGCATCGACGACGTGCCGCTGCTCGACGAGCTGCGGGAACTGATCGGCGAGAAGCCCAAGCCGCGGGTACGCCGGCGCGAGGCGTACACGGTGGGCGGGGTGCGCGAGGTGGCGACGGCGTACGAGCGCTCGCGCGCCGCGTCGGCCGCCGCCCCTCGGGAGAACGACTACCGCGACTACGCACACGTCGTCGTCGACGAGGCGCAGGACGTCACGCCGATGCAGTGGCGCATGATCGGCCGGCGCGGCCACGCGGCGAGCTGGACCGTCGTCGGCGATCCCGCGCAGTCGGCGTGGATCGGCAGCGCGGGCGAGGTGGCCCGCGCCCGGGACGAGGCGCTGGGCAGCCGTCGGCGCCACCCGCACCAGCTCACCACCAACTACCGCAACTCGACGGAGATCTTCGAGGTCGCCGCCGAGGTCATCCGCAGGGTGTCCCCGGACCTGCCGCTGCCCAAGGCCGTACGCACCACCGGCGTCGACCCCGTGCACCGGATCGTCGACCGCGCGAACCTCGACGACGCGGTCCGCGACGCGGTCGCGGCGCTGCTCACCGAGGTCGAGGGCACCGTCGGTGTGATCACCCCCGACGCCCGCATCCGCGACCGCATCACCGCCCGCCTGTCCGAGTGGGACATCGAACGCCTGCGCGTCGTCACCGCGCTGGCCGCCAAGGGCATGGAGTACGACGCCGTCGTCCTCGTCGAACCCGGCCTCATCGACGCCGGCACCGACGCCGGCCGCCGCACCCTGTACGTGGCCCTCTCCCGCGCCACCCAGCGCCTCACCACCCTCGCCACCCGCCCCTGGCGCTGAAGGACGAAGGAAGGGCACCTTCACAACGCTCCGCGTTGTAGAAGGTGCCCTTCTTAACCTTTTCCGGCCTGCGCCGCAGGTCAGGCTGCCGCACCGGCTGCGCGGCGCATCGTCGCAGCTCAGCGCGGGTGGGATGTTAAGAAGGGCACCTTCTTTAACGCGGAGCGTTAAGAAGGTGCCCTTCCTTTGCCCCGACCCTGTCAGCGCCAGGTGTCGGGATAGGAGGCGGTGCAGGGGGTGGTGGGGGTGGTGCGGGAGCGGTTGGGGTCGCTTTCCCAGGTGACGGTGCCGGCGGCGTCCTTCTTGAGGTACTTGTAGGCGAAGGTCGTGTTCGTCGGCAGGGTGATGGTGGCGGTCCAGACCGGGTAGGTCGCGCTGGACAGGGCGATCGCGTTGGCCGTGTTCCAGTTGCCGAGCGCCGGGATGGAGCCGACGACGTAGACGTTCTGGCCCCAGGTCGTGGTCGCGTTGACGGAGAACGCGGCGGCGATCGAGGCGCAGGACGAGCCGGTGGGCGACGGGCTCGGCGAGGCCGACGGGGACGCCGTGGGCGACGGGGTGGTGCCGCCCGCCACGTTCCAGGTTTCGGCCCAGGTCACCGCGCAGGTGCCGGTGGGCACGGTGCGGCTGCGGTTGGCGATGCTCTCCCAGGTGACGGTGCCCGAGGCGTCCTTCTTGATGTACTTGTACTCGAACGCCGCGCCCGCGGGCAGGTTCACCGTGGCCCGCCAGACCGGGTACGCGGTGCCGGACATGGCGACCGCGTTGGCGGTGTTCCAGGAGCCGAGCTGGGCGATGCTGCCGGCGATGAAGACGTTCTGGCCGGTGGTCGTGGTGGTGTTGGACTCGAAGGTGACCGCCACGCTCGTGCAGGCGGTGCCGCTGGGCGTCGGCGACGGCGTGCCCGACGGCACCGTGCCGACCAGCGCCCCGGTGTAGATCGCCAGCGCGCCGTTGGCGGCGACGGTGGCCGTGGCCTGGCCGGAGCCGTTCACGGTGACGGTGCCGCCGGTGCAGGTCCCGGCGGTGAAGTCGCCGGTGGCGACGTTGCAGTACACACCCGCGGGCAGCCCGGTGCTGAAGGTGGTGCTCCACGCGGCGCCGTCGCGGTTGAACGCGGCGAACCCGACGTTGCCCCGGCCGAACGCGATCCGCGACGACGACGGCGAGGTCCAGTTGGCGACCCCGGTGCCGGTGACGGCGTTGTGGAAGCCGACGAGGTTCGCGACCACGGTCTTGCGGTGCTCGCACTCCCAGCCCGAGCCGCAGGTCACCTGGTTGGTGACGCCGTTGCCGGCGGCGGGCGGCCCGGCCTCGTTGTTGCTGAACGTGAAACTGCTCATCAGCTGCGGCGTGCCGTACGGGTAGACCAGGCTGAACGCCGCCGCCAGCGCGTGGGTCTGCCCGCTCTTGTACGTCAGCCGCGCCCGCCCGTTGCGCTGCGTGTCGTGGTTGTCGATGAAGTTCACCGCGTCACCGGAGCCGAGGGCCATCTGCGCGGCGAGGTTGTTCAGGTTGGACAGGTTCGCGTCACGGAACGCGTTGCCGACGACGTCGCCGTACCGGAACTCGGTCACGTCCCCGATCCCGGCGTACTCCCCCGGCGGGAACGCGCTGTCCTCGATCACCTCGTGGAAGACGTACGGCGAGCCGCTGACGCCGCCGAGGATCGCCTGCAGGTCGGCGAACGGCATGTGCTTGGCCGCGTCGACCCGGAACCCGTCCACGCCCAGCGACACCAGGTCGTTGAGGTACGCGGTGAGCCTGCCGCGCACGTAGGTGGTCTCGGTGGCCAGGTCGGACAGGTCGACCAGCTCGCAGTTCTGCACCTCCCACCGGTCGCCCCAGGCCACGATGTCGTCGTTGCCGTTGCGCCCGCAGTGGTGGAAGTCCTGGTTCTGGTAGATGCCGGGGTAGCTGTAGTGCGAGTAGGTGGAGCCGTTCGAGCCGGTGCCGGTGGACGCGCCGCCGGCCATGTGGTTGACCACCGCGTCGACGTAGATCTTCACGCCGGCGTTGTGGCAGGTGGTGACCATGTTCGCGAAGGCGGCACGGTCGCCGCGGCGGCTGACGAGCTGGTAGCTGACCGGCTGGTAGTCCTGCCACCACGGGTAGGACTGGCCGCTGAGCACGACGTGCTCCTGCGGCGGGGACACCTGCACCGCGCCGAAGCCCTTCGGGCCGAGCACGGTGGCGCACTCGTTGGCGATCGAGGCCCAGGGCCACTGGAACAGGTGCACGATGACGTCGCGGTTGCCCGGGTTGGCGTCCGCTTTCGCCGGGACGAGGTCGGGGGCGGCGGGTCGCAGCAGCGCGACCGCGGTGAGCGCGGCGGCCAGCAGCACCGAGGCGAGGGCTGCGGCGAGGGGGCGGGTGCGGGTGGACACGAGTCTCCTCCTGGGTCAGGGAGGGTCGGGGGATGGAAACTCTTGCGCAAGGTTTCACGGATGTTAGCCCCGCGTTGACGCGGCGTGAAGAGCATCGATGCGCCGGATTTACCGTACAAATCGGAGATCATGAGGGTTCCGTTTGCAGCGTCGATCATCGACCGGACGCATCGGCGCACGCCGAGGCCATCGATCGCGGCCGCAGCACTGAAAAATCTTTCAAAGATTCTTCCAGGCGTACGCCGTCGGAGTCCCGACAGCACCCACGCAGAGCGCGTGAGCGGGCACACATTGTCATCTACCGGACGGCATATTCGTTTTCATGATTGCGTCATCGCTTCTTACGGTGTGTGCACACCTCACACCGAGACGGAGAAAACCTTGTCTGCCAAGGAAAAGTCCGGGCACGCGATCGTGCTCGGCGCCAGCATCGGCGGCCTGCTCGCCGCCCGCGTGCTGAGCGAGTCGTACGCGAAGGTCACCATCTTCGACCGCGACGCGCTGCCCACCGACGGCGTCACCGGGCGCAAGGGCGTGCCGCAGGGCGACCACACGCACGGCCTGCTCGCCCGCGGCCGCCAGGTCCTGGAGGAGCTCTTCCCCGGCTTCGCCGCCGAGATGACCGCCGCCGGCGCGGTCCCCGTCGACGTCCAGGGCGACGTCATCTGGATCAACGACGGCCACCGGCTGGCCGCGAAGAACACCGGCCTGGCCGGGCTGGGCGTGACCCGCATCGGCCTGGAGGCGTACGTGCGCCGCCGGGTCACCGAGCTGCCCGGCGTGCAGCTGCTCGCCCGGCACGAGGCCGTCGGCCTGATCGCGAGCGAGGACCGCACCCGGGTCGTCGGCGCGCGCGTCCTGCCCGTCGGCGGCGACACCGAGCTGCGGCTGGAAGCCGACCTGGTGGTCGACGCCACCGGCCGGGGCAACCGGGGCCCGACCTGGCTGGCGGAGCTGGGCTACGACAAGCCCGCCGAGGAGCACGTGGACGCCAAGACCGTCTACATCTCGCGCGCCTACCGGCGTACGCCGGGTCAGCTCGGCTTCACCGCGGCCGTGATCAGCCCGTCGCCCGAGCTGCCGATCGGCGGCGTGGTGGTGCCGGTCGAGGGCGACCGCTGGATGCTGACGCTGATCGGCGTCGGCGAGGGCGGCACCCTGCCGGCCGACCCCGACGCGTACGCGGAGTTCGCCCGCCGGTTCGCGAGCGACGAGCTGCACCAGCTGCTCAGCACCTGCGAGCCGGCCGGGCCCGCGGTGCGGCTGCGGCTGCCGGTCAGCGTGCGCCGCCGCTACGAGCACCTGACCCGGCTGCCCGAGGGCCTGGTCTCCTTCGCCGACGCGGTGTGCAGCTTCAACCCGGCGTACGGCCAGGGCATGACCGTCGCCGCGGCCGAGGCGATGGTGCTGCGCGACTGCCTGCGCCAGGGCGGCGCGGGCCTGCCGAAGCGCTTCTACGCGGCCGCGTCGAAGGTCATCGACGTGCCGTGGGACATCGCGGTCGGCGCGGACCTCGGCTACCCCGAGGTCGAGGGCGTGCGCACCCGCAAGGGCCGATTCCTCAACGCGTACGTCGCCCGCCTGCACCGGGCGGCCGCCAAGCACCCCGAGGTCGGCCTGGCGTTCCTGGCCGTGGCGAACCTGATGTCCCCGCCGCAGCGGCTGTTCTCCCCCGGCGTGCTGGCCCGCGTGCTGTGGTCCGGCCGCGTCCGCACGTCCCGTCCCACGCTGGTCGCGCAGCCGACGCCGGTGCCCCAGGCGTAGCCTGCACCTGATCCGGTTGCGGAAGGCGGCCGGCCGAGCCGAGGTGCGAACGGCTCGACCGGCCGCCGGCACGTGCACCGCCCGGCGGCCGGGACCACGGTCCCGGCCGCTCAGAGAGTCGTGATCAGGCCGCCGTCGATGACGAAGTCCGCGCCGGTGACGTTGCCCGCCCGCGCGCCGGCCAGCAGCACCACCAGGTCGGCGACCTCCTCGGCCTCGGTGAACCGGCCGGTCACCGCCTGCGCGGCGACCTGCTTGGCCACCTCCTCCGCCGACACCCCGCTCGCCGCGCCGAACGACTTGGCGACACCTTCTTCGCCCACCCACAGCGGCGTGCGGACCGGGCCGGGGCTGACCGTGTTCACCCGGATGCCCTTCGGCCCGACCTCCTTGGACAGTGCCTTGGAGAAGTTCGTCAGCGCCGCCTTCGACGCGGTGTAGTCGATGATCGCGGGATCGGGCAGGAAGGCGTTGATCGAGCTCACCGTCACGATGCTGCCCGCGCCCCGGGCCAGCAGGTGCGGCAGCGCCGCCCGGGTGGTCCGGATCGCGGACAGCAGGTTGACGGTCAGCGACCACATCCAGTCCTCGTCGGTGACCGAGACGAAGCCGCCCAGCCGGGGCTTCACCCCGCCCACGTTGTTCACCAGGACGTCCAGCCCGCCGTACGCGGCGACCGCCTCGTCGATCAGGCGCTGCGGGCCGGCCGGGTCGGTCAGGTCGACGTCGACGGCGCGCACCGGGCCGTCGATCCCGGCCAGCTCGCCGGAGGTGTCCCGGGCCCCGGCGACCACGCTCGCGCCCTCGGCGACCAGCGACTTCACCACCGCCAGCCCGATGCCCTTGCTGGCCCCGGTGACCACCGCGACCTTGCCGCCCAGGTGCAGATCCATGACGCCTCCCCCGACGCGCTCCGGTTCAGGCTACGCGCGCCGAGGGCCGGCCATCCCGGGAACGGGCAGCTCAGTCGCCCTTGGTGCCGTCGACGAGCTCGCGTACCACGTCGAGGTGGCCGTTGTGCCGGGCGATCTCCTCGACCAGGTGGAACAGGATCCAGCGCAGCGTCGCGGGACGCCCGGCCCGGCGCAGGTCGCGTTTGGCGAGGGTGTCCAGGTCGAGCGAGTCGACGAGCTCGCGGTAGCGCTCGCTCTGCGCCTCGTACTCGGCGAGCAGCTGCTCGATCGGCACGTCGAGGGCGTAGGTGAACTCGCGGTCCGGCTCCTGCTCGGTCCACGGCCCGGCGTCCTCCTCACCCAGCAGCACCACCTGGAACCACGAGTACTCCACCCAGCGCACGTGGCTGACCAGGCCCTTGACCGTCATCAGCGGGGAATCCGGCAGCGGCGCCCTCCGCGCGTCGGAGTCGGTGATGCCCTCGCACTTGGCGCGCACGGTCGCGCGGGCGTAGTCGAGGAAGGTGGTCAGGGTGGCTCGTTCGTCCCAGGTGGCGGGCACGTCGGTTCGCGTCATGCCTGCGATGATGCTGGCCGGCCGGTGCCCTGTCGAACCGATAAGCCCGCCGCCGGAGCGGCACGGCGGCTCCGCGGCGAGCCGACCGGCTCAGGCCAGGGCGGCCCGCAACACCGCGGCCGTGTCCGCCAGCGACGGCAGTACCACGTCCGCGCCCGCCGCGGCCAGCTCGTCAGCGGTGCACGAGCCGGTCGCCACGCCGATGGCGAGCGCGCCGTTGGCCCGCGCCGCCTCGATGTCGTGCGGGGTGTCGCCGATGACCACCACCTGCCGCGCGGGCAGCACCGCGGTGTACTTGGCCTGCGCGCGCTCGTGCGCCAGCCGCACCAGCACCGCACGCACCCCGTCGTCGTTGCCGTAACCGCCGACCTCCAGGTCGATCGGCCCGAGCAGGTCGAACGCGGACAGCTTCTCGTACGCGGCCGCGCGGATGTTGCCGGTCACGACGGACTGCACCACGCCCGTCTCACCGGCCAGAGCGGCCAGCGCCTGCGCCGCGCCGGCCAGGGCCGCGCCGCGGGCCACCAGCTGCGGCCGGTGCGCCCGGGTGTGCTCGGCGAGATGCGTGAAGAACTCGGCCACGATCTCCGCGCTGACCTCGCGGCCGTGCCACTCCAGCGCCGTCGTGAAGATCCAGTGGTCGGTACGCCCGCCGAACTCCGGCAGCCGCGGCGGCTCGCTGCCCACCACCGCCAGGTACGCCGCGACGAACACGTCCCGCCCGACCTTGCCGCCGTCGATCAACGTGCGGTCGATGTCCCAGAGCACGAGCCGTCGCATCCCCCGACCCGACCACAGCCGCGACGCGCCTGTCAACCGGGCCGGGCGCTCCCACCAGGGGCGACGCCCGGCCCGATCGCGCCGGTCAGTGACAGGTCCAGCGCAGTCTCCGATACACGAGGTCGCGGTTCTCGCCCTCGCTCACCTGGAGCCCGGACAGGACGCGGGCATCCGGGCCGACCACGCCCACCATCAGCGGGGCGGTCCCCGTGACGTTCGACGGACGTGGCGTGTGACCCGGCAGGCCCGTCAGCCGGATCGCCACGTCACCGCGGACCAGGGTCGTCGTGTCGTCCGCCGCTCGGAGCACCGCCCAACCCTGAGGATTGACGGTGCCCTCCCCCCGATCGGGCACGGCCAGCCACTCGACCTCACCGCTGCCGAGCCGCCAGCGGGCCGGATAGGGGCGGATGTCCTCGCCCTCCCCGGTGATCAGCACACCCGAGGCCCAGCCGTCGGCGACCTGGAAGACCCGCGACGACTTCACCTTGACGCCGTCGATGGCCTCGGGCAGCGCGAGCCGCTGCGGCGAGCCGCCGGGCTGCCAGACGTACGCCCAGCCGGGGCCGGACCGCCGGAACGGCGTCTGCTCGAACCGGCCCTCGAACAGCTGTGTGACGACGGTGCCGTCGTCGGCTATCGCCGCGGGGTCGCCCGCGGTCATGCCGTCAGGCACGGGCAGCGGCACCGGTTTCGCGGTGTCGTTCGGCCAGGTCATCAGCAGGTTGCCCCGGAGCTGACCCACGATGACGCCGGCGGAGTTGATGCCGAGGCCGACCGCGCCCGGACCGAGCAGCCGTGTCGTGGTGCCGTCACGACGCACGACCCACGACTCCAGCTCCGCCTGCCCGGCCCGCAGCAGCACGGTCCCCGTCGAGCTGACCGCATTGATCCGGACGGCCCCCTTCGGCCATTCGCTGACCGCCCTGGGGCTGCCGTCCTCCCAGACGACCAGGAACTCGCGGCCCTTGCCGTCGGCGGCACGCGTCGCCTGAAAGCGGCCGCTGGGATCGGCGCCGAACTCGTGGTACGCGTCCCCGCGCAGGCCCGCCGGCATCGGCAGTTCGGCGGCGGTGCAAGCGGTCAGGGCGACCGCCGGCGGCGACGGGGTCGGCGAGGGCGGCACGGCCGGGCCGGACTCCGGGCGGGTGGGCAGCGTCAGGGCACCGGTGATCGACAATGCGACCACGGCGGCGATCCCGCCCACGCCCGCGAGGCGGCGGGTGTTGCGCCGCCTGCGGCCCAGCACCAGGGCCCGCTCGGTGACGTCGTAGATCCGTGCGCGGTCCCCGATGTCGGCCAGCAGTTCGTTCAGGTCGCTCATGCCCTCTCCTCGCTCCGCTCGTCGACGGCATGGCCGGGCCACCAGATCCGCTCGCTGTGCTCGCTCATGCCCATGCCTCCTTCGGCTCCCTGACCAGCACGTGCAGTTCCGGGGCCTGTTCGCGCAGCTTCTTGAGGGCGTACGACGTCTGGCTCTTGACCGTGCCCACGGATACGCCGAGGGCCGCGGCTGCGTCCGCCTCGGACAGGTCCTCGACGAAGCGCAGCACGATCACCGCACGCTGCTTTCGGGTGAGCTTGGCCAGCGCCTGCTCCAGCAGCAGGCGGCGCACCGTGTCGGCGGCCAGGTCGCGGCCGCCGCCGCCCTCCGGCGGCTCCGCCGTCGGCCACTCGGCGCGCAGGTGGCGGCCGCGCCGCCAGGCCGACACGTGCTCGTGGTAGAGCACCTTGCGCAGGTACGCGTCCGGCGCGCCGCCCGCCGACACCTTCGACCATCGTGACGCGATCTTGACCAGTGCGTTCTGCAGCAGGTCCTCGGCCGCGTGATGGTCGCCGGTCAGCAGGTACGCGATGCGCGACAGCCTGCCGAGCCGCGCGTGCACGAACTCGCGGAACCCGTCGTCGTCCGTCACACGTCACCTCCCCGTTCGTCTTCCCGACCTTCCGCCCCACCTACACGGCGGCGTACGGCGCACGGGTTGGAAAACCTACGGCAGAAGTTAAGAAGGGCACCTTCTACATCGCGAAGCGATAAGAAGGTGCCCTTCCTTTTGCCCTCAGTCGGCGAGGAGGCGGCGGAGTTCGCGTTTGAGGATCTTGTGGCTGGGGCCCATCGGGAGTTCGGGGAGGAAGCGGATCTGGCGGGGGTACTTGTGCTTGCCGAGCTGGTCGCGGGACCAGGTGATGAGGGCTTCCTCGGTGACCGGGTCGGTGTCGGGGCGCAGGACGACGACGGCGCAGATCTCCTCGCCGTGGGTGTCGTCGGGCACGCCGATGACGGAGACCAGTTCCACGGCGGGGTGCCGGGCCAGGACCTCTTCGACCTCGCGGGGGTACACGTTGAAGCCGCCGCGGATGACGATGTCCTTCTTGCGGTCCACGATGGACACGAAGCCCTCGGCGTCCTTGGTGCCCAGGTCGCCGGTGCGGAACCAGCCGTCGACCAGGGCCTGCTCGGTCGCGGCGGGGTTGCCGAGGTAGCCGGCGAACACGTTGTGGCCGCGGATGACGATCTCGCCCAGCTCGTCCGGGCCGAGCAGCTCGACGCGCTCGTCGAGTTCGGCGCGGGCGACCTCGACCTCGACGCCCCAGAGGGCATGGCCGACGGTGCCGGCGCGTACACCGAAGTGCGGCTGGTTGGTGGTGGCGCTGGGCGACGTCTCCGACAGCCCGTAGCCCTCGTAGACCGTGGTCCGGAACGCGGCGTTGAAGCGCTCCAGCACCGCGACCGGCAGCGACGCCCCGCCGGAGATGCAGATCCGCAGCGCGGGCAGCTCGGCGCGGCCCGCGGCGGCCTCCAGCAGGCCGATGTACATGGTGGGCACGCCGTGGAAGACGTCGACCTTCTCCCGCACCATCAGGTCGATCGCCGCCTCACCGGTGAACCGGGCCAGCAGCACCAGGGTGGCCCCGATGCGGAAGGCGCCGTTCATGCCGACGGTCTGCCCGAACGTGTGGAACAGCGGCAGGCAGCCGAGGACGATGTCGGACTGCTTGGCGTCGTTGGCGTCGAAGGTGTTGACGGTCGCGTTCATCACCAGGTTGAGGTGGGTGAGCACGGCGCCCTTCGGCTTGCCGGTGGTCCCGCTGGTGTAGAAGATCACCGCCGGGTCGTTCGGGTAGCGGGTCTCGTACGAGCGCAGCGCCGGGACCCGGGAGCTGACCTGCTCCAGCCGTTCCGGGCCGCCCTCGTCGGGGCGCGGGCCGACGCTGACGACCGGCACTGCGGCCTCAGCCGCGGCGGGCGCGCCCAGGGCGAGCATGCCGCTGTGGCAGACGACGAGCTTCGCCCCGCTGTCGCGCAGCACGTACGCCGCCTCGGCCGGGGTGAGCAGCAGGTGCACCGGGACGACGACACCGCCCGCGGCGAGGATGCCGTAGTAGGCGCGCGGGAAGTCGGTGACGTTCGGGCAGACCAGCGCGACGGCGTCACCGGGCCGGACACCGAGCTCGCGCAGCCCCGCGGCGTAGGCGAGGGCCTGCCGCCACAGGTCGGCGTAGGTCTCCCGGCCGAACGCGTCGACCACGGCGGTCTTGGCGGGATGGCGGCGCGCGGCCTCGGCCAGGACGGCGGCCAGGGAAAGCGTGCTCACTGCTCCTCCTCGAAGTAGATACGGCTGACGGTCTCGGCCACGCAGCAGGGCTTGTCCTCGCCGTCGGCGCGGACGGTGAGCTGGGCGACCAGTTGCACGCCGCCGTCGACGGGCTCGACCTCGGCGATGCGGGCGGTGAGGCGCACCTGCGCCCCGACCGGGATCGGGGCCGGGAAGCGGACCCGGTTCACCCCGTAGTTGACGCCGAGGCGCACGTTGTCGAACCGGTACACGTCGCGGACCAGCAGCGGCAGCATCGACAGGGTCAGCCAGCCGGGCGTGGCCGCCCCGATGCCGACGCAGTCGACGCCGCCGGTGGCGTCGGTGTACGCGTCCACCCGCGACCGGTCGACGCGCTGCCAGGGCCCCGGGCCGATGCACTGGCCGACCGCGGCGGCCAACTCCTGGGCGGACGCGAACACCCTCATGCCAGATGCCCCCCGATCTTCGTGTACCCGCGCAGCAGGTCCCGCGAGATGATCAGGCGCTGCATCTCGTCGGTGCCCTCGTAGATGCGCAGCAGCCGCACCTGCCGGTACCAGCGCTCGATCGGCAGCTCGCGGGTGTAGCCCATGCCGCCGTGGATCTGCATGACCCGGTCCACCAACCGGTTGATCATCCCGGCGCCGTAGAGCTTCGCCATCGACGACGAGTGCCGCGGGTCCATGCCCTGGTCGACGGTCCACGCGGCGCGCAGCACCAGCCAGCGCGCGGCCTCCAGCTCGGTCTCCGCGTCGGCGATCATCCACTGGATGGCCTGGTTCTCGCCGATCGGCTTGCCGAAGGTGACCCGGGTGTTGGCGTAGTCGACGGCCATCTGCAGGGCCCGCTCGCCGATGCCGAGCGCGTGCGACGGGATGATGTAGCGACCCTTGCCGATCCACTTCATCCCCAGCTCGAAGCCCTGCCCGAGCTCCCCGAGGATGTTGCGCGACGGCACCCGCACGTCGTCGAACACCAGTGACGCCGGACCGCCGGGGCCCATCGTGGCGATGAACTCCGACCGCCAGCCCATCTCCCGGTCCACCAGGAACGCGGTAGTGCCGCCGCCGCGTACCCCCTTGTCCTTGTCCGTCACCGCGACCACGATGGCGAAGTCGGCGTCGTTGCCGTTGGTGATGAACGTCTTCTCGCCGTTGAGGATCCAGTCGTCGCCGTCCTGGCGGGCGGAGAGTTTGATGTTCGCGGCGTCGGAGCCCGCGCCCGGCTCGGTGATGGCGAAGCAGGAGACGCGCTCGCCCTCGATGGTGGGCCTGAGGTACTCGTCCTGTTGGGCGCTGTCGGCGTGGAAGAGGATGTTGTCGGCCTCGCCGCCGAACCGGAACGGCACCAGGGTGTGCCCGACCTCGGTCCAGATCAGCGACTGCATGAGCGCGGGCAGGTCCATGCCGCCGTGCTCGGCCGGCGTGGCCAGCCCCCAGAAGCCGAACTTGCGCGCCTTGAGCTGCAGCTCGCGCAGCTCGGAGCGCTCGATGCCGGGCTGCCCGGCGCGTTCACGGCGCAGCAGCTCGTGTTCGAGCGGGACGACCTCCTTGCGGATGAACGCCCGCGCGGTGTCCCGGATCGCCCGCTGCTCGTCGTCGAGCGAGAAGTCCACTGTGGTGCCTTTCTGCTGGTGGTTAGCGTGCGCCGCCGTTGACGTACAGGGTCTGCCCGGTCACGAACGACGCGTCGTCGCTGGCCAGGAACGCCACCACGGACGCGATCTCCTCGGGCTGGGCGACCCGGCGCAGCGGCGTGTGCTCGGCGGCCCACTTCTGGTGGTCCTCAGCGTTCGACCCGACCCGCTCGGCGGTGGCGGCGGTCATCGCGGTGGCCACATACCCCGGCGCGACCGCGTTGACGCAGATGTTGAACGGCCCCAGCTCGATCGACAGCGTCGCCGTCAACCCCTGCACGCCCGCCTTCGCCGCCGCGTAGTTGACCTGCCCCCGGTTCCCCAGCGCCGACCGGCTGCTCAAATTGACGATCTTGCCGTACTTCCCCGCCACCATGTGCTTCTGCGCCGCCTGGCAGCAGTAGAACATGCTGGTCAGATTCGTGTTCAGCACCGCGTGCCAGTCCGCCGCGCTCATCTTGAACAGCAGATCGTCCCGCGTGATCCCCGCGTTGTTGACCAGGATGTCCAGCCGCCCGTGATCCGCCACCACCTGCTCGGTCATCGCGTGCACCGCCGCCTCGTCGGTCACGTCGCACCCGTATCCGGCGGCCGTGCCCCCACTCGCCGAGATCTCCTTCGCCAGCGCCTCACTCCTCTCGGCACTGAGGTCGACGACCGCGACCGTCGCCCCCTCCGAGGCCAGCCGCCGCGCCGTGGCCGCCCCGATCCCCTGTGCCCCGCCGGTCACGATCGCGACCCGCCCACCGAACCTGCTGCTCATAAACCCCTCCTTGGAAAGGAAGGGCACCTTCACATCGCCATACGTAGGGGAAGGTGCCCTTCTTAACGCCTCAACCTGTCTGAGCTGGACTTTCAGAACGCGTTCACGCCGGTGAGGGCGCGGCCGATCAACAACTGCTGGATCTGGCTGGTGCCCTCGTAGAGGGTGGTGACACGGGCGTCGCGCAGGTACTTGCCGACCGGGTACTCGTCGACGTAGCCGTACCCGCCGAACACCTGCAGCGCCTTGTTCGCGGCGCGCACGGCCGCCTCGCTGGCGAACAGCTTCGCCATCGACGCCTCGGTCGCGTACGGCAACCCGCGGTCGATCAGGTCGGCGACCCGCCACACCAGCAGCCGGGCCGCCGCGGTGTCCACCGCGACATCCGAGATCAACTGCTGGACCAGCTGGTACGCCGCGATCGGCTTGCCGAACTGGGTGCGGGTCTTCGCATACTCGACGGCCGCGTCCAGGCACCCCTGCGCGATGCCCACACACCCCGCCGCGACCGACATCCGCCCCTTGTCCAGCGTGGACATGGCGAGATGGAACCCGCGCCCCTCCTCGCCGAGCAGCGCGTCGGCCGGCACCCGCACCCCGTCGAACACGAGCTCCGCCGTCGGCTGCCCGCGCAGCCCGAGCTTGCCGTGGATCTCCCGCCGGGTCAGCCCCGGCGTGTCCGCCGGCACCAGGAACGCGCTGATGCCCCGCGGCCCGTCCCCGCCCGTACGGGCGAAGACCAGCGCGACATCGGCCCAGGTCCCGTTGGTGATGAAGATCTTCGAGCCAGTGAGCACCCAGTCCTCGCCGTCGCGGACCGCCCGCGTCGTCAGCGACGCCGCGTCGGACCCGGTGCCCGGCTCGGTCAGCGCGAAGCAGCCCAGCAGGTCCCCGCCGCACAGGCCGGGCAGCCACCGCTCCCGCTGCGCGGCGGTGCCGTGCCGCGCGATGCTCTTCGCGACCAGCCCCAGCGACACCGACACCAGCCCGCGCACCGACGAGTCACCGCGGCCCAGCTCCTCCAGGACCAGGCAGTACGCCAGGTGGTCGCCGCCGCTGCCGCCGTGCTCCTCGGCGACGGTCAGGCCGAGGAAGCCCAGCTCGCCGAGCTGCTTGACCACGGTGCGCTCGACGCTCTCGCGCCGGTCCCACTCGGCCGCGTGCGGCACGACCTCGCGATCGACGAACTCGGCGGCGAGGCGGCGGACCGCGGCGTGTTCCGGCGACAGTGTCATGTCCACCGCTTTAAACTAGCGGTGAAAGTTTTATCTCGTCCAGACCTCGCTGTGGCAGAGTTTCCGGCAGCACCGAGCGAAGGAGACCCGCACATGCCCCGGCCCAGCCAGGCCCTGTTGAGCCGGCAGCGCATCGTGGAGACCGCCGCCGCGATGATCGACGCCGACGGCCTGGCCGCCTTCTCCACCCGGCGGCTGGCCGCCGAGCTGGGCGTACGCGGGCCGTCGCTGTACAACCACTTCCCCACCAAGGACGCGATCCTGGACGCGGTCGCCGACGCGGTGATCGCGGGCGTGGACGTGTCGTTCTTCACCACGCACGACTGGCGCGACGCGCTGCGGCTGTGGGGGCACTCCTACCGCGACGCGCTGACCGCGCACCCGAACATCGTCCCGTACCTGGCCCAGGGCCCGGGGCGGCGGCCGGCCGCGCTGCACATGGCCGACGCCGTGTACGGCGGCCTGGTCAAGGCGGGCTGGCCGCCGGCCCGCGCCACGCACATCGGCGCGGTGATGCGATACCTGGTCGCGGGCTCGTCACTCGGCTCGTTCGCGCGCGGCTTCGTCGAGGACCCCGAGCTGTACGCCGCCCACTACCCGCACCTGTCCCAGGCCCACCGCCTCGCCGAGCACCAGCACAGCGTCGACGAGGGCGCGTTCGCGCTCGGCCTGGACGCGCTGGTCGACGGGCTGGCCCGGGAGTACGAGGCCACGGTCGGCCCGCTCCCGCCTCTGGAGCCGCGGCCCGACTCGTACTACAGTCGAAACTTGCAGCGCTAGTTTTGCGGCCCGGCCCCGTGCCGGCCGCTCGCTACGCGGCCACCGGAACGCGGCCGCCTCGCACCTGAGGCGGTCCACGGTCCGTGCGGACCGACCGGCCCTGCCCGGCGGCCCACGACGACGCCGTCACCCGCCCCGCGCGGACGGTGTCCGGTGCCGCGCCGCGGGCGACGCCGCCTGATGGGAAGGGACAGCATGGACCTGGCAGCCGCGGCGACGCATCCGGGGCGCACCACCCCGATCGCGGACCGCACCCAGCTCTACATCGGCGGGAGCTGGACCGCCCCGCACGGCACCGGCGTGATCGCCGTCGAGGACCCGACCACCGAGCAGCTCATCGCGCACGTGCCCGCCGGTGACGCCGTGGACGTGGACCGCGCCGTGGCCGCCGCGAAGGCCGTGTTCGGCCCGTGGTCGGCGCTGGCCCCCGCCGAGCGCGCCGCGCACCTCGACCGGCTGCACGCGGCGCTGTCCGCCCGCGCGGGCGACATCGCCACCACGGTCGCCCGCGAGCTGGGCACTCCCATGAAGATCGCCACGAAGGTCCAGGCCGGGCTGCCGCTGACCGTGCTGAAGAGCTACGTCGAGCTGGCCGGGCAGCCGGAGAGCACGCACACCGTCGGCAACTCGCTGATCGTCGGCGAGCCGGTCGGTGTCGTCGGCGCGATCACCCCGTGGAACTACCCGCTGCACCAGATCATGGCGAAGGTCGCCGGGGCGCTCGCCGCGGGCTGCACGGTGGTGCTCAAGCCCGCCGACCTGACGCCGCTGGTGGCATACCTGCTGTTCGACGCGGTCGACGAGGCCGGGCTGCCGCCGGGCGTGGCCAACCTGGTCACCGGCCCCGGCTCGGTGGTCGGCGCGGCCATCGCGGCACACCCCGACGTGGACCTCGTGTCGTTCACCGGCTCCACCGCCGTCGGCGCGCGCATCTCGCACCTGGCCGCCGACCGGATCGCGCGGGTCGCGCTGGAGCTGGGCGGCAAGTCCGCCAACGTGATCCTGGAGGACGCCGACCTGCGCCGCGCGGTGAAGACCGGCGTCGCCAACGCGTTCCTCAACTCGGGCCAGACCTGCACCGCGTGGACCCGCATGCTCGTGCACCGCTCCCGGTACGACGAGGCCCTGGCGATCGCCGCCGAGGCCGCCGCCGGGCAGACCCTCGGCGACCCGTTCGACGAGGGCACCCGGCTCGGCCCGCTGGCCTCGGCCGCGCAGCGTGCGACGGTACGCGGCTACATCGAGCAGGGCCTGGCCGGCGGCGCACGCCTGATCGCGGGCGGGCTCGACGCGCCCGTGCCGGACCGGGGGCACTTCGTGGCGGCGACCGTGCTGGCCGACGTGGACCCCGACAGCGTCGTCGCGCAGGAGGAGATCTTCGGGCCGGTGCTGGTGGTGATCCCGTTCGACTCCGACGACGAGGCCGTCGCCATCGCCAACAACTCCCGGTACGGCCTGGCCGGCGCGGTCTGGTCCGGGGACGAGGACCGGGCGCTGGCCGTGGCGCGGCGGATGCGTACGGGCGCGGTCGACGTGAACGGCGGCGCATTCAATCCGCTGGCCCCGTTCGGCGGGTTCAAGCAGTCCGGCATCGGCCGTGAGCTCGGCCGGCACGGCTTCGACGAGTTCCTCGAGACGAAGGCGATCCAGCGATGACCGCTCCGACACCGCCGGCTGCCGACGCGAACGCCGCCCCCGCGGCCGGCTCCGGGCCCGCCGTCGACCGGCCGGTCCGCGCGCTGCTCTGGCGCGGCCCCGGCGCGCCGCTGGAGATCGAGCCGATCCTGCTCCCCGCACCCGGCCCGAAGGAGGTGCGGGTGCACATCCGCGCCGCCGGGGTCTGCCACTCCGACCTGTCGATGGTGAACGGGACGCTCGCGCCGCCGTACCCCCTGGTGCTGGGTCATGAGGCGGCAGGCGTGGTGACCGCCGCCGGGCCGGAGGCGAGCGTCGCCGTCGGCGCCCACGTGGTGCTGAACTGGGCCCCGCCCTGCCGCAGGTGCTGGTTCTGCGGCAACGGGCAGCCCTGGCTGTGCGAGACCGCCGGCGCGCCGACGGCCGCCCGGGGCGCGACCGCCGACGGCGAGCCGCTGCACGTCACGCTGGGGCTCGGCGCGCTCGCCGAGGAGGTCGTCGTCGGCGACCACGCCGTCATCCCGGTGCCGGCCGAGCTGCCGTTCGCCACCGCCGCCCTGCTCGGCTGCGCGGTGCTGACCGGCGTCGGCGCGGTGCACCGGACCGCGGCGGTCCGGGCCGGCGAATCGGCGGTCGTGATCGGACTCGGCGGTGTCGGCCTGTCCACCGTGATGGCCGCCCGCGCCGCCGGAGCCGACCCGCTGATCGCCGTGGACGTCTCCGACGCCAAACGCGACCTCGCGCTGTCCGCCGGGGCGACCCATTTCCTGGTATCGGGTGACGACCTGAGCGCCCAGGTCCGCGGCCTGACCGAGCGCCGCGGGGCCGACCACTCCTTCGAGTGCGTGGGCCGCTCGGCGACCATCCGGGCCGCGTGGCGGGCCACCCGGCGCGGCGGCCAGGTGACCGTGGTCGGCATGGGCGCGAAGGACGACATGGTCAGCCTCGCCGCGCTCGACATCTTCCACTCCGCCCGCACGCTGCGCTCGTCGGTGTACGGCAACTCCGATCCCGACCGCGACGTCCCCGACCTGGCCCGCCAGGTCCTGGACGGCAGCCTCGACCCGGCCGCCCTCATCACCGACCAGATCACCCTGGACGAGTCCCCCGACGCCTTCGCCCGCATGTCCCGCGGCGAGGGCGCGCGTACGGTCATCCTCCTCCCCTGAAACCACTGCTCAAAGCAGGGACGATGTCAATAAGGGCACCTTCTTCAACGCGGAGCGTTGAAGAAGGTGCCCTTTCTTTGCTCAGGTCAGGGCTTTGGCGAGTTCTATGCGGGAGCGGATGTTGAGGCGCGCGAAGATGTTGCGCATGTGGTGGTCGACGGTGCGAGGGCTGAGGAACAGCTGAGCGGCGACCTCCCGGTTCGTGGCGCCGTCGCACACGAGGCGGGCGATCTGGAGTTGCTGGGCCGTCAGGACGTCGGCGGCGCGTACGGCGGGGGCGTCGACGGCCTCGCCGGCCGCGCGCAGCTCGGCGCGGGCCTGGTCGGCCCAGGCGGGGGCGTCGAGCTGCAGGAAGGTCTCCAGGGCGCGGTGCAGGTGCTCGCGGGCGTCGCGGGGGCGGCGGGCGCGGCGCAGCTCCTGGCCGTACAGCAGCTCGGTGCGGGCCTGCTCGAAATCGGCCTCCCCGGCCAGGTGCAGGGCGAGCGCCTGCTGGAAGTGCTCCTCGGCCTCGGCGCTGCCGCGCGGGGCGAGCAGCGCGTGGCAGCGCGCCGACAGGGCCCGGCGCACCGGGTCACCCGTGGACGACGCCCACAGGTCGAACCCGGCCAGCGCCGCCACGGCCTGCTCCCGGTCGTCGGCCCGGACCGCCGCCTCGACCAGCCACGGTGTGGCCATCGCCTGCACCACGATGTGGCCGCGGCCGGTGACCGGGCAGGCGATCGCGGCGATGCGGGCGACCGTGTCGGCGGGACGGCCCGCGATCAGGTCGAGCACCGCCAGGGCCCACTGGCTGAGCGCCTTGGGGCGGTTGACCTGCCCGGTGCCGGGCGCGACCTCGATCTCGCGGAGGTGCCGCAGGGCCTGCTCGCGGTCGCCCCGGATGGCGCACAGCACGGCCAGCATCGCCTGGTGGTCCCCGGCGTAGTTGCCCTGCCCGCAGGCCCGCGCGGCGCGCAGCCCGTGCAGGCTGGTGGCCGCGGCGGCGTCGTAGCGGCCGAGCCAGTACTCGGCGTACGCGGTCATCTCCAGGGCCAGCGGCAGCGCGGACACGTCGCCGCTGTCCCGGGCGACCTCGACCGCGCGGGCGGCGAGCCGGTGCGCGCCGACGTCGTCGGCCAGCAGCAGCGCCGCGGCGCTGGCGCAGGTCAGCGGGGCCGCGGTGTCCAGGACCTCGCCCAGTTCGACGACGCGCCGCAGCGGGCCGATCGCGCGGTGGTGGCGACCGCCGAAGGTGTACCCGAACCCGGCGATGTGCTCGAACACCACCTCCAGCTCCGGCGGGTCGTCGGGGCGGCGCAGCGCCGCGGCCCGGCTCGCCACCTCGGCGTAGCGGGGGTAGTCGCCGGAGAAGCAGACGGCCTCCCCGGCCCGCATCAGCGCCAGCACGGCCAGCTCGCGTTCGGTGCCGGCGAGCCGGTCGGCGATGGTCAGCAGCGACTCGGCGGCGTTCGCGGTGGCCCCGGCACGCAGCTCGATCTCGCCGGACAGCACCTCGCTCTCGGCGGACACCGCCCGGTCCCGGGCCGCGGGGCGGGCACGGCGCAGCAGGCTGCGGGCCCGGCCGGCGCTGCCGGACTGCCAGGCGTACCGGGCGGCGGTGACGAGCCGGTGGGCCGCTCCCCCGGGTTCGGTGGTCAGCGACGCGGCGTGTTCGAGGGCAGTGGAGGCGCGCGAGTAGCCGCCGTCGGCCGCGGCCTCCTCCAGCTCCTCGGCCAGCTCGGCGTCGGGGCCGTGCGCGGCGGCGGCCAGGTGCACGGCGCGGCGCAGCCGTTCGGTGTCGGCGTCGAGGATCTGCGCCAGGTGCAGGTGCGCGGCGCGGCGCTGGGCCAGGGGAGCTTCCTCGTACGCCAGCGCGCGGGCGATGGGCTGCGGGAACACGATGCCGCCCCGGCTGACCCGGACCAGGCCGCCGCGTTCGGCCGGAGTCAGCGCGGCGATGTCCACCCCGGAGCTGTGCGCGGCCCGCATCAGGCCCGCCGCGTCGGTCTCCTCGTCGGCCGCGGCGAGCAGGAGCAGCCAGCGGGTGTCCGGCGCGAGCCGGTCGAGCCGCGCCCGGTACGTGCGCAGCAGCGCGCTGTCCGCGGGCAGCCGGGTGGGCAGCGGGGCCTCCCCGGCGAGCTGGCTGTCGCTGAGCGAGGCGGCCAGGTCGGTGAGCGCCCGCGGGTTGCCGCCCCCTAGCGCGGCCAGCGCGGCCAGCACGTCGTCGCCGACGCGGGGCCGGATGCCGGAATCGGCGAATGTCCGGTGCGGACCGCCGTCGTCGCCGCGGCCGGACTCGTGCAGGAGGTCGGCGAGCATGGCGCGGCCGGAGGCGGGGTCCAGCGGGCGCAGCGCGACGCGGGGCACGCCGTTGAGCGGGAGTTCGGCGGTGGAGGTGAGCAGCAGCGTGACCCGGTGCGCGTGGATCCGGCGGGCGGTGAAGGCGATGGCGTCCAGCGACGACCGGTCCAGCGCGTCGGCGTCGTCGACGCAGCACAGCACGGGGTGGTCCCGGCCGAGCGCGGCCAGCAGCGTGAGCACCGCCATGGACAGGGCGAGGCGGTCGTCCGCGGCGCAGCCCTCGCCGGACAGCGCGCGGGTGAGCGCCCGCGCCTGGTGGGCGGGCAGGTCCGCGATCCGGTCCACTACGGGCTGAAGCAGGCTCTGCAGCCCGGCGTACGGCAGGTCGGACTCCTCGTCCAAGCCGGTGGCCCACAGGCGCACGGTCCCGTCGGGGACGGTGGCCGCCGCATGGCGCAGCAGGGCGGTCTTGCCGCCGCCCAGGTCGCCGTGCAGGAGCAGGGCCGCGCCGAGCCCGCCGGCCGCGCCCGCCTGAAGCTCGGCGATCGCCTGCTGCTCACGGTCACGGCCGCGCAGCCTTGGTATGTGCACTGTCGATGCATTTACCATGCCGACAGTGTTACCTATAAGTAACGGCTTTGGAAAGACGCGGATCGTGCCGCTTATGCCATCCCCGAAGCCATCGCGGTGAGCAGCAGCGCGGTGACGGTGCGCACCATGACGCCGCGGGCCGCGTCGACGTCCAGGTCGAGCCCGTCGAGCAGCATCGACCAGGCCGGCCACATGGTGGACGCGATCAGCGCGGCGAGCAGCTGCTCCCGTCCCGGGCCGGCCATCTCCAGCTCGGGCGCGAACAGCACGGACACCTCGTCGCGTACCCGCTGGATGTGCTTGAGCCGGTTGCGGCGCAGCTGCGCCGAGACCGGCTCGCGCATCGCCGCGGCGCGCGCCATCGGCGCGATCAGCTGCAGCAGCTCGGCCCGCTGGCGGCAGTACTCCTCCACCCGCCGGTGCAGCGGCAGCGACGGGTCCACGGGCTGGTAGGCCGCGTCCTGGCGGGCGAGCACCCGCACGCCGCTGGCCTCGAACAGGGTCTCCATGTCGGAGAAGTTGGTCCACAGGGCGCGCAGCGAGACCCCGGCCCGCTCGGCGATGCGCTCCCCGGTCGGCCGCAGGTCACCCTCCGTGATGAGCGCGAGGTGCGCGTCCACGATGGCGGCCCGGGTGCGCTCGGCACGGGCGGTGCGCCCGTCGACCCTGCCCTCGGTGCCGGTCCTGCTCATGCCACTCCCGCCAACCTCGCCACGGCCCCACCGGCCGTGCTCCCCGAACGTGCACGCAGAGTGTAGTCGCGCCGTCCCGGGGGCGATTCCGCCGCACGTCTGCGCCGCACCACCGGACCGGCGGCAGGCGAGCCCCCGGCGGATCGCCGAACGCCCGGCCAGGCTCGCGCTGCGCGGATGTCCGCAGCGCACCGCAGCCGCGGCCTCACGACGCCGACAGGCGGTGTTCGAGCTCTTGCTGCAGCCGGTTCATGCCGCGCAGCCAGCGGTCCGGGTCGGCGGCCCGCCGCTGGTAGAAGCCGGCGACCTCGGCGTGCGGCAGCACCAGGAAGGTGTCCCCGCCGAGCGCGGCGGCCACGGCCTCGGCGCACTCCTCCGCGCTGATCGCGCCCGGGTCCAGCAGCACGCTGCCGCCGGGGCCGGACGACTCCAGCATCGGCGTGCGCACACCCTGCGGGCACAGCGCCTGCACGACGACCCCGCGATGCGCGTAGGTGGCCCGCAGCCACTCCGCGTGTGCCACGGCCGCGTGCTTGGTGACCGCGTACGGCGCGTTGCCGAGCATGGTGAGCAGCCCCGCCGCGGACGCCGTCACCAGCAGGCGGCCGCTTCCGGCGGCCAGCCAGCGCGGCAGCAGCGCCTGCGCGGCCAGCACGTGCGACTGCACGTTGACGCGCCAGGCCAGGTCCCATGCCCCGGCCCCGTCGGCGGGCGGCGCGACCCCGGCGTTGGCGCAGAACAGATCGAGGGCCCCGAAGGACTCCCACGCGTAGTCCACCAGCGCGGCTACCTGCGCCTCGTCCGTGACGTCGGCGGGGAAGGCCCGCCCGCCGGTCTCCGCGGCCACACGCTGCGCCGCGGCGGGATCACGGTCGTTGACGACCACCCGGGCACCGGCCGCGGTGAAGCGGCGGGCCATCGCGGCGCCGATGCCGGAGCCGGCGCCGGTGACGACGACCGCTGCGCCGTCGAGGTTGAGGGCGGTCACGTGGACTCCATCCAGGACGCTTAGTTGCACTAGCAGTGCTGATATTAGGGACCGCCACGCGGACGGTCAACGGACCACGGCCATGGTGACATGCCCCACCTGGCGCGGCATTGACAGGGCCGTACCGAAAGATGCAGCTTGAGTGCAGAAAGATAGCCGTACTCGCGAAAGGACCCGACCGTGCCTGAAGCTGTGGTGGTCGCCGCGGCCCGCTCCCCCATCGGCCGCGCCAACAAGGGCTCGCTGGCCACGAAACGCCCCGACGACCTGGCCGCCGACATCGTGCGCGCGGCCCTGGGCCAGGTGCCCGCCCTGGACCCCCGCGAGATCGGCGACCTGGTGCTCGGCTGCGGCCAGCCCGCCGGCATCCAGGGCCACAACCTCGGCCGGGTGGTCGCCACCATGCTGGGCTTCGACCACCTGCCCGGGACCACCGTCAACCGGTACTGCTCGTCCTCGCTGCAGACGACCCGGATGGCGCTGCACGCGATCCGGGCCGGCGAGGGCGACGTGTTCCTCTCCGTCGGCGTCGAGTCGGTGTCGCACTACGGCAACGGCCGCAGCGACGGCATGCCCGGCACCCGCAACGAGCTGTACGCGCCCGCGCTGGCGCGTACCGAACGCCGGGCCGCCCTCGGCGCACCGGCCTGGCACGATCCCCGCGAGGACGGGGAGCTGCCCGACGTCTACATCGCGATGGGCCAGACCGCCGAGAACGTCTCCCAGCTCAAGGGCGTCTCCCGCGAGCTGCAGGACGAGTTCGCCTGCCGCTCGCAGAACCTGGCCGAGCAGGCGATCAAGGACGGCTTCTGGGCGCGCGAGATCACCCCGGTCACCCTGCCCGACGGCACCGTGGTCAGCACCGACGACGGCCCGCGCGCCGGGGTCACCCGCTCCGCCCTGGCCGGCCTCGCGCCCGTGTTCCGCCCCGACGGCACCGTCACCGCGGGCAACTGCTGCCCGCTCAACGACGGCGCGGCGGCCCTGGTCATCATGTCCGACACCCGGGCCGCCGAGCTCGGCATCACCCCGCTGGCCCGGATCGTCTCCACCGGACTGTCCGCCCTGTCCCCCGAGATCATGGGCCTCGGCCCGGTCGAGGCGTCCAAGCAGGCCCTCGCCCGTGCCGGTATGTCCATCCGCGACGTCGACCTCATCGAGATCAACGAGGCGTTCGCCGCCCAGGTCGTCCCCAGCGCCGCCGAACTCGGCATCGACTGGGACAAGCTCAACGTCAACGGCGGCGCGATCGCCGTCGGCCACCCCTTCGGCATGACCGGCGCCCGCATCACCACCACCCTGCTCAACTCCCTGGCCTGGCACGACAAGTCCATCGGCCTGGAGACCATGTGCGTAGGCGGCGGCCAGGGCATGGCCATGGTCCTCGAACGCCTCTCCTGACCCCGCCCACCCCACCGGCCCGGCACGCGTCGCGCGTGCCGGGCCGGTGCTCACCGGGCGTTGATCATGAGGTTATGGCAAGGACACGCCGTCGAGCCGTGCCATAAGTTCATGATCGACGCGGAAGGGGGGTCAGGCTGCCGGGATGGTGTTGGGGGCGGGGGCGGGGCGTTCTTCCTTGTACTCGTTGACCGGGCCGGCGGCGGAGTCGGTCTCGTAGACGGGGCCGAAGAACTCCTGGTTGCCGGCGGTCACCTTGGTGAGCTTGCCGCCGCCCATGCCGGAGTGGTTGTCCTTGCTGTAGCGGAACGGGGCGAGGCCGGGGCCCTTGAAGCCGCCCTTCTCGATCGCCGCGAGCAGGCCCTCCCGGGTCAAGTCCTTGCCGGCCGCCTGCAGCGACTGCACGAACAGGTACGCCACCGACATGCCGTACACGGTGTTGCCGTTGAACGGGGCGCCGCTGTTGTACTGGTCGTGGATCTTCTTGAAGGCGGCGGTCCACGGGTCGCTCATGTCCACCGGCGACGGCAGATTGGAGATGCCGACCATGCCCTCCAGCAGGACCTTGCCCTCACCGAGCACCTTGGACAGGGTCAGGTAGTCCGAGCCGACGTTCGACACGACCCACGACGGCTTGAAGCCGAGTCGGGCGGCGGTGCCCATGGACAGCGCGGTGAAGCCCGGCACGGTGGCCAGCACGACGACCTCGCAGCCCGCCGCCTTCAGGGCGCCGATCTGCGGGGCGACGTTCTGGTTGCTGGTGACGTACTTCTCCTTGGCGACCACGGCGCCCGCGCCGAGCACCTGCTCGACGCCGACCAGGCTGTCCCGGCCGAAGTCGTCGTCCTGGCCCATGAAGCAGACCTTCTTGCCCGCGTGGGTGGCCTTGATGTGGGTGGCCAGGATCTTGCCCTCGACGGTGTAGTCGGTGTTGAACCCGAACGTGCCCGGGTACTTGTCCGGCTGGTTCCAGCTGCGGCTGCCCGAGGCGACGAACAGGTCCGGCACCCGGTTGGTCTTCAGGAAGTCCAGCACGCCGGTGTGGGTCGGGGTGCCCAGGCCGTTGAGGATGGCGAAGACCTTGTCCTCCAGGACCAGCTTGCGCACCACGGTCTGGGTGTTGGCCGGGTTGTAGCCGTCGTCCATGAACTTGTACGTGATCTTGCGGCCGTGCACGCCGCCGTTGGCGTTGACGTAGTCGAAGTACGCCTTGCTCGCCGGGGCGATCTCGGAGTATCCGGCCGCGGCGGGACCGGTCAGCGGCATGTGCGAGCCGATCACGATCTCGCTCGCGGTCACGCCGGGCACTTCGGCCGGCGGGGTGTTCGCGTCCTCACTGCAGGCTGCGACAGCCGTGAGCAGCACGGCGGCCGTGGCGAGCGAGAGCCCGCGTCGGGTCAGGGCGTTCATCAGTGACACCGGTCCTTCCGTCACGCTTACATTGATGATTATCGATATAACAGAGGTGGAGCGGTTGGTACGGTGGTGCGGCCGTGAGATCAGCGGGCAGGCACCCGCCGCCGGGCCCTCGCGCCGATCCGGCGCAGCAGGCCCTGCACACCGCCCGGGGCGGCGATCATCACGACGATCAGGGTCAGCCCGAAGACGGCCAGCGGGAGGTTGCCCTCCAGCCGCTGCGCCGCCGCGGGCGACAGGGAGACCAGCAGCGTGCTGTCGTGGGTGAGGTCGGGCAGTGCCACGAGCAGGATCGCTCCCCACACCGCGCCCGACAGGCTGCCCAGGCCGCCGATCACCACGGCCATCAGCAGGAACAGCGACAGGGTCAGCGAGAACGCGCCCGGCGAGACGCTCTGCGCCAGCAGCGCCATCAGCCCGCCGCCGAGCCCGGCGCTGGCCGCGCTCACCACGAACGCCAGCACCTGGGTACGGGCCACGTGGATGCCGGACAGCCGCGCGGCCACCTCGTCGTCGCGTACCGCGCGCAGGTTGCGCCCGACCCGGCTGCGCACCAGATTGGCCAGCAGCAGCATGGTCAGCAGCGCGCCGCACAGCGCCACCCAGGCCTGCCAGCGCTCGTTCGGGAAGTAGCGGCCGAGCGACAGCGGCGGCGGCTCGACGGCCACCGACAGGCCCTGCTCGCTGTTGAAGACCTCGTCGAAGGTGACCGTCGCGGCGGGCACCGCGATCGCCACGGCCAGGGTCACGCCGGCCAGGTACGGCCCGCGCAGCCGGGCGGCGGCCAGCCCGATGACCGCACCGGCGGCCATGGTGACCAGCACCCCCAGCGCCAGCGACAGCGGCAGCACCTGGTTGCCGGTGATTCCCCGGTCGGCGAGCGCGTTCTGGGTCAGCGCCACGGTGTACGCCCCGACGGCCATCAGCGCCCCGTGCCCCAGCGACAGCTGCCCGTTCATGCCGACCAGCAACGTCAGCCCCGCCGTCGCGCACAGGTAGGCGGCGACGGTGGCCAGCTGGAAGTTGCGGAACGGGTCGAGCTGCTGGGTGAGCAGGTACAGCACCACCCCGGCGAGCACGGTGAGCAGCAGGTGGCGCAGCAGCGTCGACCGGCTCAGGAAACCCGGCAGGGCCAGGGCCCGGCGCGGAGCGGGGGCCGTCGCGGGCGCGGCCGGGGTCACAGTCTGCTCGCTCATGCCTTCTCCTCACTGCGCTCGTCGGCGGCACGAGTTCCTGCCGACATGATTCGCTCGCTCCGCTCGCTCATGCCTGCCTCGCCACGGTGCTGGAGAAGAGGCCGCCGGGGCGGACCAGCAGCACCGCGAGCAGCAGCACGAGCACTGCCATCGGGGTGACGTCGCTGCCCAGGTAGCCGCTGACGTACGAGAGGATCAGGCCGACGGTCAGGCCGCCGACCACCGCGCCGGGCGGGCTGTCGAGTCCGCCGACCACCGCGGCGGTGAACGCGGACACGAACACCAGGTCCATGGCGTGCGGGTGCAGGCCCAGCTCCGTGGGGATGACCAGCAGCGCGGCGAGCGCGCCGACCGCCGAGGCCAGCGCCCAGCCGAGCGTCAGCATGCCGCCGACGTTGACGCCGAGCAGCCGCGACACCTCGGGGGCGAAGGCCGAGGCCCGCATGCGCAGGCCGACGGAGGTACGGGTGAACAGCAGCGCCAGCCCGACCAGCACCAGCAGCACCGCCCCGAAGACGAACAGGTCGTATCGCGACAGCAGCGGCACGTCGCCGACGCTCAGCGCGGTGCGGCTGAACGGGGTGCCCGCGGGCAGGAACTCGTTGCCGTACACCATGCCCAGCACCGCCTGCAGCACCAGCACCAGGCCCAGCGCGACGATCACCTCGGACAGCGGCGAGGCGTGGTCCACGAAGCGCATCACCGCCCGCTCGACGACCACGCCGATCAGCAGCCCGCCGAGCAGCGCCGCGGCGAAGCCCAGCCAGTACGAGCCGGTCGCCGTCGTGACGCTGTAACCGGCGTACGCCGCGGCCACCGCCATCGCGCCCTGGGCGAAGTTGACGATGCGCGCGGCCCGCCAGATCAGCACCAGGGCCAGCGCGAACGCGGCCAGCACCGCCCCCTTGGACAGGCCGTCGAACGTGAGGAACACGAAGCGGTCCAACGGATACCTCCTTCTTGCGGTCGTTGGGGCGGGCTCAGAAGCCCAGGTAGGCGTGACGCAGTTCCTCGTCGTCGCGCAGCCGGTCGGCGCTGGTCGCGGTGACGATCCGGCCCAGCGACATGACCACCGCCTCGTCGGCGACCGACAGCGCGCTGCGGACGTTCTGCTCCACCAGCAGCACGGTCAGCCCGGTGGTGTCGCGCAGCTGCCGCAGCAGCGCCATGATCTGCGCGATGACGCGGGGCGCCAGACCCAGCGAAGGCTCGTCGAGCAGCAGCAGTTTCGGGCGGGCGACCAGGGCGCGGCCGAGCGCCAGCATCTGCCGCTCGCCGCCCGAGAGCTGGTGCCCGGCACTGCGGCGGCGCTGCGCCAGTGGCTCGAACAGCTCGTACACCTCGGTCAGCGCCTTCGCCGCGTCGCCGCGATCGCGCCGCCACAGGCCGCCCAGCCGCAGGTTCTCATCAACGGTCAGCTCGGCGACCACGCCGCGGCCCTCCGGCACGTGTGCCATGCCCCGGCGCACCAGCTGCTCCACCGGCACGCCGAGCAGCGGCTGCCCGCTGTAGACGATCTCGCCGCCGCTCGGCTTGACCAGCCCCGACAGGGTGCGCAGCAGCGTGGTCTTGCCCGCGCCGTTGGCCCCGAGCACCGCGGCGATGGTCCCGGCCCGCACGGTGAGGTCGACCTCCTGCAGTACGGGCGCCGCGCCGTACTCGGCGGTCAGGCCCTTCACCTGCAGGATCACGTCGTCAGCGGTCATGCCGAAGCCTCCTGGCGGCTGGTGGTCGGGGTGGCCGCGTCGGCCTCGGCCCCGAGGTAGGCCTCGGCGACCGCGGGGTCGTCGCGCACCTCCTGCGGGGTGCCGGTGGCGATGAGCCGTCCGAAGTCGAGCACCGCGATCCGGTCGCAGACCGCCATGACGAGGTCCATGTGGTGCTCGACCAGCATCACCGAGCAGCCCGCCTCGGCCGGCAGGGTGGTGATCAGCGCGCCCAGCTCCTCGATGTCCTGCGCGCCCAGCCCGCCCGCGGGCTCGTCCAGCAGCAGCAGGCGGGGGCGGCCGGCCAGCGCGCGGGCCAGCGCGACACGCTTGCCGACCGCGTACGGCAGGGTGCCGGGCAGCGCCTTGGCGTAGGCCGCGACGTCGAAGCGCTCCAGCAGCGTCATCGCCTCCTCCCGCAGCCGCCGCTCGTCGCGGTCGCTGCGGGGCAGGCCGAGCAGCCCGGAGAGGAAGCCGGCGCGGGCGGTACAGGTCGCGCCCGCCATCACGTTCTCCAGCACGGTCAGCCCGCGGAACAGTCCGACGCCCTGCAGGGTGCGGGCGATGCCGAGCCCAGCCAGCCGATGCGGGGCGGGCGTGAGGCGCTCGCCGTTGAGTTCGAGGGTGCCCGAGGTCGGCCGGACCAGCCCGCAGACCACGTTGAACAGCGTGGTCTTGCCCGCCCCGTTCGGGCCGATGACGCCGACGACCTGGCCGGGGGCCACTTCGAGCGACACGTCGTCGAGTGCGGTCAGCCCGCCGAAGCGCACCCCGATGCCCCGCAGGAACAGGCTGTGGCCTGCCGCGTGTGTCTGCCCGGAAGGCGGTCTCATCGTCACCTCTACAGGTCGGTCGGGGTCGATATGAGGGAGGGCTAAGTTATTACACTAGGAGTGTAGGTTTGGGAAACCGCTCGTCAATACCCTTGTTACGACCCCGTGACCTCACTGCGCGAAGCCGTTCAAATCACGTGATCCACGGGTACCGCCAAGCCCGGCGCCCACTCCGGACACCGCCCAGTCGATCTTTATTTGCACGCCCGGTGAAGCAACCTCCGCGCCGCGTCCTGCAGTTTCGGGGAAACGGCAGGAATCACGGTGGGCTTTCGTGCACTTTCCTGGAAACCGCAGACCGTCAGGCCGGCGCGAGGTCGGCGAGGGCGGCCAGAGCCGCCCGATGATGGGGGGCCGTGCCGTAGGCGACCGACGCGCTCTTGGCCCGTTTCAGATAGAGGTGGGCCGGGTGCTCCCAGGTGAAGCCGATGCCGCCGTGCATCTGCACGCACTCCTCCGCCGCGCGCACCGCGAGCGGGCCGTTGTGCGCCTGGGCCAGCGACGCCGCCAACCGCGCGTCCGGATCGCCCTGCGCCACGGCCGCCGCGGCATACCGCGCCACCGCTCGCGCCTGGACCAGCTCCACCCACAGGTCGGCGAGCCGGTGCTTGAGCGCCTGGAACGAACCGACCGGCCGCCCGAACTGATACCGGGTGCGCAGGTGCTCCACCGTCGTGTCCAGACACCACTGGGCCAGCCCGAGCTGCTCCGAAGCCAGCAGCACCGCACCCGCGACCAGCGCCGAGTCCAGCGCCGACGCGGCCCGGTCTCCCGCCGCCAGCAGCCGGGCGGGTGCGTTCCACATCGCGAGGTCGCACAGCGGCCGGGTCTCGTCCAGCGACACCACCGCCGTCCGCCGCAGCCCCGGCGCTTCCGCGTCGACCGCGAACAGCGCCCCGCCGGCGGGCACGATCAGGACCGTCGCCCGCAACGCGTCGGCGACGCCGCTGATCGTGCCGTTGAGCAGCGGACTGCCGTCCGCGGCCGTGGACACCTCGACATCCGGCAGCCGTTGCCCGGCCGGGCCGACGTCGAACGGCAGGGCCAGTGCGACGATCCCGCCGCCGGCCAGCTCACGCAGCAGGTCGCTCTCGCCGAGGTGCAGCAGGAGCTGCGCGGCGACGGCGGTGCCGAGGTAGGGCACGGGCGCGGCGGCGCGGCCGAGTTCCTCCAGCACCACCGCGGTCTCGGCGAGCGTCGCGCCCGCGCCGCCCAGATGCTCGGGCACGGCGAGTGCGGCCAGCCCGGTCTCCACGGACAGCAGCCGCCACAGATCGGCGTCGTCCGGCTCGGGGCTCTCGGCGACCTCGAGCACCCGCGCCCAGCCGGCGTGGTCGGCGAGCATGGCGCGCACCGAGTCACGCAGCTGCTCCTGCTCTTCGGTGTAGCGCAGGTCGAGGGTCATCGGGGCAGGTCCTTCCAGGCGACGCCGGTGTCCTGGCGGGGTTCGGCGGGCAGGCCGAGCACCCGCTCGGCGACGATGCTGCGCAGCACCTCGGAGGTGCCGCCCTCGATGGAGTTGCCCTTGGCCCGCAGCCACCGGTAGGTGGGACCGCGGCCGATCAGGTCCAGCTCCTCGGGGCGGTCGGCCCGCCAGTGGTCGTGCCGCAGGCCCTCCGCGCCGAGCAGCTCCACCTCGGTGCCGGAGATCTGCTGGGTGAGCGCCGCGAAGGCGAGTTTCATCGCCGAGCCCTCCGGGCCGGGCTCGCCCGCGGCCAGCTGCTGGCGCAGCCGGATGCCGGTCAGCCGCAGCGCCTCGGCACGTACCCACAACCGCAGCACCTCGTCGTGCAGGGCCGGGCTGCGCAGCTCGGGCCGCCGGCGCCAGGTGCGGGCCAGCACGCCGATCATCCCGCCCTCGCGGGGCAGCGCGGCCCCGCCGATGGCGACCCGCTCGTTCATCAGCGTGGTACGCGCCACCGCCCAGCCCTCGCCCACCGCGCCGAGCCGCAGTTCGTCGCCCAGGCGTACGCCGGACAGGAAGACCTCGTTGAACTCGGCCTCGCCGGTGGCCTGCCGCAGCGGGCGCACCTCGACGCCGGGGGCGTGCATGTCGCACAGGAAGTAGGTCAGCCCGGCGTGTTTCGGGGCGGCCGGGTCGGTGCGGGCGAGCAGGATGCCCCAGCGCGCCTGGTGCGCCATGGACGTCCACACCTTCTGCCCGTCGACCAGCCAGCCGTCGCCGTCGCGTACCGCCCGGGTGGCGACGCCGGCCAGATCGGACCCGGCGCCGGGCTCGCTGAACAGCTGGCACCACACCTCCTCGGCGGTCCACAGCGGACGCAGGAAGCGCTCGCGCTGCGCGGCGGTGCCGTGGCGCAGGATGGTCGGGGCGGCCATGCCCAGGCCGATGCCGATGCGACGCGGGCTGTTGTCCGGCGCGCCGGCCGCGGCGAAACGCTGGTCCACCACCGGTTGCAGCACTCTCGGTGCACCGAGTCCGCCCAGCCCGACCGGGTAGTGCACCCAGGCCAGCCCGGCGTCGAACCGGGCGCGCAGGAACTCCAGCCGGTCACCCGCCGGATCGTGCCCGGCCAGGAAGCCGTCGACCCGTTCCCGCAGGCTCTCGGCCGTCACCGGCTCCGCCACGCTCGCTCCCACCTCGGTCCCCTTCGCCGCGAACTTAATGCACTGCGAGTGCAATATAAGCGCGGGACGGCCGGCGCGGAAGGGGGCGGCCACCGGCGATGATCGCGAGCCGCAAGACCGGTGATTTCGCCGATGTCTCCGGCGCGTTACGACCGGACAGTGTCCTGATTACCCAGCGTGCTCCCCGGCGCCGCCGATCGTCGCCGGGACGGGGCGAGAGGAGACGTCAGGTGCCTGAACTCGGCGTACGTGCGCAACGGCGGGGATGGCGGTGGCTGCTGCTGATCCCGATCCTCGCCCCGCTGCCGGTCGGCCTCTACAACCGGCTGGAGCCGCAGCTGTGGGGCGTCCCGTTCTTCTACTGGTATCAGATCGGCTGCGCGGTGCTGGCCATGGCGGTCACCACCCTCGTGCACCGGCTGACCCGGGCGGGGCGGTGACCGTGACGGCACGTCAGGTCGAGATCGGCGTCTTCGCCGTACTCCTGGGCGCCATGCTGGTGCTCGGCTTCGCCGCCGCCCGCTGGCGCCGGCCGCCTAGCCTGCACTCGCTGGAGGAGTGGGGCGTCGGCGGGCGCGCGTTCGGCAACTGGGTCACCTGGTTCCTGCTCGGCGGCAGCATGTACACCGCGTACACGTACATCGCCGTGCCCGCCCTGGTGTACGGCGTCGGCGCGGCCGGCTTCTTCGCGGTGCCGTTCGCCATCATGACCGCGCCGCTGGCATACCTGATCAGCACCCGCACCTGGTCGGTCTCGCACGCGCACGGCTTCGTCACCTCGGCCGAGTTCACCCGGGCCCGGTTCGGCTCGCGCGGGCTGGCCGCCCTGGTCGCGGTCACCGGCATCGTGGCCACCATGCCGTACATCGCGGTGCAGCTCGTCGCGCTGCAGGCGGTGATGAAGACGCTCGGCGTCACCGGCGAGTGGCCGCTGACCGTCGCGGTGCTCGTCGCGTCGTTCTGCACGTTCCGGTCCGGGCTGCGCGCCCCCGCGCTGCTGTCCATCGCCAAGGACGTGCTGCTGCTCTGGCTGGTACTGGCCATCGTGCTGCTCGTCGCCATGTCCGGCGGCTGGTCGGCGGCGTTCCGCGGCTCCGGCGAGCGCTTCACCGCCGACGTCTCCCCCGCGAGCGGGCTGCTGCTGCCCGAGGGCGGCTGGCTCGGCTACCTCACCCTGGTGCTCGGCTCCGCGCTGGCCATCTTCGCGTACCCGCACGCGCTGACCGGCATCCTGGCCGCCCGGGACCGGGCCACGGTGCAGCGCAACGCCGCCGCGCTGCCCGTCTACTGCCTGGCGCTGGGGCTGGTCGCGATGCTCGGCTTCTTCGCGATCGGCCAGGGTGTGCGCCCCGTCGGCGGGGACCTGAACACGGTCGTGCCGCAGCTGTTCCACGAGGTGTTCCCGGCCTGGTGCGCCGGCATCGCGTACGCCGCAGTCGGCGTCGCCGCGCTCATCCCGGCCGCGGTCATGTCGATCGCCGCCGCGAACCTGTTCACCCGCTCCATCTACCGCGAGTACCTGCGCCCCGGCGCGTCGCCGCGCGAGGAGGCCCGGGTCAGCCGCTGGGTGTCGCTGCTGGCGAAGTTCGGCGCGCTGGTCTTCATCCTGCTGCTCGACCCGCAGTTCTCCATCGAGTTCCAGCTCATCGGCGGCGTCATCGTGCTGCAGACGGTGCCCGCGGTGGTGCTCGGCCTGTGGACGAACTGGTTCCACCGCTGGGCGCTGGCCACCGGCCTGCTCGGCGGCCTCGCCACCGGCCTGTTCCTGCTCTACCTGGTCCCCCAGCGCGCCCCCGACGGCCGCATCGTCAAGGCCCACTTCGGCGGCTCCAACCTCCCGCTCGCCCAGCTCGGCCTCGACAGCCGCTCCGCCGTCTACACCGGCCTGATCGCCCTGGCCGTCAACCTCGCCATCGTGGTCGCCGCCACCCTCCTGCTCCGCGCCCTACGCGTCCCCGCCGGAGTCGACGCCACCCACCCCGCCGACTACTACGCCGACGCCACCACGACCGGCACCACCGCCCCCCGCCACTCCGACACGCTCCTCGACGGCCCGTCCCGCCCCCGCGTCGGCGCCCACGCCGCCCGCTGAAGCGAAAGGAAGGGCACCTTCACATCGCTCTGCGATGTAGAAGGTGCCCTTCTTAACGAGCAACAGCCCCTGAGCTGCGCCAGGCCGCGCCGTCCCGAGGGACGGCGCGGCCTGAGGCTACTGCGGTACTGCGGTATGTCAGACGGCGTACGGGCCCTGGCCGTACTTGGCCAGCACCAGGTTCGCGGCCAGCTTCTCCCACTTGGCGTAGTGGTTCGGGAAGGCCGAGACCTGCACCGTCTGGGCGGCGTCGGTCAGCGCCATCTTGTCGTAGCCCTCGACGTTCTTCAGACCGTTGTAGAAGGCCTTCGAGGAGTAGACCGGGTCGGTGATCTCAGCGGGGCTGCCCCAACCGGCCGACGGGCGCTGCTGGAACAGGCCCAGCGAGTCGTGGTCGTTCATGTCACCCAGGTCGCCCAGGTTGCGCAGGGTCGACTCCTGGGCGGCGGTCGCGACCGCGATCACCCACGCGCGCGGCGGCAGGCCCATCTTCTGACCGGTCTCGATGATGACCTCCGCGTTGCGCTTCTGCTCGGCGGTGGGCTGGAAAGTCTCCTGGTATTCCGCGACCGGAGCCGGCATGAGCTGCTGGCTGCTGGGCGCCTTGGCGGACTGTTCTGCCTTCTTGGCGGCGGGCACCTTGGTCGCCGGCTTCGCGGCGGGAGCCGCAGCGACGGCCTTGGCCTGCACGGCGGCGGCCTCGGTGGCAGGCGCCGCGAATGCCTTGGCGACAGCCTTGGCCTCGGGCGCGGTGGCAGCCGCGGGACTGGCGCTGGCGGGCGAACCGGCGATGCCGGTGAGCACTGCCATGCCGGTGGCGGCGAGTACTGCCCGGAAGGACACGCGCTTGAGTGCGGGCAGGTGCCGTGCCATCAGGTCGACGTTGACCACGAGAAGGTCCCTTCGTTGGGATTGCGTACGGGAGGGTTCAACCGAGAGGGCGTTTCCGGTGTTCCGGACTTGTACCCTTTGTGGTCCAGGTCTCGCGTTCCCGGCAGCCGTCCCCTCGGCAGCCGGGACGAACTACGCAGACGGCGTTTGACCTGGCCATATCTCTGGCCGCCGGAGGGCGGCGAGGCGATAAGGTATACGAAAAGCTGTCATAATTACCTAATTCGGGCCGCATGTCGCCCCGCCGGAAGGAGGAGCGTGTCAGCCCGCAAAGTGATGGCCTGGTACGGCGCCTGGATGGCCGTCCTGGCGGCGCTGTTCTACGCCCTGCCCGGCTGGCACATCCTGCTCTGGAGCGCGATCGGCCTCAGCAGCGCCGGCGCCATCGGGTACGGGCTGTACCGCTACCGCCCCCGCCGCTGGTCCCCCTGGTTGTGGATCATCGCCGGGCTGCTCCTGCTCTCCGCCGGCGACACGCTCTACAACGTCATGACCGACGTGCTCGGCAAGGTGAACCCGTTCCCGTCCCCGGCCGACATGCTCTACCTGGCGATGTACCCCGCGGTCACCATCGGCCTGCTCGGCCTGTCCAAGGCGGGGGCGGCCAGCCGGGACCGCACCGTGCCGCTGGACGCCCTGATCGTCACCGCCGGGCTCGGCCTGCTCTCGTGGATCTTCCTGATCAGCCCGCAGATCCTCAACCAGGACCTGACCATGAGCCAGCGCCTGGTCTCGGTGGCCTATCCGCTGGGCGACATCCTGATCCTGGCCACGGTGGGCCGGCTGATCGCCGTGGTGCCGTTCAGCCCCACGGTGGCGCTGCTGACCGTGGGCGCGGTCGGCCTGCTGGCCGCCGACGTCATGTACGGCCTGGTCCAGCTGCACGGCTACTGGACCGTCGGCGGCCCGGTCGACCTGGGCTGGATCGTCTTCTACGCGTGCTGGGGCGCGGCCGCGCTGCACCCGTCGATGGCCGACCTCACCACACCCCGCGTGGTCAGACCGCGCGAGATGCGCACCCTGCACCAGGCCCTGCTCACGCTCTTCGTGCTCATCCCGCTCGCGGTGCTGGTGGTGGGCGTGGGGCAGGGACGGCTCAAGTACCCGATGGTCATCGTCGCGTTCGTGGTGACCACGGTGCTGCTGGCCCTGATCCGGCTGTTCGGCGTGGTCAACAGCTATCGCGGCAACACCATGCGCACCAGCGGCATCCGCGCCAGCAACGCCGCCCTGATGTCCGCGACCACGGTGGAGGGCGTCACCTGGGCCCTCAAGCGCACGGCGGAGCGGCTGCTGCCGCCCGGCTCCGACTACCGCGTCGCGATGGTGATGAACGACGGCACCGCGCCCGAACTGTTCCACCCGACGCACACGACGATGGGCTCCCGGCTGCGTTTCACCAAATCGCTGCCCCCGGACATCGCGGCCCAGATGGGCGACTTCGAGATCACCATGATCTGCCCGCTCGCGCTGGAGGACCGCCCCACCGGCGATCCGCACATCGGCATGCTGCTGATCTCCTCGGACGAGAACTCGCTCAGCTACCTCCAGCTGCCGATGGAGCTGGTCGCCTCGCAGGCGGCGCTGGCCATCGAGCGCATCATGCTGAGCAACGAGATCATCAGGCACAACAGCGAGCAGTACTTCCGCACCCTGGTGCACAACACCTCGGACGTGATCCTGATCCTCGAACCGGACGGCGGGCGCATCCGGTACGCCAGCCCCTCCGCGTCGTCGGTCTTCGGCACCACGGAGCTACCCGGCAAGAACCTCTCGGAACTGGTCGACAGCCCGCACCACGCCCTGGTCGCGGACCTGCTCCGGCTGGCGGCGGCGGAGGACGAGACGGTCGACACCGCGGACTGGACCGTGCTGCGGCCCGACGGCACCGCCGTGCAGACCGAGGTCTCCTGCCGTGACCTGCGCGAGGAGACGACCGTCAACGGCCTGGTGGTGACCCTGCGCGACGTCACCGACCAGCGCCGGATGGAGTCCGAGCTGACCCACCTGGCCTACCACGACTCGCTCACCGGGCTGGCGAACCGGGTGCGCTTCGCCGAGCGCATCGGCCAGGCCATCGCCCGCGCCGACGCCGACGGCAGCGTCGTCGGCGTCCTGTTCATCGACCTCGACGACTTCAAGGTCGTCAACGACACCCTCGGCCATGAGCACGGCGACCGGCTGCTGCGCGCGGTCGGCCAGCGCCTGGCGGCCGTACTGCGCACCGACGACGTGGCGGCGCGGCTCGGCGGTGACGAGTTCGCCGCCCTGATCGAGGGCGCCCCGGACGCGGCCACCATCGACGACGTCGCCGACCGGATCGTCGAGGCGCTGGCCGAGCCGTTCACCATCGACGACCGGCTGGTCTCCGGCATCGCCAGCATCGGCATCGCCACCAGCGCCGACGCCCGCAGCGCGCCGGAACTGCTGCGGCAGGCCGACCTGGCGCTGTACGTCGCCAAGGGCGAGGGCAAGGGCCAGTGGCGGCGCTACCAGCCCGATTTGCACACGGCGATCGTGGAACGGCTGGAGCTGCGCACCGAGCTGGACCGGGCGATCGCCGCGAAGGAGTTCACGGTCGAGTTCCAGCCCATCGTCGAGCTGCGCACCGGCGTCACCGCCGGGTACGAGGCGCTGGTGCGCTGGAACCACCCCACCCGGGGCCGGCTGCTGCCCGGCGAGTTCATCGAGGTGGCCGAGGAGTCCGGGCAGATCGTCGGGATCGGCAACGAGGTGCTGCACCAGGCCGTGGCCGCCGCCGCGCGGTGGCAGCGCGAGGCCGGGCCGGCCGCGGTGCCGTACGTCAGCATCAACGTCTCCGCGCGCCAGTTCCGCACCCCGGGCTTCGTGGCCAGCCTGCACGAGACTCTGGCCGAGGAGGGCCTGCCGCCGCACCAGCTGATGCTGGAGATCACCGAGAGCCTGCTGCTGCGCGACGACGACGGGGTCTGGGAGGACCTCACCGAGCTGCGCACCACCGGCATCCGGGTGGCCATCGACGACTTCGGCACCGGGTACTCCTCGCTGAGCTACCTGCGCCACGTGCCGCTGGACGTGGTGAAGATCGACCGGCTGTTCACCAGCACCATCGCCTCGTCGGCGCAGCAGGCCGCGCTCGTCGACGGCATCGTGCGGCTGGCGCACACGCTCGGCCTGCAGGTGATCGCCGAGGGCATCGAGCGCACCGTGGAACGCGACCTGCTCTCCCGCATCGGCTGCCGCTACGGCCAGGGCTTCCTGTTCGCCCGCCCGCTCACCGGCGAGCAGGCCATCAACCTCATCACCGAGCAGAAGGTGGCCGCATGAGCGAGCAGGTCGGGACCCGAGCCGAGCGAAGCGGGGCGCGGGCATGACGAAGATGTCCCCGCACCTGCCGGATGCGCACAAGGTGCCGTCGGTCGACCAGCTCGACCGGCTGCGCGCGGTGACCCCGATGTACGACGCGGTCGTCGACGAGGTCGACGGCCGCCGCATCCGGGTGGGCGGCGACTGGCTGACCGACTTCGCGTCCTGCAACTACCTCGGCTTCGACCTGGACGAGGAGATCATCACCGCCGCCGAGCGCGCGGTGCGCCGCTGGGGCACCCATCCGGGCTGGTCGCGCCTGCTGGGCAGCCCGCGGCTCTACCCGCAGATCGAGGAACGGCTCGCCGAGCTGCTCGGCGCGCCCGACACCCTGGTGCTCCCCACGATCACGCACATCCACATGTCGGTGCTGCCCGCGCTGGCCGGCAGCGGCGCGGTGTTCGTCGAGGCCGGCGCCCACAAGACGATCTACGACGGCGGCTCGTACGCCCGCGGGCTCGGCGCGCGGCTGCACCGCTGGCACGCCGACGACCCCGACGAGCTGGTGCGCCTGCTGCGCTCGGCCGACACCGCCCACCCCCGGGTGGTCTGCCTCGACGGCGTGAACAGCATGACCGGCAACATCCCCGACCTGCCCGCCCTGGCGAAGATCTGCCGCGAGTGGGGCGCGCTGCTCTACGTCGACGACGCGCACGGCTTCGGCGTCATCGGCGAACGCGGCGACGGCTCGCCCACGCCGTACGGGACCCGCGGCAACGCGGTGGTGCGGCACTGCGCGGAGACGTACGACGACGTGGTGCTCGTCGGCGGGTTCTCCAAGGCGTACTCGGCGCTGCTGGCGTTCGTGGCGGTGCCGACCGCGCTGAAGGAGCGGCTGAAGCTGGCCGCGCCGCCCTACCTCTACTCCGGACCGTCGCCGGTGCACTCGCTGGCGGCGGTGCTGGCCGGGTTCGACGTCAACGAGGCCCGCGGCGAGCAGCTGCGGCACACGCTGCACCGGCTGACCGCCCGGGTGCTCGCGCACCTGCGGTCGCTGGGCGCGCACACCCCCAACCGGGACCAGACACCGGTCATCGAGCTGCCGCTGTCACCCGGCCACGACCTGGCCGACGTGGCCCGCCTGCTCTGGCGGCGCGGCGTGTACGTCACGCTCGCCGCGTACCCGCTGGTGCCCCGGGGTCAGGTCGGTTTCCGGGTGCAGCTGACCTCGCTGCATACCGACGAGCAGGTCGGCCATCTCAACAGCGTGCTGACCGAGCTGGACGAGCTCGGCGCCCTGCGCCGCGCCGACGCCTGACGACCTGCGCCGAGCGCGCGATCCATCGGCCGCGGCCCGGCAACGGTCAGGCCGGCCGGAAGGTGACCGACAGGATGGACAGGGCGGTGCGCGGCCTGCCCTCGGTGCCGGACACGCCCCCGGCGGCCACCTTGTCGATGATCTCCATACCGGTGACGACCAGCCCGAACGGCGTGGAGGTGCCCGCCATCGCGCTGTCGGGGGCCGCCGACGGGAGCGCCGCCGGCTGCCCGGCCTGCCCGGGGTGCCGCAGTTGCCATGCCACGACCGCCGCGCCCACCGCGAGCAGCACCGACATCGCGATCAGCAGCAGACGCGGCGAGCGAGGCCGGGCGGGTTCGACTGGATTCGGCGCGCCGTCGGTGTCCATGAGCGGCGAGCGTAAAGGATCACCGCAAGGCGTGCCGCCCCGCGAACCGGTGTCCGGAGACGGCGGCGCGGGGCAGGATGGACGGATGAGCGCAGCCGCCGATCGTGACCGTGACGGCTCGGGCCGGGCACGCAACGCCCGCCCCCGTGACGAGCTGGGCCGACCGCTGCCCCGAGGCGCGGCGGGCGTGCCGACCACTCCGGGCGAACTGCGGCTGCCGCCGGACGAGGCGCTCGCGCAGGCCCAGGAACTGCTCGCCGAGGGGCGCGCGTTCCACGCGCACGAGGTGCTGGAAGGCGCGTGGAAGGCCGCGCCCGAGCCGGAGCGCGAGCTGTGGCGCGGGCTCGCCCAGCTGGCGGTGGGCCTCACCCATGCCCGCCGCGGCAACGCGACCGGCGCGTCCAGGCTGCTGGGACGGGCCGCCGACCGCATCGAGGAGTACGCCGCCGCGCCGCCGCACGACGTCGCGGCCACCGGCCTGGTGACCTGGTCCCGGGCGCTGGCCGCGCGCATCGAACAGGACGGCCTGGCCGGGCTCGGCGCCGACGCGCTCGTCCCCCGCCTGCGCGACCCGCGGTGACGGAAGCGGCCGGACGCGCGGGTCAGCCGAGCGTGATGCCGGTGATCGAGGTGCCCGGCGGCAGGTCGCGGACCTGCTCGTGGATCTGGCCGGCGATGTTCACCGCGACGGTGAAGCTCTCCACGACCACGGACTCGATGGTCACGCCCCCGCCGATGACCGGCGGCGGCATGAACGTGTACACCTGGTCGGGTCCCAGCTCCAGACCCCGGTCGGCGGCCTGGGCGGCCAGCCCGCCCAGCAGGTAGCGGTCCTGCCCCTGCTCGGTGGACAGGTCGCGCTCCAGCTCGTCGGCCGAGGCCCAGACCCGGGTGAGGACGCCCTCGATGGTGTCGAGATACCAGCAGCCGTACTGCCCCGCCAGGAAAACGTCGCCGAACAGCGAGGTGAACAGCGGCTTCCTGCCGTCGAGGCCGAGCCACGACCACGAGTCGAGGGCCTGGGCATACTGCTGCTCGCTGAACGTCTTGGTGAACCGCATCCGGGCAGTATGCACGACCCGGCGCAGGTCAGCCCGCGGCCAGCGCGAATCCGTCGCCCGCGGCGAGGGTGCCGACGTGGTCGAGGCTGGTCTGCACCGTGACCGGAAGGCTGCGGCGCACGGTGCTGCCGTCGCCGAGCTGGCCCGTGCTGTTCCGGCCCCAGGCCAGCACGATGTCGTCGTCGGCGCGCGACAGGGCGTGACTGGTGTTGAACCCGGCCGCGACCGCGCGGGCCCGGGTCAGCCCGGACACGGTGACGGGACGGTCGCGCACCCCGCCGAAGGAGCCGATGCCGAGCTGGCCGTCCTCGTTGCCGCCCCAGGACCGTACGGTGCCGTCCTTGCGCAGTGCCAGGCTGTGCAGCAGCCCGGCGGCGACGGCCTCGACCCCGGCGAGACCGGCCACCGGCGCCGGGACCGGGGACGGGTCGGCGCTGACGGTGCCCCGGCCGAGCTGGCCGAAGTTGTTCGCGCCCCATGCCGACACCGTGCCGTCGCGGAGCAGGGCCAGCACGTGGCCGCTGCCCGCGGCGAGCGCGCGTACGTTCCTCAGCCCGACCACCGGAGCTGGGGTGGGGTCGTCGGTGCCGACGGTGCCGTTGCCGAGCACCCCGGCGCTGTTGTTGCCCCACGCCAGGACCGTGCCGTCGGCCAGCAGCGCCAGCGAGTAGCTGTCCCGGGCCGCGACGGCACGCACCTTGCGCAGCCCCGGCACCAGCACGGGGAGCAGCCGCTCGCCGCCCAAGACGCCCTGCCCGAGCTGCCCGCTGGTGTTGTCGCCCCACGCCGCGACCGTGCCGTCGGCCAGCAGCGCGAGCGCGTGCACGGCGCCGGCGGCGATCTGCCGTACGCCGGCCAGCCCCGCCACCACGCCCGGCGTGGCGTGGTCCGTCTCGGTGCCGTCGCCCAGCGCGCCGCGCGCGTTGTCGCCCCAGGCCCGCACGGTGCCGTTGGTCAGCAGCGCGAGCCCGTACGCGGTGCCCGCGTCGATCTGCGCCACCGAGAGCAGCCCGGACACGGCGACCGGGGTGTCGCGCTGCTGCCCGGTCCCGTCCCCGAGCCGGCCCGCCCCGTTGTCCCCCCAGGCCACCGCAGGCCGCAGCACCGGGGAGTCCCTGCCTTCAGGGGCCGCCACGGTCGGCGCACCACCGGTCAGTGTCAGCAACGCGCCGAGCGCCGTCCCGCCGATGACCCTGCGGTACCGAGACGTCAGGTGCATGAGACTCCCCCGTGGACATTCGCGGACCAACTCCGCACAACGCGATTCGTGCCTTTTGTACCGCCGACCGAGGTACCGCCCAGCACGACACGCGGCAGCCACCGGATCGGCCGCGCACGGCGCCGCGCGACACCTGTTGATCATGACCTTATGGGCGCGTTCTTCGGCGTGTCCCGACCCTGGCACCATGATCACCTTGGGAGCCGGTTTCGCTGAGGCGAGATCTAGAAGAGTTGTTGTCGCTGGAGCGACAACAACTCTTCTAGATCTACGGTGCGCTGGTCAGGGAGCGGTGGGTGGGGCGAGGAGTTGGTCGGCGTGGGGGCGGGCCGGTCAGAAGCCGGATACGCGGATCGAGTCGACGACGGACCAGAGGGCGATGCCGAGGCCGGCAGCGCAGACGGCCGACGCCGTGTAGACCGCCCAGGAGACGGGCCCGCTGCGGCCGGCCATCGCGACGGTCACGACGGCCAGGGCGAGCGGCACCTGGACCGCGTACGAGACGACGTATGCCTGGACGAAGGGGTCGTCGATCATCCACCATGCCGCGGTGGCCAGGCCGTGCAGGCCTTCCGCGGCCAGCAGGCCGTACGACAGGCCCGCGGCGGCCGCGGACCGCCCTGGCGAAGCGTTGCGCACGACGTGGCCGAGCAGGCCGAAGACCAGCCCCGCGCCGGCGGCGAGCACCAGCCAGAAGCCCGCCGCACGAACCAGGCCGATCAGCCCGTACAGGTCGTGAGGCGAGCCGTCCTCGGTGTAGCCACCACTCCAGCGCCGCGACACCACCAGGATGAGCAGGTAGTACACGGCGGTGGCGACGAGCAGCAGGCCGGTCGCGACGACAGGGGCGCGGCGGGCCCGGCGGACCAGGTAGCCCGTGCCGAACGCCGCCGCGCCCCAGGCGAAGCCGTTGCTGGTCAGCGTCAGCACGATACGCCCAACGGCCTCGGGCAGCTCGTCCCCGAGAAAGGCCGGCGTGCCGAGCAGCGCTCCGGCGATCAGCACCCAGCGCAGGGACGGGCCTTCCGCGACGGGCGGCTCGATCTCGGTGACGGTCTCCACCGCGGCCATGACCATCCCCCACTCCGGCGCGGAACACAGACTGCGGTTCTACCATCGACGGACATCGTCGCCGAAGCGAGACTCCGCTGCGTGGCACACGGGACCTCGCCGGCCGGTAGCGGCGGCTACATTCATACCCGTCTCATCCGGTGTCGCGAAGGGAACGGGATGGTCCGGCTCACCCGCAAGCGCCTGGTCGCCGTGGTGGTCAGCGCGGCGCTGCTGATCGCGGGCGGCGGGTACGCCGTGCACCGGGCGGCGCGGTTCGACCTGGCCGCGACGGCCCGGCGGCTGGACGAGCTGACCATGCGGATCACCGGCTCGGCGGCCGAGCTGCGCGCGAACGAGCTGCTCAACTACCACCGGGTCGAGGGCGGCACCGCGGCGTGCATGCGCGAGCGCGGCCAGCCCTGGCGGATCCACCCGTACGTCAGCTTCTACCAGGACTTCACCGACGCCGACCTCGGCTACGGCGACGGCTGGGCGGGTGTGCTCGACTCGGTCACCCACCTCGGCCGCAGGGTCGTGCGCAACGCGATGGGCAACGCCCGGCTGCCCGATGAATCGCCGGAGAAGTGGCACCTGGGACCGGGCGACGACGTGACCGCCTGGGTGGCGGCCGGCAACTCCTGCCGGGAGCGGTACGAGCACCGCGACTACCACGACGCCGATCCGCCGGCCGGAGCCTACGACCTGGTGAACCTGCCCGGGCTGCTGAACAGGATCGCGGCGCACCCGACGGTGCTGGCGGCGGGGCTGCCGTACTCGTCGTGCATGGCGGGGCGGGGGCACAGGGTCAGCTGGGACGGCCGGGACGACTTCCTGGTCCGCAACTGGGACCTGCGCCCGGAGGAGGCCCCGATCGACGGTCGCCCGGCCAGGCCGGGGTGGGTGCGGGCGGAGGCCGAGCTGACCGCGCTGTACCGCGACGACGCCGAGTGCCGGATGCCCGCGTACACGGCGGCGATGCGGGTGCTGTCGTGGCGGCTGGACGACTGGGAGGCCGAGCACCGCGAGCAGCTCGACCGCATCCGCGCCGACTGGGCGGGCCGCCTCGCCGCGGCCGCCCGGCTCCCGACGGAGGTCACGCTGCCCCCGGTCGCGCCCCGGCCCTCGCCGGGCGCCTGAACCCGCAGCTCACGCCATAGGAAGAGTGAAGAAGGGGCACCTTCTACAACGCCTAGCGTTGTGAAGGTGCCCTTCCTTCGGTCTGGCGACAGTGTGGCCGGCGGTCGCTCACCCCCGTTAGCGGCCGCCGGCCTTTCACTGTCCGGGTGGACGCCGTCCCCCAACGGCATCTGTCCACCCATCCCCCTGTGCACTTCGCTCGGCGCCACCAACCTGAAGAACCTGTCTTCCGGCCGGGCCGGCCCGCTGGGACCCCTGGGGCCTTCATCGAGCGTCGCGCCACTGGGGATCACGCTACGTCGCCTGACCTGGGGTCGTCCAGGGCAAACTCAAGATTTTTTCACTGAAAGTAATCATGGCTCCACTCTCCGCGTTTGCCCTGGAGTGCGGATTTCGTACGTGGGCACCGCACCGGCACGCGCGGTTTCGTCCGTTTCGCGCTTCCTGCGCCACCGGATCGTGCCCGGGTGGGCGGTCCGGCTACAGCCGCTGGTACATGACGTGCAGGCCGACCCGGCCGTGCTTCGGGTGCTCGAACGCCTCGGGCACGGTGGCGAGGATCTCGAACCCGATCGCCTGCCACAGCCGTACGGCCGCGCCGTTGGTCTCCACCACCGCGTTGAACTGCATGCCGTGGTACCCCTGCGCCCGCGCCCAGTCCAGGACGTGCTCGCCGAGCGCCCGGCCCACGCCGCGGCCCCGGTGAGCGGAGTCGACCATGAAGCTGGCGGTCGCGATGTGCGCGCCCCGGCCCGGCCGGTTCGGGCCCATCTTGGCCGATCCGAGCACGGTGTCCCCGTCCACGGCCACCACGGTCCGGCCCGGGGCCTGCTCCATCCACCACGGCCGGGCCTGCTCGGCGTCCATGCCCTCCGGGAACGCGTACGTCTCCCCCGCCGCGACGATCTCGGTGAAGAACGGATAGATCGCGGGCCAGTCCTGGCCGCTCGCCTCTCGAATGATCATGCCCGGACCCTACCGCCTACCTCGATCATTCGACTTGCCTGGCACCCGTGCGTATCTTGTACGCCCTTCGCCGGG
>NZ_BONI01000072.1 GCF_016862635.1 Catellatospora coxensis | reverse complement strand
TCATGCGTTCCGGTGGTGACACGGTGCTCATGCGAGCGAGCCTCGCACAACCTTGCACAGTGCGCAAAATTACACGACGTGCAACTATGCCGTAACGGCACGAATTCCTTCGACGTCTGCGGTCACCGCGCCGGGGGCAGCGCGAGCGGATACCGGGCGAGCAGCCGAGCCAGCGCCGGCGGGTGCACGTTCGCCGCGCCTAGGTCCTGGTCGTAGTGGGCGAGCACGCGCCGGTCCATGACGCGCCGCCACAGCGGCGGCAGCAGCGCCGCCACGATCATCGTGGCGTACCCGGCGGGCAGCTGCGGCGAGCTGTCGAAGCTGCGCAGCACCTGGTATCGGCGCAGCGGGTTGGCGTGGTGGTCGCTGTGCCGCTGCAGCTGGAACAGGAAGACGTTGGTGACGATCCGGTCGCTGTTCCAGCTGTGCCGCGGATCGACCTTGTCGTAGCGGCCGGTGGCGTTGCGGGGGCGGGCCAGCCCGTAGTGCTCCAGGTAGTTCACGACCTCCAGCAGTGCGAAGCCGACCACCGCCTGCGCGGCCAGCAGCGGCAGCACGACCGGCCCGAACCAGGCGGCCAGCGCGGCGCACAGCGCCACCGTCATGACCCACGCGTTGAGCACGTCGTTGCGCCACGTCCACGGGGTGCGCCCGCGCAGCCGGAAACGCGCGCTCTCCAGCCGCCAGGCCGAACGCAGGCTGCCCAGCACCGTACGCGGCAGGAAGGCCCAGAAGCTCTCCCCCAGCCGGGCGCTGGCCGGGTCCTCCGGGGTGGCCACCCGCACGTGGTGGCCCCGGTTGTGCTCGACGTAGAAGTGCCCGTAACCCGTCGGCGCCAGCGCGATCTTCGACAGCCACCGCTCCAGGCGCTCGCGCTTGTGGCCGAGCTCGTGCGCGGTGTTGATGGCGATGCCGTTCACGATCCCGACGCTGAGCACCAGCCCGGCCGCCGCGAACGGGCTCAGCCCGCCGCGCGCCCACACGGCACAGCAGGCGGCCAGCGCCGCGTACTGCAGGGGCAGGTAGAGGTAGGTGAGCACGCGGTAGTAGCGCGAGCGCTGGAGCGCGGCCGCCGCCTCCTCGGGCGGGTTCACCCGGTCGTCGCCGACGAGCAGGTCGACCACCGGGATCAGTCCGAACACGACGACGGGGGTGAGCCACCAGCCCCACTCGTGGCCGCCGGCGGCGAGGGCCAGGCCCTGGAAGGGCAGCGTGGGCACGAGCAGGGCCGCCGGCCACAGCAGGCGGCGGGGGTCCCGCCAGGTCGCTTCGCTCATGGTCGCCTCCGCGATGAGGGGTGTACGCCGAGAGTCCCATGCTCATCGACTGTCGACAATCACGAGTATTTTGTAAAGTCATGGGATGATGCCCCCGATCGTCCGCCCCGACCGCGCCGCCACCCGGGCCGCGATCGTCGCCGCCGCCCGCGAGCTGACCATCACCCACGGCTGGGCCGAGGTGCGCATGGCGGGCGTCGCCGAGCGGGCCGGGGTGAGCCGGCAGACCGTCTACAACGAGTACGGCGGCCGGGCCGGGCTCGCCGACGCGCTGGCCGACGCCGAGATCGAGCTGTTCATCGCGGGCGTGCGCGCGGTCCTGTTCGCACACGGGTCGCACGTGCGGGCCGCCGTCGCCGCGGCGGTGCGCTTCGCGCTGGACGAAGCCGCCGCGAACCCGCTGGTCCGCGTCATCCTGACCAGCTCCCGCGGCGGCGCGGACCCGCTGCTGCCGTACCTGACGACCCGGTCCGACATGGTCCTGGCGGCCGCGGCGGTGCCGCTGCTGGAGTGGGCCGCGGCGTTCGCGCCCGACGTCGAGCCGGACGAGCTCGCGTTCGCCGCCGAGACCGTGATCCGGCTCGTGGTGAGCCACATCGTGCTGCCGCTGCGCCCGGCCGCGCACACCGCCGACGCGCTCGCCGGACTCGTCGTGCTGCTGCTCGGCGCGAGGCGGCGCGGCGCCTCGGACTGAGCCGGCGCGCTGCCGAGTCGGGTACCCGCTTTGGCGTTTTGTCCATGTTAGGGATACGTCGCCGGTAAACTGGGCCCGACCGCTGTGCCCCGGACGGGCTACGCCCCGAACAGGACGGGGGAACGGGTGTGAAGACCTGGCACATGGTGGCGGCGCTGGCCGCCGCGGCCGTGCTGACCCTGACCATCGGGCTGTTCCCGGCCCGCGCGGCGGCCCCGGGCGACTGCCCACAGGCGGCCTTCGGATTCTCCGACTCCGAACGCGACCGGATGCGCGCCGCCGTCGACAAGGCACGCGCCGACGCGAAGGCGCCCGGGATCACCGCCGGGGTGTTCGTGCCCGGCCGCGGCACCTGGATCTGCGTGGTCGGCGTGTCCGATCAGGAGACCGGCCGGGCGATGAACGCCGCCGACCGGTTCCGCGTCGGCAGCATCACCAAGACGTTCACCGGCACCGCCGTGCTGCGCCTGGTCGACCAGGGGCTGATCGGCCTGGACGAGCCGCTGAGCCGGTACGTGGACTGGCCCGACGGCAACGTGATCACCATCCGCCAGCTGCTGAACATGACCTCTGGTGTGTACGACTACACCGACGACCCGGAGTTCGAAAAGCGCTACCTGGCGGATCCGGCGGGCTCCTTCGGCCCGCGCGACGCCCTCGACATCGCCCGCAACCACGAGCCGTACTTCCCGCCGGGCCAGGGCTTCCACTACTCCAACACGAACTACATCCTGCTGGAGACCGTCGTCGAGCGGGTCACCGGACGGGCGATCGGCGACCTGATCACCGAGGAGATCATCGACAAGCTCGGGCTGGACTCGACCCGCTACCCGGCCACGCCAGCGCTGGAGCCGCCGTACGCGCGCGGCTACGACGAGACGCCCGACCCGGGCGACGGCGCGGCGCTGCGGGACGTCACCGAGTCCAACCCCGGCTACGCCGGAGCCGCCGGAGCGATGGTGTCCAACCTGCACGACCTGCGCATCTGGGCCGCGGAACTGGCCAACGGCGCGCTGATCAGCGAACGCCTGCAGCGCGAACGGCTGCGGACCGTGCCGCTGGCCCAGGGCGCCGAGGTGTCGTACGGGCTGGGCATCGCCGACTGGGGCGGCTGGCTCGGCCACAACGGCACGATCATCGGTTACAACACCGCGATGTTCTACCTGCCCGAGACCGGGGCGGCCATCGTGGTCGAGGTCAACCGGTCGTCCCTGGACACCGACCACGCGACCCCGCTGTTCGGCGAGCTCGCGAAGATCCTCTACCCGGACCGGTGACCTCGTGTCCCAGGCGCCCACCGCATGGCAGGCCGTCCCGCTCGACGAGCGCATCGCCTGGGCCCGCCGCACCATGACACTGACCGCGCGCGCCGCGGCGCAGCTGCCGCCGATGCGCGGCGTACGGCTGGCCTGCACCGCGCACCTGGACCTGAAGATGCTGCTGGCGATCGAGGCGTTCGCCCGCGCGGGCGCGCTGGTGGCGGTCGTGCCGGCCAACCCGCACACCACGCAGTGGGACGTCGTCGGCTGGCTGCACGCCGAGGGCGTGGAGACCGCGTTCACCCGGTTCCCGGACGAGGCGCAGGCGGCCGCCGCCTGTGTGGAGTGGGCCCCGACGCACGCGCTGGAGATGGGCGCGGTGGTGATGACCGCGGCCGCCCGGGCCGGCTATCCCGGGCTGCGGGCCGGTGTCGAGGTCACCCGCACCGGCATCGACCGCCTGTTCCGGGTCGAGGTGGGCCATCCGGTGTTCGACCTGGACGCGGTGCCGCTCAAATCGGCCCTGCACAACCGGTTCGCCGTCGGCACGAGCACCTGGGCCACCCTCGCCGCCCGCACCAACCTGTCACTGCACGCCAAGTCCGTGCTGGTGGTCGGCTACGGCGAGGTCGGCGCGGGCCTGGCCCGCTCGGCCCGCGCGTACGGCGCGCAGATCCTCGTCGCCGAACCCGACCCCTCCCGGCGCGCCGTCGCCTCCTACGAGGGCTACCGCGTCGGCACCGCCGACGAGCTGATCGCCGACGCCGACATCGCCGTCACCGCGACCGGCCGCCCCGCCTCGATCCCCGCCCCACTCCTCGGCCAGGCCAAGGACGGCTGCATCCTCCTCAACGCAGGCCACTCCGACGACGAGATCGAAGTGACCGCCCTCGGCCCCGCCCGCCCCGTCCTCCCCCACCTCACCGCCCACCGCTACGGCGACCGCGAACTCTTCCTCTTCGCCGCCGGCCGCATCGCCAACCTCGTCGCCGGCGACGGCGACAGCCTCAACGTCTTCGACACCACCGCCGCCCTCATGACCGCCTCACTGGGCTGGACCATCACCGAAGGCTCCACCTACCCACCCGGCCTCCACCCCCTCCCCACCACCGCCTGGCGCCCCGCCACCCCCTGACCCCCACCCCCTCGCCGCGGCGATCTTGCGTGGACTGTGGGGATGACACGCTCGAAAGCGACATAAGGGCAACAGTTCGCGCAAGATCGTCACGATCTTGGGGGTGGTGATCTCAGTGCGTGGTCAGGGGGCGTGGTGGGGGTGGGGGGCGGGCCATACTGGCGGCCGTGTCTGAGAATTCACTGCCGTCTGTGATCATGCTGTCGCCGGTGGAGCAGCCGCCGGACACCACCGTGCAGCTGCCGGGATCCAAGAGCATCACCAACCGGGCGCTGCTGTGCGCGGCGCTCGCCGAGGGGACGAGCACGCTGACCGGGGTGCTGTTCGCCGACGACACGCGGGCCATGCTGGGCGCGATCACCGCGCTGGGCGCGCAGGTCACGGTCGACGAGGCCGCCGCGACGGTGACGGTGCGCGGCACCGACCCGCGGGCCGCGACCGGGCCGGTGTCGGTGTTCGCCAACCAGTCCGGCACCACCGCCCGGTTCCTGCTGCCCGCGCTGGCGCTGCGCCCGGCGCGCGGCGTGCTCGACGGCGACGCCCAGCTGCGCGCCCGCCCGTTCGGCCCGCTGGTCGAGGCGCTGCGCACGCTCGGCGCGCGGGTCGAGGAGCCGGCCGAGGCGGGCCGCCTGCCGCTGGCCGTGACCGGGCCGGTGCACGGCGGCCGGGTCCCGCTGCCGGGGCACCTGTCCAGCCAGTTCCTGTCCGGGCTGCTGATGGCCGGGCCGCTGATGCGCGACGGGCTGGCCGTCGAGCTGACCTCGCCGCTGGTCTCGGTGCCGTACGTGACGATGACCGCCGCGGTGATGACCGCGTTCGGCGTGCCCGCCGACGGGCTCGGGGTCGCCCCCGGCCGCTACCGCGCGACCGGGTACGCGGTCGAGCCCGACGCGAGCGCGGCGTCGTACTTCCTGGCCGCGGCGGCGATCACCGGCGGACGCATCACCGTCGCCGGGCTGGGCACGGGCAGCCTGCAGGGCGACGTACGCTTCGCCGACGTGCTGGAGCGCATGGGCGCGCGGGTGTCGCGCGACGCCGACGGGATCACCGTGTCCGGCGGCGAGCCGCTGCGCGGCGTCGACGTCGACATGGCCGACATCTCCGACACGGCGCAGACCCTGGCCGCGGTCGCGGTGCACGCCGACGGCCCGACCCGGGTGCGCGGCATCGGCTTCATCCGCCGGAAGGAGACCGACCGGCTGGCCGCGGTCGTCACCGAGCTGCGCCGGGCGGGCATCGACGCCGAGGAGCACGAGGACGGCTTCACGATCCGGCCGGGGCGGCCCGCGCCGACGCGGTTCGACACGTACGGCGACCACCGCATGGCGATGAGCCTGTCGCTGCTGAGCCTGCGCTCGCCCGGCATCGAGATCGACAACCCGCGGTGCGTCGCGAAGACGTACCCGGAATTCTTCGCCGACCTCTCGCGGGCCACCGCCCGAGCGTGAAGGATCAAGCCCTATGGAGTACGTGAAACTGGGCCGCACCGGCCTCGACGTGTCGCGGCTGAGCCTGGGCTGCATGAGCTACGGCGAGCCGAGCCTGGGCAGCCACACCTGGACGCTGCCCGAGGACGAGTCCCGGCCCTTCATCAAGCGGGCGCTGGAGCTCGGGGTCAACTTCTTCGACACCGCCAACGTGTACTCGCTGGGCAGCAGCGAGGAGATCGTGGGCCGGGCGCTGCGCGACTTCGCCGACCGCGACGAGGTCGTCATCGCCACCAAGGTGTGGGGCGTGATGCGCGACCGGCCCAACGGCCGCGGCCTGTCCCGCAAGGCGATCATGACCGAGATCGACCAGAGCCTGCGCCGGCTCGGCACGGACTACGTGGACCTGTACCAGATCCACCGGTTCGATCCGTACACGCCGCTGGAGGAGACCCTGGAGGCGCTGCACGACGTCGTCAAGGCCGGCAAGGCCCGCTACCTGGGCGCGTCCTCGATGTACGCGTGGCAGTTCGCCAAGGCGCTGCACATGGCCGACGCGCACGGCTGGACCCGGTTCGTGACCATGCAGAACCACTACAACCTGATCTACCGCGAGGAGGAGCGGGAGATGCTGCCGCTCTGCCTCGACGAGGGCGTCGGGGTGATCCCGTGGAGCCCGCTGGCCCGCGGCCGGCTCACCCGCGAGCCCGACACGGTGACCGCCCGCACCAAGGACGACGCCTTCGGCGAAGGCCTGTACGCCTCGACCGAGGCGGCCGACCAGGCGGTCATCGCCGAGGTGGGCCGGATCGCCCGCGAGCGGGGGGTGCCCCGGGCACAGGTCGCGCTGGCCTGGGTGGCGAGCCGGCCGGGCGTGGTCGCGCCCATCGTCGGCGCGACGAAACCGCAGCACCTGGAGGACGCGGTGGCCGCGCTGGAGCTCACCCTGAGCGCGGACGAGGTCGCCGCGCTGGAGAAACCGTACGAGCCGCACCGGATCGCCGGGCAGTGACCCGCGCGGACCGGCGCGGGAACCGGTAGCGTGTGCCCAGCCGTGGCAGGTGCCACAGATGTCATGACGGTCGGCGGAGATTCGAGGACTCGTGAGCGGACAGGTGAAGGACCGGGCGGACAGCACCCGGCGGGCGACCAAGGCGGAGCGGCGTGATGCCCGCATCGCCGCGGCGAGGGCGGCCAAGCGCAGGAAGATCCTGTACGGCACGCTCGGCACGTTCGTCGGCACGGCCTTGATGATCGTATTTGCCTTCGTGGTGTTCAAGGACGGCGGCGGCGAGGACACGGGCGCGCAGCCCGACGCCTCGGCCAGTGCCGGCGCCGGGGCAGGCTCGGCGGCCGACCCGAACGCCGCGGACCCGAACGCTCCCGCGCCGGACGCGAAGTTCCCGCCGCTGCCCGAGGGCGCCGACCCGGCGCTGGGCACCAAGCCGGTCGTCACCAAGGACAACGCGTCGCTCAAGCAGCTGAAGGTCACCCCGCTGATCACGGGCAAGGGCCCGGCGGTCAAGGCCGGCGACACCATCACCGTGAACTACGTGGGCGTGAGCCTCACGACCGGTCAGGAGTTCGACACCTCCTGGAAGCGCGGCCAGGCGTTCACCACGCCGATCGGCGTCGGCCAGGTCATCCCGGGCTGGGACCAGGGCATGGTCGGCGTCAAGGTCGGCAGCCGGGTGCAGATCGACATCCCGTCGGAGCTGGCGTACGGCGACAACGGGCAGGTGCCCGGCCCGCTGCGCTTCGTGGTCGACGTGCTCGCGGCGACTCCCGCCTCCTGACCCGCTCCTTCGCGACACCCCGCCCCCGGCCTGCCTGGCAGCCGGGGGCGGTCTTCTTTGATGGACGTTGGCCTATCTCATCGAAAAACCGGGGCTCGGATTCGACGTGATAGGCCAACGTCTATGAAGAACGGGTGCCGTCGCGTGCAGCCCGAATGGGCAAAACGCCTCATATCCGCTCGCATCGGGCTATGGTCGAGCAGCGGAACGAAGGAGAGGGCGATGGCAACGAGCAAGATCAGCTGGATCACCGCCGGAGTGGTCTCCGCGGCGGCCGCAGGGGTCGGCGCCGTCATGGCGTACCGGCGCCGGCGGATGCAGGCGACCGAGGACAGCTACACGGCACTGGCCGGGCTGAGCACGCACCCGGACAGCACGCCCAAGCACAAGAAGGAGCGGCTGCCGCGCAAGCTCAAGAAGAGCCGCGCGCACGCCGAGGCACTGGCCTCCGGCCACGGCGGCCAGCACTGGTGACTCAGCGGGGCGTCCGCTCCCCCGCCTCGACCGCTACCGCCAGCAGGTTCTCCGGCGGCGGCAGCGGGCACGTGCCGTAGTCGGTGAACGCGCACGGCATGTTGACCGCGCGGTTGAAGTCGACGACCGCCGCGCCGTCCACGCCGGGCTCGGCCACCGTCAGCGAGCGCGCCCCGCCGTGCGTCGTCACACCACTGGTCGCGTCGCGGAACAGCACGGACAGGCTGCCGTCGGCCGCGTCCATGGCCGTCAGGGCCTGCGCGGCCCCGTCGATCTCGAAGCGCAGCACGCCCCGGGCGATCTGATCGTGGGTCAGCCCGGGGATGACCGCGCCGACGGTGACCGGGCGGGGCGTGTCGTACGGCTCGAAGACCGCGTCCAGCACCCAGCGCGCGTCGAGCGTGAACATGGGCACGCCGGTGAAGCCGGTCCGGGTCGGCGCCTGGGGGTCGCGCACGCGCAGGGCGTACGCCCCGCCGCGCTGGATGAGCTCGACGAGCCGGTCGCCGTGGTCGAGCGTGATGCCGATGCCGCCCTCGGCCGGGCTGAGCATCAGCTCGCCCTCGACGGGTTCACCCGCATGGCTGAACCCGTCACCCGCCTCGGCGAGCAGCCGTACACCGTCGGCGTGCACGTGCCAGCGTCCCGGCACGCCGGGCAGGGCGACCTCGTCGGCGGGCAGCCAGTGCAGCGCGGTGAGGCTCAGCCACCCGTGCGGGGCACGCAGCTCCTGCTCGCGGGCGGCACGCCAGGCGTCCCACTCCTCGACCAGCGTCCGGGGGTCGACGGCCATGTCGTGCCTCCTCATCGTCGACGGGGCTCCCGGCAGCCTGCCACGGCCGCAGCACTCTTGCAAGATCAGCAGAGGTGGCCACGAGGTGGCTGTCGGTGACCGGACCCGGCCCGACCCGATCCACGTCGCCCGGTACGGAGCCGCGGGCCGGCGGCCCCGGCGTCCGGCCTGCCTGGCGCGTCAGGCGGTGACGGGCAGGCCCGCGGCCTGCCAGGCGGCGTAGCCGCCCGTGAGGTCGGTGGCCCGGTGCAGGCCGAGCTCCTGGAGCGCGGCAGCGGCCAGCGAGGACGTGTACCCCTCCTGGCAGAACACCACCACCGGCAGGTCGTACCGGCCGGCCTGCGGAAGCCGGGCGTCGCTGCGCGGGTCGAAGCGCCATTCGAGGACGTTGCGCTCGACGATCAGCGCGCCGGGGATGCCGCCGTGCGCGGCCCGCTGGGCCACCGGCCGGATATCGACCAGCAGCGCCCCGTCGCGCTGGGCGGCCGCCGCGGCCGGTGCGTCGAGGCGGGTCAGCCGCGAGCGCGCCGCGGCGAGGATCTCGTCGATGCCGCGCGAGCCCACGGGCGGGGCGGGGTCGGGGTGCACGCTCACCACTGTGCTCCCGCCCGGTCGACGGCAGCCACCCGCAGCCGTCCGCCCTGGAGCCGGTAGCGGGTCATGGTCGTCAGCTCGGGGCCGTACACGTGCACGCTCACGGCGGGCTCGCCGCCCTCGTTGACGATCTGGTGCAGGTGGTGCTCGCCGAACTGGCGGGCCGCCCCGGCGGGCAGCACCCGGCCGGTGAGCCGAGTCGCGCCGTCCGGGCCGGTCACGGTGCGTTCGGTCAGCGTGCCGGAGACGACCACGAACGCGCCCGCGCTGCCCCCGTGGTCGTGCAGGTCGGTCTGCTGGCCGGGCAGCCAGGTGAGCAGCCACGCCTCGACCCCGGGTTCGCCCAGCAGCCGGTGATACCAGCGTCGCTCCGGGTCGAAGCGGGGCGCGACGGGCCAGGCGCCGGGGTCGGCGGCCAGGCGGCGGGCCGTGCTCAGATGGTCGGCCCGGACCCCGGTGTGGACGATCATTCGGATCACCTGCTTTTCCTAGCGGCTTTGTAGGAATTACATCACCAGGCAGGCCGGGGCACAACAGGAAACGCCGATCCGGATCGTGGCGCGGGCCACGGATCCGGGTCGGCGTACGGCGGAAGGGGTCAGTCCTTGGCCAGCGACCGGGCGATCACCATGCGCTGGATCTGGTTGGTGCCCTCGACGATCTGCAGCACCTTGGCCTCGCGGAAGTAGCGCTCGACCGGGTGGTCGGCGACGTAGCCCGCCCCGCCCAGCACCTGCACCGCGTCCGTGGCGACCTGCATGGCCATGTCCGTGGCGAACAGCTTGGTCTTGGCCGCCTCGATCGAGTACGGCAGGCCAGCGTCGCGCAGCCGGGCCGCGTGCAGCATCAGCGCCCGCGCCGCGGTGATCTGCGTCGACGCGTCGGCCAGCATGAAGCCCAGACCCTGCAGGTCGATGATCGGCTTGCCGAACTGCACCCGCTCCCGGGCGTAGTTCACCGCGTAGTCCAGCGCGCCCTGGGCCAGGCCGATCGCGCAGGCCGCGATGCCGAGCCGGCCCGAGTCCAGCGCGCCCATCGCGATCCGGAAGCCCTCGCCCTCGCCGCCGATCAGCCGCTCGGCGGGCACCACCGCGTCGTCGAGCGCGATCTGGGCGACCGGCGAGGAGCGCAGGCCCATGGTCTTCTCCCGCGCCTGCGGGTTCAGGCCGGGCGTGTCCGCCGGTGCCAGCAGGCAGGAGATGCCCTTCGGGCCGGGGCCGCCGGTGCGGCAGAAGACGTTGTAGAAGTCGGCCACGCCCGCGTGGGTGATCCACGCCTTGGTGCCGCTCACCCGGTACCCCTCGCCGTCGCGGACGGCCTTCGTGGCGAGGTTGGCGGCGTCGGATCCGCCGGCGGGCTCGGACAGGCAGTACGCGCCGAGCAGGTCGCCGCCGATCATGTCGGGCAGCCAGCGCTCGCGCTGCTCCGCGGTGCCGTGATGGGCCAGCGGGTAGCAGGCCAGGGTGTGCACGCTGACCGTCTCCGCGATGCCGACCCACCGGCTGGCGAGGATCTCCAGCACCTGCAGGTAGACCTCGTACGGCTGCTCCGCGCCGCCGTACTCGGCGGAGTAGGGCAGGCCGAGCAGGCCGGAGCGGCCCAGGGTGCGGATCAGCTCGCGGGGGAACTCCCCGCGCGCCTCGAAGTCGTCGGCGTGCGGCGCGAGTTCCTTGTCCGCGATCTCGCGGGTGAGCTCGAGCAGGTCGTGTGCTTCGGGGGTGGGAAGCAGTCGGGTAACGCTGGGCATGCAGCCAGCTTAACGAACGTTAGGTGTCCGCGCCTGGCCAGCCTGCCGCCGCACGACCGCACCCGGCTCGTTCCGGTTCTGTCGCCGCCGGCGCCGGGCGCGACGATCGGCCTTGTGGCGCATGTTGCGGATCCTCGTCACCTCGGCCGGCCGCCACCGCCGCGCGACCCAGCCAGGCTCGTCGCGCAGCCCCGGCGGCACCAGCCGGGCAGGGCGGTTGACCGCGTTGACCACCCACTGCAGCACCGTCAACGGCACGGCGAGCGCGCCCAGCAGCACGAACGCGCGGGCCGGACCCAGCGAGTAGAGAGCCGGATCCAGCCGCGCGCAGCCGTGCACCAGGAACTGCAGGCCCAGCGCGATGAGCGAGGCGAGCAGGGCGGTCAGCGGCAGGATCCCGGTCAGGTAGCTGCGGGGGTGGATCAGGTAGACCCGGCCGCCCCGGAACGGCACGTGCCGCCGCGTGCCGCTCCAGATCGGCGGGACCGGTCGCCACAGGGCCCGGATGCCCCAGGCCGCGCCGATGATCAGCGCGAGGCCGATGAGGAGGTCCTTGACGAAGAGCACGCGCCACCGTAGCCGGGCAGCCGCTCGGCGCAAAGCCCTGACCAGCATTTATATACCGCCCGTTTCCCACCGGAGGGGGCCGGGAAAGGACATAGTGGAAGTGAGCTGAGCAGGGAGGCGGGCCATGAGCGTCGGGCTGACCGGGCCGGTGGTGGTGGGCGTGGACGGCTCGCCGGCCGCCACGACGGCGCTGCGCTGGGCTGCCGACGAGGCCGCGCTGCGCGGGCTGCCCCTGCGGATCGTCCACGTGAGCGAGGACCCGGGGCCGAGGCTCGGCGACGGCGTCGCGGAGGCGGCGATCTCGTCTGCCGGGCACACGGTGACCGAGCACGCGATGACCGAGGTCCGGGCGATGCGGCCGGACATCACGCTCACCAGCGAGGTGCTGCGCGACGACCCCGCGCACGGCCTGATCCGGGAGTCGGAGGCGGCGGCGCTGGTCGTCGTCGGCAGCCGGGGCCACGGCGGCTTCCACGACCTGATGCTCGGCTCGACGAGCCTGCAGGTGTCGATGCACGCCCGGTGCCCGGTGGCGGTGGTGCGCCCGCCGGCCGCCCCGGACCGCGCCGGCGTGGGCGCGGTGGGCCGGATCGTGGTCGGGGTGGACGGCTCGCCGCAGTCGGGCGACGCGCTGGCGTTCGCCTTCGACGAGGCCGACCGGCGCGGCTGCGGCATCACCGCCGTGCACGCCTGGCTGGGGCCGATCACCACGGGCGCGGCGGGCATGCCGTTCGTGTACGACATCGACACGCTGCGCGCCCAGGAGGAGTCGGTGCTGGAGACGGCGGTGGCGGGCTGGCACGACCGCTACCCGCACATCGACCTGCAGCGGATCACCATGGAGTCGTCGGCGGCGGCCGCGCTGACCGAGCAGTCCATGGGCGCGCTGCTGGTGGTGGTCGGCTGCCGGGGCCTGGGCGGGTTCACCGGCCTGCTGCTGGGCTCGGTCAGCCAGGCGTTGATCCACCACGCCGGGTGCCCGGTGATCGTCGCGCACCGGCGCGGCGAGGCCAAGAAATAATCGGGCCAAGGATTGACATGCCGGATATGCCGGTCTAACGTGAGAAGTGAAGCCCGACCGATCTCACCAGTGAGATAAGCCGGGCTTCCCGTATGTCCGGGGTCGGGCCGGTCAGTCACCCGGCTGCGACGGCTTGGTGGCCAGCGGCAGCACGTACCAGAGCAGGATGTAGATCAGGGCCATGCCGCCGCCCAGGAAACCCGCCCAGCGCACCCCCGCCACCACGTCGACGACCAGGTAGATGGCCAGCACGATCGCGGCCATCTCGAAGAACAGGCCGAACTGCGCCAGCACGTGCGCGGTGCGCACGATCTGCGGCTTGCGCCCCTCCCGGAACGCCAGCCGGTGGTAGCTGACCGGGGCGATGAGCAGGGACGCCGCGAGCGCGCTGCAGATGAACGTAACGACGTACAGCACCCGCTCGGTGCCGTTGATCTTCCCGAAGCCGACCGAGAACGGCAGCGTCAGCAGGAACGCGAACAGGATCTGCACGCCGGTCTGCGCCACCCGCAGCTCCTGCAGCAGCTCCGAGTAGTTGCGATTCCAGCGCTCGTCCGGGTCCTCCGCCGACTCCTGCCGCCGGTCGCCGTCGATGTCAGTCACTGTCAGCCTCCGCATCCCCAGGGTATGCCCGGGGCAGCGGAGATCATGCCGACTCGGACGGGCTCAGGCGGCGTTCTCCGCCAGGGCGTCCACCAGCCGGCGGCACGGGCTCGCCAGGTTCCACTGCTCGGCCAGGTCGAACAGGCGCTCCGGATCGCGCGGCACCCTGGGCAGGGTCAGGTCGTGCTCGGGCAGCTTCAGGTCGGTGGCCACCCGCACCACCTTCGGCGCCACGGCCAGGTAGTCCGAGGCGGCCTCCAGCTTGGTGCGCAGGCCGGGGGCGAAGTCCGACGCAGGGTCGCCCACTGCCGCGACGATCGCGTCCAGGCTGCCGTAGCGCTCGATCAGCCGGGCGGCGGTCTTCTCCCCCACGCCCGCCACGCCGGGCAGGCCGTCGCTCGGGTCGCCGCGCAGCGCCGCGAAGTCGGCGTAGCCGCCCGCCGGGACGCCGTACTTGGCCAGCACCGCGGCCTCGTCGCAGTCCTCGAGCTTGGCCACGCCGCGGCCGACGTAGAGCAGCCGCACCCCGCGCGCGTCGTCGACCAGCTGGAACAGGTCGCGGTCGCCGGAGACCACCTCGACGGGCGCGGCCTGCGTCGCCGCGAGCGTGCCGAGCACGTCGTCGGCCTCGTTGCCGTCCACCCCGTACGCCACGATGCCGAACGCGTCGAGCACCTCCAGCAGCAGGTCCACCTGCGGCACCAGCTCGTCGGGCACCTCCTCGCCGCCCGCGGGGGCGACCCGGTGAGTCTTGTACGTGCCGATCAGCGCCACCCGCCACGCCGGCCGCCAGTCGTAGTCCAGCGCGCACACCAGCCGGTCCGGCCGGCGGCCCTTGACCAGCGTGGTGACCATGTCCAGGAAGCCGCGCACCGCGTTGACGGGGGTGCCGTTCGGGGCCATCGCCGCCTTGGCGGGCACACCGTGGAAGGCGCGGAAGTACAGGCTCGGCGCGTCGATGGCGAGCAGGGGTCCGGTCATGCCTGACAGCCTGCCACAGGCCTGGGACAGCCGCCCCGGGACGCGTCCGCCCGTGCCACCGGAGCGGCACGGGCGGACGATCGGATCAGGGGCGGCGGGTCACTTGCCGCGCGGGGTGAACGCGGTCGGGCGGCGCACCGTGCCGCGCTGCTGAGCGATCGCGGTGGCCTCCTCGCGGGCGGCCTGCACCCGGTCGAGGTAGGCGCGGGCCTCCAGGTCCTCCTTGGTGGGGGCCGCGCCGATCGCGAAGACCAGGCCGCCGATCACCAGCAGCACCAGCACGCCGATCGGCACCAGCAGGTTCGCCGCGGACGCGCCGCCGACAGCGCCGGCCAGGGTCGGGGCGGCCAGCTTCACCGACATCGCGGCCATGCCGGTGTAGTGCATGCCGCACACCGCGACGCCCATCAGCAGCGCCGCGGCCGCGATGACCAGCGGCTTGGTCAGCGTGACGGTGAACCACAGCGCCACCGTCGCGGCCACCACCGCGATGATCACCGAGGCGGCGACCAGGGCCGTGTCGTAGGCCACCGCGCCGTTCAGCCGCATCGCGAACATGCCGAGGTAGTGCATGCCGGCGACCCCGACACCGGTGAAGATGCCGCCGACGATGACGCGCCCGACGTTGGGCCGCCCGAATCCGACGATCCACAGGCCCAGGCCGACGACGACGATCGCGACCAGGGCGCTCAGCGCCGTGCGCGGGATGTCGTAGCGGATCTGCGCCCCGGTCACGCTGAAGCCCAGCATGGCCATGAAGTGCATGGCCCAGATCGCCGTGCCGCCCAGTGCCCAGGCGGCGAGCACGATCCACCAGAAGCGCTGCTTGCCGGTGGTGGCGGTGCGCATGCGGGCCGTGCAGAGCAGGCCCAGCAGGGAGCCCAGGATGGACAGCCCGTACGCCACGCCGGGCGTGACGAGGCCGTGGGTGAAGTGATGCACGTCGGCCATGCGGTCGACCCTTTCGGCTCATACAGCGAGCGACATTCGCTTTTTTTGCATGATCCCGGAAGAGTGTTTGCGCTGGCAACTCGGTCAGACCGCCGCAGTATACGCAAGTACCCCTCTATTGACCGCGTCCATCGCCGTCCGCGCGGTCTCACGCAGCGACGACGGCGCACCGGTCGCGTCGGCGATCTGTCCGAGAAGATCGATGACTTGTCTCGCCCATCGGACAAAGTCGCCGGCCGGCATGTCGCCCTCCAAGCTGTGCCCGCTCGCGAGCACCTTCGCGAGCGGCTCGCCCTTGGCCCAGCGGTACATCGGCCACACGAAGCCGAGGTCCGGCTCCTTGGTCTGGGCCAGGCCGAGCCGGCGCTCGTCGACGCCCAGCTGGTAGAAGGTGCGCACGGTCGCGTCGACGGCCCCGGCGACCGGGCCGCGCGGCACGGACGCCTGCTCGTCGACGTCGCGGCGGGCCTCGTACAGCACCACCGAGACGGCGGCGGCCAGCTCGTGCGGCTGCAGGCCCTCCCACACCCCGGTGCGCAGGCACTCGGCGACGAGCAGGTCGGCCTCGGTCCAGATCCGGGCCAGCATCCGGCCGGGCGCGGTGACCTCGCCGTCCGGGCCCAGGTAGCCGCGCTCGGTGAGCAGCTCGCAGATCCGGTCGAAGGTGCGCGCCAGCGAGCCGGTGCGGTTGTTCACCTTGTCGCGCAGGTTCTCGGTGTCCTTGAACAGCCGCTGCCGCCGCTCGGCCCAGCGGGCGTGGTCCTCGCGCTCCGGGCAGGCGTGGCACGGGTGCGCCCGCATCGCCTTGCGCAGCGCCAGCAGCTCGCGGTCCTCGTGGCTGCCGTTGCCGCCGCGGCGGCGGCGTCCGGCGCCGCGGGCCACGTCCAGGTTGCGCAGCGAGGCGGCCAGGTCACGGCGCTCGGCGGGCGCCCGGTGGTTGAAGTGGCGCGGCACCCGCACCCGGCCCACCACGTCCACGGTGCCGGCGAACTCCCCGGCCGAGATGCGCCCGGCCCAGCGGTCCTCGGTCAGCACCACCGGGCGCGGCTCGCCGAAGCCGCCGACACCCGGGTCGAGCACGATGGCCAGCCCCGAGTGCTTGCCCGACGGGATGCGGATCACGTCGCCGACCTTGAGCTGCTCCAGCGACTCGACCGCGGCCGCCCGGCGCTCCTGCTGGCTGTTGCGGGTGAGCTGCTTCTCCCGGTCGGCGATGGCCACCCGCAGCGCGAAGTACTCGGCGAAGTCGCCGTGCTCGCAGGCCAGCTCGGTGTCGTACACCGCCAGCACCTCGTTGTTGCGCTGCACCTGGCGGGCCAGGCCGACCACCGAGCGGTCCGCCTGGAACTGCGCGAACGACGACTCCAGCAGGTCGTGGGCGCGCGCCGCGCCGACCGAGCCGACCAGGTTCACCGCCATGTTGTACGACGGCCGGAAGCTCGACCGCAGCGGATACGTCCGGGTGGACGCCAGACCGGCCACGTGGCGCGGGTCCACCTCCGGCCCCCAGACGACGACCGCGTGGCCCTCCACGTCGATGCCGCGCCGCCCGGCCCTGCCGGTGAGCTGTGTGTACTCCCCCGGCGTCAGGTCGACGTGGGCCTCGCCGTTGTACTTGACCAGCCGCTCCAGCACCACGCACCGGGCCGGCATGTTGATGCCCAGCGCCAGCGTCTCCGTGGCGAACACCGCCTTGACCAGGCCCCGGACGAACAGCTCCTCGACGACCTCCTTGAACGCCGGCAGCATGCCCGCGTGGTGGGCCGCCAGGCCCCGCTCCAGCCCGTCCAGCCAGTCCCAGTAGCCCAGGGCGGCCAGGTCCTCACCCGGGATGTTGGCGATGCGCCGCTCCACCACCGTACGGATCTCGGCGCGCTCCTCCGGCGAGGTCAGCCGCAGGCCCGACTGCAGGCACTGCTGCACGGCCGCGTCGCAGCCGGCCCGGCTGAACACGAACAGGATCGCCGGCAGCAGCCCCTCGCCGTCGAGCTTGTCGACGATCTCGGGCCGGTTCGGGCCCGGCCCGCGCCGCCCGCGGCCGCCGCGGCCGCGGCGCAGGTCCACGGCGTCCATCCGGCGGGCCAGCTCGCGGGTGTGCCGCAGCAGCTCCGGGTGCACCTCGTGGGCGCGGGCCGCCTCGGAGTCGTGGAACAGGTCGAACATGCGCTTGCCGACCAGCATGTGCTGCCACAGCGGCACCGGCCGGTGCTCGCTGACCACGACCTCGGTCTTGCCGCGTACGGTGACCAGCCAGTCGGCGAACTCCTCGGCGTTGGACACGGTCGCCGACAGCGACACCAGTGTCACCGAGGCGGGCAGGTGGATGATGACCTCCTCCCACACCGCGCCGCGGAACCGGTCGGCCAGGTAGTGTACCTCGTCCATGACCACGTACGACAGTCCGGCCAGCGCGGACGAGCCGACGTAGAGCATGTTGCGCAGCACCTCGGTGGTCATCACGACCACCGGCGCGTCGCCGTTGATGGAGTTGTCGCCGGTCAGCAAGCCGACCTTGTCCGCGCCGTAGCGCTGCACCAGGTCGTGGAACTTCTGGTTCGACAGCGCCTTGATCGGCGTCGTGTAGAAGCACTTGCGGCCCTGCTCCAGGGCCAGGTGCACGGCGAACTCGCCGACCACCGTCTTGCCCGCGCCGGTGGGCGCGCACACCAGCACGCCGCTGCCGCGCTCCAGGGCCGCGCAGGCGGTCCGCTGGAACGGGTCGAGGGCGAAGCTGAGCCCGGCGGCGAACTCGTCGACCATCGGAGCGGCGGGGGACTTGCGGCCTTGGGAGATGGTCGCTGGTCGGGCGGTTCCGGCGTCCGACCCGGTGCCGGGTCGCCGCTCGGCGGGGCTCGTCATACCGCAAAGGCTAGGCGAAAGAGGCCAGTCGGCGCAGGTCGGTATCCTGCTGACGTGCCCGAGTCCCCGCCGCAGCCGTACGCCCACCCGGCACGGATCGACGGTCACCGCGCCCTCGACGCCGTGCTCTTCGATTTCCACGGCACCCTGGCCGTGACCGTAGACCCGGTGGCCTGGGTCACCGCGGCGGCCGCCGACTGCGGCGTCACGCTGGACCGGGGCAGGGCCACGGTGCTCGCCGACCGGCTGGCCACCGCCGGCGCGCTCCCCGGCGTGTCGCCCCCGGTGCGGGTGCCTCCGCAGCTGGCCATGGCCTGGGCCGACCGCGACCTCTACGAGCACGCCCACCGCGAGGTGTACACCGGCCTGGCGGCGACCGTGCCCAACGACGTCCCCGGGCTGCCCGACGCCCTCTACGCCCGCGTGCTGACGCCCGCCGGGTGGGCGCTGTACCCCGACGTCACGAACACGCTGACGACGCTGCGGGCCGCCGGGGTGCGCACCGCGCTGGTCAGCAACATCGGCTTCGACCTGCGCCCGATGCTGGACGCCTGGGGGCTGACCGCGCTGTTCGACGCGCTGGTGCTGTCGTACGAGGTGGGCTGCATCAAACCCGATCCCAAGATCTTCCTGCGGGCCTGCGGCATGCTGTCGGTCGATCCCGAACGCGCTCTCATGATCGGCGACACCCCCGCCGACGCGGGCGCGGTGAACGCCGGCTGCGCCGCCCTGGTCGTGCCCGCCGCCTCCCCCGGCCGCCCCAACGGCCTCCACCGCGCCCTCTCCCTCGCCCTCCCCAAGTCCCCCTGACATCCACCGCCCCCTTTTTTCATCGACACTGGCCTATCTCATTGAAAACGGGCTCCCGAAAGTCGATGAGATAGGCCAGCGTCGATCACAGCGCGGCGCGGGCCGGCAGTCGGCGCGCAGAATTGGCCGATTCGGGCTGATTCGGGCTGCGTGGCGCGAAGAATGAGCCCATGCGTGTGGTGGTGGATCTGACCAAGTGCCAGGGGTACGCGCAGTGCGCGTTCCTGGCTCCCGAGGCGTTCCGGATGGTCGGCGACGAGGCGCTCATGTTCGACCCGGCGCCGTCGGCCGAGCAGCGGGTGAAGGTGCTGCGGGCCGCGGCCGCCTGCCCGGTGCAGGCGCTGCAGGTGGACGTGGCCGACCTGCCGCATCCGCCGCCCGAGGAGAAGGTCGTGGCGGCCAAGGGCGACCGGCTGCGCCGCGACGGCCGCATCGTGATCGTCGGGGCGTCCCTGGCCGGGCTGAAGGCCGCTGAGCAGCTGCGGGCCGAGGGCTTCACCGGCTCGCTGACGGTGATCGGCGACGAGCCGGAGGAGCCGTACGACCGGCCGCCGCTGTCGAAGCAGGTGCAGACCGGTTTCGTCACGTCGACCGACACCACGCTGCCGCGCCGGCGCGACATCGACGCCGAGTGGAGGCTCGGGGTGCCTGCCACCGGCCTGGACCTGGAACGCAAGCGGGTCTCGCTGGCCGACGGGCAGGAGGTCGAGTTCGACCGGCTGCTCGTCACGACCGGGGTGCGCGCCCGGCCGTGGCCGGTGCCGGAGGAGGCCGCGCTGGACGGCGTGTTCACCATCCGCACCCGCGGCGACGCGGCGGGGCTGCGCGAGCGGCTGCTGGCGAAGCCGAAGCGGGTGCTGGTCATCGGCTCCGGGTTCACCGGCTCGGAGATGGCGTCGGTCTGCGTCGAGCTGGGCATCCCCGTCACCGTCGCCGAGGCGGGCACCGCGCCGCTGGCGGGGGCGCTGGGCGGGGTGATCGGCCGGATCTCGGCGGGCATCATGCGCGAGCACGGCGTGGACCTGCGTACCCACACGAAGGTCAACTCGCTGCAGGGCGAGGACGGCAGGGTGCGCCGGGCGGTGCTGTCCGACGGCACCACCCTCGAGGTGGACGTGGTCGTGGTGGCGCTGGGCGGCATCCGCAACGTCGAGTGGCTGGAGAGCGCCGGCCTGGCCGTGGGCGTATGGGGTCTGGCCTGCGACGCCGGCTGCCGCGCGTTCACCGCCGCGGGGCTGGTCACCGACGACGTCTTCGTCGCCGGGGACGTGGCCCGCCAGCCGCAGCCGATGTTCGGCTACCAGTTCCTGGCGATGGAGCACTGGGGCAACGCGGTCACCCAGGCCGAGGTCGCCGCGCACAACATGATCTCCAGCGAGACCGACCGCTGGCCGCACCTGGAGATGCCCGCGTTCTGGTCGCTGCAGTTCGGCCACAACATCAAGTCGGTGGGCGTGCCGCCGATCGCGGACCAGATCGCGATCACGCAGGGCTCCGTGGAGAGCCGGCAGTTCGTCGCCGCCTACGGCTACAAGGGCCGCGTGGTCGGCGCGGTGAGCTGGAACCAGGGCAAGTGGCTGGACTTCTACCAGCAGCTGATCGAGCAGGCGGCGCCGTTCCCGCTGCCGTACGACATGACCGACCCGCCGGCCGACCGCACACCGGTCCCGGCGGAGTTCCCCGAGCGGGTGTTCCCCGCCCACGACGCGACCGTCGTGGTCACCGGCCACGACCCCAGCGAGCGCCGCGCCGTGCTGATCCGCTCGTCCCGGCGACGCTGAAGCAGGAGAGACACGGATGTGTGAGCGAATCATGAGCACCGCTCAAGACGGTGACGAGCGTAGCGAGGAGCCGTCATGACCGAACCCAGCCTCTTCCAGGAGATCACCGACTTCGGCAACCGGGCCAACCCGTGGCCGCTCTACGAGAAGCTGCGCAGCCGGCCGGTGTGGCAGGAGGCCGACGGCACCTTCGTGGTCGGCACGTTCCGGGAGATCTACTCGCTGCTGCACGACCCCCGGATCAGCTCCGACCCGGCCAACCTGCTCCCGGAGTACGCCGACAAGGCCGGACCGCTGGCCCAGGCCGGCAGCAGCCTGCCGCCGAGCTTCATCCGCACCGACCCGCCGCGCCACGACACGCTGCGCCGCATCGCGATGCGCCAGTTCGGGCCGCCGCACCGGCCGGACCGCATCGAAAAGCTGACACCGCTGCTGGAGGACGTCGTCACGAAGCTCATCGACGGCCTCGCCGACCGGCAGCAGTGCGACCTCGTCGACGACTTCGCGTACCCGTTCCCGGTCGCGGCGATCACGGGACTGCTCGGGGTGCCGCCCGAGGACGAGCCGCGTTTCAGCCAGTGGGTCGGGCCGATCGTCGACTCCACCGGCAAGGACTCGCCCGAGCTGACCCAGCGGCGCACCGACGCGTTCCAGCAGCTCGGCATGTACATGTTCCAGCTGGCGCAGAGCAAGCGGGACAACCCGGGCGACGACATGCTCTCCGGGTTCGTCACCGACGACGGCCCGGACGGTCGGCTGGAGGGCGGCGACCTGTTCTCGGCGCTGATCCTGCTGCTCATCGCCGGCCACGAGACCACGGTGAACCTGATCGCCAACGGCTGGCTGACCCTGCAGCGCCACCCCGAGGTGCTGCAGCGGCTGCGCACGGAGCCGGACCTCGCCATCCGGATGGTCGAGGAGCTGCTGCGCTACGAGGGTTCGGTGCACTTCCTGCCCAACCGGACCGCGGTCGCCGACATCGAGATCGGCGACACGACGATCCGCAAGGGCCACCCGATCGTGCTGGTACTGGCGTCGGGCAACCGGGACACCGGCTGCATCCCGCACGCGGACCGGTTCGACCCGGACCGGCCCGACAACGTGCACCTGGGGTTCGGCAACGGCATCCACTACTGCTTCGGCGCGCCGCTGGCCCGCCTCGAAGCCCAGCTCGCCCTGACCCAGCTCGCCAAGCGCCTGCAGAACCCGCGCCTGGTCGAGGACCCGCCGCCGTACCGGCCGAGCCCGGTGCTGCGCGGCCCGATCCACCTGCCGGTCGCCTACGACGCCGTGCTCCCGGCGTGAGCCGTCCGGTCGGCGGCCGCCCGCGCCCCTGCCGATAGACGTTGGCCTATCTCGTCGACTCGGGTCGACGTTTATTCGCCGAGGTAGGCCAACGTCTATGGGAAGCGCAGGGGCGCGCCGTCAGGAGAGCAACTGGACGGCCTGCGGGACGGCGGTGACCGTGACGGGCAGCGGGCCGATGCGCTCGCCGTCGGCGTAGCAGACGATGCCCTCGGCGGCGAGGGTGATCTCGCGGGCGCGCAGCGAGCGCACCTTCGGGTGGGTGATGTGGGTGCCCTGGTAGACGCGGGGTTTGATGCGGATCAGGGTGGCCCGGGAGACCGGCTCGGCCCACACCATGTCGAGCAGGCCGTCGGTGGCGTCGGCGTCGGGGCAGATGCGCATGCCGCCGCCGTACGCCGCGGTGTTGCCGACAGCCAGCAGCACCGCGTCCAGCACGCTGGTCTGCCCGTCGACGGTGACGGTGTAGCGGCGGGGGCGCAGCCGGACCAGTTCCAGGAACACCGCGAGGTCGTAGCGGAACGGGCCGCGGGGCCAGCGCATGCGGTTGCCGCGCTCGTTGACGATGGCGTCGAACCCGGCCGCGAGCACCGCGCCGTACCAGCGCACCGACCCGTCGAGGCAGGTGATGCGGGCCAGGTCCAGCGCCCGGGTGCGGCCCTCGCGCAGCGCGGCGGCGATGGCGTCGGCGGCCGCGTACAGGTCGGCGGGCACCCCGGCGCTGGTGGCGAAGTCGTTGCCGGTGCCGGCGGGGATCACGCCGAGCGGCACGGCGGTGCCGGCGACGGCCTGCTGGGCCACGTGCACGGTGCCGTCGCCGCCCATCGCGACCAGCGCGGCCGCGCCCGCGGCGACGGCGTCGCGGCAGGCCTGCTCGGCCTCGGCGGCCGACGCCGCGTCCAGCACGCGTACCGGCAGCCCGGCCGCGCCGAGGCGTTCCAGCACACCAGGCAAGGAACCCCGGTGCCGGCCTCTGCCGGCGCCGGGGTTCCGCAGCACCACGATCTCGCTCATGCCCGCTCCTCGACGCGCTCGTCGCGGTCGGGCAGCAAGCCCATGCTCGGCTCGCTCGTGCCCGCCGCTCCTGGCCGCGGGACGAGCCGCCGCGATCAGGTCATGTCGTCGTAGCGTCGCTCGATCGGCTCCGCGGAGGCGACCGGCGCGACCGCTTCGATGCGCTCGCCGGGCGTGATGCTATCCGTGTCGTAGTCGTCGAGTGAAGACGTCTCGTCGTCGCCCAGGTTCGCGTACTGCGACTTGCCGCGGTTGCGCCGTTTGTCGTTGAGCATGGCCACGCCGACGACGATGAAGTACAGCACGGCCATGGCCAGCGCGAGCGCGCTCATGCCGAACGGGTCCGGCGTCGGCGTCACGATGGCGGCGAACAGGAACATCAGGAAGATGGCCACCCGCCACCAGCCCAGCATGCGCCGGCCGGTCACCAGACCGGCGACGTTGAGCATGAGCAGCACCAGCGGGAACTCGAACCCGAACCCGAACAGCAGCATCACACCGGTGACGAAGTCGAAGTACCCCGTCAGGTCGATGTTGATCTCGTAGTTGTCGGACAGCCCGATGAAGAAGACCAGGCTCTTGGTCACCACGAAGAAGGCGAGGAAGGCGCCCGCCGCGAACAGCGGCACCGCGATCGCGGTGAACAGGTAGCTGTAGCGCTTCTCGTGCTTGTGCAGACCCGGGGCGATGAACGCCCACAGCTGGTACAGCCAGATCGGCGAGGAGACGATCAGACCGGCGTACAGGCCGATCTTGAGCTGCAGCAGGAACGGGTCGACCGGCGACACCGAGTTGAACGAGCACTTCGCCGAGCCGATCGCCGTGCCCTTGAAGTTGCAGTAGGGCGCGTTGATGAAGTTCTGGATCTGCTCGGCGAAGTAGATGCCGACGGCCATGCCCAAGACGATGCCCAGGCAGGCTTTGAACAGCCGGCTGCGCAGCTCCCGGATGTGCTCGATGAGAGTCATCGAGCCGTCCGCAGCGCGTTCCTGCTGGGACGGCCCGCGACGTGCCAGGGGGTTCTTCACGTCTTCAGCCCGGGGGAAGGGTTCAGGACTGCTGGCGCTGGACCGGGTCCACGACCGGCTTGGCGGAGGCCTGGCCGTCGAGCGGCTGCTGCGCGGTCACCTGGGCGTCGGCCTTCTCGGCGGTCGCGTCCTTGCCGTCCTTGCCGTCCTCGGACAGCGCCTTGGTCTCGGCCTTGAAGATGCGCATCGAGCGACCGAGCGAACGGGCCGCGTCCGGCAGCTTCTTCGAGCCGAAGAGGATCACCAGCACCGCGACCACGAGGATGAGGTGCCATGGCTTAAGGGCGCCCATGATTGCTCCAGTCAGAGATGAGGGGGTTGAACCAACTTGTTCCGGACTAATGGTACGCGGCCCGGCGGGGTGCTCCCGCAGGTGAAGTGTCGACCATCACCGGAAGCAGCGTCAACGCGATGCGGGAGGTGCTGCAGATTCCTGCAGCAACCGGTGTGACCAGCGATCGACGGCCCGATGAACGGCGATCAAGCCTTCTTGATCTTCAGGGAGTCCTTGCTCGCCTTGATCAGCTCGATGCGCTCCTGGGCCAGCTCAGCCCGGATCTTCAGCGAGTCGCCGTGCGCCTGCAGCCCTTCGGCGAGCTTCGCCAGTTCCTGCGCCCGCGCCGCCACCATCTGCAGCTCCGCCGCAGCCTCCTTGAGCCCCGCCAGGCGCCACAGCACCACGCGCAGCACGAGCCCCAGGAACACCAGGCTCAGCAACACCACCGCGAGCACGATCCACGCCACCACGCCAGCAGCCTAACCCCTGCCCCGCCCACCGCGCCCCGCCGTGCCGCTGACCCGCGCGCCACCGCGGCTCAAGGCGGGCGGATCGCGCACCAAGGTCTACCGATTTGCCAGGCAGGTAGGCGATTGACTACTCAAGATACGTACAGGTGCCGGGCAAGTCGGATGATCGAGGCCGGCCCGGCGCGGGTGCGGCAGCGAGTCCCCTACGCGTACGCCGCGAGCGCCTGCAGGGCGCTGGCGCGGATCGAGTCGGCCAGTTCGGCGGGGGCGACCACGACGACCTGCGGACCGAGGCCGAGCACCAGCCGGCGCGCCCAGTCCATGTCGTTGACGCGCAGCGAGACCAGCCACTCCTCCGGCGTCACCTCTACCACCGACTCGCACGGGTAGTACTCGGTGATCCAGCGGCCGCCCCGGCCGACCCGCAGCGTCACCGTCGGCGCGTCCGGGTCGGGCTGGAACACGCCCTCCGCGACGTCGCCGGACTGCGCCTCGGCCGGCGGCGCGGCCGGGAGGTCCAGCTCGGTCAGCGCGTCGATCCGGTCCACCCGGAACATGCGCACCGCGCCCGCCGAACGGCACCAGGCCTCCAGGTACGAGCGCCCGGACACCGACAGCAGCCGCATCGGGTCGACGATCCGCTCGCTGGACACGTCCCGCGCCGCCGAGTAATAGCTCAGCCGCAGCGCCCTGCCGCGCTCCAGGGCCGCGCGCAGGTCGGCCAGCCGGTCGTCGTTGCCGGGCAGGCGCACCGCCACCGGCGCGTCGATCTCGCCCGCGGCCTGCTCGATCTTCGTCAGCGCGCGGTGGATCGCGTCACGGTCGGCCACGCCGGGCGTCTCGGCCAGCATGCGCAGCGCCACCACGAGCGCCGTGGCCTCGTCGGGGGTCAGCCGCAGCGGCCGGTCGATGCCCGCGTCGTAGGTGATGGTGACCCGGTCGCCGTCGAACGACATGTCGATGAGGTCACCCGGGCCGTACCCCGGCAGGCCGCACACCCACAGCAGCTCCAGGTCCTCGCGCAGCTGCCGCTCGGACACACCCAGGTCGGCGGCGGCTTCGACCAGCTCGATACCCGGCCGGGCCAGCAGGTACGGCACCAGGTTCAGCAGCCGGGCAAGCCGGTCCGCCGACGTCTTCGCGCTGCTCATGCCTTCTCCTCGCTCTGCTCGCCGGCGGCATTCCCGAGCCTGCCGTTTCGCTCGCGGTGCTCGCTCATGACTCAGGCCACCTCTGCCAGCTCGGCGGGGGCGGTCACGCCGGCGATCTCGCGCAGCCGGGCGACGGTCGCCTCGCGCACCTCGGCGGGCTCCAGGACCGTCACGTCCGCGCCGTAGCCGACGAGCCAGGCGGCGAAGCCGTCCGCGTCGGCGTAGCGCAGCTCCAGGACGTCGCCGTCGGGCGTGGCGGTGCAGCTGGCCGCCCAGCGGCGTACGCCCGCGGCCCGGCCCGGACGCACCAGCACCCGGGTGGTGCGATTGCGCTCCACCGGCCCGGACCAGCGGGCCACGTAGCTGATCAGGTCGAGGTCGGCCGGCGGCTCGAAGGCCTTGTCCTCGCCGACCTGGCGCACCGGGCCGACGATGCGCGACAGCCGGAAGCAGCGCGGCGCGTCGCGGACCGTGTCGTGGCCGACGACGTACCAGCGGCCGCGCCAGCAGACGACGCCCCACGGCTGCAGGTGCCGGGTGGTGGGCGCGTCGTCCTCGGGCACCCGGTAGGGGAAGGTCACCTCGCGGCGGGCCCGGGCCGCCCCGGTGAGCGGCTCGAACGCGGCGTCCACGGCGACGACGGGCTCGACGCCCAGGGTCGCGTGCGGGTCCACGTCGACGCCGCCGGCGCGCAGCTTGGCCAGGCCCGAGGTGGCGGCGGCGGCCAGACCCGCGTGCCGCCACAGCCGGGCCGCGACGCCGACCGCGGCGGCCTCGTCGGGCGCGAGCGGGATCGCCGGCAGCGCGTAGTCACGCCGGGCGATGCGGTAACCGGGCTCGGTGTCGAAGACACTGGCGGTGCCGGTCTCCAGCGGCACGCCGAGCGCGCGGAGTTCGGCCTTGTCCCGCTCGAACTTGCGCTGGAACGCCTCGTGTTCCCGGGCGTCGTCGGCGTTGTGCTCGTATCCGGGCACGGTGGCGGCGATCTGCGCGGCGGTCAGGAAGCGCCGCGTGGACAGCAGACAGATCACAAGGTTGACCAGGCGTTCGGTTCGACTGCGCGACACGACCGCCACGCTAGCAGCGCGAGCGCTCGAAACGGTAACCGGCGAGCGCTTGTTCCCCCGCCCGCGCACCCGCAGTCCGACACCTGCTCACGCCCTGTCCGCCGCCCCACCACACCCCGTCACGGCGCGGTGCCGGGCGTCGTGGGCGGGGGCCGGCCGGCGGGCCGATAGGGTCGGGGCGTGATTCGGTGGCGTACAGGCACGGTGGAGCGGCTCGGCCGCAGTTGGCACGGCGCGCAGGAACTCACCGTCGCCCTGGTCGCCCGCACCCCCGACGACCCCGCGACGGTACGCGCCCTCGCCTACCCCGACCTGGTCGGCCGGCCCGAGGTCGGCGACGAGGTGCTGCTGAACACCAACGCTCTCGCCCTCGGCCTCGGCACCGGCGGCTACGCCATGGTCGTCGCGCTGCCGGGACGGCTGCCCGAGGACACGCCCGTGCCCGGGCACATCGTCAAGGCCCGCTACAGCCCGCTGCAGACGATCCGGGTCGCCGCCGACGAGGAGGCCTCCCCGCACCGCGAGACGCTGGCCGCCGCCCAGGACCTCGGCGGCATGCCGGTCGTCGTGGCCGACCTGCACTCGGCGCTGCCCGCGATCCTGGCCGGCATCCACGCCGACGCGCCGACGGCCCGGGTGGCGTACCTGCTCACCGACGGCGGAGCGCTGGCAGCCGGCTTCTCCCGCACCCTCGACGCGCTGCGCGACCGGCTGGCCGGCACCGTGTCCACCGGCCAGGCCTGGGGCGGCGATCTCGAATCCGTCAACGTGCACACCGGGCTGCTCGCCGCCCGGCACGTGCTGCGGGCCGACATCACCATCCTCAGCCAGGGTCCTGGCAACCTCGGCACCGGTACGACCTGGGGTTTCTCCGGCGTCGCGGCCGGCGAGGCGGTCAACGCCGCGGCGGTGCTCGGCGGCCGCCCCGTCGGGGCCCTGCGCATCTCCGACGCCGACCCCCGCGCGCGCCACCGCGGGGTGTCCCACCACAGCCTGACCTCGTTCGGCCGCGTCGCACTCGCCCCCGCCGACCTCGTCGTCCCCGCGGACCTGCCCGAACCCCTCGCCACCGACGTGGCCCGAGCCCTGGCGCCGCTGTCCGCCCGCCACCGGATCGTGACCGTCCCCACCGGCGGCCTCGACGAAGCCCTGCGCGCGTCCCCCGTCAAACTCTCGACCATGGGCCGCGACCTCGACGGCGACCACGCCTACTTCCTCGCCTGCGCCGCCGCCGGCCGCCACGCCACCACCCTGACGACCTGAAGGAAGGGCACCTTCTTAACGCCATACGTAGAGGAAGGGCACCTTCTTAACTGCTGATGGCAGCTGAGCTGGGCGTTCGGCAGGGCAGGCGCGGGTCGGCGGCCGCGCGGCTCACTTGGAGACGATCAGCGCGATCCAGCCCGCCACGAACAGCCCGAGCAGGGCGGCAAGCACCCAGGTCGGCACGGTGTACTCGCCCCGCCGGTTCGCCGAGATCTCGTTGTAGATCTTGTCGCGGCGGCGCTGAACCCAGTTGGTCCGGACTTCCTCGCCGGTGCGCTCGACCGGTTCGGCCTGCCGCTCGTGGTGCTCGCTCATAGTGCTGCGAGCTTAGCCAGCCCGCCCCGCCCTCGACCACCGGCCGCCGGCCCGAGCACCTGCTCGCCACTTCCGGCCCGGCGCAGGTCGCATGATCGCCGTCTCCGGTCACCACGCGGGGCCGAACCGCAGTTTCCGACCCGCCGACCCGAAACAGCGATCACGCCTGCCAGCGGCACCTCAAGCGTTAAGAAGGGCACCTTCTACATCGCGAAGCGATAAGAAGGTGCCCTTCCTTGTACTTGCGGTCACATGCTGGCGATGAGGCGTTCTACGCGCTCGTCGTGGGCCCGGAACGGGTCCTTGCACAGGACCGTGCGCTGCGCCTGGTCGTTCAGCTTAAGGTGCACCCAGTCGACCGTGAAGTCGCGGCGCTTCTCCTGGGCGTGCCGGATGAACTCGCCCCGCAGCCGCGCCCGCGTCGTCTGCGGCGGCGTCTCCTTCGCCTCGAACGTACGCAGGTCGGTCACCACCCGGTCGACCTTGCCGCGCTTCTCCAGCAGCGGGTACAGCCCCCGGCCGCGGCGCAGGTCGTGGTACGCCAGATCCATCTGCGCCACCCGCGGGCTCGACAGCGGCAGATCATGCTTGCGCTGGTACGCCTCGATCACCCGCAGCTTGGTCACCCAGTCGATCTCCCGGCCCACATCGCCCAGGTTGCCCGACTCCACCGCGTCGAGCACCCGGCCCCACAGCTCGACCACCCGCTGCGCCGACGGGTCACCCGAGCGGCGCGCCACGAACTCCGTCGCCTTCTCGTGGTAGATCCGCTGGATCTCCAGCGCGCTGGCCTCCTTGCCGCTGGCCAGCCGCACCTTGCGCCGCCCGGTGATGTCGTGCGACACCTCCCGGATCGCCCGGATCGGGTTCTCCAGCGCCAGGTCCGGCATCGCCACCCCGGTCTCGATCATCCGGAGGACCAGATCCGCGCTGCCCACCTTCAGCAGCGTGGTGACCTCGTTCATGTTCGAGTCGCCGACGATCACGTGCAGCCGCCGGTAGCGCTCGGCGTCCGCGTGCGGCTCGTCGCGGGTGTTGATGATCGGCCGGGACCGGGTCGTCGCCGACGACACGCCCTCCCAGATGTGCTCGGCCCGCTGCGACAGGCAGTAGACCGCGCCTCGCGGCGTCTGCAGCACCTTGCCCGCGCCGCAGATCAGCTGCCGCGTCACCAGGAACGGGATCAGCACGTCCGCCAGCCTGCCGAACTCCCCGTGCCGCGAGACCAGGTAGTTCTCGTGGCAGCCGTACGAGTTGCCCGCCGAGTCGGTGTTGTTCTTGAAGAGGTAGATCTCCCCCGCGATACCCTCGTCGTGCAGCCGCTTCTCGGCGTCGACGAGCAGACCCTCCAGGATCCGCTCGCCCGCCCGGTCGTGCGCCACCAGATCGACCACCGAATCGCACTCGGGGGTCGCGTACTCGGGGTGGGAACCGACGTCGAGGTAGAGGCGTGCGCCGTTGCGCAGGAAGACATTGCTGGACCGTCCCCATGAGACGACCCGGCGGAAGAGGTAGCGCGCCACCTCGTCGGGAGACAGCCGCCGCTGGCCCCGATAGGTGCAGGTGACGCCGTACTCGGTCTCCAGTCCGAAGATTCGTCGGTCCATACACAGACACTAGCCGCCCAAACGCCCAAGGTCACTCTCGTACGACCTGACGCCGCCGGTGTAATCGCGACGGATCCCCGACCGCCCCCGCAACCGCAGGTCGCGCACGGCGCGCCACGGAACGTGACATAAACTTCCGTTGTCATGAAACTTCTGGTCACCGGCGGCGCGGGCTTCATCGGCTCCCACTACGTACGCACCCGGCTCGCCGCACCGGGCCACCCCACCGACCGGATCACCGTGCTCGACCGGCTCACCTACGCCGGCAACCGCGACAACCTCGCCCCCGTCGCCGCCGACCCCCGGCTCACCTTCGTCGAAGGCGACATCTGCGACCCGCACCTGGTCGACGACCTCGTCGCCGGGCACGACGCGGTGATCCACTTCGCCGCCGAATCACACGTCGACCGGTCCATCACCGCCGCCGCCGAGTTCGCCCGCACCAACATGCTCGGCACCCAGATCCTGCTCGACGCCGCCGCACGCCACCGCACCGGCCGCTTCGTGCACGTCTCCACCGACGAGGTCTACGGCTCCACCGACACCGGCAGCTGGACCGAACACCAGCCGCTCGCCCCGCGCTCGCCCTACGCCGCGTCCAAGGCCGGCGCCGACCTGCTCGCGCTCGCCGCGCACACCACCCACGGCCTCGACGTCGTGGTCACCCGTTCGGGCAACACCTACGGGCCCTACCAGTACCCCGAAAAGATCATCCCGCTGTTCACCACCAACCTGCTCGACGGGCTGCCCGTGCCGCTCTACGGCGACGGCTCGCACCGCCGCGAATGGCTGCACGTCACCGACCACTGCGCCGGCGTCGAGCTGGCCCTGCGCCACGGGCGCGCCGGCGAGGTCTACCACCTCGGCGGGCACGACGAACTCGCCAACAGCGACCTCACCGCCCTGCTGCTGAAGCTCACCGACCGCGGCCCGGAACTGGTCCACCACGTCGCCGACCGCCCCGGCCACGACCACCGGTACGCCCTGGACAGCACGAAGGCCACCGAGGAGCTCGGCTACCGGCCCACCGTCGCGCTCACCGACGGGCTGGCCGCCACCGTCGCCTGGTACCGCGCCAACCGCGCCTGGTGGGAACCCCTGACCGCCCGCCACCACTGAACCGCCGTCGCCGAACCACCTGCCGGACGCCCGACCCCTGCGCCACACCCGCCCGGAATTTTATAGACGTTGGCCTATCTCATCGAAAATCCGCGGCTCGGATTCGATGAGATAGGCCAACGTCTATTCAAAAACGGGGCGGGACGGGGCGAGTCACTCCGCCGCAGGTGTGTCGGTCTCAGGGGCCGGTTTCGGGGCCTCCGACTTGGGCGCGGCGGCCTTGGCCGGCTCGGCCTTCGCCGGGCTCACCAGGGCGGCCAGCGCCGCGCCGACCACGCGCCGGAACTTGCGGCCCGGCCGGGCCCGCTCCAGCACCGCGACCTCCAGCTGCTCGGGGGCCAGCGTGCGCGCCGCGCCGCCCTCGCCACCGACGCTGCTCAGCGCCTTCACCGCCAGCTTCAGCGCCTCGCCCAGCGTGTGCGACTCGCTGTGCTCGGCACGCAGCACCCCGGCGATCGCCTCGGCCTGCCCGCCCATCGCCATGAAACCCGGCTCGTCCTGCACCGAACCGTCATAGGTCAGCCGGTACAGCTCGTCGTGCTCCGGCGTCGCGCCCACCTCGGCGACGCAGATCTCCACCTCGTACGGCTTGCCCTGCTCGCTGAAGATCGCGCCCAGGGTCTGCGCGTACGCGCTGGCCAGCGCCCGCCCGGTGACGTCCCGGCGGTCATAGGAGTAACCCCGCAGGTCGGCCATGCGCACACCGGCGTTGCGGAGGTTCTCGAACTCGTTGTAGCGGCCCACGGCCGCGAACCCGATCCGGTCGTAGATCTCGCTCACCTTGTGCAGCGTGGTGGAGAGGTTCTCCGCCACGAACAGCACACCACCGGCGTACGTCAGCACGACCACGCTGCGACCGCGGGCGATGCCCTTGCGGGCGTACTCCGAGCGGTCCCGCATGATCTGCTCAGGCGAGGCGTAGAACTGCATGGCCACGGCGTGTCTTCTCCTTATGGCGTTTCGGGAGAGCGGATGGGATCAGGCGCCCGGCTGCTGCGCCCGCGCCGCGATGACGACCTCGGCCAGGGCCGCGGTCTCCTCGTCGGTCAGGCGCTGCGTGCCCTCGGCGGTCGCGGTCATCACCACAGGGAAGATCTTGCGGATGACGTCCGGGCCACCGGTGGCGGTGTCGTCGTCGGCCGCGTCGTAGAGGGCCTCCACGGCCAGCTGCGACGCCTCGGCGATGCTGAGGCCGCGCTTGTAGCGCTTCTTCAGCGACGACTTCGCGAACAGCGAACCCGAGCCGATCGCGTCATAGCCGCCGTGCTCCTCGTACAGGCCGCCCGCGATGTCGAAACTGAAGATGCGCCCCACCTTGCCGGGCGTCTTCGCGTCGAGATCGAACCCGGCGAACAGCGGGATCACGGCCAGGCCCTGCATGGCCGCGCCGAGGTTCTGCCGGATCATCGTGGCCAGGCGGTTGGCCTTGCCGTCGAGCGAGAGCATCGCGCCCTCGATCTTCTCGTAGTGCTGCAGCTCCACCTGGAACAGCCGCATCAGCTCGATGCCGACGCCGGCCGTGCCCGCGATGCCGATCAGCGAGTACGGGTCGGCGGGGTGCACCTTCTCGATGTCGCGGCTCGCGATGAGGTTGCCCATGGTCGCGCGGCGGTCACCGGCCATCACCACACCCTCGTCGGTGCTGATCGCGACGATGGTGGTGGCGTGCGGGGCCAGGTCGGCGTTCATGCCGGCGGGCAGGGGGCGGCGGCCGGGCAGCAGCTCCGGCGCGACCTGCGTCAGGAAGTCCGTGAAAGACGACGTTCCCGGCGTGGTGAAACTAGCTGGTAGACGCCCGGGTGAACCAAGACCCGCTGCCACGCTGTCTCCTTCAGATACTCGATCGCCCTGGCGAGGTTTTGCCGATCGTCCTTGAACTGTCCAAGGCCGCCGTTGCAGTTGAGGCACAGGATGCCACGTACGTTACCGAATTCATGGTCATGGTCAACGTGCTCGGGGCCCGGTGCGCCGCAGATGGCGCACACGCCGCCCTGCCCCGCAAGCAGCGCCTCGAAGTCCTCCTGCGTCATCCCGTAACGACGCCGCAGGTGGTACTCACGGTTTCCGCCGTAGAGCCTTTGCTTCGCCTCGGCGCTGCGCTTGTTGTGGCATGGCAAGCAGTAGGCATGAAGGCCACCCGCTTTGGCTTTGGCGCGGGCGAAGTCATCTTTGGGCTTGACTTCGTCGCATTGGGGGCACCATTTCATGCCGTCAGGGATGGCCACGGCAGCCCTCTTCGCCGGTGCCACCCCTCGCTTGCGACGGTCTGCCTCAAGCCGACTCCGCGTGCACGAACGACAGTAGAAACTCCGCCCGTCCTTGCGGCTCTTGTTGTTGTAGAAGTCGGTCAAGGGCAAGCGCCGATCACACTGGGGGCAGTTCTTCCAGTCGTCCGGGGAAAAATCGGACATACCGGGATCACTCCCCCCCTTTCTGTACGTAACCCCTAATGAACTCCTCGGCGTTCTCCTCGAGGACGGCGTCGATCTCGTCGAGGATGTCGTCGACGTCCTCGCCGATCTTCTCGACGCGCTCGGCAACCTCGGGGTTCACCTCGGGCGCGACCGACTCGGCTTCCTGCTCGTTCCGAGAGCGGCCCGACTGTGACTGTCCACCGTCCTGCGTGGCCATCTGCGCCTCCCTGACGTCGCCTGTGGGCCTTAAACGTAGCGCGCGGGACCGACGAAAGCGATCACCCCGCGGTGATCACTTCCAGAAGATCCTTTGCGCTGGGGCAACGGTCGAAGAGCGCGCCGACGTGTTTCTTCGTGCCGCGCTCCGGCTCCATCATCGGCACCCTGACCAGGGCCTCCCGGCCCACGTCGAAGATGACCGAGTCCCAGCTCGCGGCGACCACTTCGGACGCGTACTTGCCCAGGCACCGGCCGCGGAAGTACGCCCGCGTGTCGTCCGGCGGGTCGGTCATCGCGGCGCGGGTCGACTCCGGGTCGAGCAGCGTCTTCATCGCGCCGCGGGCGACCAGGCGGTGGTAGAGGCCCTTCTCCGGGCGCACGTCGCTGTACTGCAGGTCGACCAGCTGGAGCTTGGACGACGCCCAGCCCAGGTTCTCCCGCTCGCGGTAGCCCTCCAGCAGGCGCAGCTTGGCCACCCAGTCCAGCTCGTCGGCGAGCTGCATCGGGTCGTCGCCGAGCCGGCTCAGCACGCTCTCCCAGCGGTCGAGCACGTCGCGGGTCTGGGCGTCGGTGTCGGCGCCGGTGCGCGCCTCGACGAACGCGTGGGCCCGCTCGAAGAAGGCCCACTGCAGGTCGAGCGCGGTGAGCCGGCGGCCGTCACGCAGCCGCATGGTGTGCTTGAGGGTCGGGTCGTGGCTGACGGCGCGCAGTTCGGCGACCGGGTCGGCGATGCCGAGGTCGGCGGTGAGCGCCTTCTCCTCGATCATGGTGAGGATCAGCGCGGTGGTGCCGACCTTGAGGTAGGTCGAGATCTCGGACAGGTTCGCGTCACCGATGATCACGTGCAGGCGGCGGTACTTGTCGGCGTCGGCGTGCGGCTCGTCGCGGGTGTTGATGATGGGCCGCTTGAGCGTGGTCTCCAGGCCGACCTCGACCTCGAAGAAGTCGGCGCGCTGGGTGATCTGGAAGCCGGCCTGGCTGCCGTCCTGGCCGATGCCCACCCGTCCGGCGCCGCAGAAGATCTGCCGCGTCACGAAGAACGGGGTGAGGTAGGTGACGATGTCCGCGAAGGGGGTCTGCCGGCGCATGAGGTAGTTCTCGTGCGCGCCGTACGAGGCGCCCTTGTTGTCGGTGTTGTTCTTGTAGAGGTGGATCGGGTGGCTGCCCGGGATCGTCGCGGCGCGCCGCGCGCCCTCGGCCATGACCTGCTCGCCGGCCTTGTCCCAGCGCACCACGTCCAGCGGGTTGGTCACCTCGGGGGTGGAGTACTCCGGGTGGGCGTGGTCGACGTAGAGCCGGGCGCCGTTGGTCAGGATGACGTTGGCCAGGCCGAGGTCCTCGTCGGCGAGCGCCTCCGCCGGGTCGTACGCCGCGCCGGTGTAGCTGAAGCCCCGGGCGTCGCGCAGCGGCGACTCCTCCTCGTAGTCCCAGCGGGCACGTCCGCCCCGGGCCAGCTCGGGCCGGGCCCCGTAGGCGTTCACGACCTGGGAGGAGGTCACCATCGGGTTGGCCCCGGGCTGTCCCGGCACGGAGATCCCGTACTCGACCTCGGTACCCATGATCCGCCGCACGCTCATGGAATGAAGCCTCTCACACCGTCACCGGTGAGACGAGGAGAGCATCCGTGTTCGGGCCAGCCTGGGAGGTTCAGCGCCTTTCGTACACCCGCATGCCGGTGCCGTCCGGGCGTGGATCGGCGGACGGGGATACCATCCCCGTTCTGGACCTGGCACTGCTCGATGAAGGATCCCGCGAGATGACCCCGCCCGCATTGTCTGTCGTGATCCCCATGTACAACGAGCAGGAGGTGCTGCCCCTGCTCGTCGCGCGGCTGCGCCCGCTGCTGGACGGCGCGGGGCTCGACTACGAGGTGGTGGCGGTCGACGACGGCAGCGCGGACGCGACCGCGCCGATGCTGCTGCTGGCCTGCCGGGAGTGGGCGCAGCTGCGGGTGGTCCGGCTGCGGCGCAACAGCGGCCACCAGGCGGCGCTGACGGCGGGTCTGCACCGGGCGCGGGGCGAGTTCGTGGCGAGCATCGACGCGGACCTGCAGGACCCGCCGGAGAAGATCCTGGAGATGCTCGCGCTGGCGCGGGCGGAATCGCTGGACATCGTGTACGGGGTGCGCGACGACCGGACGACGGACACGCCCTTCAAGCGGCACACGGCGCAGGTGTACTACCGGCTGATGCGCCGGCTGGTCGGCAAGAAGGTGCCGCACAACGCGGGCGATTTCCGGCTGCTGAGCCGGGCGGCGGTGGAGGCGCTGCGGGCGATGCCGGAGCGCCAGCCGGTGTACCGGCTGCTGGTGCCGTGGCTGGGTTTCCCGAGCGGCGAGGTGGCCTACCGCCGGGAGGCGCGGGCGGCGGGCAGCACGAAGTATCCGCTGAGCAAGATGGTCCGGCTGGCGGTCGACAGCGTCACGGACTTCTCGGCCGCGCCGCTGCGCCTGGCGACGTGGTCGGGGCTGGCGAGTTTCTTCCTGTGTTTCGTGCTCGGCTGCTACAGCCTGGTGCGGTTCGTGGCCGGGGCGACGGTCAGCGGCTGGACGTCGCTGTTCACGGCGATCCTGTTCCTGGGCGGGGTTCAGCTGCTGTGCCTGGGCCTGCTGGGCGAGTACCTGGGCCGGGTGTTCGTGGAGGTCAAGGGCCGCCCGACGTACATCGTGGGTTACGACTCGGCGGAGACGGCCGAGCAGGCCGCTGCCGGCGTCCGCTGACGAGGACGGCGCCCGCCCCCTGGCGGGGACGGGCGCCGTCTTCGTAGTGCCTGTTACAGGTACTGGCCGGTGTTGCTGGCGGTCTCGATGGACCGGCCCGACTCGGTGCCCTTGCCTCCGGAGACCAGGGTGCGGATGTAGACGATCCGCTCGCCCTTCTTGCCGGAGATTCGTGCCCAGTCGTCGGGGTTGGTGGTGTTCGGCAGGTCCTCGTTCTCGCGGAACTCGTCCAGGCAGGCGTCCAGCAGGTGCTGCAGGCGCAGGCCCTTCTTGCCGGAGGACAGGAACTCCTTGATCGCCATCTTCTTGCCGCGGTCCACGATGTTCTGGATCATGGCGCCGGAGTTGAAGTCCTTGAAGTACAGGACCTCCTTGTCACCGTTGGCGTAGGTGACCTCCAGGAAGCGGTTCTCCTCGGTCTCCGAGTACATCCGCAGCACCACCGAATTGATCATCGCGTGCACGCACGCCTCGGCGTTGCCACCGTGCTCGGCCAGGTCGTCCGGGGACAACGGCAGGCCGGTCAGGATGTACTTGCTGAAGATGTCCTTGGCCGCTTCGGCGTCCGGACGCTCGATCTTGATTTTGACGTCGAGCCGGCCCGGGCGCAGGATCGCCGGATCGATCATGTCCTCGCGGTTCGAGGCGCCGATGATGATGACGTTCTCCAGGCCCTCGACACCGTCGATCTCGCTGAGCAGCTGGGGAACGATGGTGTTCTCCACGTCGGAGGAGACACCGGAGCCGCGGGTACGGAAGATCGAGTCCATCTCGTCGAAGAACACGATCACCGGGGTGCCTTCCGAGGCCTTCTCCCGGGCCCGCTGGAAGATCAGCCGGATGTGCCGCTCGGTCTCGCCGACGTACTTGTTGAGCAGCTCCGGACCCTTGATGTTGAGGAAGTAGCTGGTCTTCTTCTCCTCGCCGCGCCGCTCGGCGATCTTCTTGGCCAGGGAGTTCGCGACCGCCTTGGCGATCAGCGTCTTGCCGCAGCCGGGAGGACCGTAGAGCAGCACGCCCTTCGGCGGGCGCAGCTGGTGCTCGCGGAACAGCTCCGCGTGCAGGAAGGGCAGCTCCACGGCGTCGCGGATCTGCTCGATCTGGTGCACCAGGCCACCGATGTCGTGGTAGTCGACGTCGGGCACCTCCTCCAGGACGAGGTCCTCGACCTCGCTCTTGGGGATGCGCTCGTAGGCGTACGCGGACCGGGGCTCGATCATGAGGGAGTCGCCGGACCGCAGCAGCCCGCCGATCAGGCCCTCCGCGAGGAAGACGATCCGCTCCTCGTCGGCGTGCGAGACCACCAGTGCGCGGTCCCCGCCGTCGAGGATCTCCTTGAGCATGACCACCTCGCCGGCCCGCTCGAAACCGAGCGCGTCGACGATGTTGAGGGCGTCGTTGAGCAGCACCTCCTGTCCCCGTTGCAGCGCGTCGACGTCAAGCGACGGCGACACTGCCACCCTCAGCTTGCGCCCGCCCGTGAAGACGTCCACCGTGCCGTCCTCGTGCCGCGCGAGGAAGACGCCGTACCCGCTGGGCGGTTGCGCCAGCCGGTCGATCTCCTCCTTGAGCGTCACGATCTGGGCGCGCGCCTCCTTGAGCGTGGCCACCAACCGCTCGTTGTTCTCCGTGAGCCGCGACAGCTGGGCCTGGGTAGCGGCGAGCCGCTCCTCCAGCTGCCTGACGTGCCGCGGGCTCTCACTCAACTTGCGCCGCAACAGGGCGAGCTCCTCTTGCAGGAACGCGACCTGAGTGGAGAGATCGTTGGCTTCCTTCTCCCACCGCGCGGCGCGCGCATCCGCGTCGTCGCTCTTTGCCACGTCCCACCTCCCCGGGGGTGTCCTCCCGCCGGTCCTACCTCGTTCGGCCGACGTTTAGGGTGCTCCTAACACTAGCGGCTGATCGCCTCAGTTGAACCCTCCCGACACCCCCGTACCCGGAAGAAGATCGAGAATCTGCCCTGTCGGCCGACCTCCCCCGGGCCCGTGTGGAGCGGGGCGCTAGGGTCGGACACGTGAGTGAGCTGAGGGTGCGAGTAGATCAGGACCTCTGCACGGGCGACGGCCTGTGCGTGCAGTACGCCCCCGAGGTGTTCGAGTTCGACGTCGACGGCCTGGCGTACGTCAAGGGCGACGACGGGGAACTGCTGGTGGCCCCGGGTGCGACCGTCGAGATCCCGGCGCATCTGCGCCTGGAGGTCATCGATGCCGCGCAGGAGTGCCCGGGTGAGTGCATCCACATCCAGCGCACCCACGACGGGGAACCCCTGTCCGAGGAAGAACGCGCCGCGCTGCGCTGACCTTCCCCGCGTCCCACCATCCGGACACCGGGGGCCCCGCCGTCAGAGCATGGGGCGCCCGGCGAGCGACGCCACGAGCTGAGCGAACTCCTCCAGCCGGGCGATCTGTCCGGATCCGCCGTCTTCGAGCGTTTTGCCGAAGCGCAGCGCGTCCTGCCGCACCACGTGCTGCGGGTCGTCGAGCGGGTGTCCGTTGCTGGACTCGTCCAGCGAGCTGAGCAGCAGGTACACGTCGACGCTGTCGACGCGCAGGTGGTTGCCGGCGGTGCGGCTGAGCCGGCGGCGGCAGCCCACCTCGGTGATCACCGACAGCGGCACCACCCGCAGCGACGAGATCATCGAGCCCGCGGGGCCGTCCCCGGGGGCGGTGTCCTCGCCGTGCCACAGCAGCAGCCGGGAGCCGTCGCAGACGACGACCTCCTGCCACACGCCGTTGAACTCGTTGACGAAACGCTCCAGCGTGAACCCGAGCACCTGGGTGCCGCGCAGGACGCCTTCCAGGGCGTCCAGCGCGACCTCCGGATCACGCAGGTAGGCCCGGGCGGCGCTGTCCAGGTCCGGGTACGGCGACCAGTCGGGGAACACGGCCGGGGGCACGTTCACGGGTGTCTCTCCTACTCCCAGACCTCGTCGGCGACGGCTCCGGCGTCGGGCGTCTCGGCGGGGGCGGCGGCCTTCTTCCGCAGGTCGTACGCCTCGCGGCCCTTGCTCGGCTTGCGGCGGCGCGGCGGCGCGGTGACCCCGGGGGCCAGCTTGCGGGCGCGCACCAGGAACGCGGTGTGCGCGATCATGCGGTGGTCCGGGCGCACGGCCAGGCCGTCGGCGTGCCAGTCGCGCACCAGCGACTCCCAGGCCAGCGGCTCGGTGAAGCCGCGCTCGCGCAGCGCCTCGACCAGCTCGGAAAGCTGCGGCGTGGTGGCCACGTAGCCGATGAACACGCCGCCGGGCAGCAGGGCCCGCTCGACCATGTCGAGGGCGGCCCACGGGGTCAGCATGTCCAGGATGATCCGGTCGAAGCCGGTCTCGGTGTTGTCGGCGACGTCGCCGACGTGCAGGTGCCAGGACGGCTGCGACGGGTCGGCCGGCTTGCCGTCGGCGGCCCAGGTGCTGCCGAACCAGTTCTGCACGTTCTTGCGGGCCACCGCGGCGAAGTCGTCGCGCAGCTCGTACGACCACAGCTGCCCCTCGGGCCCCACGGCCCGCAGCAGCGAGCAGGACAGCGCGCCCGAGCCGACGCCCGCTTCCAGCACCTTCGCCCCGGGGAAGACGTCGCCCATGGCGACGATCTGCGCCGCGTCCTTGGGGTAGATCACCTGCGCGCCGCGCGGCATGGACAGCACGTAGTCGGCCAGCAGCGGGCGCAGCGCCAGGTAGGCGGTGTTGCCCGAGGAGTGCACCACGCTGCCGTCGGGCAGGCCGATCAGGTCGTCGTGGGCCAGGATGCCGCGGTGGGTGTGGAACGCCTTGCCGGGCTCCAGCACGATGGTGTGCATCCGGTTCTTCGGGTCGGTCAGCTGCACCCGGTCGCCGGCGACGAAGTTGCCGCGCGGCGCACGTGGCGTCGGTTCGGTCATGATCGGTCAGGTTCCTGTCTCAGTCAGCTTGCGGCCTTGAGCGCCGCGGGGTCGAGCACCTGCACCACGTCCATGACGGTGAGCACGCCCACCACATTGTCCCCGTCGACCACGAGGTAAGGAGTGGCCGGGTCCCCCCGGAGGAGCTTGATCACGTCGGCGCCGCGGGCGGCCGACGGGATGACCGCCACCGCGTCGATGCCGCGGGCCAGCGTCTCCACGGTCACCCAGGGCCGGCGCTGCTCCGGCACGGCCGCCGCGGCCTCGGGCACCACCAGCGCGATCAGCCGCCCGTCCGGGTCGGCCACGCCCAGCACCGAGGCCCGGTGCCCGGCCTCGTTCGCCCGCCGGGTCGCCTCCGCCAGTGAGGTGCCGGTCGGCACCGTGAACAGCGGCCGGGCCAGGCGCACCGGGTCGACCAGCGGGTAGCGCGAGCGCACCCGCGCGGTCATCACCGCGCCGGCCGCGCCCTGCCAGATGCTGAACGCGACGAACATGCCGAACACCACGCCGACCAGCTGGTACCAGCCGGTGTAGTACAGCCACAGCGAGATCAGCGCGGTGGCGACCGCGACGACCCGGCCCGACCAGCCCGCGAACAGCAGGCCCGCGTCCTTGTCGCCCTTGATGCCCCAGACGACGGCGCGCAGCGCCCGGCCGCCGTCCAGCGGCCAGCCGGGCAGCGCGTTGTAGATCGCCACGATGATGTTGCACAGGGCGAGCTGGAAGGCGATCTGGTCGACGATGGTGCCGTTGGGCAGCAGCACCGTGGCGATCACCGAACCGACGCCGAGCAGCGCGGACACACCGGGGCCGGCCAGCGCGGTGGCCAGCTCGACGCCGTGGCGCGGCGAGTCGTGCTCGAACTCGGTGTAGCCGCCGAGCAGGTCCAGCGTGATGCCCTTGACGCCGATGCCGTAGTGGCGGGCGGTGAGCGCGTGGCCGAGCTCGTGTAACAACACCGACAGCAGCAGGCAGGCGACGAAGCCGAGCCCGGCCAGGTAGCGGGCCGCGCCGTCGAGGTGGAGGGTGTCGCCGAGGCGGTCGCCGTACCACCAGGTGATCAGCAGCGACATGACCACCCACGAGGCGCTCAGACGCAGCGGAAACCCGAGGATGCGGCCGACCTGGAAGCCGGATTTCCGCTCGCCCTGCGAAGCGGACTTTGGTGTCGAATCGCTCACGACGTCGTCTCCATCGTGACCATGCTATGTCGTGGCGGCGTGCGGGACCCCGTCGTACCGCTCGCCTAACCTGTGGGTCATGACCGAGCAGGCAAGTGTCCCCCTCCCCTCGCTGTCGCCGTCCCGGGCGGCCGACTTCAAGACCTGTCCCCTGCTCTACCGTTTCCGCAGCATCGACCGCATCCCCGAGCAGCCGACCCCGGAGCAGGTGCGCGGCACGCTGGTGCACGCGGTGCTGGAGAAGCTGTTCGACTCCCCCGCCGCCGACCGCACCCGCGCGGTCGCGGACGAGATGGTCACCCCGCAGTGGGAGCGGCTGGTCGAGGAGCAGCCCGAGCTGGCCACGCTGTTCGACGCGGAGGAGGCGATGAGCCGCGAGGAGTTCCTGTCCTCGGCCACCGACCTGCTCGGCGGCTACTTCGCCGTGGAGGACCCGCGGCGGCTGGAGCCCGCCGAGCGCGAGCAGCTGATCGAGGCGGTGCTGGGCGCGCAGGGCGAGCAGCAGCTGCTGATCCGCGGCTACATCGACCGGCTCGACGTGTCCCCCGACGGCGCGATCCGGGTGGTCGACTACAAGACCGGCGGCGCGCCCCGGGAGGCGTTCGAGGCGCGGGCGCTGTTCCAGCTGAAGTTCTACGCACTGGTGCTGTGGCGCACCCGGGGCGTGGTGCCGCGGGTGCTGCGGCTGCTCTACCTCAAGGACGCCGAGGTGTGCGACTACACCCCCGACGCCGAGGAGCTGACCCGGTTCGAGAAGACGCTGTTCGCGCTGTGGAAGGCGATCGAGACGGCGACCGCCGCGCAGGACTTCCGGCCCAAGCCGAGCAAGCTGTGCGCGTGGTGCAGCCACCAGCAGCGCTGCCCGGAGTTCGGGGGCACCATGCCGCCGTTCCCGCAGCAGGTGACGGCGCAGACGGTGGACAGCAGGCAGGCCCGGCTGGCCGCGGCCCAGCCCGAGGGGTGAGCCGACCGGGTAGCCTGCCCGGGTGCCCCTCACCCCCCTGACCCGGCGCTTGAGCTGGTGGAAGCCCGCCTGGTGGACGCCGCTGCGCGCGGACGCCGCGCTGGCCGCCGGGCTGTTCGTGGTGCAGGTCAGCCTGGCGTACGCCGAGCCGGGCTGGGGCATGCGGACCAGCGCGGCCACGCTGCTGTGGTGCGCGGTGACGCTGCTGCCGGTGGTGCTGCGGCGCACCCACCTGTGGCTGGGCGTCGCCGCGACGGCGGCGTTCACCGCGGTCGGCCTGCTGTGGCCGCAGTCGCTGATGGGCGGGCAGGGCGTCGCGCTGTGGGTGCTGGCGTACACGGCGGCCGCGTACGAGCGGTGGTGGCGGGCCGTGCTGGCCACGGCCGCGCTGTGGCTGGTCAACGACCTGATGTGGGTGTGGGCGTACCGCAACGACGTGATCGTCGACGCCACCGGCGCGGAGATGATCTCCATGTCGGCGGGGATGGTCGTCAACCTCGTGGTGATGGTGATCACCTTCCTGATCGGCCGCACCGTGCGGGCGCGCCGGGAGGCGTCGACGGCGCTCGCCGAGCGGGCCCTGGCCGCCGAGAGCAGCCGGCAGGCGCACGCCGAGCAGGCCGTCGCCGAGGAGCGCCGGCGCATCGCCCGGGAGCTGCACGACGTGGTCGCCCACCACGTCAGCGTCATCGGCGTGATGTCCACCGGCGCGCGGCGCATGCTGCACCGCGACCCGGCCGCCGCCGACGAGGCCCTGGCGACCATCGAGCAGACCAGCCGCACCACCCTGCGCGAGCTGCGCCGGCTGCTGTTCGTGCTGCGCTCGGAGAGCGCCCCTGACGACGACTTCGACCGCAGCCCGCAGCCTGGCCTGGCCGCGCTGCGCACCCTGGTGGAGCAGGTGTGCGAGGCGGGGCTGTCCACGTCGCTGCGGGTGGACGGCGAGCTGGGCGAGGTCGACCCGGGTGTGGCGCTGACGGCGTACCGGATCGTGCAGGAGGCGCTGACCAACGCGCTCAAGCACGCCGGGCCGGCGCGCGCCGAGGTGCGGCTGGCCGTCGACGGCCGGCTGCTGAGCATCGAGGTGTTCGACACCGGGCGGGGACCGTACGCGCGTACCCTCTCCGCAGACGGGATCACCATCGGCGCGGTCACCGGCCACGGCCTGCTCGGCATGCGCGAGCGTGTCGCGGTGTACGGCGGCACCCTGCGCACCGGCCCCCGTCCGGGCGGCGGGTTCCGGGTGCACGCGCGGATCCCGCTCGAACAGGCGGGGACGGCGGGCGCGCCGGCCCCGGACACGGAAGCGGAGGTCGCAGGGTGACGGTGGTTTCGCGGTGAAGCCGATCCGGGTGCTGCTCGCCGACGACCAGCCGCTGCTGCGCAGCGGGTTCCGCATGGTGCTGGGCGCCGAGCCCGATCTCGACATCGTCGGCGAGGCCGCCGACGGCGCGGAGGCCGTGGACCTGGCCCGGCGGCTGCTGCCGGACGTGGTGCTGATGGATGTGCGCATGCCGCGCCGCGACGGGGTCGCCGCGACCCGCGACATCACCGCGGCGAAGCTGCCCGTGCACGTGCTGATCCTGACCACGTTCGACCTCGACGACTACGTGGTCGGCGCGCTGCGGGCCGGGGCCAGCGGCTTCCTGGCCAAGGACGTGCCCGCCGACGAGCTGGTCGCCGCGATCCGCACGGTCGCCGCGGGCGAGGCCGTTGTCGCGCCGCGCATCCTGCGCCGGCTGCTGGACCGCTTCGCCGGGCTGCTGCCCGACCCGGACGCGACCGTGCCGCACTCGCTGAGCACGCTGACCGAGCGCGAGCGCGAGGTGCTGGTGCACGTGGCCCGGGGACTGTCCAATGCCGAGATCGCACGAGCGCTGACGGTGAGCGAGACCACGGTCAAGACGCACGTCGGGCACATGCTGACCAAGCTGGGGCTGCGCGACCGGGTGCAGGCGGTGGTGCTGGCGTACGAGACCGGGCTGGTACGACCCGGCTCTACTACCTGAGGAGGAGCCCGCCGCCCGGAAGACCGTTCCCAGGTCTGAGGGCGGGGTGGGCAGCCGCTGACAGCCTGTGGGGCATGACTTCTCCGGTTACCGAAAGGCCCGCCGCGGGCGCCGGCGCCGCTGCCCGCGCGACAGATCTCTGGAAGGTGTACGGCTCGGGCGAGGCGCAGGTGATCGCCCTGCGCGGGGTGAACGTCGAGCTCGAACGCGGCCGGTTCACGGCCATCATGGGCCCGTCCGGCAGCGGCAAGTCCACCCTCATGCACTGCATGGCGGGCCTGGACTCGGCCACCCGCGGGCAGCTCGCCATCGGCGACACGGCCCTGAACGGGCTGGGCGACGCGGGACTGACCCGGCTGCGCCGGGAGAAGGTGGGCTTCATCTTCCAGCAGTTCAACCTGCTGCCGACGCTGACCGCGGAGGAGAACATCCTGCTCCCGCTGGCCATCGCCGGGCGCAAGCCGGACCCGGGCTGGTTCAGGACGGTCGTCGACACGGTCGGCCTGGGCGACCGGCTCGGGCACCGGCCCAACCAGCTGTCCGGCGGCCAGCAGCAGCGGGTCGCCTGCGCCCGCGCGCTGGTGGCCCGGCCGGAGGTCATCTTCGCCGACGAGCCGACCGGCAACCTGGACAGCCGCTCCGGCGCGGAGATCCTTGGCTTCCTGCGCCGCAGCGTGACCGAGCACGGGCAGACCATCGTCATGGTCACCCACGACGCGAACGCCGCGAGCTACGCCGGCCGGGTCATCTTCCTGGCCGACGGGCAGATCGTCGACGAGCTGACCGAGCCGACGGCCGACGCGGTGCTCGACCGCATCAAGCGCCTCGACGTCGTGTCCACGGGGGCCCCGGAATGATCAAGGCCAGCCTCCGCGGCCTGCTGCAGCGCAAACTGCGCCTGTCGCTGGCCGTCTTCGCCATCGTGCTGTCGGTGGCGTTCCTCGCCGGCAGCATGGTGCTGTCGGACACCCTGAGCGCCCGCTTCACCGCGCTGTTCACCACGGTGAACCAGAACGTCGCGGTGGTCGTGCAGCCGAAGGACCCGCAGGCGGTCGAGCCGGCCCGGCTGACCGAGGCGCAGCTGCGCACCCTGTCCGAGGTGGACGGCGTACGCGTCGTCTCGCCGGACGTGAGCGTGCAGGGCGCGACGCCGTTCCGGGCCACCGACGGCGAGCCGGTCAGCGCCGACGCGGCCCTCGGCTTCGGCGTCGACGGCAACGACGACCCGCTGGGCCTGGTCGAGCTGAGGGAGGGCCGCTGGCCCACCGCCGAGAACGAGGTCGCGATCACCGCGCACACCGCCGAGCTCGCCAAGGTCAAGCGGGGCGAGCAGCTCAAGGTGTACCTGCCGGTGCTCAACGAGCCGCGCTCGTTCACCGTGGTGGGCGTGGCCGGGTACTCCGGCGGCCGGGACAGCCTGGCCGGCGAGGTCGTCGTCATGTTCCAGCAGGCGTTCGCGCAGCGGACCTTCTACGGCGAGACCGGGCGGTTCGGCGGCGCGTCGTTCGCGGCCGAGCCTGGGGTCAGCGACATCGAGCTGAAGCAGCGGATCGAGCAGCGGCTGCCCGCCGGGTTCAAGGCGCTGACCGCGGAGGAGAGCAGCGAGGACCGGGCGGCGCTGTCGGGCGGCGTGATCATCGACGTGTTCAAGTACATCCTGGTCGGGTTCGCGGTGGTCGCGGGCATCGTCGGCATCTTCCTGATCTTCAACACCTTCAACATCATCGTCGCGCAGCGCACCCGCGAGCTGGCCCTGCTGCGGGCGCTGGGTGCCGGCTGGGGCCAGGTCGCCGGTTCGGTGCTGCTGGAGGCGCTGGTGGTCGGCGTGGTCGGGGCGACGCTGGGGCTGGCGGCCGGTGTCGGCGTGGCGGCGGCCGCGGAGCAGTACCTGATGGGCGAGGTCCCGCTGCCGCCCGTCGACCTGGTCGTCGCGCCGCTCACGGTGCTCCTGTCGTACCTGCTGGGCGTGGTGGTGACGCTGGTGGCCGCGTTCGTGCCCGCGGTGCGCGCCTCGTCGGTGCCGCCGGTGGCCGCGATGCGCGACGTGGTGCGCCCCGACAAGTCACTCAAGGCCCTGTCCATCGTCGGCGCGGTCTTCGCCCTGCTGGGCATAGGCCTGGTGGCGCTGGGCGCGTTCGCCGACCTCGGCGGCACCGCGTTCCTGATCCTGCTGTTCGGCGCGCTGCTGCTGTTCGTCGGCACGCTGCTGCTGTCGCCGCTGCTGGCACGTCCGATCGTGCGCGGTCTGGGCGCGCTCATCGGCCGGGGCTCGGCGGGCGACCTCGGGGTGCGCAACGCGGCCCGCAACCCGCGCCGCACCGCCGTCACCGCCGCCGCGATCATCATCGGCGTCACCGTGATCGGCATGACCGCGACCGTGGTCCAGTCCTTCAAGACCAGCCTGGAGGACATCATGGGCGAGAACATCGGCGTGGAGGTGATGATCCAGGCGGCCGTCACCGCCGCCCCGGACGGCCGGCAGGGCTTCAACCCGAAGGCGCTGGACCAGGTGCGCGCCATCCCCGGCGTGAAGGAGGCCGCGGCCTGGCACTTCGACGCGCTCGGGGTGAGCGTCGCGGGGCAGCCGCAGGCGTTCGGCGTCTTCGCCACCGACGTCGGCCAGGCCGCGCGCATGTTCCCGTTCGACGCGACCGGCGGCGAGATCCGCACCCTGGCCGCGCAGGAGCTGGTGCTCGACGGCAACACCGCCGAGACGCTCAAGCTCAAGGCGGGCGACCGGACCCCGGTGGTGATCGGCGGGGTGACCCGCGACTACACCGTCGTCGGCGTGTACCAAGCGACGCCGATCATCCAGGGCATCCTGGTCGGCGAGCCCGCGATCGCGGACTTCCCCGGGCCGCTGGCGTTCCAGGGCTTCGTCTCGCTGAACGACGGCGTCGACGCCGCCCCGGTCGTCGAGAAGATCGAGACGATCATGAAGGACTACCCGGGCGTACAGGTCGGCGACCGGCAGTCCTACGTCGACCAGGCCACCGCGAGCTACGACTTCCTGTTGATCGCGGTGCAGATCCTGCTGCTGGTGGCGCTGGTCATCGCGCTGCTGGGCATCCTGAACACGCTGGTGCTCAGCATCGTCGAGCGCACCCGCGAGCTGGGCCTGGTCCGCGCGGTCGGGCTCAGCCGGGGCGGCCTGGTCTGGATGATCACCGTTGAGTCGGTGCTGATCACCGTGTTCGGGGTGTTCCTCGGGTTGGCCCTCGGGGTCGGTCTCGGGGCCGCGTTCACCAAGGCGCTGATGACGCTGGAGTTCGCGTCGGTCATCGCGATCCCCTGGCTGGAACTGGCGCAGTACCTCCTGGCCGCGGTCGTGGCCGGGGTGCTCGCCGCGGTCATCCCGGCCCGGATGGCGGCCCGGCTGAACGTGCTGGACGCCATCTCGTACGAGTAGCCGCCCGCCCGGGTCAGGGTCGCCCCTGACCCGGGCGTGGGGGGCATTCCCGGCGTGCGATACCCGGGACGGTTCACCCCGCGGGTCGAGGGACGGGGCCTTTGCCGCCCCGACGATGAGTACACCGGCCGGTCGCGTGCCCCGCCTTGGCAGCGGCCGGCCGGTCCATTCGTCGACCGGCCGAGGGAAGAACTCATGACAACAGCAGCCCCGCCCCTGATCCGCCAGCGCGTGGAGACCTCCGCCGCCCGCGCGTCGCAGGTGTGGAAGGTGTACGGCTCCGGCGAGGCCCAGGTGGTGGCCCTGCGCGGGGTGGACGTCGAGCTCGAGCGCGGCCGGTTCACCGCCATCATGGGCCCGTCCGGTTCCGGCAAGTCCACGCTCATGCACTGCCTGGCCGGGCTCGACTCGGTCAGCCGCGGGCAGGTGTACGTCGGCGACACCGAGGTCACCGGCCTCAACGACGCCGGGCTGACCCGGCTGCGCCGCGAGAAGATCGGCTTCATCTTCCAGCAGTTCAACCTGCTGCCGACGCTGACCGCGCAGGAGAACATCCTGCTCCCGCTGGCCATCGCCGGGCGCAAACCGGACCAGGACTGGTTCAAGACGGTCATCGACACCGTGGGCCTGGGCGACCGGCTCGGGCACCGGCCCAACCAGCTGTCCGGCGGCCAGCAGCAGCGC
>NZ_BONI01000071.1 GCF_016862635.1 Catellatospora coxensis | reverse complement strand
ATGATCAGGGTCAGGCGCCGATGGCTGACTTGACCTTGGCGATGGCTGCGGTCTCGGTGTCCTTGACGCCGCCGGAGGCGTTGGCGACCTGGTCGCAGGCGCCGGAGATGACGGTACGGAACTCGGTCAGGTCCTGCGGGGCCTTGGACTGCAGGATGCCGACCGACTGCTGCAGGGCACTGAGCACACCGGACTCCATCTCGGCCGGCGAGCCCTTGGGAACCTCGGGCAGGCCACCGGACTTGAACACGCTTTGCAGTTCGGGCGACGCGCCGGCCAGCGCCTTCGCGCCCGCGATGCTCTCCTTGAAACTCGCGAAGAAGCCGGGGTCGGCATGGGATACCAGGAAGACCGCCCCGAAGGCCGCGGTACGCAGGGTCTGGCGCTCTTCATCGGTGTATTCCGTCATGCGGCACATTCTGGATGATCGCCGCCAATGGCTGGTGGCATTTCACCGCTTTTGCCTCAGCCGTTCAGCCGACCCCCTAGGGTCGAGGAAGAGTGTCCAAGCACCGAGTACGGGGGTAACGGGAAATGGCAGTCGACCTCAACCAGATCATGAAGCTGATGAGCGACCCGCAGATCCAGAGCCTGCTCAAGGGCCTGTTCAGCCAGATGTCCGGCGGCGGTGGCGGTGGCGGGAGTCAGGCGAACCTCAGCGGTCTGGTGGATCAGCTGAGCCGGTCGGGCCTGGGCCCCCAGGTGCAGTCCTGGATCGGCACCGGCAAGAACGAGAACGTCACCGGCGCGCAGCTGCAGCAGGCGCTGGGCGGCGGCACGCTCGAGCAGGTGGCCCAGCAGGCCGGCACCACGCCGCGCCAGGCCGCCGACGACCTCGCCAAGGTGCTGCCCGAGATCGTCAACCAGGCGACGCCGCAGGGCCAGCTGCCCGACCAGCAGCAACTCCAGCAGATGATGGGCAAGCTCTTCGGCCAGTGACGCGGCCGTACCCGCTCGCACCAGCGCCCGCCCGGCCCCGCCGGGCGGGCGCTCCGCGTCTCCCCCGGTGCCGCAACTCTTAAAGAGTCGCGGCATAAGAAGTCCCCGGTAGGCGCGACTCTTTAAGAGTTGCGGCAGAGGCGGGGGCGCGCCCGCCCGGCGGGGGCGGCGGGGGGCGGGGTGGGCGGGTCAGGGGGCGGTGGCGGCGTGGGTGAGTTGGAGGAGGCTGGCGTGGTGGCGTTCGGCGTCGTACGCGGCGCGGCCGCCGCGGACGCCGAACAGGCGCTTGCGGTAGACGAGGAAGACCACGGCGCCGATGTTGATCACCAGGGCGGTGATCCGGACCCAGGTGACGCGCTCGGTCAGCTCGTACACCTCCAGCGGGATGAAGATCGAGGTGGCCACCGCGGTCAGATACTCGCCCCAGCGGCGCAGCAGCCACAGCCCGGTCGCCTCGGCCAGCTGGAGCAGCCCGTAGCAGGCGAGCGCGGCGGCGATCCAGGTGAGCGTCTGCGGCCGGGCGGCCAGGGCGGTGCGCACCAGGTGCACCAGCGGCGAGTCGGCGAGGTTCCAGTGCAGCCGGTCGGCCAGCGGCTGGAGCAGGGGCAGGTCCTGGTCGAACTCGGCCCGCACGGCGGGCTGCGCGCCGCGGAAGCGCCAGACGGCGTACGCCCCCAGGAGCAGCAGCGCCCCGCGCACCACGCGCTCGACCGCCAGGGCGCGCAGCACCACGGCGTCGCGCAGCAGCTGGCCGCGCAGCGGCACGGGGGCCTCGTCGGCGGGTCCGGCGGCGCGGGGCGGCCCGGGTACGTAGTCTCCGCAGCGCAGGCAGCGCCAGGCCGGCCCTTCCACGGTCGGCACGCACAGGTGATCGCGCAGTTCCGGCTCGTCCGGGGCGTAGGTGAGGTGGTGCCGGGCGCAGGCCAGCAGGTTCCAGTCCATAGCGCTCCCGCCTGAGTCCCGCTCACAGGTTATCCGGTTTCGGCCCGTTTCAGGCTGATTGGTCGGGCACCGCAGCTGCGTGAAATGTCCGTATTGCCATCGGCCGAAAGTACTACATCAACAATCTACGAAAGCATGGACTAGGGGCGTGACCTGCGCCTTTTCAGCGCTCAGCAGTGGCCCCGACCACTGTTTTCGGGTGGGCAGCGGCCGATCGCCTTTCTAAGCTCGGCGAATGCGTGGCAACGGAGCACACGAGCAGCGCGGAGTCGGCCGTCACCGAGCGGCTACCCGCCAGAATCCCCTGTCCAGTCCCCTCAAGTCCCTCGCGGAGGCGATCAGCCGGCTCAAGTCGGCCGACTCGCGCAAGCTGATGGCAGTGACCGGCCTCGTCGGCGCCCTGGGCGCCGCCACGGTCGGCGGAGTGGCGGCCGGCGCCGGCGCACCCGACAACCAGGTGACCCTGCAGAGCGCGAGCCGGGCCGAGGCGGCCCAGGACGCGACGCGGTCGCTGGACCGCACCGCGACCACCGCGGTCAAGCCGGTCGAGGCCGCGGCCCCGAAGGCCGCGCCGCAGGCCAAGCCCAAGGCCGTCGCCCCGAAGGCGGCAGCAGCCCCGAAGGCGGCGACCAAGGCCGTACCCAAGGCGGCCCCGAAGGTCGCCGCCAAGCCCAAGGCCGCGGCGAAGCCGAAGGCCGCGCCCCAGCCCGTCCTGCGTCCCGTCGCCGGGCTGGACATGACCCAGATGCGCAACGCCCAGGCGATCGTGCAGGCCGGCAAGGAGCTGGGCCTGCCCAAGCGCGCCTACGTGGCGGCCATCGCCTGCGCGATGCAGGAGAGCCAGCTGTACAACCTGGCCAGCACCGTGTACGCGGAGTCGTACAACTACACCAACCAGGGTGAGGGCTCCGACCACGACTCGGTCGGCCTGTTCCAGCAGCGCCCGACCTCGGGCTGGGGCACCGTGCGCGACCTGATGCAGCCCAAGTACGCGGCGACCCAGTTCTACAAGGCCCTGGACAACGTGCAGGGCTGGCAGGACATGCCGCTGACCCTGGCCATCCAGGAGGTCCAGGTCTCGGCGTTCCCGTACCACTACGCCAAGCACGAGACCCGTGCCCAGCAGGTCGTCGACGCACTGACCCGATGAACCGCCCGCCACCGCGGCGGTGAGTCACTGCCCCGGTCGTCCGAACCAATCGGTTCCGGACGGCCGGGGCTCTTCTCTGCCCGCGGGCAGCGGAGCCAGGTGGAACCGCGTGATCAGGTTCGCCAGGATGGTACGCAGCGCCGACAGCGTGCGGGCGCGGTCGCCGCCGCCGTCGTGCAGCAGCACGATCGCGCCCGGGGCGGCCTGCGAGGTGACGTCCGCCGCGATGCGGTACGACGGCCCGAGCTGCCAGTCGTTGGGGTCGACCCGCCAGTGCAGCGCGGTCATGCCCAGCCGCCGCGCGGCGGCCACCACGACCGGCGTCCAGTTCCCGCCCGGCTGGCGGTAGTAGGAGATGCGGGCCGACGGCGCGGCGCTGGTGAGCGCCTCGTTGGCGCGGCGCATGTCGGCCAGCACGGTCTGCTCGTCGCGCAGGCCGAGGAAGACGTCGTGGCTCCAGCTGTGGTTGCACAGGGTGTGCCCGTCGGCCACGACATCGCGTACCAGCTGGGGGTTCTTCGCGGCCTTGGCGCCGATCATGCAGAAGGTGGCCCGCACGCCGTAATCGCGCAGCAGCGCCAGCACCTGCGGCGTCCACACCTCGTCCGGGCCGTCGTCGAAGGTCAGCGCGACCTCCGGGGTGCCGGTGGTCAGCCGGCTGCCGAACGGGCCGCCCTTCTCGGCGGGCAGCGGCGGCCGGTCGGGTCCGGTGATCGGCTCGGGCCGGGGCGGCAGCGGCGGCAGCGCGAGCCGGGCGTACGGCCCGACCCGGTCGCGCGAGGTCTTCGGGGCGTCCGACCGGTCGCCGAGCCCGGTGCGGGAGCGGCTGCCGGCCAGGTGCCCGAGCAGGAACCCGCCGACCAGGATGACGACGGCCAGCACCAGCGCGGTGACCATCGCCCGCCGCCGGTTCCCGGGTGCCGATCCGGCGCGCATGGGCCCTCCTGCGACCTATTTATCAGCATCATAGCAAAATGCCCGAATAGCCGGTATGGCCTTCAGCGCGCCCCGCGCACCAGCGGGAACGGCAGGGTCTCCCGGATGGACCGCCCCGTGAGCAGCATGACCAGCCGGTCGACACCGATGCCCAGCCCACCGGTGGGCGGCATGGCGTACTCCAGCGCCTGCAGGAAGTCCTCGTCCAGCTCCATCGCCTCCGGATCGCCGCCCGCGGCCAGCAGCGACTGCTCGGTGAGCCGGCGGCGCTGCTCGATCGGGTCGGTCAGCTCGGAGTACGCGGTGCCCAGCTCGGTGCCGAAGGCGACCAGGTCCCACCGCTCGGCCAGCCGCGCGTCCACCCGGCTCTGCCTGGTCAGCGGCGACACGTCGGTCGGGAAGTCCTTGTAGAACGTCGGCAGCACGGTCTTCTCCTCGACCAGCCGCTCGTACATCTCCAGCACCACCGCGCCGCGGCCCCACTTCGGGTCGTACGGGATCTTCGCCGCGTCGCAGAGTTTACGCAGCTTCTCCACATCGGTGTCGGCGGTGATCTCCTCGCCGAGCGCGGACGAGACCGCCTCGTCGACGGTGCGCACCGACCAGTCCCCCGACACGTCGTGCGGCTGCCCGTCGTGCATGATCACGCACTCGCCGTTGGCGGCCCGCGCCGCCGACTGCACCACCTCGCGGGTCAGCGTGAGCATCGAGTCGTAGTCGGCATAGGCCTGGTACGCCTCCAGCATGGAGAACTCGGGGTTGTGCTTGTAGTCCACGCCCTCGTTGCGGAAGGTGCGGCCCAGCTCGAACACCTTCGCCACGCCGCCGACGGCCAGCCGCTTCAGGTACAGCTCGGGCGCGATGCGCAGGTAGAGGCGCAGGTCGTAGGCGTTGATGTGGGTGGTGAACGGGCGGGCGTTCGCGCCGCCGTGGATGCGCTGCAGGATCGGCGTCTCCACCTCGATGAAACCCCGGTCGCTGAACGACTGGCGCAGGCTGTGCACCGCCGCGCTGCGCGCCTTCAGCAGCTCGCGCGCCGTGCCGCTGGTGATCAGGTCCAGGTAGCGCTGGCGGACCTTGGCCTCCGGGTCGGCCAGGCCGCTGTGCTTGTCCGGCAGCGGGCGCAGGCACTTGCCGGTGATCTCCCAGGTGTCCACGTGCACCGAGAGCTCACCGCGCTTCGTGGTGACCACCTCGCCGGTGACGCCGACGTGGTCGCCGATGTCGATCGCCTCGGTCCAGCCCGCGACGTCGCGGTCGATCATCAGCTGCAGGTCGCCGCTCCAGTCGCGGATGGTCGCGAAGGCGAGGTGGCCGTGGTCGCGTTGCAGCATCACCCGGCCGGCCACCGACACCCGGTCCCCGGTGCGCGTGTCGGCGGGCGTCTCCGGGTGCCGGTCGTGGACCTGCCCGAGCGTCGCGGTCGGGTGGAAGCCCACCGGGTACGGGTCGACGCCCTCGGCGCGCAGCCGTTCGAGCTTGGCCAGGCGTACCGCCATCTGCTCGTTGACGCTCTCCTCGTGCCCCGCACCGGCCAGCGCCGCCGCTTCCACGGGCGCGGGCAGCCCCTCCAGGACCGGGGCTGCCGTCGCGTCCAGCGCCGCGACCGGCGTGCCCGGCACGGTCAGGAAGCCCTCGGCGATCGCCGAGGCCAGGCCGACCTTGGCCAGGTCGCGCCGCTCGCCGAAGCACAGGAAGCGCGGCACCCACTCCGGCTGGTACTTGATGTTCGAGCGGTACAGCTGCTCCAGCTGCCACCACTTGGAGAAGAACATCAGCACCCGCCGCCACAGCCGCAGCACCGGCCCGGCGCCGATCCGGCCGCCCTCCTCGAACACCGCCCGGAACACCGCGAAGTTCAGCGACACCCGCTCCACGCCCAGCTTCGGCGCGGCGTTCATCAGCGCGGTGACCATGAACTCCATGACGCCGTTCTCGGCCTCGTGGTCGCGGCGCATCAGGTCCAGCGACAGGCCGCGCCGGCCCCACGGGCTGAACGACAGCATCGAGCGCACGATGCCCTCGCGGTCCCGAGCCTCGACCAGCACGCACTGCCCGTCGTTGGGGTCGCCGAGGCGGCCCAGCGCCATCGAGAAGCCGCGCTCGCTGTCGGTGTCGCGCCAGCGGGTGGCCAGCTCGGCGATCTCCTTCATCTCCTCGGGCGGGATCTCGGCGTGCCGGCGGACCGTCGCGGTGTACCCGGCGCGCTCGACCCGGTTGACGGCTTGGCGCACCTGGCGCATGTCCCGGCCGTCCAGCGAGTACCGGTCGGTCAGCAGGATCGCCTCGTCACCCAGCTCGAGAACCTTCAGACCCGCCTTGTGGTACGCGGTCGCGCCCTCCTCGCTCGCGCCCATGGCGGCCGGGGTCCAGGCGTAACTGCGGGCCTCCTCCAGCCAGGCGTGGATGGCCGCGCCCCAGGCCTCCGGGTCGCCGATGGGATCGCCGCTGGCCAGGCTCACCCCGTTTACCGGGCGGTAGGTGACCGCGGCCTTGCCGGTCGGCGAGAAGGTCACCAGCTTGTCCCGGCGGGTGGCGAAGTAGCCCAGCGAGTCGCGCTCGCCGTAGTGGTCCAGCAGGCCGCGCACCTTCACCTCGTCGGCGGGCTCCAGCACCGCGTTGACCTGCTGCGAGCGCAGCAGCGTGAACAGCGCCGCGAACACCGCGATCGCGCCGAACAGGCCGAGCACGAAGTTGACCCAGCCGGGCGCGGCGCCGTCGCGGGTCACGTCGAACTCGAACGCGCCGCCGAGCACCTTCTCCGCCGCGTACGCCAACTGCTCGCCGGCGTCGGAGCCGAGCGTGCCGGGGAACGCGGCGACCAGGCTGTAGCCCAGGCCGATGCCGACCGCGGCGACGCCCGCGAAGACGGCCAGAGCCTTCCACACCGCGCCCTTGCGGATCCGGGCGTAGAACTGGTCGCGGGCCAGGAACAGGATGATCAGCGCCGCGACGCCGACGAGCACGGCGATGCTGGTGGCCACCCGGCCCCAGCCGCTGAACAGCGGCACTCCTGCGTCGTCGACCAGCTCGCCCTCGGGCACCAGCGTGATCACCCCGAGCGCGAGAATGCTCGATCCCACGTCGATGACCAGGTAGACGATCATGGTCCACCAGGCGACCTTCTTACGCCGGGCGGTGGCGGCGGCGAGCACGGCCATGAACGCCGCGTACGCGAGGTTCGCCGGGACGGGGATCAGTACGTCGTCGAGGATGCGGCGCACCGGCTGGGTGCTCTGCCCGATCGCGCCGCCGACTGCGGCCAGCGCGCTGATCAGGGCGATGATGGCGATGAAGGTGGCGAATACGCGGGGCACCTTCTCCCGCCAGTGCCGCCCGTTCGCGCGGGTCGCCGCGCCTGCAGCAGGTGAAGCCACGTGCCACCCCGTCTCGTCGGCGAAGTCTCCGGGCCGTCAACACGAACATATGGCACTCACTAGACTTAACGCAGCAAATACGATGAAAGCTCGGGTATGGAGGCGGGGGTGGGACGGTGTCCGACTGGTTCCACCGCACGGTCGTGGAGACCGGCCGGCTGCCGCTGTTCTGCTTCTTCGCCGGGGTGATCTTCGGGTTCGTGTTCATCCGGTTCTCGGTGCGCATGATCCGCGCGCAGGTGAAGTGGTGGCCCGGCAACGTCACTCCCGGCGGCGGGCTGCACATCCACCACGTCGTCTTCGGCGTCGTGTTCATGCTGGTGGCGGGCGTGGCTGGGCTCGTCGTCCCGGACGACTACGTGCTCTGGCGCTCGGTCCTGGCCGCGCTGTTCGGCATCGGTTCGGCCTTGGTGCTCGACGAGTTCGCGCTGATCCTCCACCTGGAGGACGTGTACTGGTCGGAGAAGGGCCGCACCTCGATCGACGCGGTGTTCGTGGCCGTCGCGGTGACCGGGCTGCTGGTGCTCGGCGTACGCCCCGCGGGGATCGACCGGCTGATCCTGGCCGCCGCCGCGTCCGGCGGCTTCGGCTGGGCCATCGCCGGGGCGATCGCGTCCACCCACCTCGGCCTGGTCCTGCTCACCCTGGTCAAGGGCAAGATCTGGACCGGGCTGATCGGCCTGTTCATCCCGGTGCTGCTGATCGTCGGCGCGATTCGGCTGGCCCGCCCGCACTCCCCCTGGGCCCGCTGGCGCTACACGCGGCCGACCCCGAAGGCCGCCGCGAAGCTGTCCCGGTCCACCTGGCGCGAGACGCAGCTGCGCCGGCCCGCGATCAAGGCGAAGATCTGGTTCCAGGAGCTGCTGGCCGGACACCACGACGCTCCCCCACAACGGTGAGGCAGGCCGATATGGTGCAACCACCGTCGTCAGTGGAGGAGCAGCCGAAGGTGCGCCGTGCTCACGTCATCACCGCCTGGGCGATCTGCACCCTGCTGGGCGGCCTGCTGCTGGCCCTGCCCGACGACGGCCCGCGCCTGATCTCGTTCAGCGACGCGCACGGCCCCGGCCTGCTCGACACGGTCGGCGCGGTGCTGGCGATCGCCGGGTCGGCGCTGGCCTGGTGGTGGATCTGGCGCGACCGCCGCCGGCTGTCCGCCGCGCCGCTGTGGTGGCAGGTCACCGCGCCGATCGCGGGCGGCCTCGGGCTCGGGCTGGTCGTCGCGTCGGTGTTCGGCGACTTCGCGCTGTGGTGGGCGGTCGGCGCGGTGCTGGTCACGCTGGTGCAGGTCGGGCTGTTCGTCTCGGTCAGCGGCATCGGCGCGCACCGGCCGACCCGGCTGCGGGTCACCGGATACGTCACCCGGGGCGCGAACGACGCGCTCGAACTGCTGGTCTTCGAGTATCCGAGCACCCCCGGCACGCACCTGCCCGGCGGCGGCGTCGAACGGGGCGAGCTGCTCAACGACGCCATGGTCCGGGAGACGTACGAGGAGACCGGCGTGTCCGGCCCGCTGTCGGTGCTCAGCGTCGTGGGCGTGCAGAGCGGCCGGTTCGCCGACACCCGCCGGCCGTACCTGAACGTCTACTTCCACCTGCGCGCCGACGACGACCGCGCCCAGTGGCGGCACACCGTCATCGGCGACCCCGGCGTCTGGGACACCGGCCTGGTCGTCACCTGCCGGTTCGTACCGCTGGCCAAGGCCCGCGAGCTGCTACGCGACACCGGCAACACCCAGCACGCCTTCCTCGATCTGCTCGCCGTCCCCGCGGCGAACCCGCTGACCTGACCGGGGCGGTCGCTCGCGGGCGGATCAGGGTCATGTACGGCGGTCTTGCCTCACCGCCACAGTCGCCTCATACAAACCCCAGACTTACCGAGCGGCGCTTTCGCCGTCCGGCTGATACCGGCTGACAGCCAGCGGCGAATGCGGCTCGATCGGATACCTCCCCGGGCGACGGGTCGGATCAGGGGCGAGTGGACTTGCGCTTCAGGTGTCGATAGTGCTCGTGGGCCTCGATTTTTTCGAATACAACTTCTGGAGCGTCGGCCAGTCTGAGAAGACAAAAAACGTATAGCCAGTAGGCCGTCTCGGAGAGGTAGTACTGCTCGGCGAGTTCCTTGTCTAGGCGCACACCCTTGTGGTGCGCCATGTCATTTCGGTCGTCCTTGATCTTAGTTACCCACGCATCGACGTCCCCCACAAGTTCGGTGAACACCTTTCCTGCCAGGTCGGCGCATCGCTTGATCCTCTGACGGTAGTAAGCACTACCGCCATGTTCGCGCGTGTCCATCCCCTCCAACGCCGCCACACGGCTCAGATAGGTGTTGTGAAGATAATCGGCACCGCCATAGCGGGTCGACATGACGCGCGCGAGCGAAGAGCCATGGCGCCGAGCCACACCGAGCCAACGAGCAACCCCTTCGAGGTCTCCGAGATCTGCCAAGGTGAAGTAGAGATCGCTTGCTCTAAGTGGCTTCTTGGAGGGCTCGCGCCTTGCCGTCCATCGCGCCCAAAGGCGAATATCGCGGTATTCCTTGCCGTCAGGATAGGTCCTCAGCAGGTTAGGTCGGTCCGCCGGAATTTCGCGATAGACATCAGGGTGCCGGAAGCCCAATGTGTCGAATGCGACCGTGCGGCCCGTAGCGATTGACACTAGATCCTGCAGGTCCGATGCCACCTCCGTCAGGGTGCGCGTCGGCCGAACGCCAGGATACGAAACGGAGAACACGAACCACTGCTTGAGTTCAGCACCAGCGCCGGTGAGCAGCGGCATCGGAACTCGATGGCGAAGTGTGAGCGTCCCACCGTCGTCCAAGGGCACACTGTCCGGCGGTAGCGCCTGTGCTCGAACCTCGTACGAAAGGTTCGCGCCATCAGCAGGTTCATGATCCACCGTGACAGTTGCTTCCATGCCTGACCGGCTCACCCATTCCTCCAGCATGTCGAGAGCAATGGTGATCTTGTTCGCTTCCGGCTCTGCGCCGGCAGGAAAGTGATGACCCCGAAAGACATAAGAGGGCTTGACGATTTGGTAATGATGGTTACCGAAGCCGGATCCGACCGACTTGATCGAGTTACTCTCGTCGAGCGTGTAGAGCCTTCCCTCCGCCGCTCCGTAGATCCGCTCGTATGTTCCAGCTGCTTCGAGGTCGTCGGCCTTCACTCGTATTGTGGTAGTGCCGTTCCGGTGAGTCCTCTCAGCAATCTCCATCGGGTCGAGCAGCACCCCGCCGATGAGCTTAAGAACGCCACCGCTCTCCGCGCTCCAGGTCAGGGTGCCGGGGAGTTTGCGATCCTCACGGCCAGGAAGCCACCAGTCGCCCACTACCTCGAATTCGCTCATGCGGCCTTCATCCCCCCGATAACCCCGAGACGGTCACAGCATACCTAGCTATACGAGTATCACCCATTCTCGGACGAAACGATCGGCAGGCGAATCGCCACAAGCAGGGCGGTGGGCACATCGACACCTGCGATGCCTGAACTCCGCCGCTCAACCAGCCTCATCGACGAACGGCCCCCTCGCAAGATCACAACGGGCATTGATGCGTTAATATACAGACCGTGACGTCCCTCGATAGCCGTTTCCCCTTGCTATTCGCTCCGCAGCGCTGGGAGTGGGCGGGTGTCGACTGTCAGTTCTCCACAAGCGCGCCAGCGGACGACCTCGTCACCAACGTGCATGTTGTCGGCTTCGACGGCGACCGAATCGTGCTGTGCCGCGACGAGCGGGACGTCTGGTTCCTGCCCGGCGGCACCCGCGAGCCCGACGAGAGCGTCACCGACTGCGCGGCACGCGAGCTGCGCGAGGAGGCCGGGGCGGTGCTGCGCGGCCCGCTGCACGTGATCGGCGCGCACCACGCGGTGTCCGACCTGCCAACGCCGTATCGGCAGCACCAGCCGCATCCGGAGAAGGCATGGCTGTGGTGCTTCGCCGAGGTGAGCATCGAAGGTACGCCGGACAACCCCGATGACGGCGAGACCGTGCTGGAAGTCCGCGCCCACCCGCTCGACGAAGCCCGGCACCTCCTGCTCACCGACGGCTCCTGGTATCCCGAACTCGTCACCCTGGCCGCCGAACAACGGGCTACGGGCGCCGCGATGCCCTGGTGATCAACGCGGCTCCACCGGGGAAACTGCACGTTCAAGGACCGCCATCCCGCAGTTCCCCGAAAGCGCAGTTCAGCCACCATGGCCGCAGAGTCAGGGGCGGTCGGTGGGGTCGGCTGGGCGTAGGGGCACGACGAGGTAGCGCAGATCGACGGCGGGGTCGGGGGATGCCGCGGTGAACGCGGTGGGGCGCAGGGCGGACTGGATCTCCAGGCGGGCCTGGCGGCCCGCGAACGGGCGCAGCGCGTCGAGCAGGTAGCGGGCCTGGTACTGCCGGGTCAGCCGGTCGCCGAGCAGGTCGGCCTTGAGCGTCTCGGACGACTCCCCGGCCAGCGGATCACTGCTCCGCACGGTCAGCTCGCCGTCGCCGAGTTCCAGGGTGACCGCGCCGCGCGGCCCGGCGTAGTGCGCCGCGCGCGCCACGGCCGCGGCAAGTTCGTCGGCGTCCACCCGCACCGTCGCCTCGGCCTGCGTGGCCAGCAGCTGGTCGAGTTGCCGGTCGGGGAAGGCCACCGCCAGCGAGGCCGTGCCGACCGTCCAGCCGGGCCAGGACAGCGCGAACCGGCCGTCCTCTGCGTGCAGGCCCACCTCGGCCGCCCGGCCCGCCTGGCGGCCCAGCTCGGCCACCAGCGCCGCGGGGATCAGCACGTCCAGCTCCGCGCCGGGCTCGGCTCGCCAGGCCGGGCGCGCCGCGGCGAGCCGGAAGCGGTCCGTGGCCAGCATCGAGACCACCGCGCCCGCCGAGCGCATCCGCACGGCGGTGAACAGCGGCAGCGCGTCCTCGCGGGAGGCGGCGCCGGCGACCGCGGCCGCGGCCCGCCAGTCCGCGCCCGCGAGCACGCCCTGCGGCGCGGGTGCCTGCGGCGGGCGCGGGAAGGTGTCGAGGTCGAGCGTGGGCAGCGCGAACCGGGCCCGCTCGGTGCGCACCGCCAGCCGCGAGCCCTCGGTGCACAGGCGCAGCTGCGGGGCGTCGAGCGTGGCGACGGTGTCGGCCAGCGCGCGCCGCGACACGACAGCCTCGCCGTCCGTGTGCGCGGTGGCGGGCACCCGCACTCTGGCCCACGCCTCCCCGTCGGAGCCGGCCAGCTCCAGCCCTTCGGCGTCGGCCCGCAGCAGCACCCCCGCCAGCGCGGGCTGGTGCGCCCGCACCGGCAGCAGCCGCAACAACTGCGCCGCCACCTCGGCCAGCGCCCCCGCCCCCACACTCACATCCAACGCCATGCCCCGCACGCTAACCACCGCGTACGACATCCCGCCGCGCACGACATCGCCGAGCGCACCCGCGCCGCCCAAGATCGCTCGACTTGCCAGGCAGGTGGGCGTATCCGCGCTCAAGATACGCACGATTGCCAGGCAACTCCGTTGACCTTGCGGCGCACGGCGCACCCCGCACGTGCACGGCGTGCGAGGCACAGCGCACGTGCGTGCGGGGCACGGCGGCCGGGCAGGTCGGGGCCGGTAGGGTGCGGCGGGTGGACGAGACGACCCGGCGGGCGGTGGACGCGGCGGTGGGGTGGCTGGACGCACACCACGGCAGCGGCCCGCAGCAGCAGACCATGCGCATCCTCAAGGTGACCGAGGAGGCGGGCGAGGCCGCCAGCGCCTGGATCGGCGTGCAGGGGCAGAACCCGCGCAAGGGCGTCACGCACTCGCCGCGCGAGGTCGCCGACGAGCTGGCCGACGTGGCGCTGGCGTCGTTCGTCGCGATCCGCAGTCTCGGCTTCGACCCGGCGGAGGTCCTGTCGGCCAAGGCGGGCAAGGTGCTAGACCGGATGGCCGCCCACATCACGGCGCAGCAGGGCCGGGACCGGGCCGAACACTGACCCTCGACCCAAGGTAAGGATCGCCTTGCCGTCGATGCGTGATCATGCGGGTGGTTCGCTCGTTGCACCTGCGTAGCTCCCTCGACGCACGGAAGTGGGCCCGCAGATGGTGATCAAACGGCGTTCGCTGCTCGGCGGCGCGGCCGTGGCGGGCGGCCTGTTCGCCGCCGGTCCCTTCAGCGGCTTCCTGGCCCGCGAGAGCGCGCCGAAGCCGCCCACCCGGATCAAACTCGCGCCCACCGCCGACCTGCGCGACGGCGTACCGCGGCTGTGGGTGCCGGAGGGCTTCGCCTACCGCTCCTTTCACGACACCGAGTGGCCGGTGGTGCTCGACGACGGCAGCCGCCTGCCGGGCAGCCACGACGGCATGGGCGCGTTCCAGGCCCCGGGTGGCAACACGATCCTGGTCCGCAACCACGAGGTCAAGATCACAGGGCAGGCGTTCGGGCCGGGCCACGTCACCTACGACCCGGCGGCCTGCGGCGGCACCACCACCGTCGAGGTGACCCGGTACGGCGAGGTGGTGCGCTCGCACACCAGCCTGAGCGGCACGCACACCAACTGCTGCGGCGGGCGCATGCCGTGGGGCACGTGGATCAGCTGCGAGGAGACCGTCAACGGGCCGGACGTCGCCGGGCTGGGCAACTACCTGCTCAAGGAGCGGCACGGCTTCATCTTCGAGGTGCCCGCGCAGGGCGCGGTGGAGCCGCAGCCGATCACCGCGGCGGGCCGCTTCGCGCACGAGTCGGTGGCGTACGACCCCGCCGGCGGCGCGCTCTACCTGACCGAGGACAACTTCGCGTTCGCCAGCTGCTTCTACCGCTACCTGCCGCCGCGCGCGCCGGACCCGCTGCGCGCCGACGGGCGGGGCATCGCCGACGGCGGGCGGCTGCAGGCGCTGGCCGTGAAGGGCCGCCCCCGCCTGGACCTCGCCGCGTCGCAGGAACCGGGCGCGGTCTTCCCGGTCACCTGGGTCGACATCGACGACCCGGCGCCGCGCTTCCCGTACACGGCGGGGGTGCCCGCGCCGACCACCGAGCACCAGGCGCTGCGGCACGTGGGCGACCAGGGCCGCGACGGCGGCGCGGCGCTGTTCTCGCGCCTGGAGGGCTCCACGTACCGGCAGGGCGTCGTGTACTTCACCTCCACGCAGGGCGGCGGCCGCCCGGAGAAGGACGAGGGGCCCTTCGACAGCGGTTACGGCAACGGCCACGGGCAGGTCTGGGCGTACCACTGCGCGGAGGAGGTGCTGCGGCTGGTGTACCAGTGCCCGGCCGTGGACGGGCTGGACTTCCCGGACAACATCACCACCAGCCCCAACGGCACGCTCATCCTGTGCGAGGACGGCGCGAACAACAACTACGTACGCGGGCTCACCCGGCACGGGGAGGTGCTCGACATCGCGCTCAACCGCCTCACCAACCGCGCCGGCGTCTCGCGGGAGCGCGACGAGTTCGCCGGCTGCGCGTTCAGCCCGGACGGGCACACGCTGTTCGTGAACGTGCTGGCCATCCACGGGATGACCATCGCGATCTGGGGGCCCTGGGCGAAACTCGGGATCTGAGCGCGGGCCCAGCTCAGGGCCGTTATCCGGGGTGGAAAACCACTATCTGCGCAGGTCCAATTGCGAGATCATCGAAGTATGGGCACTCTGCCACAGCTGTCGACGAACCTCACCCTTGACGACTCCGACACTCCTCGGGACGTCGTCGACGCGATGATCCTCGCCCCGTTCAGCACGGGCGAGCAGCCGTACGCCCACACCGCCCGCCTGCCCCGCGTACGCAAGGACGCGGCCCTGCTGCCGGAGGAGGGCCGGGTGCTGCGCGTGGCCACCGACGACGGCCTGCGCAGCCACCTCGCCGCAGGCGACGGCTGGACGCTGCGCGCCGCGCGCTGGCGCGGCGGCGTCGCCGAGGTCACGGTCACCGCGACGACCGAGGAGCTGGCGCTGCGCATCCTCGACGCGGCCACGCGCAACGCGCGCGAAGATCACGTTGAGCGCGCGGACACGGTGCCGATGGGCTTCTGGCACCACTCGGCCAAGCGCGGCGCGCAGCGCAGCACCCGGCCGATCACCACGCCTTCGTGGGACGCCATCCGGGACAACTACTCCGCCGACGTCGCGGGCTCGCTGGAGCGCCTGATGACGCTCACGCCGGACTCGATCAGCGGCCGCCTGCTGCTGCTGCACGGCGTGCCCGGCACCGGCAAGACCACCGCGCTGCGCGCGCTCGCGCGGGCGTGGTCCTCGTGGTGCCAGGTCGACTGCGTGCTCGACCCGGAGAACCTGTTCCACGACTCCAGCTACCTGATGGAGGTGGCCATCGGCGACGACGAGCAGGAGGAGCGCCGCTGGCGGCTGCTGCTGGTCGAGGACTGCGACGAGCTGATCTCCTCGGCCGCCAAGCAGTCCAGCGGCCAGGCGCTGTCCCGCCTGCTCAACCTCACCGACGGCCTGCTCGCCCAGGGCCGCGACGTGCTCGTCGGCCTCACCACCAACGAACCGCTCAACAAGCTGCATCCCGCCGTGGTCCGCCCCGGCCGCTGCCTGGCCCAGATCGAGGTCGGCCCGCTGCCCTTTGCCCAGGCGAGCGCCTGGCTGGGCAGCACGGTGGGCCTCAGCTCGTCGGGCGCGACGCTCGCGGAGCTGTTCGCCATCCAGCGCGGCGACCGCGACCTCGTCCAGATCACCCCCGAACCCTCCACCGGCTGCTACCTGTGAACCGGGGCGTCACGAGCCCCGCCCATCATCGACGTTGGCCTATCTCGATGAAAAAACAGGCGCCCACAGTCGCCGAGATAGGCCAACGTCGATGAAGATCGAGGTACGTAGCCGGGCTCGGAGCAGGCGGCTGCGGCCCCGGCCGCGGTTCATGCGCCAGGCGGCATAGAGGCCGGTGGCGGGCGCGATCAGCAGCAGCACCCCGCAGCCACGCAGTACGGCCGCGGTGTCGCCGGTGGCCGCCCCGCCCAGCGCCTGCAGTGCCCAGTACCCGGGGGACGCGGGCGCGATCGTCCGCGCCCAGCCGGGCAGCAGGGACAGCGGCAATCGCGCCGCCGAGCGTGGACAGCAGCAGCGCGCCGAGGTCGTTGACCGCGCCGAGTTCGCTGTGGCGGCGTACCGTCATCGCGGCCGCGGCCCCGAAGCAGCAGCGTGACCGCCCAGGCCAGGGCCGCCAGCGCGAGCAGGTCGGGGCGGGCGACCCGCAGGCCGAGCGCGACGACGCCGTACCCGAGCACCACCGCCTGCTGCGCGAGCGGCACCCCGCCGAGCGCGACCGCACGCGGGCCGCGCGCTGGCCCACCGCCACCCCGCCGCCTACCCGCTGCTGCTCTCGCGGCCCGCGATCACGTCCGAAGCGGTGCGCCACGTGATCCACCCCCGGCACCGATCCATCCTTCCTGGTCAGCAGCAGCCCGGCGTTGGGAAGGTGCCCTTCCGCTACGAATAGCGATGTGAAGGTGCCCTTCCTTCGGCTTGTGGGGCGTTGGTTTCGGTGGGGCGCTTGGCGGGGGTGCGGGAGTCTGCCATCGTTGGGCCGTGACCGTGTCTGGCAACGCTCCGCAACCGTCCCATGTCGCGCTCGCCACGAGGCGGTGGGCTGATGCGCTGGTGGACGATTCAGGGCGGAATCAGCTGGCGTACTACCGCGATCTCAAGGCCGGCACGCTGCGGCTGGACGGCGCGCGGCCGGAGGCGGTGACCGTGCTGACGGCGGGCCGCACGGTGACGCTGCGTCAGTTGTTTCCGGACGATGTGGCGCACGCCGACGCGATGCGGCGTACGCGGACGATCCGGACCCGGATGCGCACGCTCGCCGAGGAGCGGGGCGTCGACGTCGGATACCTGGCCAGCGGGATCGCGAGCTGGTGGGAGCCGGACCGGACGCCGCGCTCGCCGGTGCTGCTGCACCGGTTGACGGTGCGCACGACCTCGGCCGCGGAGACCGACTTCGCGCTGACGCTCGACCCGGAGCCGACGGTCAACCCGGTGCTGCTGTTCAAGCTGTTCAAGGAGCACCGGCTCGACATCGACCCGGAGACGCTGCTCGACGCGCTGCCCGAGGGGCCGTACGATCCCGCGCCGCTGTTCGAGCAGCTCGCCAAGGCGGCGCAGGACGTGCGCGGCTTCACGATCAGCCCGGAGCTGCTGGTCGGCACGTTCCTGTACGAGAAGCTGCCGATGGTCGCCGACATCACCGAGCACGGCGAGTTGCTGGAGAGCAGCGAGGTCATCGCCGCGCTGGCAGGCGACCCGCGGGCGCTGAGCGAGCTGTACGCCACCGCGCCGGTCGAGCCGGACGCACCGGACCGGCTGCCCCCGGGTGACGAGTTCCTGGTGCTGGACGCGGACTCGTCGCAGAGCTACGCGGTCAACGCGGCGGTGGCCGGGCACCACCTGGTGGTCAAGGGTCCGCCGGGGACCGGCAAGAGCCAGACCATCGCCAACATGATCATGGCGTTGGCGGCCCGGGGGCGCACCGCGCTGTTCGTCGCGGAGAAACGCGCCGCCATCGACGCCGTGCTCGACCGGCTCAACCAGGTCGGGCTCGACGACCTGGTGCAGAACCTGCACGGCGACCAGGGCAGCCGCCGCGAGCTGGCCCGCGCGCTGGACTCGCGGCTGCAGCGGGCCCGCCACGAGACCCGGCCGACCACCGAGGACACCGACCGCAGCCTGGTCGACGCGCGCGGGGCGCTGGCCCGCCACCACGCGGCGCTGCACACCCGGCACGACCCGTGGGGCCTGTCCATGTTCGAGCTGCAGTCGCGCCTGCTGGGCATCAGCCCCGCGGACATGACCCCGCAGCGCTGGTCCGGCGACGACCTGGCCCGGCTGGACGCGCCGACCGCGGCCCGGCTGCGCGCCTCGCTGACGGAGCTGGCGCAGCTCGGCGCGTTCGACCCTGAGCCCGGCCCGGGTCCGTGGGTCCGCTCGACGGTGCCCGACCGGGGCACCGCGCAGCTCGCGTACACGCTGGCCGGGCAGGCCGCCACCACGCTCGCCCCGGCCCGGCAGCAGCTGACGGCGCTCGCCGCGCAGTTGCAGCTGTCCGTCCCGGCGGCGCTCGGCTCGGCGCAGAAGATGGCCGCGCTGCTGTCGGACGTGGACGTCACGCTGCGGCGGCTGCGGCCGGAGGCGTACACCGCGGACCTGGCCGCGTGGGTCACCGCCTCCGCGGCCGGTCCCGAGCGGGGCGGCATGGGCTTCTGGCAGCGCCGCAAGGTGCTCAAGCAGATGCGGGCACACTGGATCGCGCCCGGCCGGCCGAGCACCGCCGAGCTGCACGAGGCCGCCGTCGCCGCGGCCGACGAGCTGGCCCGCTGGCGCGTGGTCAGCCGCGACGGGCAGCCGCCGCGCACCAGCCCGGCGGCCGCCCCGGCGCTGGCCGCGTTCGCCGAGTTCACCGGGGCGCTGGAGCCGCTGCGCGGGTACGTGCCGATCGTCGACGACGACCTGACCCTGCTGCAGCCGGAGCTGGACCGGCTCGCCGGCGACCAGGCCGACCTGCTGCGCACCGCGCGCCGCAACGAGCTGGCCGCGAGCCTGGTCGAGTGGCGCGCCCGGCGGCTGCTGGACGAGCTCGCGGCCCGCGGCGTCGGCGGGGACACCGCCCGCGCCGGGGCGGCCTTCGACCACGCGTGGCTCAGCTCGGTGCTGGAGCACGTACGCTTCACCGACGAGCGCCTGTCGGCGTTCCACGGGGCGGCCCTGCACGCGGCGGTGACCGAGTTCCACACCGCCGACGCCGCGCACATCACCGCCGCCGCGCAGCGCGTGCGGCACCTGGCCGCGCGCAACCTGATGGCGGTGCTCGACGAGTTCCCCGACCAGCAGCAGCTGGTGCGCCGGGAGGCCGCGAAGAAGGCCCGGCACCTGCCGGTGCGGCGGCTGTTCGAGCAGGCCCCGGACGCGCTGACCGCGCTCAAACCGTGCTGGGCGATGAGCCCGCTGCTGGTCAGCCAGGTGCTGCCGCCGCGGGTGCTGTTCGACGTGGTCATCTTCGACGAGGCCAGCCAGGTCGAGCCGGTCGACGGCGTACCCGCGATCATGCGCGGCCGGCAGGTGGTGGTGGCCGGCGACGAGCACCAGCTGCCGCCGACGAACTTCTTCCAGCGCGCCGACGGCGACGCCGACCTCCCCGACGACGGCACCGCGCTCGGCGACGACGTCGAGTCGCTGCTGCAGGCGTTCGCGCACACCCTGCCGCTGCCGCAGGTGCGGCACCTGGCCTGGCACTACCGCAGCCGCGACGAGCGGCTCATCGCGTTCTCCGACCGGCACGTGTACAGCCCGAACGGCAACGCGCTGACCACGTTCCCGGGCGCGGACGCCGGGGACTGCATCAGCCACGTGCTGGTGACCGGCGAGGCCGACCCGGAGGCGTCGGCGGAGAGCGGCAGCGCCGAGGTGCGCCGCGTGGTGGAGCTGATCCTCGCGCACGCCGCGCAGCGCCCCGCCGAGTCGCTGGGCGTCATCACCATGGGCATCACCCACGCCGAACGCGTCGACGCCGCGCTGCGCCGGGCGCTGGCCGGCCGGCCGGAGCTGGAGCCGTACTTCGCCGAGCACGGGCACGAGCCGTTCTTCGTCAAGAACATCGAGCGGGTGCAGGGTGACGAGCGCGACGCGGTGATCCTGACCGTCGGCTACCCGAAGGGCCTGGACGGGCGGATGCTGTACCGGTTCGGGCCGCTGAACACCAAGGGCGGCCACCGGCGGCTCAACGTGGCGATCACCCGGGCCCGCCGCCGGATGACGGTGGTCAGCTCGTTCACCCACCTGGACATGGACCCGCAGCGGCTGCGGGCCGAGGGCGCGGTGATGCTGCGCGACTTCCTGACGTACGCCTCCTCCGGCGGCCGCCGCGAGTCGCTGGCCGCGACGACCTCCCCGGCGCTGAACCCGTTCGAGGCCGACGTGCTGGCCAAGCTCACCGCGGCGGGCATCCCGATGGTGGTGCAGCACGGCGTCGGCGGGCACCGGATCGACTTCGCGGCCGTGCACCCGGACGACCCGGAGCGGCTGGTGCTGGCGATCGAGGCCGACGGGGCGTCCTACCACGCCTCGCCGACCGTGCGCGACCGCGACCGGCTGCGCCAGCAGCACCTGGAGCGGCTGGGCTGGCGCTTCCACCGGATCTGGTCCACGGACTGGATGCGCCAGCGCGAGGTGGAGATCGCCAAGGCGCGGGCCGTGTACGACCTGGCGGTGTCGGAGTCGGCCGGGCTGCCGGTGGACACCGTGGCCGAGGGCGTCACCCTGCGGCTGCCGTCGGCGACCGGGCGCAGCGGCGCGAAGCCGGAGCTGCCCGCGGTCACGCAGATCACCGAGGTGCCGCAGCAGACGCTGGTGGACCTGATCCGCTGGATCGAGAGCGACGGCCTCAACCGCACCGAGGACGAGGTGATCGCCGAGGCCACCACGCAGCTGGGCTTCACCCGCCGGGGTCCGCGCATCACCGAGGCGCTGCGGCAGGCCCGCCGGGAGGCGGGTCCTACTTCTTGACGGCGGACCGCAGCACGTCGCGCACCGCGTCGAGCATCGGGATCTGGTCCAGTTCGGACGCGGAGTGCCAGCTCGGCTCGACCATGATGCCGTCGGGCTGCGGGCGCAGGTCGCCGCCGAGCACGGTCACGCCGTACAGCATGAACACGCCGTGGAAGTCGATGCCGCCGGTCAGCTGCCGGTGGTCGGAACCGACCTCCAGCAGGGCGTCGACGCGTACCTCGAGCCCGGTGGTCTCGGCGAACTCGCGCACCACCGTCTCGGCGGGGTGCTCGCCGTGCTCGATGGTGCCGCCGGGCGGCATCCATTTGCCGAGGTCCCCGTAAGCGCTGCGGCCGATCTGCACGAGCAGCACGGTGTCGCCCTCGCGCGCCAACCCGTACGCCGAGACCCGCTGCCACTGCCTGACCATCGTCACGATGAGAAAGCCTGCCATGTTCTCGCGCGGTCGCACAGATGGTCGAACCGCTGATTCGCCACTCAGAGGGCTTCTTCCTGCTCACACCCGCCGAATTCGGCCCGCGCGGGCGACGCGCGGACGGCGCCGCGGCGGCCGCGCGGCCCCGGTCGCCGTCCCGCACCGGCCGGCGGGACGTGCCGCCCCGGTGGACGTGCCGCGAACAGCGGGTCGACCCGGCGAGATTCACCGTGTCGGCGGAGGTGAAGTCGGCCTTTCGGCGAAACCGCAGTGACACCTGTCAAGGCCTATAGTCGCGGACATGGCACGTGACCCCGACTTCGACCCCTGCAAGCTGGTCGAGCACGGCTCCGGCGAGTTCAGCCTGACCTTCGACGACTTCGACGACTACGTGGACATCTTCGACGAGCAGGGCTGGCTCGGCAACGGCTACGCCTGGGAGGGCGTGGTGCAGGTGCTGCTGGCCGAACGTGCGCCCGAGGTGCTCGACCAGGTCGAGTTCGACTCCGAGGCCGACCTGTTCTCGGTGCGGGCCGGCGAGATCGAGCCGCTGCAGGAGGTGGCCGCCACCGTCCGCGAGGCGGTCGTCGACCTCGACGTGCTGGCCGACGCGATCACCCGCGCGGAGGAGCAGGGCCTGCTGGACTGAAATCGGGTGCCCCGATCGGGTGGATCAGCTAGTTTCCGCCCATGCCCGACATGGTGTATCCACCCAAGCCCCGCCCCGGCGAGCGCATCGCCGTCCTGTCCCCCAGCGCCGGGCTGCCCGCGGTCTTCCCGGACGTGTACGAGCTGGGCCTGTCCCGGCTGCGCGACGAGTTCGGGCTGGTCCCGGTGGAGTTCCCGACCACCCGCGCGCCGCACGCCGACCCGCGCGAGCGGGCCCGCGACATCACCGCGGCCTTCGCCGACCCGACGATCGCCGCGGTCATCGCCAGCATCGGCGGCGACGACCAGATCACCGTGCTGCGCCACCTCGACGACGACGTCATCCGCGTGAACCCCAAGCCGTTCTTCGGCTTCTCCGACAACACCAACCTGCTCAACCACCTGTTCCACCTCGGCGTGGTCGCCTTCCACGGCGGCGCGGTGATGACCTCGCTGGCCCGCGGCGGCGCCATGCACCCGCTGTCGGCGAGCAGCCTGCGCGCGGCCCTGTTCGAGTCCGGCCCCCAGGAGCTGACCGCCTCGCCCGACCACGGCGACGAGCCGAACGACTGGGCGGACGCGTCGCTGCGCGGCGTGCCCCCGCGCATGTGGCCGGTCGACGGCTGGCACTGGGAGGGGCCGCGCCGCGTCGTCGAGGGGCCGCTGTGGGGCGGCTGCCTGGAGATCCTGTCCTGGCTGCTGCAGGCGGGCTTCGTCGCGCCGCCGGAGCGCTTCGACGGGCATGTGCTGGTCGTCGAGACCTCCGAGGAGATGCCGGCCGCCGAGGAGGTCTTCCGGACGCTGCGCAACATGGGCGAGCGGGGCATGCTGGAGCGCTTCGGCGCGATCCTGGTCGGGCGGCCCATGGCCTGGAACTTCGAGCGGCGGCCCACGGCCGAGCAGAAGGCGGTGTACCGCGACGAGCAGCGCGCCGCGGTCCGGCGGGCCGCGGCGGCGTACGCGCCGGACGCGGTGCTCGTGTTCGACCTGGACATCGGCCACACCGACCCGCAGCTGATCCTGCCGATCGGCGGGGACGTGCGGGTCGACGCGGTCGAGCGGCGGATCAGCGTGCGCTACTGATCACGGCTGCCCGGCTGGCGGGATGACGGCGACGCGGGTCTGCGGCAGGCCCTCGGGGTGGTGCTCGCGCACGTACGCGATGAGCTTCTCGCGGATCTCGCAGCGCAGGTCGTAGGCCTTCGCCGCGTCGTCGGCCGAGGCCAGCACGCGTACCACCATGGTGGTCTCGGTGGTGTCGACGACCTGCAGCACCCAGTCCCGGCGGTCCCACAGCGGCGACGCCTCCACGACGCGCTGCGCCTCGGCGCGCAGCGCGTCGACCGGCATGCGGTGGTCCAGGTGCAGCACCGCCGCACCGAGCACGCGGGACTCGTTGCGGGTCCAGTGCTGGAACGGCGTGGTGGTGAAGTAGGTGGTGGGCAGGACGAGCCGCCGCTCGTCCCACAGCCGCACCACGACGTAGGTCAGCCGCAGCTCCTCGATGCGGCCCCACTCCCCCTCGACCACCACCACGTCGTCGAGGCGCAGCTCGTCGGTGAAGGCCAGCTGCAGGCCCGCGAAGATGTGCGCCAGGGTGGCGTGCGCGGCCAGCGCCGCCACCACACCGGCCAGGCCCGCCGAGGCGAGCAGCGACGCGCCGAGGGTACGCAGCGGCGCGAAGGTCATCAGGATCGACGCGACGGCCAGCACGGTGACGGTGACCGCGGTGAGCCGGCGCAGCATGCCGATCCGGGTACGCGCCCGCCGGTAGCGCCGGTTGTCGGCGATGTCGACGGGCAGCCGCCGGAACGCCGCGTCCTCCAGCACGAACAGCACCCGCACCGCGAGCCAGGCCGACGCGCCGATCAGCGCGATGACCAGCGCGTGGTGCACGATCTCCCGGGCCGGGCCGGCCAGCTGGCTGAACGGCAGCGCGATCAGCAGCGCCACCACGACCAGCACGGCCCGGAACGGCCACCGGCAGGCCTGGCTGAGCTGCTCCAGGAACCTGCGGTAGCGGCGGCGGCCGAGCAGCCGCACCACGAGCCGGGACAGCCAGCCGATGACCACGGCGGCCAGCAGCGCCGCGGTCACCACGATCGCCGCCCGCATCAGCTGCTCGGCGTCCATCAGTGTGGGGCCGGCCTGGTCGGCGTCACGGCGTCACCTCTCGCGTGGCGGGGGTACGAGATCACGTTCTCACCCGTACCCGGGTCCCCGTACGTGAAACGCCGCCCGTGCCCGGGTCCGGGCGCGGGCGGCGTCAGCGCCGTGGCGGCGTCAGAGCAGGGCCAGCACCGCGGCCGGGGCCTCGACGATCTCGCCGGTCGGCTTCTCGACGGTCACCGGGGCGCCGAAGTCGCTGTAGGCGATCTTCATGTCGCCCACGCCAGCGGTCGGGGACAGCTCGGCCGTGGCGACCGTCATCGAGGTCAGCCGGCCCTGGTCGTCGATGGTCGCGGTGAACGGCACGGCCTTGACCTTGTCGCCGAGCTTGGCGACCATCGCCGCGTTCGCCGACGGCCCCTGGCTCAGGTCGAGCACACCCTTGACCTTGCCGGTGCCGTCCCACTGCACCTGGGTGGCCGTGGCCAGCATCTTCGAGCTGTAGGACGGGTCCTCCAGCGACTTGCGCAGCGAGCTCTGCGGACCGAGCTTCGCGGTGTCGATGTGCATCCAGCCCTTCGGCATGCCGGGCACGGCGGCGGCCTTCAGCCACACCTCGTCGGCGATCGAGACGAACTCCATCTTCATCCCCATCACGTCCATCACCGACGCGGACTTGCGGCCCGGGCCGTCGAGCTGGCCCGTGACGGTCATCCCGGCGACGCCCGCGGACATGGTCACGCTCATCTTGGCGGTGGTCTCCTTCAGCTTGCCCGCCGCCGCGGCCAGCGCGTCGGCGGCCGCCGCCTGCTGGGCGGGCGCGGACGCCGCCGCCGACGTGCTCGCGGACGCGCCCGCGCCCGGCTGCGCCGTCGACTTGCACCCGGTCGCCAGGGCGGCGAGTGCGATCAGGCCTACTGCGGCCACACCGAAACGTCGTGTCTTCACGTGCTTCCCTCCCCATCGGTGCCCGGACGCGTTCCCGGAGCACAGTTTCCAGAGCCTAGCCGGGCTCCGCCATGGCCGCCCCGCGGTCGCGCACGCCTTGACGCGGCCGCCCGGTCTCCGTGATGATCGTCGACGACCTGTCGCGACCTCGGCGGACACCGCATGACCTGACTGCGGACCGTACGGGCTGAAACGTCGACTACCCATCGGCGAAAGGCGACACACCCATGCGTGTTACTCATCACCTCGACGTGCTCGTGCTCGGCGGCGCGGGCGTCGACACCATCGTCGAGGTCCCGCAGCTGCCGCTGCCCTATGCGGACAGTTACCTGGTCCCGGCGATCACGACACGGGCCGGGCAGACCGGGGACTTCCTCGCGCTCGGGCTGGCCGCGCTGGGCCTGCGCACGCACCACCTGGACGTGCTCGGCGACGACCCCGAGGGCGCGCTGGTGCGGGCCCTGCACGACAAGGCGGGCATCGGGCTCACCGAGCTGCCGAGCAGCACCGGCACCAAGCGCGCGGTCAACCTGGTCGGCCCGGACGGGCGGCGGCTGTCGCTGTACGACATCAGCCGCGGCGGCGAGCACGACCGCTTCCCCGAGCCGCTGCTCGCGGAGCTGGCCGCGGGCTGCCGGCACGTGCACGTGTGCATCACCCATCCGGGCGCGTTCGCGCTGGCGCAGCTCGCGGCGCTGGACGTGACGGTCTCCACGGACCTGCACAACTGGGACGGCGAGAACCCGTACCACGAGCAGTTCGCGGCCGCCGCCGACGTGGTGTTCGTCTCGGCCGCCGCGCTGGCCGACCCCGAGGCCGCGCTGCGCCGGGTGCTGGCGCTGGGCCGGGCCGGGATCGCGGTGGCCACCGACGGCGACCGCGGCGGCTACCTGCTGACCAGGGACGACGACGCGGTACGCAGGTTCGCCGCGGTGCCGCCGCCGCGGCCGGTGGTGGACTCCAACGGTGCGGGCGACGCGTTCGCCGCCGGTTTCCTGTACGGTCTTTCACAGGGCCTGCCGCCGGACGTCTGCGCACGTTACGGCGCGATCACCGGGGCTCATGCCTGCACGGTCGCGGCGACCGAAGTGGACCCGCTGGACCGCGCCGGGCTTCTGGCACGCGCCGGCGGGTTTTGAGTGGTGCGCGTGCGGTTACATGGGGTGCATGAGCCTGCTGTTCCGCAAGACCTGGAAACTCGGCCCCCTGCGCCTGAACTTCACGCAGGGCGGCCTGTCCTCCTGGAGTCTCCGCATCGGCCGCTGGTCGTGGAACTCCCGCACCCGGGCGCACCGGGTGGACCTGCCCGGCCCCTGGTCCTGGAAGCAGAACAAGGGCGGCGGCAACAAGAGCTGACCTAACCCGCGTCAGGTGCGCGCCGCTCCCGCAGGGCGCGCACCTTGCTGCGGTTGCCGCAGCGTTCCATCGAGCACCAGCGGCGGCTGCCCGGCCGCGAGGTGTCCAGGAAGACCAGCCCGCACCTGACGCCGCCGCACTCGCGCAGCCGGTCGGCGTACGGGCCGGTCAGCACGTCGATCACGTCGCGGGCGACGGCCGACAGCAGCTGCGTGCCGGTGACCGGCAGCGTCCACTCGCGACGGAAGCCGTGGCCGGTGACGCGCAGTCGCGGGGCCGGCGGCGGGCCCGCCGCGGCCTCGTCCACCACGGCGGCGAGCTCGGGCCCGACCGGGCCGCCGCGGATCAGCGCCCAGGCCAGCTCCCACAGCCGGTCGCGCAGCCGCACGGCGGCCGCCAGCTCCGCCGCGGTGACGTGCACCCGCGCCGGGTCCAGGCGCAGCCGGCTCAGCTTCGTCCAGGCGGCGAGGTCGGCGGGCGTGTGCAGCGTCTCGAACCCCGCCAGCTCACCCGGGCCGCCGGAGACCAGCAGGTCGAGCCAGAGCGCGCCGGGGTCGAACCGGAACTCGCCACCCGAGGGTGGGCGCAGCACCATGCCCGTTTCCATGTAACCACTATATGTGGTTACATGGCGGTGGCACAGACCGGACGAGAGGAGACCACCATGGCACTGGACTGGAAGGTCGTCATCGACTGCGCCGACCCGCACGCGCAGACCGCGTTCTGGGCGCAGGCCCTGGGCTACCAGGTCGAGGACAACACGGCCCTGATCGAGCAGCTGGCCGCGCAGGGCGCGATCGGCCCGGACGTCTACCTGGAGACCGGCGGCCGCAAGGCGTTCCGCGACCTGGTCGCCGTGCGCCACCCCGACGACCCGGTGCAGCCGTTCACCGGCGTCGGCCTCGGCCGCCGCCTGCTGTTCCAGCGCGTGCCCGAACCCAAGCAGGGCAAGAACCGGCTGCACCTCGACCTGCACGCCGGCCCGGAGCACCGCGACGGCGAGGTCAAGCGGCTGGAGGGCCTCGGCGCGACGATCCTGCGCGAGGTGCGGGAGCCGGGCAGCCACCACGTGGTCATGGCCGACCCCGAGGGCAACGAGTTCTGCGTGCAGTGATCAGACGGGCAGCGTCCACTGCTCCCGCACGCCGACACGGCGGAACCCCAGCCGCTCGTTGATCGCCAGCATGTGGCTGTTCGACGGGTCGGTGGTGGTGTGCACGCGGCGCACCACCCCGCCGTCGGCGGCCAGCCGGCGCACCATCTCCGCCTTCACCCACAGCCCGAGCCCGTGCCCCCGGTGCGCGGGCACCACCACGGTGTCGTCCTGGTGGGCCAGCTCCGGGGCCAGCAGCGGGATCTCCAGCACGGTCAGCCCGGCCACCGTGCCGCTGGCCTCGTGCACCGCCGCGACCACCCGCCGCTGCAGCCCGGCCGCCCGCGCGCAGCGCTCCCGGGCCCGCACCAGCTCCGGCGTGTTCGGCGCGGACTGGTAACCGAGCCCGCCGTCGGGCGAGTCGGCCATCGCGTCCACGGCTGCCGCGTACGAGGCCAGCAGCTCCTCGGGCGCCTCGTCGGACCAGCACACCAGCCGGTAGCCGGGGACGGGGCGGTCGCCGAGCGCCGCCGGGTCGAGCCCGCCCAGGTCGGCCTCGGACTCCCACAGCTCCTGCGCCTTGCGCGCGCCCACCGCCGCCGCCCAGGCCGGACCCGGGCCGCCCTGCGCCGCGCTCAGCACCAGCGTGTCCCGGCCCTGCTCGGCCGCTACCGCGCGCACCGCGGCCAGCAGCGCCGACCCGTGGCCCGACCGGCGGTGCCGCGGGTGCACGGTGACCTCGGCGAAACCCCAGCCGAGATTCTCCCGATCGGACAGGAACAGCTCGGCCAGCCCCACCACCTCGCCGCCGGCGCAGCCCAGCCAGCGGTGCACCCGGCCGTCCGGGCGCGGTGCGCGCAGGGCCGCGGCACGCGCCGCCGGGGGCAGGGGACGGTGCCCCGGATCGTCGTGGGCACCCGCGGCCGCCACTACCTCGTGCCAGCACCCCAGCTGCTCACGCAGGCCCAGCCGGGCATCGAACGGCGTCGCACGCATACCCGTGTTGTAGCGCGCCGGACCCCCCTCGCGCCAGCGGCTTTGCGGCACGGCGCAGGGCCCGTCGGCAGACCGACAGGCCGCATCGCCACCGGAGCTACAGCGGCAGGATGTAGGCGTTGACGAAGAAGGTCCGCACGTGCGCCTCGTGAAGGTGACCGGCGAGCGCCCCATCACCTTCCTTGCCGAGCACAACGTGAAGGTGCGGCTTGCCGTCCTTGATCTCGCCGGTGCCCGTCAGCTCGAAGGGCTGCTCGTACGCAGTCAGGATGTCCTTGGTGACGTCATCTGCCGGCATGTTGGAGATCACGCAGGCGTCGATCCCTCCGATGAGGGATACGACTGCACCGTTCGCCACGCCCTGGCGGGCGAGCTCGGCGGTGATGGTCTGCATCACCTCTTGGCCAGGCTGAACAGAGACGAGGATCATTGCTGCCCTTTCGTGGTTAGGCGGTTACGGGATCGGCCCCGGCGAGGAGCGCGGCCATCGTGCGCAGGTTCTCGCGAGAGTCCTCGGTGCGCAGGTTCTCGGCAACAGCCGCTTTGACCGGGTCACGGTCGGCGACGTTCAGGTGGCCGAGCAGTACCGCGGAACACCATCGGGCTGCCGGGTCGCGCGGATTGCGCAGCTCGTTTACCAGCCTGGCGGCATAGTCCTCGGTGTACGAGGGAGTCGTGGCGTAGCGGAGAGCGTCATCCCAGGCCAGGCCAAGGACCCGATGGGCGACCGCCGCCAGGTAGAGGTGCCGGGCTCCCTCGTCGGTGCGTAGCGCGCCTGCGACGGCATCGGCCGCCTCCGGGGTGCGCAGCTTGGCTAGGATGCCAGCGGCATTGACCCGCAGCACCGGCGTGGCACCTGTCCGCATCCAGCGGCCGAGCGTGTCGGCGGCCATCGTGTCGCGCTCGACGAAGCTGCGGATGATCTGGTCCGTCTCGTGGCTGGTCTGCGCTGTTTCCAGGTCGCCGCGCCGACCCGTGGCAATGCCACCGAACACCCGCGACGCGATATGGAAGTCGATCAGGCCGGGCGTGGAGAACCGGAGCAGTCCGTCCTGGTCACGTAGAACCTGGCGAACGGCGACGAGTTGACGCATGGCAGGGATGCGCTCAATCGGCACGACTGCCTCGCTGATCGCCGGGCCGCTACCCCGGTGCCAGATCTCCCAGGCAAGCCACTGGGCGGTGTCCTCGACGTCGGCCACCACGGGCTCGACCGCCGCGCCGCCGAACACGGTGGCCCCGGCCAACTTGAGTGCGCTCCTGCGATCCACATCCCCCACCGTAGGGATCGACGGATCATCCGGGCCACCGATCCTGAAACCTAGGACGCGCTCGTACAGGGCCACGATGTTCGGTGTCACCTCGCGCCGGCCGCCCTCGATACGGGACAGATGGCTGGGCGATTTGCCTCCCTGGCTGGCCAAATGCTCCAACGTGACATCGACATACCGGCGTGCTCGGCGCAGGTCCGCCCCGTCAATCATCTATGCACCTCCCTTGCGGCAAATAACGTGCGGTGGCCGGTCCTAGTGACTCGTCCCGACGGCTCGGGTGACGCTAAGTGCAGGCGCGGGGCGGAGGTGATCCGAGCATCCATCCGCTTCGCTGCCCCAACCAGACCATAAGGACCGCAGGGGAGGACATCAACCATGGTCACGAGTTCAACCGACGAGAGTGACCGTCCGAACTGGGCCAACTGGCCCACCCGGCAGGTGCAGCCGATTGCCGAGCGGATGACCGCAGCTGTTGCCGTGAAGAACGAGGAGTTGGGCTTCGCGGGCGACGAAGTGCCGTGGTACGCACAGCCCACCGGGTTCTACCGAGGCATCATCACGGGGCTCAGGGGGCTCCGGTGACCTCGCCGACGAATTGGGTGATCGTCAGCGGGGCGAGCGTCAGCATCGGTGACCGGGTGCGGCTCGACATCTCCCCGGACTCGGCTGGAGAGATCGTCGGGGTGAACCCCCATACCGGGCTACCCATGGTCGTGATCACCGACGGTCCGGGCGTCGGCGGAACCGTCTACCCGTTCCCAGGCCAGATGCTCGGCCGAGTCCACAATCCGTGACCATCGGCATTTCGAACCAGCAGGACAGACATGACCAGCTGGCGGGCTCGCAGCAGGACTCCACGGTCACTGCGGATCGCGGCCCGTGCGTCGGGTGCTGGACTACGTGACCAGTGCCCGGCCGTACAGCTCAGGCGGTTCCACCGGGAGTGAACTCGTTGCCGCTCGGCAGCATCCGGGGGTTCCCTCGTACTGGCCCCGGACGTCCGAGCCGCCCGTTCGCACCGCGACCGTTAGAGCAGCTCGATGACGGTGGCGTTGGCCATGCCGCCGCCCTCGCACATCGTCTGCAGCCCGTAGCGGATGCCGTTGTCGCGCATGTGGTGGATCAGCGTGGTCAGCAGGCGAGCGCCGCTGGCGCCCAGCGGGTGGCCGAGGGCGATCGCGCCGCCGCGCGGGTTGAGCCGGGCCGGGTCGGCGCCCGTCTCGGCCAGCCACGCCAGCGGCACCGGCGCGAAGGCCTCGTTGACCTCGTACGCGCCGATGTCGGCGATGGACAGCCCGGCCCGCTTGAGCGCTTTGGCGGTGGCGGGGATGGGCGCGGTGAGCATGATCACCGGGTCGTCGGCGGCAACGACGGCGGTGTGGATGCGGGCGATGGGGGCGTACCCGTGCTCGGCGGCCCACTGCGAGGTGGTGACCGCGATCGCGGCCGCGCCGTCGGAGATCTGCGACGCGGTGCCCGCGGTGACCACGCCGTCGGCCTTGAACGGGGTCGCCAGCTGGCCCAGCTTCTCCAGCGACGTCTCGCGCCGGATGCCCTCGTCGGCGTACACGTCGCCGACCGGGGCGATCTCCGCGGCGAACAGCCCGCCGTCCGAGGCGGCCGCCGCCTTCTGGTGGCTGGCCAGCGCGTACTCGTCGAGCTGCGCCCGGCCGAAGCCCCACCGCGCGGCGATCATCTCCGCGCCGACGCCCTGGTTGAACGGCACCGGGGCGTCCCCGGCGAAGCCCGGCACCCCGGCGTAGCGGCTGCGCACCTCAGGCCCGTACGGGAAGCCCAGCTCGCCGACCGACGAGCCCATCGGCACCCGGCTCATCGACTCCACGCCCGCGGCGACGACCAGGTCGGCCTGCCCGGACAGCACGGTCGCGGCGGCGAAGTGCACGGCCTGCTGGCTGGAGCCGCACTGGCGGTCCAGGGTGGTGCCGGGCACGGTCTCCGGCCAGCCCGCGGCGAGCACCGCGTTGCGGCCGATGTTCCAGGACTGCTCGCCGGTCTGCGAGACGCAGCCGAGGATCACGTCGTCGACGTCGGCCGGGTCGAACCCGGTGCGGTCGCCGAGGTCCTGCAGGATCTGCCCGGCCAGGTCGACGGGGTGCACGCCGGCCAGGCCGCCGTTGCGCCGGCCGACGGGGGTACGGACCGCTCCGATGATCACCGCATCACGCATGACAGCAGCCTACTGCGAAGTAACCTGAACGGTCACTCAGGTCTGCGGCGGCCTGCGGTCAGAACCGGAACAGCCCCGCCACGAGCAGCACGACCAGCGCGCCGACCGTGATCCAGCGCACCCGCGCCGGCACCCGCCGGTCGGCGAGCACCGCACCGATCGCGTACGCGGCCATGATGGCGACCACCCACAGCTGCGGCACGTTCAGGAAGAACCTGCCCGCCAGACCGAACGCCAGCAGCAGGAACACCAGCGGCCCGGCGAGCGCGACCAGCCACGCCGGGCGCACCCGGGCCAGCCGCAGCAGCCCCCACATCGACACCGCCGCGCCGAGCAGGCACAGGAACATGATCCCGATCGCGTCGCCCAGGCACTGCATACCCTCGCCGGTGCAGCCGCGCAGCTGGATCACCGCGAAGGCCACGCCCATCCACACGGCCAGGGACACGAAGGCGCATCCCGCGGCGCGGGCGGCGCGGGCCACGGGGCTCACGCCGGGATCGGGCTCGATGCTCGTCATGACCGACATCGTGGCAGACGGGAACCGGTCCGGACACCGGCGCTATGGTTGGCCCCCATGAGCCTTTACGACGTACCGATCAAGAACCTGCAGGGCGGCGACGCCGACCTCGCCCAGTACCGCGGCAAGGCCGTGCTCGTCGTCAACGTCGCCTCCCGCTGCGGGCTGACCCCGCAGTACACCGGGCTGCAGAAGCTCGCCGAGGCGTACGCCGAGCAGGGGCTGGTCGTGCTCGGCGTGCCGTGCAACCAGTTCGCCGGGCAGGAGCCGGGCAGCGCCGAGGAGATCGCCGAGTTCTGTGACGTCAACTACGGCGTCACCTTCCCGCTGACCGAGAAGATCGACGTCAACGGCGCCGGCCGGCACCCGCTGTACGACCTGCTCACGCAGCACGCCGACGCCGACGGCGAGGCCGGCGACGTCAAGTGGAACTTCGAGAAGTTCGTCGTCGACCGGTCCGGGGCCGTCACCGCCCGGCTGCGCCCGCAGGTCACCCCCGAGTCGCCGGAGCTGGTCGGCGCCGTCGAGCGCGCCCTGGCCTGAGCACTACCGGCCCTCGTCGGGCCGTACCTCCTCCTGCGCCGGCTCGGCCACGGGCCGCGCGGGCGCCGCGGGCAGCTCCTCGGGTCCCGCCTCCAGGGCGGGCAGCCCGTTGCGGGGCTCCTGCTTGGGCACGTCGCGCAGCGGGAGGTACGGCTCGGCGTCGGGCGGCATGCCCGCCGCGATGGCCCGCGCCCGGCCCAGCTCCGCGTCGAACTTCGCCCCCAGCAGCACCGCGACGTTGGTCAGCCAGAGCCAGACCAGGAACACGATGACCCCGCCGAGCGCGCCGTAGGTCCGGTTGTACGAGTCGAACGTGGCGATGTAGTACGCGAACCCGCCCGACACCGTGATCCAGGTGACCATCGCCACCACGGTGCCCGGCGTGATCCAGCGGAACCCGCCCAGCCGCGCGTTCGGCGCGGCCCAGTAGAGCAGCGCCAGCAGCAGGTTGATCACCACCACCAGGATCGGCCACTTCGCCACGTCGAGCACCTTCACGGTGGTGTCCTCGACCCCGAAGGCGCGCCCCACGCTGGTGGCCACCCGGCCGCTGAGCACCACCGCCAGCGCGCTCACCGCCAGCGACACCCCGGTCACCGCGGTGACGAACAGCTGCACCGGGACCGTCTTCCACAGCGGCCGGCCCTCCGGCACGTCGTAGATCACGTTCGCGGCGCGCATGAACCCGCCGATGTAGCTGGTCGCCGACCAGAACGCGATGGCCAGACCGACCGCCAGGGCGACGCCCGCCGCCCGCTGGTCGTAGCGCAGGTTGTCGATGATCTCCAGCACCGCGTGCCGGGCCGGCGGCGGCGTCAGCTCGCTCAGGTTCTCGGCGACCGCGTCGCTGGTCGGGCGGCCGAACAGGCCCACCCCCGCGACCAGCACCAGCATGCCGGGCAGGATCGACGTCACGCTGTAGTAGGTCAGCGCCGCCGCCCGGTCGGCCAGCTCGTCGTTGAGCAGCTCCACCACGGTGCGGCGGGCCACCCCCAGCCAGGCTCGGAAGCCCAGCTCCGACGGCCGCTCCGGCCCGCGGGCCAGGATGTGCAGCAGCCGCTCCCGGTGGGCCCGGCCCGGTTCCCTCGTACGCGCCACCGCTGCCTCCGCCACCGAGCGATCGATACCCCCGTATGACACCAGAGGTGGGCGGCGCGCGACAAGGTCACGGCCGCGCGGCGTCGTCAGTGGATCACGCCCGCGAACCGCACCCGGCACGTATTATCAGGTCACCCCCGGTTACGCGGCGCACCGCAGTGCGCCGCGGCAAGCACGACGGGGGTAGGCGCATGGGCTGGAAGTACCACTCACCACCGGGATGGCCCACGCCGCCGGAGGACTGGACCCCGCCGGAGGGCTGGCGTCCCGACCCGGCCTGGCCGCCCGCGCCCGAGGGCTGGCAGTTCTGGGTCGGCGACGGGGCCGATGACGACACGCTGCTGTTCGAGCTGCCCGACGACGAGCCGTTCACCAGCCTCGACGAGCTCATCGGCGACCCCGCACCGGCCGACGGACAGCCGGTGGCCGGTGTCCCGCTCGCCGACCCGGTGCCGGTGTGGTCCGTGCCCGACGAGGTCGCCGCGCCCGCCGCCACCGACCTGGAGCCGTCCGTGCAGCCGGAACCTGCCCTGGTGGCGGCGATGGAGGCAACCGAGCCCGCCGCGGACGCGGCGCAACCGACGGCCGGTGAGGAGCCGGAGCCGGTGCCGATCGCGCAGCCGGTGGTGGCCGCCGAGCCGGTGCCGGCCGCACAGCCGGTGGTGGCCGCCGAGCCGGTGCTGGCCGCGCAGACCGCCATGGCGATGGACGCAGCCGCGCAGGCGGCGTGGTCCGACGAGCGGCCGCAGCCGGTATGGCCGGTCGATCCGGCGCTGTCGGCGCTGTCGGCGGAACCGGGCTGGATCCCCGAGCCCGCACCGGCGTCCGAGCCGGACATCGTCCCTGCCGAGCCCGAACTCGTGGTGGTGGCCGCGGTGGCCGGGCCCGAACCGTTCGACCCCGCGGACACGCCCGGATTCGAGCCCATCGTGCCGGTGACCGGGCCGGTCGCGCCGGTGTACGGCCCGGCCGCCGCCGCGCCGCTGACCTCGGGCATCGCCTGGCCGTCGCCGGTGGACCCGTCGCCGGAGCCGGCTCCGGACGCGCCGGTCGCCACCGGGCCCGCCATGGACGTGCCGGTGGCCGGGGTGCCCGCGGTGGCCGTGCCGGCCATGGCGTTCGCGGCCGAGCCGCCGGACGCGGTGGCCGGTGTAGCGCCGCCGCCCGACGCCGCGCACGTGCCCGCGCACGCGGCGACGCATGTGCCCGCGCACGCGGCCCCGGCCAGGCGCAAGCCCTGGTGGGTATGGGGACTGGCCGGCGCGGCCGGCCTGCTGCTCTGCACCGTGGTCGGCGTGGGCGGCTTCGTCGCCACCCGGATCGGCGGCACGTCCGGGGCGGTCGCCGACCCGAGCGCCACCGAGGTCGGCGAGCAGCCCGACGCCGAGGCCACCCGGCAGGCCCAGGGCCGGCCGATCCCGACGCCGAGCCGGCAGGCCGCCGAGGCGCTGCCGCAGGACCAGATCTTCGAGGGCGTCGGCCCGCGGGTGGTCCCGGTCGAGCTGGGCAGCACCTTCCACACCGTCGCGCTCACCTACACCGGCACGGGCCCGTTCGTCGTGCGCACCGTCAAGGCCGACGGTCAGGAGATCCAGACGCTGGTCAGCGCCGCGGAGAGCTACGAGGGCGTACGCCCGCTGGACCTGGGCGAGATGCGGCCCGACGCGGTGAGCATCCAGGCCGAGGGCGGCTGGCGCATGGTGGTGCGCCCGCTGGCGTCCGCGCAGACGTTCAGCGGCAACGCGTCCGGGGTCGGCGCGGACGTGCTGCTGATCCCGCGTACCGCGGCGGAGTCGGTCAAGGTCGCATTCGACCACCGCGGCACCGGCAAGTTCACCGTGCAGGCGATCGGCTCGGACAGCGCCACGCTGATCAATCAGGAGGGCGACTTCACCGGTGAGGCGATGCTGCCCCGCGGCACGGTCGTGGTGGTGATCGACACCAACGGGGTGTGGACCTTCAGCCGCGAGTAGCTGCGTACGATCACCGCCATGGGTCCGCTGGACGGCTTGAAGGTGCTGGAGGTCGGGGGGATCGGCCCCGGTCCGTTCTGCGGCATGTACCTGGCCGACCTGGGGGCGGACGTGGTGCGGGTGGACCGTCCCGGCGGCGGCGTCACCGCCGTGGACCCGCGGTTCGACCTGCTGCACCGCGGCAAGCGCGCGATCGCGGTGGACCTGAAGGACCCGGCCGGGGTGGCCCTGCTGCTGCGCCTGGCCGACCGGGCCGACGTGCTGATCGAGGGCTTCCGGCCGGGCGTCGCCGAGCGCCTGGGCTTCGGACCGGACGTGTGCCTGCACCGCCGCCCGCAGCTGGTGTACGGCCGGATCACCGGCTGGGGCCAGGACGGGCCGCGGGCGCACACGGCCGGGCACGACCTGACCTATCTCGCGGTGACCGGGGCGCTGCACGCGATCGGCCGGGCCGGCGGGCCGCCGCAGATCCCGCTGAACCTGCTCGGCGACTTCGCGGGCGGCGCGATGTACCTGGTGGCGGGCATCCTGGCCGCGCTGTGACAGGTGCGCGGCGGCGGCCCGGGGCAGGTCGTCGACGCGGCCATCGTGGACGGTGTGGCCCACCTGACGGCGATGCAGTGGGGTATGCACGCGGGCGGCACCTGGCTCGACGAGCGCGGCGTGAACCTGTTCGACGGCGGCGCGCCGTTCTACGACGTGTACGCCACCGCCGACGGCCGCCACGTCGCGGTCGCCGCGCTGGAGCCGCAGTTCTTCGCGGAGCTGCTGGCCCGGCTGGACCTGCCCGCCGACACCCCGCAGTACGACCGGGCGGCCTGGCCGCAGTTGCGCGAACTGCTGGCACGGCGCTTCGCGGAGCAGCCGCAGGCGCACTGGGCGCAGCTGTTCGCCGACACCGACGGCTGCGTGGCCCCGGTGCTGCCGATGGGCCGCGCACCGGCCGACCCGCAGCTCGCGGCGCGGGGCACCTACCTGGTCCACGACGGTGTGACGCAGCCCGCGCCCGCGCCCCGCTTCTCGGCCACCCCGGCGGCGCTGGACCGGCCCCCGGCCCTGCCCGGCGAGCACACCGCCGAGGTCCTGGCCGACTGGTGCGGGTGATCAGGAGCCCGTCGTAGCGGCCGCTCGGTGTTCAGCCGGCGGAGGATGGACATCGAGCAAGGCCGCGGAGCGGGGTCTGCAGGACACAGCTGGGGTTGCAGGACGCGATTAGCGTCGGGGCATGACAGCGAGCATCGTGTACGACCGCAAGGAGCAGCTCCAGCAGATCCAGAGCGGGCTGCTGCCCGGCGAGCAGGTCATCGCCGTGTACGACGCCATCGGGACGGGCACCGGTTTCATCGGGCTCACCGACCGCCGCGTGATCATCCAGGACAAGTCCTTCGTGGGCAAGAAGACCGCCATCACCAGCATTCCCTATTCGAAGATCACCAGCGTGAGCGTGGTCAGCAACAAGTCCTGGGCGGGGCAGTTCTTCTCGACGGGCGCGATCGCCATCAACGTCGGCACACATGTGTACGAAATGGAGTTCCGTGGGGACGAGAAGTCGCACCACGTCCACGATCTGATCCTGCACCGCATCACCAGCTGAGCAACCTCTCGGGCCCCGTCGCGCGTCTGGTGACGCGGCAGGGTTACGGCGACGGCCCGCGGATGGCAGGATGTCGCGTGACTCAGCGGGGACAGTCCGTAAGGTCGCGGCGTGCTGAGCCGCGGCCTTGCCGGGCATCGAGAACGGGAGAACGAGTCCATCATGGTCGGCGCCGACACTTCGCGGCCGCTGCGGCCGAACGACCCACGCGAGCTGGGCGGTTACACGCTCCTGGGTCGCCTCGGCGAGGGCGGCATGGGCAGTGTCTACCTGGCCCGCGACCCGCAGGACAGCCTCGTCGCAGTGAAGGTGATCCGCGCCGATCTGGCCGGCGAGCCCGAGTTCCGGCAGCGGTTCCGCAGCGAGGTGGAGCGGGCGAAGCAGGTGCCGCCGTTCTGCACGGCCGAGGTGCTCGACGCCGACCCGGACCACGAGTCTCCGTACCTGGTGGTCGAGTACGTGGACGGACCCAGCCTGTCCAGCGTCGTGCAGCAGCGCGGCCCGCTGACCCCGGCGAACCTGCACGGGCTGGCCATCGGCGTGGCCACCGCGCTGACCGCGATCCACGGCGCGGGCGTCATCCACCGTGACCTCAAGCCCAGCAACGTGCTGCTGGCCCCGGGCACCCCGAAGGTGATCGACTTCGGCATCGCCCGCGCGGTCGAGGGGCAGCCCGGCAACACCCGCACCGACCAGCTCATCGGCACGGTCGCGTACATGGCCCCGGAGCGCCTGGACACCAAGTCGCGCAAGGCGCTGACCCCGGCCGCGGACGTGTTCGCCTGGGGCGCGGTGGTCGCGTTCGCGGGCACCGGCCGGGTCACCTTCGCCGCCGACTCGATGCCCGCGGTCGCGGTGCGCATCATGACCTCCGAACCCGACCTGGAAGGCCTGACCGGCCCGCTGCGCGAGCTGGTCGAGGCGGCCCTGTCCAAGGACCCCGCCGACCGCCCGACCGCGCGCGACCTGCTCGACCGGCTGCTCACCCGGGGGCCGGACCGGGCGCTGAGCTCCGGGGAGCTGCCCCGGCAGGCGGCCGCCGCGGCCGAGGCGGGCAGCAAGTTCGCCGTCGTCGACGCCGACCTGACCAACCTGCAGCCGGAGGCCGGGCGGCGGGGTGGCTCCCGGTGGGCCAAGCCCGTCGCCGCCGGGCTCGGCGCGACGACGCTGCTGCTCGGCGGTCTCACGGTGGCCCTGCTGACCGGGGCCCTGCCGCTGCCGGCCGGGTTCGCGGCGGCCCCGTCGCCGAGCGCCTCCCCCAGCAGCTCGCCCACTCCGTCGGCGAGCCCGAGCCCCAGCGCGTCGCCGACGCCGTCCCCGTCGGCCTCGCCCTCGCCGTCGGCCTCGCCGAAGCCGTCCAAGCCCGCGCCGTACCGGGTCGAGAAGCTGAACCGGGCGCAGAGCTGGCCGGTGCGCGACGACGACCCCGACGGGGCCACGTGCCGTTACGAGAACCAGGCGTTCCTGGTCACCACGCTGAAGGACTGGAGCTACCAGTGCAGCGGCCCGGACGACACCCTCGCCGACTTCCGGACCGAGGTGGACGTGGCGCTGGTCGACGAGGGGGCCTGCGCCGGGATCTGGTTCCGGTATCGCGCCCTGCGGGGTTACGAGCTGCGGGTGTGTGACGACAAGGTCCGGCTGATGCGCCACGCCGACGACGACCCGAGCAACGGCCGGACCCTGGTCGACTTCCCGCTGGACAGGAAGCTGGCGCTGGGCCGGTTCCACCGGGTCGGCATCTCGGCCACCGGATCGCAGTTCCGCCTGTTCCTCGGCGGCAAGGAGCTCACCATGGCCGCGGGCACCGTCGTGCCGGTGGTGAACGAGCAGTTCGCGGAGGGCCGGGTGATCCTCGGCGTGTCCACCGAGGGCAAGATCGGCGTCTCGCCGTGGCGGGTGCGGTTCCGGAACATCTCGATGTGGCAGAGCGCCTTCTAGGCGGCGCGGCCCGGTTTATGGTGGAGCGGGCGGCCGTCGGCGGCGCGCCCGTACGGCAGGCCGAGGGGTGACCCGATGTCGGACGTGGAGGTCTTCGACTCCCGGCGCTGTGAGCTGGGTGAAGGGCCGCTGTACGGCCGGGACGGCCGGGTCTGGTGGGTCGACATCCTGCGCAGCCGGGTGCTGTGGCGCTCCGTGGAGGGCGACGCCTCCGGCGAGGTGAGCACCTCGGCGCACGTCGGCGCGGCGGTGCCGGTCTGCGGCGGCGGCTTCGTGGCCTGCCTGCCCGAAGGGCCGGTGCGGCTGGTGCCCGGCGGCGGCGAGCAGCGGCTGCCCGGCTACCCCGGCGACACCGGCGGGCTGCGGTCCAACGACGCCAAGGCCGACCCGGCGGGGCGGCTGTGGCTGGGCACCATGGCCTACGACGAGCGCCCCGGCGCGGGCGCCCTGTACCGCCTCGACCCGGGCGCGGACGCGCTCACCACCGTGTTCACCGGGCTGACCATCAGCAACGGGCTGGGCTGGTCGCCCGACGGCGCGACGATGTACCACATCGACACCCCGACCGGCCGGGTCGACGCCTACGACTACGACCTCGGCACCGGCGAGCCGTCGGCGCGGCGCACGCTGGCGCAGATCGACGAGGGGCACCCCGACGGCATGTGCGTGGACGCCGAGGGCGGGGTGTGGGTGGCGCTGTGGGCCGGGGGCGCGGTGCGCCGCTACACCCCCGACGGGCGGCTGGACCGGATCGTCGCGCTGCCGACCCCGCTGGTGACCAGCTGTGCGTTCGCCGGGCCCCGGCTGGACACGCTGGTGATCACGACGGCGTCGGTGGGCCGGCCCGACGATCCGCACGCCGGTCTGGTGTACGCCCACCAGCCGGTGGACGTGGTGGGACGCCCCGCGGACTGCTTCGGCGGCTGAGCTGCCTCCACACGGGACCGATCCGCATAAGCATTAGTGAATCTTCCTCACTTCGGTATGCTGAGCTGCCTATATTCGTGGCTATGGTGCAGCGGTTAATCAGCGCTTTCGGCCGGTACAGCGGCATGCTCCGCACCGGCGTCCTGGGTGGGGTCGTGCTTGCCCTCGCCTCGCTACCGCTGGCCGTACCGGCGGGCATCGGAGCCATGAAGGGCGCGGCCATCTATCAGAGCCTGCCGACCCAGCTCAAGGAGCATCAGGTCGGCCAGACCACGTACGTCTACGCCAACGACGGCAAGTCGCTGATCACGATGTTCTACGACGAGCACCGCAAGTTCGTGCCGCTCGGCTCGATGAACCAGAACGTGGTCAACGCTGTGCTCGCCGCCGAGGACGCGCGCTTCTACTCCCACATGGGCGTCGACTTCCAGTCCATCGCCCGCGCCTTCGTGGCCAACCGCCAGCAGGGCGAAGTCTCCCAGGGCGCCTCGACGCTGACCATGCAGTACGTGCGCATGGCACTGCGCGACAGCGCCCAGACGGCCCAGGAGGCCGTCGCGGCCACCGAGCAGACCCCGCAGCGCAAGCTCAACGAGATCCGGCTCGCGATCAAGCTGGAAGGTCAGTGGACCAAGCAGCAGATCATGGAGGGCTACCTGAACATGGCCTACTTCGGCCACCGGGCGTACGGCATCTACGCCGCCTCCCAGATCTTCTTCTCCAAGGAGCCCAAGGACCTGACCCTGGTCGAGGCCGCCACGCTGGCCGGACTGGTCAAGGCGCCGTCGGCGTTCGACCCGGCGAACCAGACCGGCCCGGCCCTCGACCGGCGCAACTACGTGATCCGGCGGATGGCCGAGCTCAAGTTCATCACCGCCGAGCAGGCCAACAAGGCGACCGCCGAGCCGATCAAGCTGAAGCTCAGCAGCCCGCCGCGCGACTGCGGCTCGGTGCCGGCGAGCACCCGCGACTGGGGCTTCTTCTGCGACTTCTTCAAGAACTGGTGGATGCAGCAGCCCGCGTTCGGGCCCAACCCGGTCGCCCGCCTGGACAAGCTGCGCACCGGCGGCTACAAGGTGGTCACCAGCCTCGACCCGCAGCTGCAGGCGTTCGGGATGAAGGACCTGCTGAGCCGGTCCAAGACCGACATGCGGCTGGCGTACGGCAACGTGGTCGTCCAGCCCGGCACCGGCCGCGTGCTCAGCATGACCGTCAACCGGGTCTACTCGATGGACCAGAGCAAGAACGGCCCGAACTCCGACCCGATCAAGCAGTCCTTCAACGTCAAGGGCAGCTACCCGAACACGGTCGCGCCACTGCTCGGCGGCGGTGACATCCCGGGCTACCAGGCCGGATCGACGTTCAAGATGTTCACCATGCTCGCCGCGCTGGACTCGGGCATGAAGATGTCCAAGTCGTTCTACGCCCCGCACCGCTACACCTCGATCTACGTGGTGGAGCCCGGCGGGCCGGCCGCCTGCGGCAACCGCTGGTGCCCGTCCAACGCCAGCGGCAGCATGACCGGCAAGCACAACATGTACTCCGGCTTCGGCAAGTCGGTGAACACCTACTTCGTCCAGCTGGAGCAGGCGGTGGGCTCGGACAAGGCGGTGCGCATGGCCGAGCGGATCGGCCTGGTCTGGCACACCGACGTGGACCGGCTGCACGCCTCGCCCAAGCACGCCGACAAGTGGGGCGCGTTCACGCTCGGCGTGGCCGACACGACCCCGCTGGAGATGGCCAACGCGTACGCGACCGTCGCCGCCGAGGGCATGTACTGCAAGCCCAGCCCGGTGCTGTCGATCAAGACGCCGGACGGCCAGGAGTTCGCGGCGACCGTCGACGGCAAGCAGGTCGAGGCCGCCGCACCGCAGTGCAACCGGGCGTTCAGCCAGGACGTCGCCCGCGCCGCCACCGACGCCGCGCGCTGCGTCACCGGGTACAAGGCCGCCCGCGGCAGCTGCGGCGACTGGTCCACCGGTTCGCGGGTGTACGCCATGATGGAGCGCCCGATCGCCGGCAAGACCGGTACCACCGACGACACCCGGGCCGCCTGGTTCGTCGGGTTCACGCCCGAGCTGGCCGCGGCGAGCTTCATCGCCGACCCGGACTACGTCAAGAACGTGGCCGGCGACGGCAACTACAACATGCCGCTGGACGCGGTGACGAACTCGCTGAAGTACGCCCTGAAGGACAAGCCGGTGCGCGACTTCAACCCGCCCTCCAGCGAGATCCTGAACTGAGTGGGCAGGACGCCGCCCCACCCGGCGCACGGGTGGGGCGGCTCCGCGGGTCAGGACAGCACGGAGCGCTGCTCGGGGACCCGCCAGTCGGTCATCCAGGACTGCTCCAGCGCCAGCGCGTGGCACAGCGACTCGGCGTTCCACAGCTCGTACGGCGCGGGCACGGCGACGGTGTCGGCCCGCAACCGGCGGCAGGCGGCGTCGAGCAGGCGCTGGTCGTGCCGCCCGGACCCGCCCTCCAGCAGCCGCCGCGCCTGCACCAGCTCCTCCACCAGCGCCCGCTCGACCTGCCCGGCCAGCAGCGGCGGCTTGGCGTCGACCTCGACCCGGCGGCCCAGCAGGGCGACCGCGGTCGCCGCCAGGACCAGCAGCACCGCGACCCGGTACGTCACGGCCAGGCCGTCCTGCAGCCCGCCCGCGGCCAGCGCCGCCGGGCGCGACCAGCCGAGCACGTCGGCCAGCCCGAGCATCGGCACCATGTCCACCAGGTGCCAGGCGTAGTCGGCCACCGCGGCGACCGCGACGTCCAGCGCGGGCAGCACGTCCGGGTTGGGCACCCGGCCGCCGAGTTCCACGTCCGCGGGCACCGCCGCCGGGGCGTGCGCGCCCAGCCAGCCGGCCCGCCACGCGCCGACGGTCAGCACCGCGGCCAGCGCGGTCACGCCGGTCAGCCGGGGCACGAGCGCGCGCAGTTCGCGGCTGCGCGCCCAGCGGTGGGCCCAGCGCACCCGGTCGGCGTGCGGGGCGGTCCGGCGCGGGCGTACCACCCGCAGCAGCCTGCGGTGCACCGGGTCACCGAGCCACGACGGCAGGTCCAGGGCGGCGGGCTCGTACTCGAACCGCGACGGCGGCCGCCGCCAGGACCAGTACTCCCGGGCCACGGCCGCCCGCCGGCTCGCCTCGCTGCGCCGCCGCAGCCCGCGGGCGACCCGGACCAGCAGCGCGACCAGCGCAGCGGCCGCCCCGGCGAACAGCACCGGGCCGGGCACGCCCGGCAGCACCGCCGCCGCCGCGACGACACCCACGCCGAGCACCGCTCCGGCTGCCCATACGGCCAGGCGCAGCAGCGTCGCCAGCCCGACCCACAGCCACATCGCGCCGGGGAACGGCAGCACGCCGTCACGTTCCCGGCGCGGCAGCCGTTCTGTCCGCACGGCCAGCTCGTTGACCCTGGTGAAGTCCGGCTGCAGACGCGTCGTCCCGCCGACGGTCCTGACGTCCATGGCGCTCCCCAGCTCCCCCGCGCACGGCGCGGCAACGGTATTCAAGCCGCAGACTAGGGCAAATCATCGCCATTGACAGTCAACTGTCTTACACCTGGACGGACAGGATGTGCGACACGGTAACCCGGACCCGTGAAACCGCCGCCCCCGAGTGAAAACCTCACCCACCGGAGCGACCCCCGCCCGAGTGCACGAAAGGAAGGGCACCTTCACATCGCTATGCGATGCAGAAGGTGCCCTTCCCATCATCGCGATGGTGCGGGTGCTGGTCAGAGGCCGGAGAACCAGGCACGTACGGCGTCGACGCCGTAGCCGTCGCCGAGGGCCGCCATGAGGGCGACCCGGGCCTTCTCCGCGCGCATGCCGTAGGCCGGGATCGCGCCCAGGCGCACCGCCATGCCCATGTCGCGGGGCGGCTCGCCCGGACCCGGCCGGTACCGGCTGCGGGAGGTGACGACCACCGGGATGTCGTCGTCGAGGACATCGCTGATCGCGGTGAGCAGGCTCGCCGGGACGTTGCCCTGGCCGGTGCCCTCCAGCACGACACCCCGCACGCCGCGGTCGGCCAGGCCGCCGAGCACGTCGGGATCCATGCCGGGATAGGTCTTGAACAGGGCGACGTCCCACTCGGGTTCGCCGCCGCCGTACGGCGGGCGCGGCGGCGGCGCGGTGAGCCGCTCGACCTTGCCGTCGACCACCCGGGCCAGCGGCCCGTACGGCGCCGACGTGAACCCGCCCGGCTCGGACGCGTCAGCCAGCGTGACCCAGCGGGCGGCGTGCAGCTCGCCGGCCGCGCAGACCACCGCGCCCAGGCCCCGGGCCGCCGGGTCGGCCGCGGCGGCCAGCGCCGCGGCGAGGTTGCCGGGGCCGTCGCTGTCCTGGTCGTCGAGCGCCCGGACCGCGCCGGTCAGCACGATCGCGGCCCGCTCGGCGGCCGGGCCCGCCATGAGGTCCACCAGGTACGCGGTCTCCTCGACGGTGTCGACGCCGTGGGTGAGCACCACCCCGTCGTACTCCCCCGCCGCCTGCCGCACCCGGCGGCCCAGGGCCAGCATGGTCGTCGGCGAGATGTCCCAGCCCGGTTCGGAGGTCACGTCCACGACGGTGATCTCCGCGGCGACCGGGCCCGCCGCGGCCAGCAGTTCCGCGCCGGACGCGACGGACTCGCGCCCGGCGCGCCGCCGGTACGCGATGGTGTCCTTGGTGGCCAGCAGCAGGACCCGGTCGCCCATGCGGACTCCCCCGGCTCAGGCGGGCGGGTGGAGGGCCGACGGCAGCGTGACCCGGCCGCCCAGGGCCAGGAACACCCGCAGCACGGCGTATCCGGCCAGCGTCACCAGGCCGAGGCGGGCGATGGCGAGCACCACGTGCCCGAGCGCGTCGATCGTCTCCGGGAAGGTGTCGACCCAGCCCAGGCCGCCCAGCCCGATCAGGAACGTGACGCCGCCGAGCACGACCGCCACGGCGTACTCGATCAGCGCGACCAGCGCGAAGATCTTCGAGCCCGGCAGCTGCGGGCTCAGGTGGGTGGCGATCAGGACGGCCAGCAGCGGGAACGCCATGAGGAACAGGTCCAGGAAACCTGCCGACTGCGACCGGGAGATCAGGGTCGTGTTCTGCGCGGGCAGGATCCAGTGCGGGAACTGGAATCCGAGGTGGAGCGCGACGTAACCGAGCAGCGCCAGGGTGAACAGCAGCCGCAGCGGCTTGACGCTGGTGTCGGCGGCGGTGGTGACGGGGGTGTTCATGGCGGCATCCTAACGGCGGGTCGGCCGCGGGGCGCGGCGCGCCGCTTGACGGCGATCGTACAGGCGTTCGAGAATGCGCAGGTGAAGCACAGGGCACAGGCGATCGTCGCGGTACACCTGATCCTGCGGCGCGGCGACGACGTGCTGCTGGGTCTGCGCATCGGCACAGGCTGGTCCGACGGGTGCTGGCACCTGCCGGCCGGGCACCTGGAGGCGGGCGAGTCCCCGCTGGACGCGCTGGTGCGCGAGTCCGCCGAGGAGCTCGGCCTCACCCTCGACCCGGCGCACGCCGAACTGGTGCACCTGCTGCACTACCACGAGTCCCCGCCGCGGCTGAACCTGTTCTTCCAGGTCCGGCAGTGGTCGGGCAGCCCGGTCAACGCCGAGCCGGACAAGTGCGCCGACCTGCACTGGTTCTCGCTGCGCAAGCTGCCCACGCCGCTGGTCGGCTACGCGGGCGCGGCGCTGGCCCGGCTGCGCGACGGGACGCCCTACAGCGAGTGGGCCGAGGCCGGGTCCGCCGCGCGGTAGGCCAGGTGCCGCAGCCCGCGCCGCACCCGCACGCGCGAGCCGAAGCGCAGCTCGCCGAGCCAGTCCGGGGCGTGCTCGCCGCGCTGCCAGGCGTAGTTGGCCAGCGCGTAGGCGTACAGCGGCAGGGTCAGGCCGGGCGCGCGGCGCGGGCACCGCACCGCGACCCGGGAGCCGAACACGCCCAGTCCGAAGTAGACGGTGACCAGGTCGGCGAGCCGCTCGGCGTCGGGCCGGTCGGGTTTGATCCGCCCGTCGCCGACGAGCAGCACGTGCCCCAGCTCGTGCGCGATCGTCGCGACCAGCGGCACCGGGTCGGCGGCGTGGCCGAACGCCACCCCGATCACCGGGTGGCCCGCGCGCAGCCGCAGGTGCCCGTCGGGCACCTCGCGGGAGTGCAGCTCCAGCTCCACCCGCACCGGGTCGACGCCCATCCGCAGGCAGATCGCGTCGAGCAGGGTGCGTGCCTCCTGGACGCCACCGGCGTAGCCGGCGGGCACCAGGTCCGCCGGGCGCACCGGCGGCAGTTCCAGCGGCCCGCGGCCGAACTCGCCCATGAGCCACGTCAGGGACGACGCCACCCAGGCGTCCTCCTCGGGGCTGACGGGGCACCGGGGACCGAACCAACGCATGATCAGCATTGTGCGACGCCCGCGCCACTATGAGCTAGTGCCTCGGCGGCAGTCGTCCGGGCCTGGTCCGCGTCCGGCACTGTTCGTGCTGGTCAGATGGGTTGTGCCAGGGTCGGCAATCCGACCGTACAGTTTGGGTGGACGGTTGCCGCGTTGACCGCGCGGCGGTTCCCCGTCCTGCCCCGCGACCCGCCCGGCCGTCACCCGCGGCGGCGCAGGCGCAGCCCACCGGCCGCAAGCCGTGAGGAAGGGCACCTTCCACAACGCATAGCGATGTGAAGGTGCCCTTCCTTTCTTACGGGTGGAGGTAGGTGGTGTCGGAGCCGATCTTGCCGGGGGCGGGGTTGCCGGGGAGGGCGAGTACGTAGACGCGCAGGTTGCCCTTGCCGGAGGCGGTGGCGGTGAGGGTGCCGTTGGTGACGGTGATCGACGCGCCGGTGACGGCGTCGGTGTAGACGCCGTTGGGCACGCCGGTGAAGGTGGCGTTGCCGGAGACGGTGACCAGGGCGAAGCTGTCCACCGAGCCGCTGGTGTAGCGGCGCTTGTAGGCCATCTGGCCGGAGACGCCCTCGGTGGAGTACTGGCCCATCTGCAGCGCGGGGACGGCGCGGCGGATCTGGTTGAGCCGCTGCAGGTGCTTGGCCAGCGGCTTGTTCAGCGTCGTCGCGACCGCGCCGGACGCGGCCGAGACCACGCCGAAGTCGGGGGCGGTGACGCTGCCCTCGACGTTGGCGCCGTAGTAGGCCCGGCCGGTGTTCGCCAGCGGGCAGCTGGGACCGCAGTCGATCTGCTTGCCGGCCTGGAATTCGATCTCCGAGCCGTAGTACAGCGTGGGCACGCCGCGGAACGTCCACATCAGCGACATGTTCTCGGCCCAGGTGTCGGTGCCCCCGGCGTAGCGGGTGCTGGACTTGTTCGGGCCGTAGTCGTGCGAGTCGACGTACACCACGTTGTAGGTGGCGTCGTTGACGCTGTCGTCGCTGTCCTTGCCGTTGTAGAAGGCGTTGGGCGCGTCCCCGAAGTTCATGTGCATGCGCATGTCGATGATGTTCATGCCGGAGAACTGCGTGCGGTCGGGCGCGTGATAGACGTTGCCCTGCAGGAACGCGTTCGTGCTGGTCGGCTGGTTGCCCGTGCCGAGGTTGTTCTCGTAGTTGAACTGCTCGATCGCCGCCGTGGCGTCGTCGGCGCTGTAGGAGGCTCGCTCCTTCCAGGTGAAGAACTGGGCGGAGTGGTTGACCGAGCCGCGGTTCCACTTGTCGTTGACGAACGCGGCGACCTCGCCGAAGACGTAGAAGTCCTTGGCCTTCGCCGCGCCGTACTTGCTGATCAGCTTGTTCTCCAGGGCGGGCAGGAAGCGGCGGTTCCAGGTGACGCGCGGGATGTGCACCGCGGTGTCGATGCGGAACCCGTCGACGCCCATGTCGATGAACCGGTTGTACGCGTCGATCAGGTACTGCTGCACCGCCGGGTTCTCGGTGTTGAAGTCGGCCAGGTCCTCGTGCAGCCAGCAGCTGCGCGCGTCCTCGCCCTCCCAGTTGCCGATCCAGCACTGGTGGTACAGGTTGCTCGGGAACATGCCGGAGGTCGGGCTGGGCCACTGGCAGTGGTAGACCTTGTAGCCCTCGGCGCTGTAGAAGCCGCTGAACACGCCCCAGTTGCGGCAGGTGTTGCCGGCCGGTTCGGGCGTCGACCACAGGTCCCCGGTGTAGTAGCTCTTGGCCGAGTTCGGTTCCACGGACAGGCCGTCGTAGGTGAACGACGGGTTGGGCACGTCGTAGTACCAGCTCCACTGGCTGTCGCGCACGCCGTACACCTTGGGCGTGAACAGGCCCTTGGCGCCCCAGCGGGAGCTGTGGTTGTACACCACGTCCTGGTAGATCTTCAGGCCCTTGGCGTGCGCGGTGTCGATGAGGTTCTGGTAGCTCGCGCCGGGCGACTCCAGCCGGGCGTCGATCCGGAAGAAGTCGTAGCCGTGGTAGCCGTGGTAGTCGTAGTCGGAGCGGTTGAGCACCACCGGCGTGATCCAGATGGCGGAGAAGCCCAGGCCTTTGATGTAGTCGAGCTTCTGGATGAGGCCGGAGAAGTCGCCGCGGAACATCGGGTCGTCGTTGGCGGCGTTGCCGGACTTGGTGTGCTGGCTGCCGCCGCGGTTGTTGGCCGCGTCGCCGTCGTAGAAGCGGGCGGTCATCACGAAGTAGATGGCGTCCTTGCGCGGGTCGCCGCCGAGCATGGTGCCGGTGGTGGCGGGCGGCGGGGTGCTCGGCGAGGTCGACGGCGTCGGTGACGGCGAGGCCGGCGGCGAGCTGGACGCAGACGGCGACGTGGTCGCGCAGGGGTCGCCGACACCGGCGACGCCACCGGACACGATCACGTTGCCGGTGCCGAGGCTGTAGTTGGCCCCGTTGTTGTTGTCCCAGGTGCCGGAGCCGTTGTTGAACACCACCTGCAGACCCGTCGCCGTACCGAGGCT
>NZ_BONI01000070.1 GCF_016862635.1 Catellatospora coxensis | reverse complement strand
GGTCGCGGTCTTCCTCGGCCTCAACGCGATCATCGCGGGGTACGGCCTGGTCGAGGTGTTCACCACCCCAGGCGCCTGGTCGGGCTGGACCGACGCGCTGACCAGCGGCGGCGGCGGGTTCGGCGGGATGCTCGGCCCGGCGGTGCTGGCGTTCCCGCTGCTGGTGCTGGGCCTGTCCGGCTTCGAGACCGGCGTGAGCATGATGCCGCTGGTCGCCGCCGAGGGCTCCGACGGCCGCACCCGGATGGCGTCGCGGGTGCGCAACACCCGCAAGCTGCTCACCGTGGCCGCGCTGATCATGTCGGTGTACCTGCTGCTGACGAGCTTCGTCACCACGGTGCTGATCCCGGCGGAGGAGTTCGCCGAGGGCGGCGCCGCCAACGGCCGGGCGCTGGCGTACCTCGCGCACGAGCACCTCGGCGAGGGCTTCGGCACCGTCTACGACATCAGCACGATCCTGATCCTGTGGTTTGCCGGCGCGTCGGCGATGGCGGGCCTGGTCAACATCGTGCCCCGCTACCTGCCCTCCTACGGCATGGCGCCGGAGTGGGCTCGCGCGGTCCGCCCGGTGGTGCTGGTCTACACGGTCGTCTGCGTGGGCGTGACCATCGCGTTCGGGGCCGACGTGGAGGCGCAGGCCGGGGCGTATGCCACCGGCATCCTGGCGATGATGGTCTCCGGCAGCGTCGCGGTCACCATCTCGGCCGCCCGCTACCGGCGTAAATGGGCGACCGCCGGGTTCGCGGTGCTCACCCTGATCCTGCTGTACGCCCTCGGCGAGAACATCCACGAGAAACCCGACGGCATCGCCATCTCCGCGATGTTCATCGCCGCGATCGTGGTGATCTCGCTGATCTCCCGCGCCGCCCGCACCACCGAGCTGCGCGTCAAGCACATCGAGTTCGACACCCGCGCCCGGCGGTTCGTCACCGACTCGATCGACCACGACGGGCAGCTCAACCTGATCGCCAACCGCCGCCAGGCGGGCGACGTCGCGGAGTACGCCGCCAAGGAGCGCGAGCAGCGCGGCATGAACCCCGTCCCGGGCCGCGCCGACGTGCTGTTCCTGGAGATCGACGTGGTGGACCCGTCGATGTTCGCCGACGTGCTCCAGGTGACCGGCGTGCAGGTCGGCGAGTACAGGGTGCTGCGGGCGTCGGCCCCGGCCGCCCCGAACGCCATCGCGGCGATCCTGCTCGCGCTGCGCGACACCACCGGGGTGCGCCCGCACTGCTACTTCGAGTGGTCCGAGGGCTCGCCGCTGACCCACCTGCTGCGCTACCTGTTCCTCGGCCGCGGCGACACCCCGCCGGTGGTCCGGGAGATCCTGCGCGAGCGCGACGCCGACCCGTCCCGGCGGCCCGGCATCCACGTCGGCGGCTGACCTCGCCCGAGCGCCCGCGCGGGCAGGTGTGCTACAAAGCTTCGCGTGAGCCTGCCACCACCTCAGCTGAGCCACCACGTCGTCGCGACGGACGGCGTGGTGCGCGTCGCGCTGAGCGGCGAGGTGGACCTGGCCGTGGCCGACGACCTGCACGGCTGGTTGTCCACGGCGGCGGCCGCGCACCCGGGCCTGCCGGTCGAGGTGGACATGACCGCGGTCACGTTCATCGATTCGTCCGGCATCCGGGCCTTCGTGCGGGCCCGCAACGACGCGGTCGGGGCGGGCCAGGGCCTGCGCCTGGTCAACACGGCCGGCATGGCGCTGCGCGTGCTGCAGGTGGCCGGGGTGTACGCGCACCTCAGCGGCGAACCCGTCGACTGACGCGGGGCGGTTCCGGCCGGTCGGTGAACCGGAGACGATCTCACATGCCCGTGTTAGGTTGGGCGGACACGTCCGGGGTACCTGCCTGACGTGCGGGGAGTCGATGATGCACGAGCAGGTGTCGTGAGGACGGGCGCGGCCGCGGAACACCGCGGCTTCTTCCACGAGACGGCGTTCTACGCATCCGACGAGGAGTTCCTCTCCGTCGTCATCCCCTTCCTCACCGGCGGCGTGGCCGAGGGCGAGCCCACGCTGGCCGTGTTCGCCGAACGCAACGAGCGGCTGGTCCGCGACGCCCTGGGCGGCGACAGCGGGGTGATCTTCATCCGCGGGGACGCGCAGTACCAGCGTCCGGCCGGCGCGATCAAGCGGTACCGGGAGATGCTCGCCGCGCACGTGGCGGCCGGAGCCGCGCAGATCCGGGTCGCCGGGGACGTGCCGCATCCGGGTGTGGGCGTGCCGTGGGAGTGGTGGGCGCGCTACGAGGCGGCGGTGAACCACGCCTACGACGACTTCCCGATGTGGGGGCTGTGCCCGTACGACACCCGGACCACGCCGGACGAGGTGCTCGACTTCGTGCGGCGCACCCACCCGCACATCGCCACGCCGCTCGGGCATACCGCCAACCTCGCCTTCCAGGACCCGTTGGCCCTGCTGGCGGAGGGGGTGACGCCGTGGCGCGACCCGCTGGAGGACACCGCGCCCGCGATCGAGCTGAGCGCGCCGACGACCGGGCAGGCCCGCGGCGCGCTGGTGGCGCTGCAGGCGACCGCCGGCCTGGCCGAGGACGACCTCAGCGGCCTGCTGCTGGCGACCACCGAGACGGTCACCAACGCGATCCTGCACGGCCGGCCGCCGGTGCTGCTGCGGCTGTGGGCCGTGCCGGGCCGCATCGTGGTCACGGTGACCGATCGGGGGCCCGGCCCCGCCGACCCCCTCGTCGGCCTGGTCCCCGGGGCGAGCCCGGGCGGCTGGGGCCTGTGGTTGGCCCACCAGATCTGCTCGTACGTCTCCCTGCGGCGCGAGCCGGACGGGTTCACGGTCCGGCTGCTCGGCGGCGGACTGCCCCGCTGAGCGGGACGCGCGCGGGCGCGGCTGGTGCTCGGCGGCAGGCTGGGCGACAATCTTGCGGTGAGGGACCCGTCGATCCGGGCGGCGCGGTTCCCACAGCCCCGGGGCCCGGGGCCTGCTGGTGGCGGGCCCGGCCGCCCACCCGTCCCCATACCTCAGGAGCAGCTCCGTGTCCGATGTAGACGTCGAGCCGAAAACCGCGAGCCCGGACGACGCCCCGCCCGCCGTCGCCGCCGAGCCCGCCGCCCCGTGGTGGCGCGAGCGGCTACCGCACCTGCTGCTCGGCGCCCTGCTGCTGGTGATGTCCTGCTTCACCGTCGCGCAGGGCCGCTTCCACGGCCGCACCTACGACGAGTACATGCAGGACGACTACGGCGCCAGGGTGCTGAAGTTCTACCTGTCCGGCACCACTGACCGGTCATTCCTGGACTTTCCGGACTACCTCTACATGCCGCAGCACGGCTCCGGGTTCGAGCTGATCGTGGCGTTCTTCCAGTACCTGACCGGGGAGATCTGGAACACCCGCACCATCGTCAACGGGCTGTTCGGCGTGCTCGGCATGCTGATCGCCGCGCTGGCCGCCCGGGAGCTGGCCGGACGCGGCCGGCTCGGCGCGTGGGCGGGGCTCGCCGCCGCGGTCGGCCTCGCGCTGTACCCGCGCTACACCGGCCAGATGATGAACAACTCCAAGGACATCCCGCTGGCCGTGGCGATGGTCCTGGTGCTGTGGCTGGTGCTGCGGCTGATGCGGCGCTGGCGGCAGCCGGACCGCCGGTTCGAGGTGCTGGAGCTGGCCGGGGTCGGCGCGGCGATCGGCTTCGCGGGCTCCGTCCGGGTCAACGCGCTGCTGTGGTTCGGGCTGCTGGCGCTGGTGTCGGCGGGCTTCTGGATCCGGTACGGGTACAAGCTGCGCGGGCGCGAGCTGCGCACCGAGCTGACCAACCAGCTCACCGCGATGCTGGCCATCGGCACCACGGCGTACCTGGTGATGTCGGTGTTCTGGCCGTTCCTGCTGACCAACCCCGTCGACGGGCTGCTGTCGTCGGTCGAGTCGATGGCGAAGTACGACTGGGACAACGAGATCCTGTTCGGCGGCGAGATGGTCCGCTCGACGCAGCTGCCCTGGTACTACGCCCCCTGGTGGCTGGTGATCGGCTCGCCGCTGCCCGTGGTCGCGCTGACCGTCGCGGGCGCGGTGGCCGCGGTCGTGGGACTGGTCCGCCGGCGGCGGCTCGACGGGCGGATGCTGCTGGTCGGGGCGTACATCCTGGTCCCGCTCGCGCTGATCATCGGGGCGCACTCGACGCTGTACAACAGCCTGCGCCAGTTCCTGTTCGTCGCGCCCGGCATGATCGTGCTGGCCGCGGTGCTGCTGGTGCGCTGGGCGCGGGAGTCGTTCGACTCCGGCCGCACGGCGCTGGCCTGGGCGCTGATCGGCGCGGCGGTGCTCGGCCAGGGCGAGGCCCTCTACGCCTCCGCTCGCATCTACCCGTACGAGTACTCGTACTTCAGCCCGCTGGCCGGCGGCTACACCACGGCCCGGCACGACTACGAGAGCACGTACTACGGCTCGTGCACCCGGGCCGCGGCGGTCTGGCTGGGGGAGAACTACCAGCAGTACACCGCCGACACGGCCCCGACGTTCCGCGACGAGCACCAGTGGAACTCGCTGGCCGAGGTGGACCTGCCGGACAACTTCGTCTCGGTCGGCGACGGCGAGCCGTACTTCCGGATCACCACGAAGGAGGCCGGTCCCGGCTACCGGGAGATCCACGCCGTGGTGGTCGAGGGCGAGCCGGTGTGCCGGGTCTCGGTGATGGACCTCGCGCCCGGGTCGTGACCGGTTAAGGGGCAGCCGGCGCGGGGTATCGCGCCGGCATGACCCTCAACGAGAACGCGGACATCGATACCAGCCAGGTGACCGACGCCCGGGGATCCGGGGGCGGCGGAGGGGGCGGTGGCCTCGGCGGCATCCCGATCCCGGTCGGCGGCGGCCTGCTCGGCACGCTGATCGTGATCGGGCTGGCGCTGGCCGGGACCTTCCTCGGCCCGCAGCTGTTCGGCGGCGGCGACGGCGGGCCGGGGGTGAGCGAGACCTGCTCGACGGCGAACCCGGACCGGCTCGACAACGCCGAGTGCCGTAACACGCTGTACGTGAACTCGATCCAGGCGTACTGGCAGCAGGCCATGCCGGAGACGTTCGGGCAGCCGTACCAGCAGACCGACACGGTGTTCTTCTCGCAGGCCGTGAACACCGGCTGCGGCCCGGCCGACAGCGGGGTGGGCCCGTTCTACTGCCCGCCGGACAAGCAGGTGTACATCGACCTGACGTTCTACGACGAGCTGGCCCGCCGCTTCGGCGCCGACGGGCAGTTCGCCCAGCCGTACGTGCTGGCCCACGAGTACGGCCACCACCTGCAGAACCTGCTCGGCATCTCGGCCGACGTGCAGCGGCAGTCCGAGCGCGACCCGGGTAACGCCAACGCGCTGTCGGTGAAGCTGGAGCTGCAGGCCGACTGCCTGGCCGGGGTGTGGGCCAAGCACGCCGTGGAGACCAAGGACGACAAGGGCACCGCGATCTTCAAGTCGGTCACCCAGCAGGACATCGACCAGGCCCTGGAGGCCGCGGCGGCGATCGGCGACGACAAGATCCAGGAGAAGTCGGGCGGGCGGGTCGACGAGTCCAAGTTCACCCACGGCACCGCCAAGCAGCGCAGCGACTGGTTCAACACCGGCTACCGCACCGGCGACGGCCGCCAGTGCGACACCTTCACCAAGGGCGTCTGAGGCTCCACCCGCGGCGGGCGGGGAGGGGACGGCCGGGCCAGGGACGTGCTACGTTCCGGGCCCGGCCGCTGCTTGCCGTCGCAGAAAACGGTTCCTATAGTGGCCGGGACCGGGCACCGATCTTCGGGAGTATTACGTGAACCCTGTGCGTCTGGCGCTGATCGGCGCGGGTGACCGCGGCAACGCGTACGCCCGCTGGGCCCTGGCCCATCCCGACCGGGCCCGGTTCGTCGCCGTCGCCGAACCCGACCCCGACCGGCGCGCCCGCTTCGCCGCGGCGCACGGCCTCGACCCGGCCGCGCTGCACGACGACTGGCGGCAGCTGCTCGCCGACGGGGACCTCGCGGCCGACGCGGTCGTCATCGCCACCCAGGACGCCGGGCACGCCGACCCGGCCGTGGCCGCCGCCGCGCGCGGCCTGCACATCATGCTGGAGAAGCCGCTCGCGCCGACCCCGCAGGAGTGCGTGCGCATCGTCGACGCCGTACGCGAGGCCGGTGTGCTGCTCGCCGTGTGCCACGTGCTGCGGTACGCCCCGTACACCCGGCTGGTCAAGCACCTGATCGACGCCGGGGCGATCGGGGACGTGGTGTCGGTGCAGCACCACGAGCCGGTCGGCTTCTGGCACCAGGCGCACTCGTTCGTGCGCGGCAACTGGCGGCGCGAGGACCTGTCCAGCTTCATGCTGCTGGCCAAGTCCTGCCACGACATCGACTGGCTGCAGCACATCGTCGGCCGTGACATCGCCCGCGTGTCCAGCTTCGGCGGGCTGCGCCACTTCCGCCCCGAGAACCGCCCGGCCGCCGCCGCGGACCGCTGCCTGGACTGCGCCGTCGAGCCGGACTGCCCGTACTCCGCCCCCCGCCTCTACCGCGACCGGCTGGCCCGCGGCGAGCACGGCTGGCCGCTGTCCGTGGTGACCCCGGTCTTCACCGAGGAGTCGCTCACGGCCGCCCTGCGCGAAGGACCCTACGGCCGCTGCGTGTACGCGTGCGACAACGACGTCGTCGACCACCAGGTCGTCGCGATGGAGTTCGACGGCGGGGTGACCGCGTCGTTCACCATGAACGCCTTCAACACCGGCGGCCACCGGCGCACCCGCGTCTTCGGCACCCGCGGCGAGCTGGTCTGCGACGCCGTCAGCGTGACCGTGCACGACTTCACCACCGGCACCGCGACCAGCCACGACCCGGCGACCGCCGGCGGCGCCGACGCCGCGGGCGGGCACGGCGGCGGCGACGCCGGGCTGATGGACGCGTTCACCGCCGCGGTGGCCACCGGCGACCCGGCGCTCATCCTGTCCGGCCCGGCGCAGACGCTCAACTCCCACCTGGCCACCTTCGCCGCCGAGCAGGCCCGGCACGAGGGCACCGTGGTCACCGTCGCCCGCCCGGCCGCGCTCGCGGGCTGACCGTCCCGGACGCGAACGCAGGTCACGTCCCCTCGGCGCAACACCCGGTTCCCCGGACCCTCGTTTGCCGGGTAGGCACCCCGACCACCACGGCCGGGGCCGCCGCACCGGGGATGGGTGACATGGCTGAGGGTGTATCGCTGCGGGTACGCGCGCGCGAGTTCGCGACCGGGGACGTGGACGCGGCCCACGAGGTGCTGCGCGAGTCGTACATCGAGCACCGGCACCGGGTGTTCGGCGGCGCCGAGGACTTCCGGTTCCGGCAGCACGTGGTGCAGGCCGGTGAGCTGGGCATGGACAGCGTGCGGCACACCGCGACGGTGGAGACGGTCACCGACCCGCTGCCGTACCTGATGTTCGTGGTGACGCTGAACGCCGACCTCGTCGTCCGGGCCGGGCGCGAGGAACTGCGGCCGATGCGCGGCGAGGCCTTCCTCTACCCGACCGGCATGCCGCTGACCATCCGCTGGAGCGACTTCGACCTGCGGCTGCTGCGCCTGCCCGTCGACCGGGTCGCCCGGGTCGCGGCCCGCGCCGGCATCGCGCTGGCCGACTTCCGCTTCGACGGCATGGCCCCCATCTCCGCCGAGGCGGGCCGGCACTGGCGTGACACCATGGCGTACCTGTTCCACACGCTCAACACTCCGGACACGCCGCTGGCCAACCCGCTCGTGCACGCGGCCGCCGTCGACCTGGCCGCCACCACGGCCATCGCGACCTTCCCCAACACCGCCACCGCCACCGGCTACGTCGGCGAGCCCGGCCGGGTCGCGCCCGCGGCGCTGCGGCGCGCGGTCGCCTTCATCGACGCGCACGCGCACGAGCCGGTGACCGTCGAGGACATCGCCGACGCGGCCGGGATCTCCTCCCGCGGGCTGCAGGCGGCGTTCGCCCGGCACGCCGACAGCACCCCGATGGCGTACCTGCGCCGGGTCAGGCTGTCCCGGGCCCACCGCGACCTGCAGACCGCCGACCCGACCCGTGGCGACACCGTGGCCGCGGTCGCCCGCCGCTGGGGTTTCACCAGCCTGAGCCGCTTCGCGGCCGTCTACCGGGAGGAGTACGGCCGCTCGCCCCGGCAGACCCTGCGCACCTGAGCGGGGTCACGGCCGCAGGTGCCGCACGCCCTCCCAGCCGTGATCCGCGCCGACCTTGACCTTCGCCCGCCCGGACCAGCCCTTGGCCAGCTTCTCGACGGCGTCGGCGGAGAAGCGGACCGAGTCGGCGTACACGTGGAACGTCCGCATCCCCGCGCTGGTCTCGTGCGCGATCAGCTCGGCGTCGGCGAGCACCTCCCGCAGCCGGTCCTCGAAGTCGCGCAGCGCGGTGAGCGCGTCCGGTTCCGGCATGCCGTTGTCCCGGCCGCGGAACGCCAGCGTGATCGCGACGTGCGTGTCCAGCAGCGGCCAGCGGGCGGGCTTGAGCGGCCGCTGCGTCGTGGCGATGCGCGGGACCTCGGCGTCCGGGCTGCTGCCCAGCAGCACCCAGGTCTCGTCGCGGTACTGCGCCGCCAGCTCCGCGACCGCCGCGGCCAGCTGCTGCGGCGGCTGCGCCCCGGCCGGGCACTCGGCGGCGACGTCGACGCTCCCGATCCAGATCTCGACCGCGTCCTCGCCCAGCAGCCACGCCAGCGACAGGAAAGCCAGCCGAAGCCGCTCGTTCTGCGTCATCGCGGCGAACACGGGGTGGAAGACCAGGATGTCGTACTCGCTGCGCGGCTCGTCGAGGCTGAAGGCGTAGCGCAGCTCGGCCAGCTCCACCCGGTGGCCCTCGATCTGCAACGCAGCCTCGAACATCTCCGGCTCGGCCTGCCGGGCGTCGTGGAACTCCCACGTGACGTCGGCCGCCGGGGCCGCCTGCCGCCAGCGGTACGCGATCGCGCGCAGCGCCGGGTCACCGGCCGCGCTGAGGATGAACGCGTGCTCGGACACCCGGCCCTTGCTGAACTCCCACTCCAGCTCAGGGTGGATGTCGTTGACCCGGGCGGAGAGGTCGGCGACCAGGTCGTCGGGGAAGCCGCGGGCGGCGATCGCCGCCTCGGACCGGGCGCGCAGCTGCGGCCAGGCCGCCCAGAACGCCGCCGTCGCGGCGGAGTGATCGGGACGCCGCTTCCGGGAGAAGATCATGGTGCGCGAGCATAACCGCCGCCACGGTTTGGCATGAGCCCGGCTCGATCCGATCGGTGTCGCCGAAGGACAACCCCGGCGCGGGCTCGCCGGGTACCTCCCTCAGGACGCCATACGACGACGGGGGAGGGCGCTGTGCGCCGCCGGACTGCGATCATCGCTGCGGGACTCATCATGCTGGCCGGATGCGGCTCGCCGACCGCGCCGGAGGCCGCGCCGTCCACGGTGGTGCGGCTCGGCCTCGCCCGGGGCGCGGACCGGCCGCTGCCGACCGAGGTGCACCTGCCGCCCGGCCGGGGCAGGCATCCGCTGGTGGTGTTCGTGCACGGGTACACCTGCCACGTGTCGGAGTACGCGGACCTGATCGCGCACTGGGTGGTGGCCGGGTTCGCGGTGGCCGCGCCTACGTTCCCGTACACCAACGGCGCGGCGGCGAGGCTCGACGTGATGGATCTGCTCAACCAGCCGCAGGACGTCACGGCGGTGCTCGACGCGCTGCTCGCGGACAACGCGAAGCAGGGCGGTCCGCTGTACGGCCGGCTCGACCCGGACCGGATCGCGGCCGGCGGGCACTCGCTGGGCGGCATGACCACGGTCGGGGCGCTGGGTAAGTGGCGGGACCCGCGGCTGAAGGCCGGGATCGTGCTGGCGGGCAGCGCCCGCGACGTCGGCGCGGCGTTCCGGGGCGACCCGGCGGCGATGCTGTTCATCCACGGTGCGGGGGACCGGGTCGTGACGATCGATCAGGGGCTCGCCGCGTACGACGCCGTGCCCTGGCCGAAGGCGTTCTTGACGCTCCCGGCCGGCACCCACCGCAACCCGTTCATGTCCCCGGCCGACCCGGACTTCGCGCGCGTCGCCGAGTCCACCACCGACTTCCTGCGCTGGCGGCTCCACGGCGACTCGGACGCCCGCAAACGCCTGGCGGCGCTCGGAAGCGACTTCAACGACCGGCTGGGCTGAAACCCATCGACCGCGCGGATGAGCCGAGTTCAGACCCGGCATGGGTCCGTTCTGCTCCACCGATCACGTTCTGCGCAAGGCGGCTTGGGTCGGCGTGCTCGATGATCCGTTTTTGTGGACGCTGGGTGTGCCTATAACGACGTCAGGCGTCCACAAAAACGGATCATCGTTGAGCGCGATGCTTGCCGTGCGGCGTCCGCGACCGGTGCTGCGGCATCGGACTCCAGCCCGAGTCGCGTGGAGTCGCCCCAGCCGTCTGCGACGGTGCCGACGGCTTCCGAAGGACTGTTACGGTCGCGCCGTGGTGACATGGGAGCAGGACCGGTCGGGGGTGCTTCGGCTGCCTTCCGGCCGGTTGGTGCGCGGCCGCGGGTTGCGCCGCCAGCTGCCCGGCGGCCCGGTTCCGGAGTTCGCGTTGTACCTGCTCGGCGAGCCGCCGCCCGAGACGCCGTGGGCGGCGCGGTGGGTGCGCTGGCGCGACTTCTGGCTGCCCGCCGACCGGGCGGGCTTCCGGGACGCACTGGTCGAGGCGCTGAACCGGGCCGGGGACGAGCGGGTCGAGGTGGCCTGCGGTGGCGGGATCGGGCGCACCGGCACCGCGCTGGCCTGCCTCGCGGTGCTCGACGGGGTGCCCGCCGACCGCGCCGTCGCCTACGTGCGCGCCGGCTACCACCCGCGGGCTGTCGAGACGCCCTGGCAGCGGCGGTTCGTGGCGGGGTTCGGCGCGAGCTGATCGCAGGGTGTCGCGCGGGTGATCGAGGCAGTACATTGCCTGCCAATCGATCACCTCGCACCGAGTGAGGACACCCCATGAGCGCCAACCTGCCCCTGCGCGAACGCCGGATCGACATCTTCTTCGCGGTCGTGTTCAGCGTCTTCACGATCACGTCGCTGATCGCCGACCTGATGCCGACGCTGGGCTTCGACTTCAGCGAGCCGTCGGACAACGTCATCCTCAACTCGAACTACTGGTACGCCCACGACACCGACCCGCTGTTCATGCACCCGCCGGTGTGGATGCGCATCGTCACCGGCCTGTCCGCCCTGGTCTACATGCCTTTCTATCTGGTACTGGTGTACGCCCTGATCCGCGGCCGCAACTGGATCCAGCTCCCCGCGGTGATCTACGCGACGATGATCTCGACGATCACCGGGATCATCGTGTTCGGTGTGGAGTTCTTCGGCGAGCCGCAGTGGCAGACCCCCAACCCGGTCAAGTTCCTGTCGTTCAACCTTCCGTATGTCCTGTTGCCACTGCTCCTGCTGGTGCGTATGCGCAAACCGGAACCGTTCACGCGGCGGTTCTGACCACGACTCGGCGTGCGCGCGGCGGCCATCCGGCATACGGTGAAGACATCGACCTGATCCGATCCAGGAGGAAGTCCATGAGACTGCGCCACCGCCGTGCGCTCGCCGGCATCGCCGTCGCGACCCTGGCGTCGACCGCCGCCGCCGGGCCCGTCCAGGCGAGCCCGAGGCCACCTGACCTGGACAAGGTCCCGGTGGCGACGGGCTACGGCGGCGCGGTCGCGACCGTCGACCTCGACGCGACCAAGGTCGGCCTGGAGGTGCTGCGCAAGGGCGGCAACGCCGTCGACGCGGCGATCGCGGCGGCGGCGACGCTGGGCGTCACGGAGCCGTTCTCGGCCGGTATCGGCGGCGGCGGCTTCCTGGTCTACTACAGCGCCAAGGACCGGCGGGTGTACACCGTCGACGGCCGGGAGGCCGCGCCGATGTCGATGGGGGAGACCGCGTTCGTCGACCCGGCGACCGGCCTGCCGTACGCGTTCCAGGAGGCCCGGGTCAGCGGCATCGCCGCGGGCGTGCCCGGCACACTGGCCACCTGGGACAAGGCGCTGCGCAAGTGGGGGACGACCGACCTGGCCGACGCGCTGCGCCCGGCGGCGAAGGTCGCCGACCGCGGGTTCGTCGTCGACAACACGTTCCGCACCCAGATCAGCGACAACGCGGCCGCGTTCGGGCAGTTCTCGTCCACGAGCGCGCTGTACCTGCCGGGCGGGCTGCCGCCCGAGGCGGGCACGGTGTTCCGCAACCCGGACCTGGCCGACACGTACCGCCAGATCGCGCGGCACGGCACCGGCGTGTTCTACCGGGGCGCGATCGCCCGCGACATCGTCGACACCGTGCAGCACCCGCCGGTCGCCGACGTGCCGATCGGCACCTGGGCGTTCCCGATCCGCCCCGGCACCATGGCACTGTCCGACCTGGCCGCCTACCAGGTGCGTACGCCGCAGCCGACCCGGGTGTCCTACCGCGGCTACGACGTGTACGGCATGCCGAACCCGTCCAGCGGCGGCCAGGCCGTCGGCGAGGCGCTCAACATCCTGGAGCAGACCGACCTGAGCGCGCTCACCCGCACCGGGGCGCTGCACCACTACCTGGAGTCGTCCGCGCTCGCGTTCGCCGACCGCAACCGCTTCGTCGGCGACCTCACCCCGCGCCCGCTGCTGGAGCAGCTGCTCTCCGACGGGTTCGCCAAGGAGCGGGCCTGCCTGATCAACCCGGCGCAGGCGCTGGCCAAGCCGGTCGCGCCGGGTGAGCCCGACGGGTCGTACGGCGGCTGCGCGGCGGCCGCGCCGAGTCCCGCGGTGACCGAGGGCCAGTCCACGACCAACCTGACCGTGGCCGATCGCTGGGGCAACGTGGTCGAGTACACGCTGACCATCGAGCAGACCGGCGGCAACGGCATGGTCGTGCCGGGCCGGGGCTTCCTGCTCAACAACGAGATGACCGACTTCAACTTCACCCCGACCCAGGGCGGCGCGCCCGACCCGAACCTGCCCGGCCCCGGCAAGCGCCCGCGCAGCTCGATGGCGCCGACGATCGTGCTGGCCGACGGCCGGCCGTTCCTGGCGGTCGGCACCCCCGGCGGCTCGACGATCATCACGACCGTGCTGCAGATCCTGGTCAACCGCCTCGACCTGGGTATGACCCTGCCGGAGGCGGTCGCCGCCGCCCGTGCCACCCAGCGCAACACGGCGGCGGTGCTGGCCGAGGCCGACTTCGCCCCGGAGATCCCCGGCCTGACCGCGCTCGGCCATACGTTCGCGGCCAGCCCGGAGATCGGCGCCGCGACCGGCATCGAGTTCCTGAGCCACGGCCGCATGCTCGCCGCCGCCGAACCCGTCCGCCGTGGCGGCGGCTCCGCCGGCGTCGTCTGGCCCGTCCCGGTGTCCTGACCGCTCGACCCGCGCGGGGCGACCACCACCCCGCGCGGGCCCCTTGATCGTCCGACTTGCCAGGCACCCGTGCGTATCTTGAGCCCGCATTCGCCCATGTGTCTGGCAAGTCGAGTGACCTTGATCCGGGTCCGCGAAACGGCCCGGGTGCGGCGTCGGTGCGCGGGATCATGGGAAGCGTGACAAAACACGCGGATGGGGCGCGGTGAGCGCGCAGAACACCGAGCCGCGGCCGCCCCGGCCCGGTCCCCGGCCGCGGGTGCACATCCCGGTGCCGCACGTGTCGTACCCGCTGCAGCGCTTCCTGGCCACCGAGGCCGGCGGCGGCCTGCTGCTGCTCATCGCGACGGTGCTGGCGCTGATCTGGGCCAACCTGCCCGGCGGCGGGTACGAGGAGTTCTGGCACACCGAGGCCTCGGTCCGGATCGGCGACGTCGGGATCGACCTCGACCTGCGGCACTGGGTCAACGACCTGGCGATGGCGCTGTTCTTCCTCACCGTCGGCCTGGAGATCAGCCGCGAGCTGACCGTCGGGGAGCTGCGCCGCCCCCGGGCGGTGCTGGTGCCGGTGCTCGGCGCGCTCGGCGGCCTGATCCTGCCCGCGCTGATCTACCTGGCGTTCAACCCGTCGCCCCCGGCCCTGCACGGCTGGGGCATTCCGATCTCGACCGACACGGCGTTCCTGGTCGGCATCCTCGCCCTGTTCGGGCCGCGCTGCCCCGACCAGCTGCGGCTGTTCCTGCTGACCCTGGCCATCGCCGACGACATCGGCGCCATCCTGGTCATGGCGATCTTCTACAGTGGCGGGATCTCGGCGCCCGCGCTGGTGGCGGTGCTGGCGCTGACCCTGGTGCTGATCGGCCTGCGCTGGGCGCGGGTCTGGCAGTTGCAGGCGTACGTCGTGGTCGGCCTGCTGCTGTGGGTGGCCGTGTTCGCCTCCGGCCTGCACCCGACGCTCGCCGGGGTGATCGTCGGGCTGCTCGTGCCGGCCACGCCGGTGGAGCCGGAGCAGGTCGACCGGCTGCGCTTCTACGGCCGGGCGGTGATCGAGCGCGCCGACGCCGTCCGGGCCCGGCTCGCGGCCGCCGCGGCGCGGGCCACCGTGCCGCCCAACGACCGGCTGCAGGACGCGCTGCACCCGGTCAGCGCGTTCCTGGTGATCCCGGTGTTCGGATTGGCCAACGCGGGCGTACGGCTGGACGCCGAGACGCTGCGCCGGGCGGCCACCTCACCGGTGACCATCGGCATCGTCGTGGCGCTGGTCGCGGGCAAGACCATCGGCATCAGCCTCGGCGCGGCGCTGGCGCTGCGCACCGGCTGGGGCGAGCTGCCCGGCCGGGTGCGCTACGGGCACCTGATCGGCGGCGCGGTGCTGGCCGGCATCGGCTTCACCATCTCGCTGTTCATCGCCGACCTGGCCTTCAGGGACCCGCTCCTGCAGGCCGAAGCCAAGATCGGCGTACTGGCCGGCTCGCTGCTGGCGGCCGTGCTCGGCTCGGTCGCCCTGCGCTGCCTCGGCGAGCGCCTGCCCCTGTGCACCGTCGACGACTCCGAGGGCATGCCCGAACTCCCCACCGGCCCCTGGCGCGACCCCACCCTCAACGAACGCTGACCCGCCGCTGCCGCACGGGAACGAAGGAAGGGCACCTTGTTAACGGACGTCAGTGTAGAAGGTGCCCTTCCTTCGTTTGGGGGGTCAGCGGCGGAGGCCGAGGGAGCTGCGGAGGGCGCCGAGTTCGACTTTGCCCTGGTAGAGGTTGCCGTCGGCGAAGAGGGTGGGGGTGCCGCGTACGCCGGCCGTGACGCCGGAGCGGTAGTCGGCCTCGACGGCGGGCCGGTGCGGCTGGGCGGATTCGCCGGTCACCGAGTCCAGGCCGAGCATCTGCGCGTAGTTCTCCAGGTCGGGGTCGGTGAGCCGGCTCTGGTGGGCGAACAGCAGGTCGTGCATCTCCCAGAAGCGGTCGCCGGAGGCCTCGGCGGCCAGCGCCGCGGTCAGCGCGAAGGGATGCACCGTGAACAGCGGGAAGTGCCGGTAGACCAGCCGCACCACGCCGTCCGACTCGTCGATCAGGCGGCGCAGCACCGGCGCGGCCGCGCCGCAGTACGGGCACTCGAAGTCGCCGTACTCCACCAGCGTCATCGGGGCGTCGGCCGCCCCGTAGACGTGCCGGTCGAGGTCCACCGCCACGGACTCGGTCACCCTTGCAGCGTAGTTGCCCGGGGTGCTCAGCCGTTGGCGATCAGCGCGGCGTAGTCGGCGGCGCGCAGCGGGTCCTGGCTCAGCGAGGCGTCCGGCAGGGGCACCCCGATCCGCGCGCCCTGCTGCGTGAACACCACCCCGGTGACGTCGCGGCGGCTGGTCAGCGTGCACACGATCTGCCCGAAGGCGAGCACGTCGTCGTTGCGGCCGGTGTTCTCGATGCCCGCGGGCAGCTCGACGTACGCGACGCCGTCGAGCAGCCGCACCGACGCGACCACGTCGCGCCCGCCGAGCGCGGTGCTCAGGCCGCGGTCCTGCTCCGCCTCGGTCGGCCCGGCCAGCAGGTCGCCGAGCAGGCGTTGCGGGTCGGGTTCGGCGGCCAGCCGGCGCTGCACCGCGACCAGCGAGCCGTCCCGGATCAGGTACAGGCTCTCGGCGGCGGGCCCGGACGCGGCCGCCGAGGGCGCGCCGGTCGCCACCCGGGACGGCGTGCCGACCTCGATCACGCGCGGGCGGTCCTCGACCGGCACACCGCACCCGGCGGCGAGCAGCACCGACATCAGCGCCGGCAGCAGACGGCGGGTCACTGGGCCACCTTCGGCAGGTCGATGCGGAAGCGGGCGCCGCCGCCGGGGCGGTCGGTGACGTGCACGCGGCCGCCGTGCGCCTGCACGTGCTGCGCGACCAGGGACAGTCCGAGTCCGGTGCCCTCGCTGTCGCCGCGGGCTCCGGCGGTGCGGCCGCGCACGAACCGGTCGAAGATCGACTCCCGGTCGGCCGGGCTGACCCCTGGGCCCTCGTCGTCGATCTCGACGTAGTACCCGAGCATGCGGCGGCCGCCCAGGCGCACCGCGACCGCGCCGCCGCCGTGGCGCTGCGCGTTGTCAATGAGGTTGACCAGGATCTGCTCGAAGCGCCGCCGGTCGACCTGCCAGATCGCGTCGCTGCCCTGGGCGACCGACACCAGGTTCACGTTCAGGCCGCGGGCCCGGCACAGGCGGCGGGCCAGCGCGGGCACGTCGACGGAGGTGCGGTCGGCGGCCTGGTCGCTGCGGGACAGCTCGATCAGGTCCGTCACCAGGTCCTGGAAGCGCTCGACCTCCTCGGTCAGCAGCGCCGCGGCGGTCGCGGTACGCGGGTCGAGGTGGGCGCGGCGGCGGGCCAGCACGCTGGCGGCGGCGGACAGGGTCTGCAGCGGCGAGCGCAGCTCGTGGCTCACGTCGGCGGCGAACCGGCGATCGCGTTCCATGCGCCGCGAGAGCTGGTCGACCATCAGGTTGAACGAGGTGGTCAGCCGGGCCAGCTCGGGTTCGGCGGCGGGGTCGAGCCGGGCGCTGTGGTCCCCGGCGGCGATCTCGCTGGCGGCGTTGGCGACCGAGGTGAGCGGGCGCAGCACCCGGCGAGACGCGTACGCGCCCAGCAGCGCCCCGGCTCCGGTGGTGCCCACCGCGACCAGGGTCAGCACCAGCGCGAGCACCTTCAGCGACCGGTCCAGCTCGCGCATGAAGTCGACCTCGTAGAGGGCCGTGCCGTCGTCGAGGGGCACGGCGATGACCATGGCGGGCACGCCGTCGACCCGTACCCGCTGGATGCCGGGCTCGCCCCGCTCGACGAGGCGGACCAGGGCGTCGGGGATCTCGGCGGCGGTGTTGGCGGTGTCCACCTGGGCGGAGTACCAGCGGCTCTCGCGGCGCAGGAAGGCGCGCCGGTCCGCGCCGGTGTTCAGGGCGCTGAGCGCGGTCAGCGCGTCGGGCCGGTCGTCGTCGAGGCCGGAGGCGACGATCGCGGCGTCCAGCGCCACGGCGCGTACCGCCGAGTCCTCTCGCTGCGCCAGCAGGAAGCGCTCGGTGAGCTGGTAGGACAGCGCGCCCATGACCGTGGACACCCCCAGCGCCCCGACGGCGAATCCCGCCGTCACCCGCGCGCGCAGCCCCGGTCTGCGGATCATCGCTGCAGCTTGTAGCCGAGGCCGCGGACGGTCACCAGGCGGGCCGGGCTGCTCGGGTCGTCCTCGACCTTCTGGCGCAGCCGTCCGATGTGCACGTCGACGAGCCGCTCGTCGCCGAAGTCGTACTCCCACACCCGCTCCAGCAGCTGCTGGCGCGACAGCACCTGCCCGGCGTGCTCGGCCAGCTCGCACAGCAGCCGGAACTCGGTGCGGGTCAGCGCCAGCTGGGTGCCGCGCAGCAGCACCTCGCCGGCCTGCGGCCGGATCTCCAGCTCACCGACCACGGAGGTGCGCGGGCCGGCCGCGGTGGCCGCGCGGGCCCGCCGCCGCAGCGCGCGCAGCCGTGCGGTGAGCTCCTTGACCGCGATCGGTTTGACGACGTAGTCGTCGGCCCCGGCCTCCAGCGCGGCGACGATGTCGTGCGTGTCGTCGCGGGCGCTGACGACCACGATCGGCACGTCGTCGGCGCGGCGCAGCTCCCGGATGCACTCGAACCCGTCGATGCCGGGCAGCATCAGGTCCACGAGCACCGTGTCCGCGGGCTCGCGGCGCTGACGGACCAGCCCCTCCTCGGCCGTCGCGGCGGCCGAGACGGTGTATCCCTCGTCCTCGAGCGCCAGCGTCAGCGACAGGCGGATGCGGTCGTCGTCTTCGATGACCAGTACGGCAACCATCGCCGCATCATCGCCCAGAAACCCGCCGCGCGGCCAGTGGCGGGCCGCCGACCTCGTAGCCGCCGGGCCGGGTGTGCCGGGTGTGCGCGCCGGTGGACAGCCGCCGGGTGCGGCGTTCCGGGGTCGCCGGCACGGCCGCGCCGCGTGCCCGTACCAGCGTCATCAGGTGTTCTGCCCAGCTGTCCAGCGCGGGCGGGGTGTCGGCGTGGCGGGCCCGCGGGGCCGGGCCGTGGCGGCCGGCGGCCGAGGCGATGGCGTCGGCGAACGCGCCCGTGTCGTGCGGGTTGACCGCGAGCGCGCCCGGCAGGTCGGCGACGCCGCTGGTCAGCTCGCTGACCACGACGGACGCGCCGAGCTCGCCGCGGGCCGCGATGAACTCGTGCGCGGCGGCGACCGTGCCGTGGTGGCTCGGCGTGACCAGGATGCCGTCGCAGGCCAGGTACAGCGCGGTCAGGTCGCGGCGGTCCGGCTCGGCGCGTACGTAGTGCACGACCGCCTGCCCGACGCTGGCGTGCGTACCGTTGATCTTCGCGATGAGCCGGTCGACCCGCTGGCGCTGCGCGTCCTCGGCCGGGGTGCGCGGATCGCCGCAGGCCACGTGCAGCAGCGCGACCTCGCCGGGGGCGGGCCGGTGCGTGGCGAGGAAGCGTTCGAAGGCGTGCAGCCGCTGCTCGACGGCGTCGGCGGGATCCCACCCGGCGACCGAGAGCAGCACGGTTCCGCTCACCCGCATCGCGGCCCGGATCCGCCCGCCGCCCGCGCGGACCGGGGCCAGCCCGGCCAGCCGCCGGGCCCCCGCGATGTCGGCCGGCAGCGGGTACGCGACGACCCGTACGCCCCGGTGGCCGAGCGTGATGCGGCCCTCGCGCACCGGCAGGCCGTGCACCCGGTCGGCGAGGTCCAGCAGGTTGTCCACGGCGCGCTGGTGCGGCAGCGCGATCACGTCCGCGCCGAGCAGCCCCGACAGCAGCGCCCGGTGCTCGGGCAGCCGCGCGAACGACTCCGCGGGCGGGAACGTGGTGTGCAGGTGCATGACGACGGTCAGGTCGGGGCGCATCCGGCGCAGCACCCGCGGCAGCAACTGCAGCTGGTGGCCGTGGGTCCACACCGTCGCCGAGGCCGACGCCGACGCGGCCACGGCGGCGGCGACCCGGCGGTTGACCGCCAGGTAGCTGTCGAACCAGCCGCCCGGGAAGTCGCCGGGCTGGTGGTGGCAGAGCGAGCGGAGCAGGCTCGCGCCGAGCGCGGCCGCGCCGGCCCGCACGGGCGGGTGCACGCCGAGCACGCCGTCGCCGCTGCTCTCGCCGCCGGCCGCGGCCCATGCCCCGGACTGTGCCGCGACGAGCGGCCGCAGGGCCGCCAGCGCGGCGCCCAGTTGGTCGCGACTGTCGTCAGGATCGGCGGCGGGCAGGCGGTCCACGGCCATGACCAGGCCGTACCGTCGCCCGCGGCTCACGGCAGCACCTGCGGCGGATCGGTGTCCGCGGTCAGCACCTGCAGCACCCGGTCGACGCGGGCGAGTTTCAGGTTGCGCCGTGCCCGCGCGGACGGCGAGCGCAGCGCCACCGTGCCGCCGTCGCGCATGGCCCGGCGGTGGGTGTCCAGCAGCAGCAGGATGCCGGCGGCATCGATCAGCTCGCAGTCGGCGAGGTCGATGACGAGCCGGCGCGGGTGCAGCGCCAGCGCCTCCTCCAGCACGTCGTTCACACCGGGCGCGGACCGTACGTCCAGATCGCCGCGCACCTGCACCTCGACCAACGGCACGACCTGCGTCGCGCCGGCGGGGACCACGTCGTCCACCGTCACCTCCCTGGATGGACCCCGAGCCTTACCCGCCGGTACGGCGATCATCCGGCGGAACTGTGACAGTTGTGTGACAGTTCCGCGGTTTCGTGTCAGCGCCCGGGATTCGGCCCGTCCGCGGCATGGCCGGACCGGAGGGACGGGCCTGCCCACCTGCGCGGAGTAGGCTCCTGATTCGGCACACCGACGGGGAGGACCAGTTCATGAGCGAGAGTCCGCATCGGATCACCACACCGGAACAACTGCGCGCGCTGCTGGGCGAGCCCACCGCGGCCGTCGTCGGCAAGACCCGGACCAGTCTGCACGAGTACGACCGCGCCTGGCTGGCGGCGTCGTCGTTCTGCCTGGTGGCGACCTCGCACGCCGACGGCAGCTGCGACGTGTCGCCCAAGGGCGACCCGGCCGGGTTCACGCTGGTGCTCGACGACACCACGATCGCGATCCCGGAGCGGCCGGGCAACCGCCGGGCCGACGGGTTCTTCAACATCCTGTCCAACCCGCAGCTCGGCCTGCTCTACGTGATCCCGGGCCGGACCGACACGCTGCGGATCAACGGCCACGCGGAGCTGGTGTCCGACGCGCCGTTCTTCGACGACATGGTGGTCAAGGGCCACCGGCCGCGACTCGCCGTGATCGTGTCGATCGACGAGGTGTTCTACCACTGCTCGAAGTCGTTCCTGCGCTCGGCGTTGTGGAAGCCCGAGACCTGGCAGCCCGAGGCGGCTCCGTCGCGTCCGCGGATCGCGCAGACCCTGGAGCGCCCGGACCAGACCGTCGAGGAGCTGGCGGCCTACTACGGGCCCGCCTACGAGGAGAGGATCTACAGCTGACGTACGCCGAGCGGGTGATGCCAGGCGGGTGATCAGGAAGGTAGCGTCAGGGCCGATCCTCAAACGGGAGGTGTCGGACATGTCAGGCTTGCAACTTCACGACCTGCGCCAGGTGCCTGACGAGACCCTGTACCTGCGGCTGATCGTGCTGCGCAAGCACTTCCCGGCCGACTTCGACGCCGAGGACTACGACTACCGCCGCAACGTGTGGGAGGCGGCCAACCGCGCCGTGCAGGCCGAGATCCGCCGCCGCCGGGCCGAGCCGCCGAAATGGTGGGTGCTCGAACGCGGCGAGCCGCCCGGGGTCCGGCAGCGCCGCTTCGGCGCGGTCGCCGCGTACCTCGTCGGGGGCGGGCTGGCGGTGCTGCTGTCGGGCATCCCGTACCTGGCCGTGCCGCTCATGCTGACGGTGCTGGCCAGCGGCGCGACCTGGCTGGTGCCCGAGGTGCTGCGCAACCAGCGCCAGCCGTTCCTGCGGCCCATCCCGCGCCCGCGTACGCCGCGCGACTGAGTCAGCCGACCGCCAGCCGGAAGCTGTGCACGGTCTGCCAGCGCTGCCCGGCCACCACCTTGACCTGCCCCGTGGCCAGGTCGTAGGTCACCGACCAGCGGGTGTGCGGCTGCGCCACGGAGCGCAGCAGGTCCATCGCGCCCGCCTCGGTCACCGCGCCCTTCGACCGGCCGAGCGCGTCGGCGAGCACCCGGTAGCGCCGGTCGTGCCGCCGCTCCTCCTCCCCGACCCCGGCCAGCGGCACGTTCGTCAGCGCCCGCCACGGGGCCGTGCCGCGCTCGACCTGCTGGCGGCCGTCGGTGTACTCGACCAGCGCCGACGCGCCTGACGCGTCCGCGAGCAGGTAGTGCAGCGGCGGGCCGCCGACGAAGTCGATGTTGTGCCGGGCGAAGATCGCGAGGGCCTCGTCGACCGTGGCCGCCTGGTCCAGCACCAGCCGCAGGATGCGTACGCTGCCCACGGTCGGTTTGCCCGGGTCGGGCGTGGCGTACGCGCTGTCGTCGGCGGCCATGCCCACGGCGAGACCGCGCTCGTTCAGCCCGTCGAACGGCAGCAGCGGCGCATCGAGCAGGCGGCGGTCGCCGCGCGGGTCGTCGCCCGCCGAGAAGCCGAGGTAGCGCAGGTCCACCAGGGAGATCGACGCGTGCCCGTCGGGCGGGTCGGCCCGCAGCACCAGCGCGGGGTTCGGGTCCCAGTCGAAGTTGCGCCCGAACAGCGGTCGCTTCGGGTCGCCGAACGCGGCGAACAGCGAGCATCCGAACGGGGTGGCGGCCGTCGGCGCCGGTCCGGTGGCAGCGGTCTCGTAGTCGCCGGTATAGGTCATCTCGTACAGCGGCAGGTCGTCGACGCGGCGCAGGCTGGCCAGCGTCGCCTCGGCCTCGGCCGCGGACTGCCGCGACGCCGTGCCCACGGCGGACGGCGCGGACGCCGGGGAGCCGCCTGGCGTGCAGGCGGTCAAGGCGAGCAGGAGGAGCGCGATCCCGGACCGTCTCATCAGTCCACAGTGGCACGATCGGTGTCGCCGGGACAGGGGGCGCGGATGCCGGACCTTCGGGGCGAGCCGCGGCGGACGGGCGGCCCGGACCCGGTCCTCAGGCCAGGGCGTTGCGGTTGGCGGGGCGCATCGGCAGCCGCCGCCGGGCGCGGCGCGGGGGCAGCAGCACCCGGTCGGCGTGCCGGCGCAGGCCGGTACGCAGCACCCGGACCGGACGGCTCGCGCCCCGGACGAAGGCCCGTGCGGGCAGCCGCGCGACGGACAGGGCCCGCTCGGTCCGTCGCTGCCGGGCCGCGGTCCGCCGACGCAGGGCCAGCAGCAGGAGGTATGCCCCGGCCAGCGCGCCGCCGAGCATCACGTCCGCCGCCGTCATGGTTCCGCCTTCCCGAAGCCGCCGTGTGAGCCATGTCCTCACCGCACCAACGACAAACGTGAGTGAGCCGTTATTACTTCCCGTAGTCGCGTACCTCACGTTTCGGCCGCGGCCTGGCCCCTCCGATGTGGCCGGGATCGCGCCGGGGTTTGCCGCCGCCGTACGCCGGGCAGTTCAGAGGGGCACGAGCAGCGACGGAAGGGATGAACCGATGGGAACGGTCGACTCTGCCAAGCACCACCTGCAGGACCTCAAGGGCAAGGTCAAGGAGCGCGTCGGCGACGCGACCGACAACCACAGCCTGCAGGCCGAGGGCGTCGCCGAGCAGGCCAAGGCGAAGGCTGCCATGGCCGCCGACGACGTGCGCGACGCGGTGCGCGGCCGCGACGAGGACCGCGACGACACCAGGAACTGACCTTCACGGGGTACGCGGGCCGATCTCCCTCGGGGACCGGCCCGCCCGGCTGTCCCGGCCGGTCAGGCCGCCGTCGCGCCGGGTCCGCCGTCGAGGCGGGCGTCGTGGACCAGGATCGCGGCCTGCACCCGGTTGGCCAGGCCCAGCTTGGCCAGCGCCCGGCTCACGTGGGCTTTCACCGTGGTCTCGGCCATGTCCAGCTCGCGGGCGATGTCGGCGTTCGACAGGCCGCGGGCGACGGCGCGCACCACGTCGCGCTCCCGGTCGGTGAGCACCGCCAGCCGCCCGCGAGCCTGGTCGGCCACCGACGGGCCGCGCTCGGCGAACGAGCTGATCAGGCGGCGGGTGACCGTCGGGGCGAGCATCGCGTTGCCGGCCGCCACGGTGCGCACCGCCTCGGCCAGGTCGCGCGGCGGGGTGTCCTTGAGCAGGAAGCCGACCGCTCCGGCGCGCAGCGCCGCGTGCACGTACTCGTCCTGGTCGAACGTGGTCAGCATGACCACGCGGGGCGGCTCCGGCAGCCGGGCGACCGCGGCCGCGCCGGTCAGCCCGTCGGTGCCGGGCATGCGCACGTCCATCAACACCACCTCGGGCCGGTGCCGGCGCGCCGCCTCGACGGCCTCCGCGCCGTCGCGGGCCTCGGCGACCACGGCGATGTCACCGGCCGCTTCGAGGATCATCCGCAGCCCCGAGCGCACCAGCGCCTCGTCGTCGACGACCAGCACCCGGATCACGCCGCCACCTCCCGGGTCGCGAGCTGCTCCGGCGGGTCCGCCGGGATGCGCGCGTGCAGCAGGAAACCGCCGTCGAGCCGGGGCCGCGCCTGCACCGTGCCACCGGCCAGGCCGACCCGTTCGGTGAGCCCGACCAGGCCCAGCCCGCTCTCCGGCATCGGCGGGGCCGGCTGTGGCGGCGGTGCGTTCTCCACGGCCACCACCAGCCCGTACGGCTCGTGGCGCAGCGTCACCGTGGTCGGCACGGCTCCGGCGTGCTTGGCCACGTTGGTCAGCGCCTCCTGCACCACCCGGTACGCGGTGCGCTGCGCGGACAGCGACACCTCCTGCCGCTGCCCGACGTCGACCCGGCGCACCGGCAGCCCGGCCGCGCGGCTGGCGTCCAGCAGCCGGTCCAGGTCGGCGAGCGTCGGCTGCGGAGCCAGGTCCGGGGCGGTGCCGTCGGACAGGTCGGGCGCGCGCAGCATGCCCAGCACCTCGCGCAGCTCCTGCATGGCCTCCCGGCCGGTGGTGCGGATCAGCGCCGCCTCCTCGGCGGTGCGCGGGTCGGCGGTGCTGACCTCCAGCGCCCCGGCGTGCAGCACCATCAGCGCGACCCGGTGCGCGACCACGTCGTGCATCTCCCGGGCGATCCGCCGCCGCTCCTCGGACCGGGCCCGTTCGGCGCGTTCGTGCTGCTCGCGTTCGAGCCGCTCGGCCCGGTCGCGCAGCTGCTCCAGCACCTGGCGGCGGGCGCGCACCCACAGCCCGAACACGAACGGCAGCACGACGGTCATGCCCACCCAGAAGGAGCCGGTCAGCACCGCGCCGAAGAGCAGTCCGCCGGTCATGCCCTCGTACAGCAGGTCGCTGTGCACCGCGCTCCAGCCGACGGGCACGCCGACCAGCGTGCTCGCGGCGAGGAAGTACGGCCAGGCGCGACCCGGCCGGTGCGGCCTGCCAGGGCGGCCCGCGCCCGCGTAGTAGGAGGCGACGAACACGGCAGCCATCATGGTCATGCCCAGCCAGGTGACCAGCGAGACGACGAACAGCGGCCAGCGGGCCCGGCGGACCCACGCGGCGCTGACGCCCGCGGCCAGCATGGCCAGCGCCACCAGCGCCCAGGGCGCGTCGGTGTCCAGGCCGTCGAACAGGAAGATCGGCGGCCGCAGCGGGGAGACGAACGAGAACAGCGTCACACCGCAGCCGAGCGCGAACGGGTACAGCCAGTGCGCGAACCGGCGCAGCCGGCTGCCCGGCTGCAGCCACGACGGCAGGCCGGGGACCCGCGCCACGCTGTGCTCCACGCCTCCCACCTTCCGTTACTCCGCCGTTTCGGTGATGAGCTTAGGCAGGCGCACCCCGGCGGCGGCCACTACTTCCGTCCTCGCCGGCTGCTACTTAAGTAGCGGGTCTTGATCTACTCCTGCCGGAGTGCACGGCCGCCGCCGGGCGGCAGCGTGTCGGTCATGACGAACTTCGACGCCGCGGTGAGCGCGGAAGACCTCACCAAACGGTACGGCTCGGGCGACGCGCAGGTGATCGCGCTGGACGCGGTCACGGTGGCCTTCGGCCGCGGCGAGCTCACCGCGATCATGGGACCGTCCGGGTCCGGCAAGTCGACCCTGATGCACTGCCTGGCCGGCCTGGACACGCCGACCGCGGGCCGGGTGTGGCTGGACGGCTCCCGGCACGGCAGCGCCGACCGGGTCGAGCTGAGCGGCCTGCGCGACGACGCGCTGACCGCGCTGCGCCGCGACCGCATGGGTTTCGTGTTCCAGGCGTTCAACCTGCTGCCGACGCTGACCGCGTGGGAGAACATCACCCTGCCGCTGGACCTGGCCGGGCGGCGTCCCGACCAGGCGTTCGCCGACACCGTGATCGACGCGGTCGGGCTGCGCGACCGGCTGCACCACCGCCCGGCGCAGCTGTCCGGCGGCCAGCAGCAGCGCGTCGCCTGTGCCCGCGCGCTGATCAGCCGGCCGGACGTGGTGTTCGCCGACGAGCCGACAGGCGCCCTGGACTCCCGGGCCGGCGCGGAGGTGCTCGGCTTCCTGCGGCGCAGCGTCGACGAGCTGGCGCAGACCGTGGTGATGGTCACCCACGACGCGGTCGCGGCGTCGTACGCCGACCGGGTGCTGTTCCTGGCCGACGGGAAGATCGTCGACGAGCTGCGCGAACCCTCCGCCGACCGGGTGCTGGACCGGATCCGCGCGCTGGAGTCCGCGGCGCGCGGCGCCCGCACGGCCGTCGGGGCGGGTGCCTGATGCTGCGGGCGATGCTGCGCGACCTGCGCGCACACCTGGGCCGGGTGGCGATGACCGTGGCCGCGATCGTGCTCGGGGTGGGCTTCGTGGTGGCCACCTGGGTGGTTTCGGACTCCGCGGCGGCCACCGTCAGCAGCGGCTCCTACCGCACCGACCTGGCCGCGGTGGTGCAGGCCAGGCCCAAGAACCCGGCCGACGCCGCGATGCCCGCCGAGGTCGTCGGCCGGCTCGCGGCGCTGCCGGGGGTGACCCGGGCCGAGGGCGTACGCGAAGGGTATGCGGCCCTGGTCGGCAAGGACGGCAAGATCGGCACCACGTCCTGGGCGGAGACGGGGGGCACCGACTGGGACGGCTCGCAGCGCTTCGCGCTCACCGCCGGGCGCGGCCCGGCGCGGGCCGGGGAGGTCGCGCTGGAGAAGCAGGCCGCCGAGGAGGCCGGCCTGTCGGTCGGCGACTCGGCCCGGGTGCTGCTCGGCGGGGACCGGTCCGACACCGCCACCGTCGTCGGCGTCTTCGCCTACCGGGCCACCGGCTGGGAGTTCGACCCGGCTGTGGCGTACGACGAAGCCACCGCGACCCGGCTGCTGCGCAGCCCCGACGCCGCCCCGGCCGCCGCGCCCGGATTCGCCAGGGTGGAACTGTCCGGAGGCGACGAGCAGGCCGTCGTCGCGGCCGCCAAGGCCGCGCTAGGCGCGGACTTCCGCGTCGACTCCGGCAGCGAGCTGCGCGCCAAGCAGGCCGAAGCGGCGCAGAGCAACGGCGACGTGATCCGCAAGGCGCTGCTGGCGTTCGCGGCGGTGGCCCTGATGGCGGGCGTGTTCGTCATCGCGAACACCTTCACCATGCTGGTCACCCAGCGCACCCGCCAGTTCGCGCTGCTGCGGGCCGTCGGCGCGCGCCGCGCGCAGGTGCGCCGGGCGGTGCTGGCCGAGGCCGTCGTGCTCGGCGTCGTCGGCTCCACCCTCGGCGTCGCGCTGGGCGTCGGGCTGGGCCTGCTGGCGATGCGGCTGCTGCCGGTGGTCGGCGAGGTCGCGTACGTGGTGTCACCGTGGGCGGTGCTGCTCGGCTACGGGGTCGGCGTGGTCGTGACGATCGTGGCGGCGTACGGGTCGGCGCGGCGGGCGGCCCGGGTGTCGCCGATGGCGGCGCTGCGCACCGACGCCGCCGTGCCGCGGCGCTCGCTCGTGCTGCGTTCCGTGCTCGGGCTGCTCGCCGTCGCGGCCGGCGCGGCCATGGTCGCGGTCACCTCCCCGGAGGACCTGACCGAGCCGAAACGCGTGCTGGCCATGGCCGGGGCGGTGCTGGCCTGGGTCGGGGTGCTGCTCACCGCACCGATCCTGGTGTCGACGGTGCTCGCCCCGCTCACCCGGCTGCTGCGCTCACCCCGCCCGGTCACCCGGATCGCCTTGCGCAACGCCGTACGCGACCCGCGCCGCACGGCGGCCACGTCGTCCGCGCTCATGATCGGGCTGTCGCTGGTGTGCGCCTTCGCGACCGTCGGCCAGACGCTCAGCGACGAGACCACCGCCCAGGTGCGCTCGGCGGTGCCCGAGAACGCGGTCGTGCTGCGCGCGGCGGCGTACGGCACGCTCGACGACACGGTCCGGACCGCCGCGCTCGCGGTGCCCGGGCTGACCGGCCTGGCGGCCCCCCGCTCCGGCCAGGTGGAGGTGGTCTCGGCGCGCGGCACGGCGGAGGACGCCGAGTTCACCGGCCTGGACCCGGCCGCGCTCGGCACCGCGCTGCGCCCCGCGATGCTCGCCGGCGACGCCGACCTGCGCCGGGGCGTGCTGCTGGCCGAGCGGGTCGCCACCCGGCTCGGCGCGAAGGTCGGCGACCAGGTCCGGCTCCGGTTCCCGGTCGTCGGCGCGGACGGCGACGTGACGCCGGTCGAGGTGCCGGCGACCGTGGCGGGCGTGCACGAGGGCAGTGACCTGATGCGCGGCCAGCTGATCGACGACGCGCTGGTCCCGGCGGGCGTGCTCCGCCACGGCGACAGCATGTACGCCGTCGGCGGTGATCAGGCGGCGCTGCGGGCCGGGCTGGAGCGGGCGTTCGCGTCCCGGCCGGACGTGCTGGTCCAGGACCGCGAGCAGCTGCTCGACGACCTGCTCGCGCCGTACCAGCTGGTGCTGGGGCTGGTGTACGTGCTGCTCGGGGCGGCCGTGGTGATCGCGGTGTTCGGGGTGGTCAACACGCTGGCGCTGTCGGTGCTGGAGCGGACCCGTGAGCTGGGCGTGTTCCGGGCGCTGGGGGCGTCGCGGGCGCTGGTGCGGCGGACCGTGCGCCGGGAGAGCGTGGTGATCTCGCTGTACGGCGGGGTGCTCGGGATCGGGGTCGGGGTGCTGCTGGGCGGGGTGATGCAGTACGTGATCATGGCGAATCCGGTGTTCGGGATGTCGGTGCCGTGGTTGACCGCGGTGGTGGCGCTGGCGGGCATGGGGCTGGTCGGGGTGCTGGCCGCGCTCTGGCCGGCGCGCCGCGCCGCCCGCGCCGACATCCTGGCGGCCATCGCCACCGAGTGACCCGGGGCGGCCGCCGCCCGCCCGCCGGCCGCCCGCTTTTCAACGACGTTGGCCTATCTCATCGAATCCGGGGCACGGATTTTCGATGAGATAGGCCAACGTTTATGGAGCACGGGGTGGGGGACGGGGCTGGACGGGGTGGGCGGGGGTGGGCGGGGGTGGGCGGGGTCAGCGGGTGAGGCGCCAGCGCTGGTTGGCGCCGGTGCCGCAGGTCCACTGGATGGCGAGCGCGCCGTCGGCGGTGGAGGCGTTGCTGACGTCGACGCACTTGCCGCTGTGCACCGCGACGAGCTGGTAGACGCCCGTGCTGGACAGCCGCAGGGTGAACTGCTGGTTGGCGGTGCCGGTGCAGGTCCACTGGATGATCGCCGCGCCGTTGGCGGTGGACACCCCGTTGACGTCCAGGCACAGCCCGTTGGCGGTGTTGGTGATGGTGAACGTGTCCACGCCGACCGGGTTGAACCGGAACGACTGCGGGCTCTGGCCGTTGCAGGGCCACTGCCGCAGCTGGGTGCCGGTGGCCGTGGACCCGTTGGGCACGTCGAGGCACTTGCCGCTGTGCTGGGCGACCGCCGTCGAGGTGAACGCGTCACCGGTGGTGATCGTCTCGGACAGCACGGTGCCGTGCCGGATGAAGCCGCTCAGCCCGCCGGGCACGTCCGAGCGGGCCGACCAGTTGTTGAGGTCGGTGCTGGTGGCCGTGTAGTAGTGCCCCGAGGTGTACCCGTCCATGTAGATGCGCCAGCTGCCGTCGGTCTGCCGGACCAGGGCCGGGCCCTCGACTCCGGAGCCCCAGCCGGCCCAGTTGCCGGTGCCGGTGAACGTCCACGGGCCGTTGAGCGAGGACGCCGTGGCGTGCTCGATGTACTTGGTGGTCTCGTTCTTGGCGAAGGCGTGGTAGGTGCTGCCGGACCGGACCACGAACGTGTCGATGTAGTTCGGCGCGATGCCCGACAGCGCGACCGGCGCCGCCCACGACGAGAACGCCGTGTTCAGGGCCCGGTAGCGGTACGGCCGGAAGTTCGCGTACGAGGTGGTGCTCAGCGACACGATGACGTTCACGCTGCCGTCGGCCGGGTCGACGAACCACTCCGGGGCCCAGGTGTTGACGATGCCGGAGATGCCGACCGGCACGTTGCGCACGAACGACCAGTTGATCAGGTCGGTGCTGGACGCGATGCCGAACTCGGTGCCGGTCCAGTTGGTGGTGTAGACGACGTAGTAGCGCCCGTCGCTGTGCTTGAGCACGCTGGGGTCGCGGATCAGGCCCGACGGCGGGGTGTACGCGGGGCCGCGCAGCAGCGTGAAGTCGCGCGCGTTGCTGGACGTGTAGACGTACAGGTTGCTCTCGCTGCTGTTGGTGAACGCGGTGAGCACGTAGCGGGTCACCGTGGCCGCGGCGGCGGGGCGCGCGCCGGTCAGGCCGGCGAGCAGCGCGAGCAGGACGGCCGCGGTGGCGGCGAGGGCGCGGGCGGCGGGGGAGCGCCTGGGGGACGGAATGCTGCCGAGCATGTGCTGCTCCTTGTCGCAGTCGGCAATGCATATAACTACATATATGTTAGCGTTAACATCGCGCGCCCGGACATGCCCGGGTAGGCCGGACGCGATGCTCCACAGTGTCCGCATCCTCATCGAGAACTGTCAAGGTCACCGCCGACCTCCGCGCGGCGTGACCGGGGCCACCCTTGCCTTGACACCGGCGGCAACGTTTAGCGTTGTGCAGGACAGGGAGGAGGACCCGGATGCTCATCGGCGAGCTGGCGCAGCGCGCCGGCACCAGCACGCGCACGCTGCGGTACTACGAGCAGCACGGACTCATCCGGTCGCGGCGCTCGACCAACGGGTACCGTGCCTTCGACGAGGCCGAGCTGCGGGTCGTGCACGAGATCCGGGCCCTGCTCGCAGTCGGGTTCGACCTGGACGACATCCGCCCGTTCGTAGCCTGCCTGCGTGCCGGGCACGCGACCGGCGACGTCTGCCCCGACTCCGTCGCGGTGCTGCGGCGCAAACTAGACGAGGTGGACACCTGCCTCGCCCGGCTCAACACCGTCCGTGAAAAGCTCGACCACCAGCTCAACGAAGCCATCGCCCACCGGGAGAAGTCATGTCTGAGAAGAACGGTGCCCTGATCGAGGTCACCGACGCCACGTTCGCCGACGTCGTGCTGAAGTCGGACCGGCCCGTGGTGGTCGACTTCTGGGCCGAGTGGTGCGCGCCCTGCAAGGTGCTGGAGCGCTCGCTGAACGAGCTGTCCGCGGAGTTCGGCGACCGGGTGGTGTTCACCAAGCTCGACTCCGACAACAACCCGGAGACGGCGCGGGCGTACAAGGTGATGTCGATGCCGACGCTGATCGTGTTCCGCAACGGCGAGGTCGTCGCCAGCGCGATCGGCAACCGCCCGAAGATGGCGCTGCGCCAATTCCTGGAGACCGGCATCGCGGGCTGAGCCCGCGACAGGCTGCGGCGGGCTGCCGCGGCCTGTTCCACGCCCGGTCACCACGTGTTTTGGCATGATCGGCTCATGGGCCAGGCGTACGCCGTCACCGCGGAGTTCTACGACCTGCTGCAGGCCACCGAGCATCTCGCGGTCACCGGACGGCTGCTCGACCGGTGGCTCGGCAGTCCCGAGGTGGGTGTGCTGGACGTCGGCGCGGGCACCGGACTGGCCACCAACCAGCTGGCCCGCCGCTGCTCCGTGACCGTGCACGCGGTGGAACCCGCCGCGAGCATGCGGGCCGTGCTGCTGAGCCGCCTCGCCGGGCAGGCCGAGGTGCTGCCCCGGGTTCGCGTGTACGCCCGTAACGTCCAGGACCTCGGCCTGACCGGCGTCGCCGACTTCGCCTGGTGCCTGAACACCATGGCCGGGCTCGACCGGTCCGAGCGGGCCGCGGCGCTGCGTGCCCTGGCGAGGGCACTGGTGCCCGGGGGCCGGCTGGTGGTGCAACGCCCGCCGACCCGCGCCGCGGCGGACCGCCGGGACCTGCCGTCGTGGCGGCTCGGCGGGGACCTGTACACCGGCGAGGTGTCCACCACGCCGGTCGGCGCGGACCGGGTCCGGTGGCGCTTCAGCTACCGGGTCAGCCGCGACGGCGCGCTCGTACGCGAGGAGACCGAGGTCTTCGACGGCCATCTCGCCACGGAGTCCGGATTCGACGCCGAGCTGACCGAGGCCGGGTTCACCGTGGTCGGCGCGGACGAGCCCGACATCGTCGTCGCCCGGCGCTGAATCGATGGCTGTCACGGCGATGCGTGGGCTCGCTATGGTGAGCCGGTGTCGAACGATGAGGCCACCACCGGCGTGACGCCTTTGTCGAAGCAGGTGCGCCCGACGGTCCTGCTGGTGCCGGTGCTGCTGCTACCGGGTGAATCCGCCAAGGTCACCCTGGTGTACCGGGTCACCGACTGCGGACACGTGCCGGTCGAGCCGTGGCCGGTGCCGGTCGTGGCGGGCACCTGGCGCGGCGAGTCCACCGTGCACCTCGCGCAGGGGCGCCAGCAGCGCCGCGACGACCTGCCGGAGCCGGAAGGCCCGCAGGTGGAGTGGCAGGAGGGGCTGGCCGCGAAGAACTGCGCCCTGACCGGCCGGTCCTGAGCGGGCACGCGGTCGCCGGCGCTTCGGTAGCGTTGTCGTTCGTGAACGACAACGGGGTGACGATCCGCCTGGCCGGCGCGGAGGCCGTCGACGCGCTGGAGCCCTTGTGGCTGTCGCTGCACCGCCACCACCGGGAGGTCGCGCCGGAGCTGGCGATGTACCCCGACGAGCGGTCCTGGGCGCTGCGCCGGGATCTGTACCGGCAGTGGATCATCGAGCCGGGCTCGTTCATCCTGCTGGCCGAGGACGGCCGGGAGCTGGTCGGGTACGCGTTCACGCACGTGTTCGCGGGCCCGGACGACACCTGGGTGTCCGGTGACCGGATCGCCGAGCTGGAGTCGCTGTCCGTGGCGGCGAGTCACCGCGGACGGGGCGTCGGCACCCGGCTGCTCGACGCCGTCGACGCGCGGCTCGCCGAGCTGGGCATCGGCGACCTGTACATCGGCACGCTGGCGGCCAACCTCGGCGCGCAGCGGGTGTACGAGAAACGCGGCCTGCGCCCACTGATGATCAAGTACGCGCGGCTGGCCGCCTCGCCGCCGCGCGACTGAGCCACCCGTCGCGAATTGGCCGTGGGGGAGCGCCGTCCCGGACCGTACGGTCGAGTGCGTGGAGATCCTGAGATACGCGGCGTTCACCGCCGACCCGGCCGGCGGCAACCCCGCGGGCGTCGTGCTCGACGCGAACCCGCTCGACGACGCGACGATGCTCGCCGTCGCGGCGGACGTCGGGTACTCCGAGACCGCGTTCCTCGTGCCGCGCGGCGGCGGCCGGTTCACGGCTCGGTACTTCAGCCCGCTGGCCGAGGTGGACTTCTGCGGGCACGCGACCATCGCGGCCGCGGCGGCGTACGCCGAGCGGCACGGAGCGGGCCCGCTGACCTTCGACACGAAGGCGGGCACCGTCGAGGTGTCCACCGAGGTGGCCGCCGACGGCACCGCCACGGCCACGCTGACCAGCGTCGCACCGCGTACCGCGCCGATCGCCGAGGCCGATCTCGCCGCGCTGCTGGACGTGCTGGGCTGGTCGGCCGCCGACCTGGACCCGGCCCTGCCGCCCCGGGTGGCGTACGCCGGAGTCTGGCATCCCGTTCTTGCCGCGGCGACCCGGCAGCGGCTGTCCGACCTGGACTACGACCTGGCCGTGCTCGGCGAGCTGATGGCCCGGCACGGCTGGACCACCGTCGACCTGGTGTGGCGGGAGTCCGCGAACGTGTTCCACGCCCGCAACCCGTTCCCGCCCGGCGGTGTGGTGGACGACCCGGCGACGGGCGCGGCCGCCGCGGCGTTCGGCGGCTACCTGCGCGAGCTGGGCCTGGTGACGCCGCCCGCCACGGTCACCGTGCACCAGGGCGTCGACATGGGCCGCCCCAGCGTGCTCACCGTCCGGATCGGGCCCGACCCCGGCAGCGGTGTCGCGGTCACCGGCGCGGCCGTCGCCATGTAGCCCTGTCGAAGGTGTTTTCGCAGGTCACGGGCGTGGCGAAGATCGGTTCGGCGTAGTCGCCTCCGTAGGATCTGGTCGATCCTAGGAAAGGTGACATGTGGTGAAAAAGTCGTATCGAGCGGCGGCGCTGACCGCGGCGCTGCTCGCCGGAGCCGTCGTCGGCGGCGCGCCGTCCTGGAGCGCCGTCGCCGCCGGTGAGCAGGTCTACGACACCGCGGGCACGTACACGTTCGACGTGCCCGCCGGTGCCGAGGTGACGCTGGAGCTGTGGGGCGCGGGCGGCGGCGGTGGCGGCGGCAACGGCGGCGGAGCCGGTGGGGGCGGCGGCGGTGGCGGCAAGTCCCTGTTCGGCCGGGGCGGTGGCGGCGGGGCCGGTGGCAGCTCCGGCGGCGGTGGCGCGGGCGGCGGCTCCGGCGGCGCGGGGCAGTACGTCAAATGTGTGCTGCCCGCGGACTTCCCCGCGACGCAACTGTCCATCGTGGTCGGCCGCGGCGGCAGCGGTGGACGCGGCGCGGCGGCGGCGACCGGCGGTGCGCCGAGCTCGCCCGGCGGCAACGGCAACGCGGGCCAGCTCTCCAAGGCCGGCGCGGACGGCGCGGAGGGCGCGCTCACCGAGGTCAGCGTGCTGCTCAACGACACCGCGCTGCTGCTGACCCAGGTCGCGGGCGGCGCGGGCGGCCAGGGCAGCCCGGAGTTCTCCAACGGCGGCCCCGGCGGCATGGACGCCACCGGCAGCCGTCCCGGCACCACCCGCCCCGGCGGGATCGGCAGCAGCGCCCCCGGCGACGGCGGCGCGGGCGGCACGATGGCCGTGCTCTCGGCGGCGCTGTGCACCGGCACCGACGGCGCGGCGGGCAATGCGGGCAAGGGCGGCGGCGACGGCGCGGCCGGCGGCTCCGGGGTCGACGGCGCGAGCGGCGGCACCGGCGGGGCCGGCGGCGCGGGCGCGACGGTGGTCGGGCTGGGCGGCGCGGGCGGCGCCGTGACCGACGACGTCGAGCACGGCGTCGGCGGCGCCGGTGGCGCGGGCGGCAACGGCGGACGCGGCGGTGCGGGTGGTCGCGGGGGCTACTACCGCAGCCTCGCCGCGGACGGCGGCCTGGCGGGCGGCAACTCGGCCGCGGGCGTGACCGGCAAACCCGGAGCCGACGGGTACGCCCGCCTGACCTGGTGAGCTGAGCGGCAGCGGGATACCTTCCGGCTGGTCGGCAGCCGGAAGGTGTCCCGTGGCTACGGCGTCGCGCAGACGGCGCGGCCGGTCAGCGTCCACTCGGCCAGGCCGGGAGCGTTGTTCATCAGGGCCACGGTGAGCACGCCCGTGGCGGACGGGGCAGCGGCGACCGGGAAGATCGAACCCGGGAACCTGGTATTGACGTCCCAGCCCGTGCCGAGGGCCGCCGTCCCTGCCGGGCATGCCGGAGACGCGCCCTGCTGGAAGCCGGTCGTCGGCGGGCTGGTGACGGTCGGCAGCACCAGGCCGGGCAGCGCCGGCGCGCAGATCGCGTACGCGGTCAGGGTCCAGGTGGCCGAGGTGCCGTCACCGTCCTCGAACGCCGCCGCGGTGACCGTCGTCGAGGCGGGCATCATCGCGTCGATCACCACCTGGCCGAGCCCGCCGGTGATCGTCGCCCCGCCGCCGAGGGCACGCTTGCCGGTCGGGCATGCGGCGGTCGTCGAGCGCGCGGCCGAGCCGGGGGCGCTGACAGCGGTGACGATCTCCAGCCCCGGCACCGGGTCGGCGCAGACCGCGTACGCGCGGATCCACCAGTTCTCGGCCGTGCCGTCCTGGTCCTCGTAACCGGTGGCGGTCACCGCACCGGCCGCCGGGATCAGGTCGTCCAGCACCACCTGCGCGGCCGCTCCGTCGAGATAGAAGCCCGCGCCGACGACCCGCTTGCCGGCCGGGCACGTGGCCGTCACGCTCTTGGGCGAGCCGCTGCCGCCCGTGCTCGCCGTGGACACGATCTGCAGGCCCGGCACCGCGGCCTGGGCCGGTGCGCCGGTCTGTGCCAGGCCGGTCGCCGCGGCGAGCGCGATGGCGGCCGCTGCCGCCCTGGTCCTGCCCCTCATCTGTGCCTCCTCTGCCGGCGGTCGATGCACTGTGCACGGTGCCGCATGGGCGGGCGCATCCGAGCGTTCTGTCACGGCTCCGACATCGCGCCGGTCCGTGTCGCCGAGAACAGCCGGGAAGTTCCCGGTGAATCGGTGACAGTCCACACATACGTGCGGGAACCGGCGGCCGGGCCGGGGCGACCTGTGTCGCGCGGTGACCTGGTCGCCGCCGGGCGCGCCGCGGGGCGCGCCGGTCTCCCGAGGTGAAGGACGCGAGATGAAGATCGGTGCGAGGGCGCGGTGGCGGGCCGGCGTGGTGGCGGTCGCGGTGGCGGCGATGGTCGGCCTGTCGGCCGTGCCGGCGGCGGCTCATGTGACGGTCAACCCGAAGGAGGCGACCGCCGGCGGGTACGCCCGGCTGACCTTCCGGGTGCCGAACGAGAAGGACAACGCGTCGACGGTGAAGGTGGAGGTCACGCTGCCCGAGGACGCGCCGTTCGCGAGCGTCTCGGTCAAACCGGTGCCCGGCTGGACGGCCGTGGTGGAGAAGCGCAAGCTGGCGACGCCGATCAAGAACCACGACAACGAGATCACCGAGGCCGCCTCGAAGATCACCTGGACGGCGGACGCCGCCTCGGCCGTCAAGCCCGGCCAGTTCCAGGAGTTCGACGTGTCCGCCGGGCCGGTGCCGGAGGTCAGCCAGATCGTGTTCAAGGCGCTGCAGACGTACTCCGACGGCGAGGTCGTGCGCTGGATCGAGGAGCCGAAGGCCGGTGCCGAGCTGGAGCGTCCCGCGCCCGTGCTCAAGGTCCTGCCGAAGGCCGCGGCGCCCGCGTCCCCGGCGGCCGCTGGGAGCAACTCCGCGTCCGGCGACACCCCGGCGTCCTCGGACGGCGGTAGCGGCTGGCCGCTCGGCCTGAGCATCGCCGCGCTGGTCGTCGCCCTGGCCGCCCTCGGCCTGGCCCTGCGCGGCAAGCCCACCCCGACCGGATCCTGACCCGTCGCCCGGCGGAGTCGGCGTATCGTGCCCTGACCCGCGGCTCGTCCGCTCTCCATAAACGGCGGCCTATCTCAGCGAATGTCGCGAGATCGAACTCGATGAGATAGGCCACCGTTTATGGAAAAGAAGCGGTGTTCACGCTGCCACGGGTCCGCCACATGCGGGTGGCGTGGGTCGGCGGAGCCGGTCAGACGGCGCGCAGGTGGCGGCGCGGGGCGGCGGTGGCGCTGTCGCCGAGCGCGGCGGCGAGGTCGTCGCGGGCCCGGGCGACCCGGGACCGGATGGTGCCGATCGGGCAGCCGATCACCTCGGCGGCCTCGACATACGACAGGCCCAGCACCTGCGTGGCGACGAACGCCTCCCGCCGGTCGGGGTCGAGCCCCGCGACCAGCCGGTTCAGCAGGATCTGCTCGTCGAAGCGCCCGGCCGCCCCCGCCGACACGGTGTCGGCCACGGCCACCCAGTCGGCCAGGTCCGCCGGGCGCGGCCGCCGGGCGAGCACGCGCAGGTGGTCCACGACGGTGTGCCGGGCGATGGCCAGCAGCCAGGTGCGGGCCGAGGACCGGCCCTCGAACGAGGGCAGGGCGCGCATCGCCCGCAGGTAGGTGTCCTGCGCGAGGTCGTCGGCGTCGGCGGCCCCGGCCAGGTGCGCCACGAAGCGGACCACGTCGCGCTGGGTAGCCGCCACGAACGCCTCGGTGGCGGCGCGGTCGCCGCCGCGGGCCGCCAGGGCCAGCGCCGTGATGCGCTCGTCGTCACCGCCGTAGGACATGACCGGAAGCGTATCGTTCGCCGCCCTTCGATGCGATCCCCCCGGTGCGCGACAGCGCCGCAGGTCACAGCGATGCCCGGGAACCAACTCGCGGGTATGGGCGACAATGTGTCGCATGGGAGTGGGCATGGGGTGCACACAGGCGCGCGAGCTGCTGTCGGCCCGCCTGGACGGCGCGGACGAGCCGGGCGAACGCGAAGCGGTCGACGCGCACGTCGACGGGTGTGCGGAGTGCGCGGACTGGTGGCAGCGGGCGGAGTCGGTGACCCGGCTGGCCCGGACCGCCGCGGCGCTGCCGGTGCCGGGGCTCAGCGAGCGGGCGCTCGCGGCGGTGCTGGCCGCCGCGCCGACCCCGCCACCGCGGCGCGCCCGGTTCGACGTCGCCGGCTGGCTGCGGCGGGCGCTGCTGGCCGTCGGGCTGGGCCAGTTCCTGCTGGGCGTGGCGCAGATCAGCAGCCTGGCCGCGGCCGAGCGGCACGCGCACGGCGTGGTCGGCTCGGTGTCGTCGGGGCACCTGTGGCACGAGTCCGCCGCCTGGAACGTGGCGATCGGGGCTGCCCTGGCCTGGCTGGCCTGGCGGCGTACTCGCCCGGCGGCGCTGCTGCCGGTGATGACCGCGTTCGTGATCGTGCTCAGCCTGCTGACCGTCAACGACGCGCTGGCCGACCGGGTCGAGGCGGGCCGGGTGCTGTCGCACGGGCTGGTGCTCGCCGGATACGGGCTGCTGCTGGCGCTGAACCATCCGCGCCTGCGCGGCGACGGGCCGTCCGACCGTGCCGCCCGGCCGCGAAGCCCCTGGTCGATCCGCGGCGGAGACGAGGGGGAGGGCCCGCTCGCGCCGGTCTATCCGTTCCCGGTCCGGGTCGCCGTCACCCGGAAGGTGACCGTGGAGCAGCGCCGCGCGGCCTGAATGTCGGACCCGTCCGGTAGACGTCAGGTATGACGTCAACCGGGCTAGTGACAGGATGTTGCTCCGAGGTCGGCGTCGGCTGGGTGGGCAAGCGTGCGTGGCCTCGGTCGATGCCAGCCGGGCGAGCCAACGAGTGTGGCAAGGGCGCCTGGTGAAGATTGTCGTGCAGGTCCGGCTATTCCCGGATGCCGCTCAGCAAGTGGCATTACAGGCGACGCTGAAACTGTGTAACGAGGCCGCGAATGTTGCGTCCGAGCTGGCGTACCAGCGGGGTGTGTTTGGCAAGCAGTCGCTGCAGCGGCTTACCTATGGCCAGCTCAAGGACATGGGTTTGTCTGCACAGCCAGCAATCCACGTTGCCCGTAAGGTGTCCGGTGCGTATGCCGCGCTGAAGGCCAACATCGCGGCTGGCCATCTCGGCAAGCCCGGGTCGCCACGACGTCGAGCCGTTGAGGGCAGGCCGGTCCGCTTCCGTCGCGCAGCGGCGCAACCGTTCGACGACCGGTGCCTATCCTGGCAGTTGGCGGCCCGCACGGTGTCAATCTGGACGGTCAACGGGCGGTCCGGGCCCATCCGGTTCAGCTGCAGCGAGGCGCAATACGCCACCTTGGCTAGGTATCGTCAGGGAGAGTCGGACCTCGTCCACCGGGACGGCATGTGGTTTCTATACGCCACCTGTGATATCCCCGACACCCCTACCAGGCAGCCGGACGGGTTCCTCGGTGTCGACCTCGGTATCGCCAACCTTGCTAGCGACTCCGACGGCCGTCGCCACAGCGGCAAGGCCGTTAACCGAGCCCGGCACCGTGACCAGCGGCTGCGCACGAAACTCCAGGCTCTCGGAACTAAGTCCGCCAAGAGGCTATTGAAGAAACGTCGGCGGAAGGAGTCGCGGTTCGCCGCCGACGTCAACCACCGCATCGCCAAGACCATCGTGACCGAGGCCGAACGCACCGGCCGCGGAATCGCCCTAGAGGATTTGGGCGGCATCCGCGACCGGGTACGGCTCCGACGGCCCCAGCGGGTCACGCTGCACTCATGGGCGTTCGCCCAACTCGGTCAGTACATCGCCTACAAGGCCAAGCGGGCAGCGGTAGCGGTGGTACACGTCAACCCGGCGTACACCTCCCAGCAATGCTCCGCCTGCGGGCACATTGCCAAGGCCAACCGACCCAACCAATCCACGTTCCGCTGCAGGTCGTGCGGCTTCGCTGAGCACGCCGATCGCAACGCAGCCTGCAACATCGCCGCACGCGGTGTTACGCGCTGGGTATCCGTCAGCATGCCGAACGCGGCGTGACCTCGTGCTCATTACCGCGAGCTGTCTCGACCCGCAAGCTCGACCCTTCAAGGTCAAGAAGCTGACCCTCGCTTGAGGTTCTACGGTGTCGCCGACGGGCCCGCCCGCCGCGACCGTTCCGCAACGGAAAGGCACAGCTCGATGAGCATGGAAATGGCGGCGTGGAACTCCCTCTACCACGCCATGAACGCCCAGGACGAGCGTCGGCCGTTCTCGCTGGCCACGCTGCGGCGCATCCTCGGTTTCGCCCGGCCGCACCGCCGGCAGCTGCTGGCCTTCCTCGCGCTGAGCGTGGTCGGCGCGGTGCTGGCGGTGGCCACGCCGATCCTGGCCGGCCGCGTGATCGACACGATCACCAACGGCGGGCCGGAGACCACGGTCGTCTGGCTGGCGGTGATCATCGCGGGACTGGCGCTGGCCGAGGCCGGGCTGAGCCTGGCCACCCGCTGGCTGTCGGCGACCATCGGCGAGGGCCTGATCCTCGACCTGCGCACCGCCGTGTTCGACCACGTGCAGCGGATGCCGGTCGCGTTCTTCACGCGTACCCGCACCGGCGCGCTGGTCAGCCGGCTCAACAACGACGTGATCGGCGCGCAGCGGGCGTTCAGCGACACCCTGTCCGGGGTGGTGGCGAACCTGGTCATGCTGGCGCTGACGCTGGTCGTCATGATCCAGCTTTCCTGGCAGATCACCCTGCTGGCGCTGGTGCTGCTGCCGGTGTTCGTGCTGCCCGCCCGCCGGATGGGCAACAAGCTGGCCCGGCTGGAGCGCGAGGCGGCCGAGCACAACTCGGCCATGAGCACCAACATGACCGAACGCTTCTCCGCCCCCGGCGCGACGCTGGTCAAGCTGTTCGGGCAGCCGGAACGGGAGTCGGCCGAATTCGCGGCGCGGGCCCGGCGGGTGCGCGACATCGGTGTGCGCACCGCGATGGTGCAGTGGGTCTTCGTGACAGCGCTGATGCTCGTCTCCTCGCTCGCGCTTGCCCTGGTGTACGGCCTGGGCGGCGTGTTCGCGCTGCGCGGCACGCTGGACGAGGGCTCGGTGGTGGCGTTGGCGCTGCTGCTGGCGCGCCTCTACGCCCCGCTGACCTCGCTGGCCAGCGCCCGGGTCGAGGTGATGAGCGCCCTGGTCAGCTTCGAGCGGGTGTTCGAGATCCTCGACCTCAAGCCGCTGATCGCCGAGCCCGAGCAGCCGAAGCAGATGCCCGACGGCCCGGTGTCGGTGCAGTTCGACGGCGTCGACTTCGGCTACCCGTCGGCGGACAAGGTGTCGCTGGCCTCGCTGGAGGAGGTCGCCGTGCTCGACACCCGCGGCGGCGCGCAGGTGCTGCACGACGTGTCGTTCACCGCCGAGCCGGGCCAGCTGGTGGCGCTGGTCGGCTCGTCCGGGGCGGGTAAGTCCACCATCGCGCAGCTGCTGCCCCGGCTGTACGACACCGACGGCGGCACGGTCCGGCTGTCCGGCGTCGACGTACGTGACCTGGACGCCAAGACGATCCGGCAGACGCTGGGCATGGTCACCCAGGACGGCCACCTGTTCCACGAGTCGGTGCGGGCCAACCTGCTGCTGGCCCGGCCGGAGGCGACCGACGAGGAGCTGTGGGACGCGCTGCGCCGGGCCAGGCTCGCCGAGCTGGTCGAAGCGCTGCCCGACGGGCTGGACACGGTCGTCGGCGAGCGCGGCTACCGGCTGTCCGGCGGCGAGCGGCAGCGCCTGACCATCGCCCGGGTGCTGCTGGCCCGGCCGCGGGTGGTGGTGCTCGACGAGGCGACGGCGCACCTGGACTCGACGTCGGAGGCGGCGGTGCAGGAGGCGCTGGGCGAGGCCCTGGCCGGGCGTACGTCGGTGGTCATCGCGCACCGGCTGTCCACGGTCCGCCAGGCCGACCAGATCCTGGTCATCGAGGCGGGTCGGGTCGTCGAGCGCGGCACGCACCCGGACCTGCTGGCCCGCGACGGCCGCTACGCCGAGCTCTACCGGACCCAGTTCGACCAGCCGGTCGGCAGCGCGGCCTAGGCATTCCCGCGTGAACGGGCCGTCGAGGCGGCCACTCCTCGACGGCCCCGCTCCGGGCGATGCCGGGCCGATGCGGCTGTCGTGACTCCCTTCAGGACAATGCGTGCCAATGAACCGGGGCCGCCTTCGGGCGGCCGCCGTATCACTGGACACCAGGGGAGGAAGACCGGCAATGTCTGACAGAACGAGCCAGGCCAGGCGTCTGCTCGCGACGCTCGTGCTCGCCGTGGCCTTCGTGACGGGCGGGGTCGTGGCATCTCCGGGGCGGGCGCTTGCCGCCTGCACGGGCATGGGCTGCAACAACAAGAACCCCGCGACCGAAAGCTGCGACGCCGCCGCCACGACGACGACGACGCCCAACTCAGACGTCTGGTACAACCAGCCGTCAGTGGGCGTCTGGGGAGTGCATGTCCGCAGGTCGACCGCGTGCAACGCCCGGTGGGCTCGGATCACCCTCGACCCCTGGTGCGCGGGCAACCACCCGCCGTGTTTCGACGTCGACATCAGGATCAGGATCGAGCGCCGATGGTTCGACGGGGAATACGTGACCACGCACGTCTACTACAAGACCATCGCTTCGCATACGGCACGCGGGAACTACTACACCAACATGGTGGGTGATTCGACGCTCGACCAGTTCCGCGCCTGCTATGAGACCAGAAGTGTCGGCGCGACCACCTGGACGAACCTCAGTTGCGGAAGCTGGGTGAGCTGACGAGCCGCCCTACGGACCTGCGTCGCGCGGGCGGGGTCGGCCGGCGCCGTTCCTGCCCGCACGCCGCTGTGTGGCAGGTGGGACCGAACCCATCACTCGCGCAGGGCACGCAGCAGACCGTGGCGGTGTAGGGACCACGCGAGGCGGCGGGCGGTGCGGTGGCGGGCGAGTAGCACGAGCAGCCGTCGGGCCAGGGACCAGCGGCGCTCCTGGGCGCCGTCCTCGGCGGCGTGCAGGAGCAGGTCGCGTACCTGAGGAGTTTCCAGGGCGGCGTTGAGCTGGGCGCGGACGCGGGGATCGTTGAGGGCGGCGGCGATCGCGACGGCGAGGGCGGGCCGGTCGGGCAGGCCTTCGGCGATCGCGGCGGCGAGCTGGAGGCGGATGTCATCGGACTCGACGAGCAGCAGCACCGCCCGGCGGATCTCGGGAGAGTCCAGCGCGGAGCGCAGCAGGTCCATGGCGCGGCGTTCCTGCTCGTGGTCTCGGTCCTCGGTGGACAGTGCGGCCAGCAGAGCGGTCACCTGATCGAGGTCGATCAGGTGCTGCAGGCCGGCCCGGAACTCCGGCCGCTCCCAGGCGTACAGCAGAGCCCGGATCAGGTTGCGGTTCATGGCGACTGATACCCGCCGACACATGGTGGTGAAACCGGGTCGCTGACCAGCCGTGTCACTCCACTTTCGATCGTCGAGTCAAAACTTTTCATCGCGCCATCGGAAAGTATGGACACCTCGATGAAAAGTCCCTAGTGTGTCCGTCACAGCTCCACCATGTTTCGTCGATGTAACCGGCGGCGCGGTTACCCCTTAGCCCACCCCGGCATCAGGCGCGACGGCGCGCGCCCTGCCTGGCATACCCCCAGTCAGGAAGGGTTGGACGGCAATGTCCGAGAGACATTCACGCAGGCACATCAGACTATGGCGTGCGGCCGCGGCCGCGCTGTTGATGACCGGGTCGGCCCTGACGGCGGTCGCCACCACGACCGCCCCCGCGGCCGCGCACACCATCGACCCGACCAAGTTCCAGCAGATCGAGATGGCCCGCGGCGTCGCCGAGATGGGCGAGCCGATGTCGCTGGCCGTGCTGCCGGACCTGTCCGTGCTGCACACCGCCCGCAACGGGACCCTGCGCCGCACCACGGCGGCCGGGACCACCTCCGTCGTCGGCACCATCCCGGTGTACCAGCACGACGAGGAGGGCTTGCAGGGCGTCGGCGTCGATCCCGGTTTCGCCACGAACCGCTTCATCTACCTCTACTTCGCCCCGCCGCTGTCCACTCCGACCGGCGACGCGCCCGCGACCGGCACGAGCTGGACGCAGTGGCAGGGCGTCAACCGGCTGGCCCGGTTCACCCTCAACGCCGACTTCACGGTGAACATGGGCAGCCAGGTCAACGTGCTGGACGTGCCCGCCGACCGGGGCCTGTGCTGCCACGTCGGCGGCGACATCGACTTCGACGCGGCGGGCAACCTGTACCTGTCCACCGGCGACGACTCGAACCCGTTCTCCTCCGACGGCTACGCGCCGCTCGATGAGCGCACCGACCGCAACCCGGCCTACGACGCGCAGCGTTCCGCGGGCAACACCAACGACCTGCGGGGCAAGATCCTGCGCATCAAGGTCAACGCCAACGGGTCGTACTCGATCCCGTCGGGCAACCTGTTCGCGCCCGGCACGGCGCAGACCCGCGCCGAGATCTACGCGATGGGCTTCCGCAACCCGTTCCGGATGAGCGTCGACAAGGCTACCGGCGTCGTGTACGTCGGCGACTACGGTCCGGACGCGGGCACCACCAACGCCAACCGCGGCCCCAGCGGCCAGGTCGAGTTCAACCGGATCACCTCGGCGGGCAACTACGGCTGGCCGTACTGCACCGGCGCGAACACCAGCACCGAGACCTACAACGAGTGGAACTTCGCCACCGCGTCGACGGGCCCGAAGTTCAACTGCACCGGCGGCCCGACGAACAACTCGTTCCGCAACACCGGCCTGTCCACGCTGCCCCCGGCCCGCGCGGCCTGGATCAAGTACGGCGGCGACAGCGGCACGCCGACCGAGTTCGGCGGCGGCTCGGAGTCCCCGATGGGCGGCCCGGTCTACCGGTACAACGCCTCGTCGACGTCGACGGTGAAGTTCCCGCAGGACATGGACGGGCAGTTCTTCGCGACCGAGTTCGGCCGCGGCTGGATCAAGCCGATCCACGTCAACGCCGACGGCTCGCGCGGCACGATCGACGCCTTCCCGTGGACCGGCAAGCAGGTCATGGACTCGGCGTTCGGCCCCGACGGCGCGCTGTACGTGCTCGACTACGGCACCGGCTACTTCAACGGCGACGCCAACTCGGCGCTGTACCGCTTCGAGTACATCGGCACCGGCAACCGGGCCCCGATCGCCAACGCGAACGGCACCCCGACCGCGGGCGCGGCCCCGCTGACCGTGGCGTTCTCGTCGGCCGGCTCGTCGGACCCGGAGGGCGGCGCGCTGACCTACTCGTGGGCGTTCGGCGACGGCACCACCTCGACGGCCGCCAACCCGAGCAAGACGTACAGCACCAACGGGACGTACACCGCGACCCTGACGGTGCGCGACCCGCAGGGCGCGACCGGCAGCGACTCGGTCGTCATCACGGTCGGCAACACCCCGCCCGCGGTGACCATCAACAGCCCCGGCAACGGCCAGCTGTTCGCGTTCGGCGACACGGTCAGCTACTCGCTGACGGTCACCGACGCCGGTGACGGCACGATCGACTGCGCTCGGGTGAAGCTGACCTACGTGCTCGGCCACGACCAGCACGGCCACCAGATCACCTCGAAGAACGGCTGCTCGGGCACCATCACCATCCCGGTCGACGGCGAGCACGACGACGCGGCGAACATCTTCGCGATCTTCGACGCGGAGTACACCGACAACCAGGGCCTGACCACGCACACGCAGCACACGCTGCAGCCGCGGCACCGGCAGGCCGAGCACTTCGGCTCCTCCTCGGGCATCAACACGTTCACCAAGGCCACCGCCGAGGGCGGCAAGACCGTCGGTGACATCCACAACGGGGACTGGATCTCGTTCAACCCGTACCGGCTGAGCAACGCGACCGGCTTCACCGCCCGGGTGTCCTCAGGTGGCGTGGGCGGCACGCTGCAGATCCGGGCCGGGTCGGCCACCGGCACCGTGCTCGGCTCGGCCACCGTTCCGGTGACCGGCGGCTGGGAGACGTTCGCGACGGTCAGCGGCACCATCACCGGCGCCCCGAACAGCACCACCCCGCTGTTCCTGACCTTCGGCGGCGGCACCGGGGCGCTGTTCGACCTGGACTCGTTCACGTTCACCACGGCCGCGGGCGTCGGCCCGGTCAAGGGCCTGGCGGGCAAGTGCCTGGACGTGCGCAGCGGCGCGACGGCCGACGGCACGCAGATCCAGATCTACACCTGCAACGGCACCGGTTCGCAGACCTGGACGCGTAACGGCCAGACCCTGCGGGCATTCGGCAAGTGCCTGGACATCGCCGGCGGCGGCACCGCCGACGGCACCAAGATCCAGCTGTACACCTGCAACGGCTCCGCGGCGCAGAACTGGACCTACCAGACGTCCGACCAGACCCTGCGCAACCCGCAGTCGGGCAAGTGCCTCGACGTGTCGGGCAACAACTCCGCCGACAGCACCATCGTCCACCTGTGGACCTGCGTCGCCAACGCGGCCAACCAGAAGTGGACCCTGCCCTGATCGACCCGGTCCGGGCGGGGCAGCCCCGCCCCGCCTGGACCGCTCCCGTCCGAGAAAGGAGCATCACCGTGCGAATCCTGCGACCCCTGCTCGGTGCGGCAACCGCCGCGCTGACCGTGGCGGCCATGACCGCCACTCCGGCGGCCGCCGCCGACGCCCCGTACGACGTGCTGGTCTTCTCCAAGACCGCCGGCTTCCGGCACGACTCCATCGCCGTGGGCACCCAGGCCATCCGTGACCTGGGCGCGGCGAACAACTTCACCGTCACCGCCACCGAGGACGCGGCCCAGTTCAACGCCGCCAACCTCGCCCAGTACGAGGCGGTCGTCTTCCTCAACACCACCGGTGACGTGCTCGACGCGACCCAGCAGACCGCGTTCGAGAACTACATCCGCTCCGGCAAGGGCTACGTCGGCGTGCACGCCGCCGCCGACACCGAATACTCCTGGCCCTGGTACGGCAACCTGGTCGGCGCGTGGTTCGCCTCGCACCCGGCGATCCAGCAGGCCAACGTCAAGGTCGAGGACCGCGGTCACGCCGCGACCGCGCACCTGCCGCAGACCTGGACCCGCACCGACGAGTGGTACAACTACCAGACCAACGCCCGGTCCACGGCGAAGGTGCTGGCCACCCTGGACGAGTCGTCGTACAGCGGCGGCGGCATGGGCGCCGACCACCCGCACGTCTGGTGCAAGGCGTACGACGGCGGCCGGTCCTTCTACACCGGTGGCGGCCACACCCAGGCCTCCTACGGCGAGGCGAACTTCCGCAACCACCTGCTCGGCGGCATCCGCTACGCGTCCGGCCGCAGCAAGGCCGACTGCCGCCCCGAGACCGGCTACACGCCGATCTTCAACGGCTCGACCACGGGCTGGTCGCAGGCCGGGCCGGGCAGCCTCACCAACTCCGACGCCACCCTGACCACGGTCGGCGGCATGGGCCTGTACTGGTACAGCGCCAAGCAGTACACCTCGTACTCGCTGAAGCTGGACTGGAAGCTCACCGGCGACTCGAACTCGGGCATCTTCATCGGCTTCCCGCCGTCGACGGACCCGTGGTCGGCGGTCAACAACGGCTACGAGATCCAGATCGACGCCACCGACGCCGCCGACCGCACCACCGGCGCGGTGTACACGTTCCAGTCGGCCAACATCGCCGCCCGCGACGCGGCGCTCAACGCGGCCGGCGAGTGGAACACGTACGAGCTGCTCGTCGAGGGCCAGCGCCTGCGGATCTACCTCAACGGCGTGCTGATCAACGACTTCACCAACACCAACGCCGCCCGTGACCTGGCCGGCCACATCGGCATCCAGAACCACGGCGCGGCCGACACCGCCCAGTTCCGCAACATCCGGATCAAGGAACTCGGGCAGCCGCCGGTCGGCGACGTGACCGTGCAGGCCGAGTCGTTCAGCAGCCAGAGCGGCGTGCAGGCGTTCACCAAGGCGGGCGCGAACAACGGCCAGACGCTAGGCTACATCGAGCCGGGCGACTGGGCGGCGTACAACAACGTGAACGTCGGCGGCGCGACCACCTTCCGGGCGCGGGTCGTGTCCGGTGGCGCGGGCGGCGGCATCCAGGTGCGCACCGGGTCGACCACCGGGCCGATCCTCGGCACGGTCGCGGTGCCCAACACCGGCGGCTGGTCCACGTTCGCCAACGTGCAGACCACGCTGACCGGGGTGCCGTCGGGCAACCAGAACGTGTACCTGACGTTCACCGGGACCGGGACCGGCCTGTTCGACGTCGACGACTTCACCTTCGTGAAGACCGCCACGCCGGGCACCGGGCAGATCAAGGGCCTGGGCGGCAAGTGCCTCGACGTGCGCAGCAGCGGCACCGCCGACGGCACGCAGATCCAGATATACACCTGCAACGGCTCCACGGCGCAGACCTGGACCCAGAACGGGCAGACCCTGCGCGCACTGGGCAAGTGCCTGGACATCTCCGGCGGCGGCAGCGCCAACGGCACGAAGATCCAGCTGTGGACCTGCAACGGCTCCGGCGCGCAGAACTGGACCTACCAGTCCGCAGACCAGACGCTGCGCAACCCGCAGTCGGGCAAGTGCCTCGACGTGTCGGGCAACAACTCCGCCGACAGCACCGTCGTCCACCTGTGGCAGTGCATCGCGGGCGCGGCCAACCAGAAGTGGACCATGCCGTAACGGACCGAGCGGCGGGCCGCCACATGCCGGGCGGCCCGCCTCTCATATCCCGTTGCGACACGGCTGTCCGGATGCGATCATCAGCGCCATGATCTCCTCTGTGCGAAAGGGCGTGCGCGCCCTCGCGGTATGACCGCCCCGCGGCACGAACGTGCCGCCTTCTGGCAGCAGGCAGCCGCCGTCCGCGACGAGTGGCACGGCTACGGCACGGCCTGCGGGCCGACCGGCCAGGCCGCTGCTGAGCAGGCCCTCACCGAGCTCTATCGCAGACTCGGCCGGCCCCGACCCGAGTTCGTATGGGTCCGCTCTCCCGCCGAAGCCCAGCCGCTGGTCGGGCACCTGCCGACGCTGCGGGAACTCCATTCCTGGGTGACCGATCCGCCGCTCGGCAAACGTCCTCCGCTGGCCAGTGACCTGGCCACGTCCCTGGCCAGGCTGCGCGGGGCCATGGACGACCGGATCGCCCCGCCGCTGTTCGACCCCAAGCCGCCCAAGCGGGACAAGGGCCAACCCTGGCCGAACCAGTCAGCCGAAGCGGCGCTGGCGTACGGCGTCCCGTTCGTCGACATCGTGCGCCGCCACGTGCGCGAAGCCCTCTACACCTCGCTCGCAGGCGGGTTCTACCTGCCCGGCAAGCGGCTGCTGGGCGCGCCGAGCCCGGTCTGCTGGTACGGCCAGCAGGAGGCGCACTGGATCGCCTACTACGAGGTGTGGCGACGGCTCGGCCTGGCCGTGTACGGCACCGCGCTCGACGCGGAACTCGACGGCTGGCAGGCGATCGCCCGCTCGGCCGGCTGGTTCTGGCCCGACGAGCAGCGCTGCGTCATCTCCGCCCGCCCGGTCACCGGCACGACCTTCGCCGACGGCTGGTCGATCCCCGCCACCGGCTGACAGGAGGGGGCCGTCGGCTCGCGTCAGCGAGACGAGCAGCAGCTCAGCGCATCGCTATGCGTTGTGGAAGGTGCCCTTCCCCACGCGCCGAGCTCGCGACGACGTGTCCGCCCGCCACGGGGGTGGGCGGGCACGTCGTCACCAGGGCCGGCGGG
>NZ_BONI01000069.1 GCF_016862635.1 Catellatospora coxensis | reverse complement strand
GCGTCGGCGGCATGAGCCGCTCCGAGCTGCGGGACCGCCCCGCCTCGCTCGGTCCGCAGCAGCTCCCCGGCGTACACCTTGCGCACCACGTCCTCGATCGCGGGCTCGTCCAGGTGCAGCTCGCCGACCTCGACGACGTCCAGCACCGCCGCGATGAGCTGGCCGGCGGTGTGGGTGAACCGGTCGAACGTCAGCGTGACCTCGGCCGGGCTGTCGCCCGCGACGACCTCGACGTCGGGCAGGCGCTCGGTGAGCTTCTCGATCGGCGTGGACTCGGCCAGCTGCAGGTGCATCCGGCGTACCCGCGCGAAGCGGTCCTTCATCTCGGCCAGCGGGCCGTCGAAGATCTTCCGGCCCTCGTCGATGATGACGATCCGCTCGCACACGTCCTCGATGTCGCCCAGGTCATGCGTCGTCAGCATGAGCGTCGTGCCGTCCTGGCGCAGCTCCCTCAGGAACTGCCGGACCCGGTCCTTGACCGAGATGTCGAGCCCGATGGTCGGCTCGTCCAGGTAGACGATCTTCGGCTGGTGCAGCAGCGCGGCGGCCAGGTCGGCGCGCATGCGCTGGCCCAGGGACAGCTTGCGGGCCACCACGGGCAGCAGGTCGGCCAGGCCGAGCACGTCGTCGAGGCGTTCCAGGCGCTGCTTGTAGAAGGCGGGGCTCAGGTCGTACATGTCGCGCAGCAGGGCCAGCGACTCGCGCACCGGCAGGTCCCACCACAGCTGGGTGCGCTGGCCGAACAACACGCCGATGTTGCGGGCGTTGACCATCCGGTCGGTGTGCGGCTCGGCTCCCGCCACCCGCACCGTGCCCGCGGTCGGCACCAGGATGCCGGTGAGCAGCTTGATCGTCGTGGACTTGCCCGCGCCGTTGGGCCCCACGTACGCCACGGACTCGCCCGCCTCGATGGACAGGTCGATGCCGTCCACCGCCCGGAACTCCTTGAACCTGCGTTGCACCAGATGTTTCAGCGAGCCGCGCAGACCCGGATCCTTCTCCGGCCGACGGAAGATCTTCGTCAGGCCACGGGCCTCCACCAACGACATGCGCCGACCATCTCAACGCACTCCCGAGGGGTCAACCGGTTTCTCGTGGACCGCCCCGCCGCGGTCCGCGGGGATCCGACTGCCCGTCACGGGCCGGTCCGGCGCGGGACCTGGGGCTGTGCCCGATTCAGCGAACCGGCGCGGCCTGGGCGCGAGTGCTCGGCCGGTTCACCCGGCCGGGCCGCTAGGTTGATCGGGTGCCCGTGCTCTCCGCCCACATCCGCGCCGCCGCGGCCCGGCTCGCCGCCGCTGGGATCGACTCGCCCCGGGTCGAGGCGGAACTGCTCGCCGCGCACGTGCTCGGGGTGCCCCGCGGCCGGCTGCTGCTGATCGACACCGTCACCGAGCCGCAGGTGGCGTCGTTCGATGAGCTGGTGCGCCGCCGCGCCGAGCGGGTCCCGCTGCAGCACCTGACCGGGACGGCCCCGTTCCTCGACCGCGAACTGCTGGTCGGGCCGGGCGTCTTCATTCCGCGCCCGGAGACCGAGCTGCTGGCCCGCTGGGGCATCGAGGCCCTGCGCGGCGTGGCCGAGCCGGTGGTCCTGGACCTGTGCAGCGGCTCCGGCGCCCTGGCGATCGCGGTCGCCGACGCCCGCCCCGACGCGACCGTGTACGCCGTCGAACGCAGCGACGACGCCCTGCCCTGGCTGCGCCGCAACACCGCGGGCACCCCGGTCCGGGTCGTCCCCGGCGACGTGCGCGACGTGCCGCTGCCCGCCCCCGCCGACCTGATCCTGTGCAACCCGCCCTACGTGCCCCTGACGGTCGCCGTCCCGCCCGAGGTCGGCCACGACCCCGCCGAGGCGGTCTTCTCCGGCGAGCATGGCCTCGACCTCATCCCCGTGATCATCGCGCGCGCCTGGGACGTGCTCCACGACGGCGGCCGCCTCGGCGTCGAGCACGACGACACCCATACCCCCGCCATGGCCTCCCTCCTGGCCACCTGGCAGGACATCCGCACCCACCCCGACCTGGCAGGCCGCCCCCGCTTCACCACCGCGACGAAAGGAAGGGCACCTTCACATCGCTCCGCGTAGCGGAAGGGCACCTTCTTAACGGCTCCTGATGGCGGATCTGCTGTCCGGTGGGTGGGAGGCGTGTGTGCCGTATGCGAACAGCGCATGACAGACTGGCTCCTCGTGAGGCTCTACGACTGCCGCAACGTCGTCGAACGGGACCGCGGGATCCAGGCCGCGATCGACGCCGTATCCAGTGGCGACCTTGTGGTCCTGCCCACCGACACGGTGTACGGCATCGGCGCCGACGCCTTCAAGCCGTGGGCGGTGACCAACCTGCTCAGCGCCAAGGGGCGGGGTCGGCACATGCCGCCGCCGGTGCTGGTCGGCTCCCGGCACACCCTCGACGGACTGGTGATGCGGCTGCCGTCGGTGGCCCGCGACCTGGTCGAGGCCTTCTGGCCGGGCGCGCTGACCATCGTCGTCGAGCAGGCGCCGAGCCTGCAGTGGGACCTCGGCGAGACGGGCGGCACGGTGGCCGTACGCATGCCGCTGCACCCCGTCGCGCTGGAGGTGCTGCGCAAGACCGGCCCGATGGCCGTCTCCTCGGCGAACCTCACCGGCCAGCCCGCGGCGCTCACCGCCGAGCAGGCCCGTGACCAGCTCAGCTACAAGGTCAGCGTGTACCTGGAGGCGGGGGAGTGCCCCAGCCCGGTCCCGTCGACCATCGTGGACGTGACCGGCGAGCGCCCGCGGGTGCTGCGCGCCGGGGCGATCAGCCTCGACCAGCTGCGCGAGGTCGCCACCGACATCCAGGGTCCGGAGGAGTCGTGATGGCCCCGTTCACGGTCCTGCACGTCTGCATGGGCAACATCTGCCGCTCGCCGATGGCCGAGCGCCTGCTGGCGCTGGCGGTCACCGAGCAGGCCGGCCCCGTCGGCGCCGACCTGGTGCTCTCGCACTCCGCGGGTACCGGCGGCTGGCACGAGGGCGAGGAGATGAACCCGCCCGCGGCCCGCCAGGTGCGCTCGCGTGGCGGCTCGCCGGACGACTTCAGCGCCCGCAAGCTGCGCGCCGAGCACATCGAGTCGGCCGACCTGATCCTCACCGCCACCGCCGACCAGTACGACTACGTCGTCGCGCTGCGCCCCGACGCCGCCGACCGCACCTTCGTGCTCGGCGAGTTCGGCCGCCTCCTGCCCTCGGTGGACCAGTCGACGCTGCCCGGCGCCGACCGCACCCCCGATGCGGTCTACACCCGCGGCGTAGCCCTGGTCGCCGCCGTCGCCACCGCCCGCAACGGCGAACCCGCCCAGGCCAAGGACGACCTCGACGACCCCTGGGGCCGCGGCGACCAGGTCTTCGCCCGCGTGGCCGACGAGATCCAGTCCACCGTCCACCCCCTCACGACCGTCCTCCTCCCCCCAGCGTGACCCACCCCACGCCCCCGCCTGGTTGATCATGAACCTATGGCACGGTTGGTCGGCGTGTCGTTGGCACAACAACCTGATGACCTTGAGGCGTGATGCTCGGTAAGCGGCTGAAGTTCCTGCCGTTCATGCTCGGTGTGACCGCGGCGGTGGCCGTGGTGGCGCCGCTGGTGGCGTACCTCGCCGTCGGCGCGGCGGCCGCGGTCGGCGTGCTGGCGGGTGTGGTCCTGGTCTGCGTCAGCTACCTGCTGTCCAGTTTCGTGATCGCCTGGGCGGACTCGATCAACCCGAAGATGGTGCTGTCGGTCGGCCTGCTGATGTACGGCGTCAAGTTCACCGTGCTGTTCCTGGTGCTCGCCGTGATCGCCAAGTCGGGCTGGGCCGGCCTCAAGCCGATGGCGATCGGCATCGGCATCGCCGCGATCGCGTGGACCATCGGCCACGGCTGGTGGCTCTGGCACGCCAAGATCCCGTACATCGACGAGCCCGAGAAGTAGTCGATCAGGAACCTGTGCCGCCGACACGCCGTCGAGCCGTGCCATAAGTTCATGATCAACCCGCCGGTGCGCCGGTGCGCCGGGGCGCGGGCTAGCCGAAGATGGGTGGGCGGCAGGGGTCCTTCACCGCGCCGGAGATGAGGTTGTCGCCTTCGGTGTCTTTGCGGGAGGTGCGGGACCAGTCGACCACGGTGCGGAAGGTGCCGGAGCGGCAGGTGAGGCTCAGGTCCTTGGACTGGTATTTGAGCTCGGCGGCGTAGGTCTGCTTGCCCTTGAGGGTGTGTGTGCGGGAGGCCACACTGCGCCATACGTCACCGTCGCGGCGCTCGAGTTTGATCTTCAAGGTGAGCTTCTCGGCGCCGGGGGTGGCGCATCGATAGCGGACGCGGCCGGCGAAGTTGTCCCGGTCCTCGTCGGCCTTCGGACCATCGACGATGACCGTGCAGTGCACCGGCTTGGTCGATTCGGTGTCATCGTTGCCGCGCGGCTCACAACCGCTGCTCAATGCTGTGAGCAGTACGAAAACTACAGGTATCGTGAGCTTGCGCATCGCCGCACCGCCGTGGGGGAGAACGGAAGGGTTGTCTCCATCTCAGCGGTTCGGCGCGGTTAAATCAACATCGATCTCATCCTTGCGGAAGTTGACCTGCGGTCGACCTGGTGATGAACATCGCTCGCGTACGGGGGGTGCGTCGTCCGCTGCAGGGGGTGGCTGATATTGTTCGCCGCGTCATGGCCGATGACCAGCCTCCGAAGCGCCCTCACGCAGAGGGCGCCGATGCGGGTTGGGCGGCCATCGGGTATCTCCTCGGCGGAATGCTGGTCTGGGGAGGGGTCGGGTGGCTCATCGATAAGTGGCTGGGACTCCCCAACGTCGGGCTGTTGATCGGTTTGATCGGCGGCGCGGCCGCCGGGGTCTATCTGACCGTGAAAAGACTGGACGGGTGACCGTGCCCGATCGACGGAGGATGACAGGTTGATTACGCAGCCGGGTTTCCTTGCCTCGGAGTTTCCCCCTGGGCCGGAAGTCTTCGACTACAAGACCCTCATCCCGTCGCTCGAGGGCAGCCCCTGGGGGCACGCCTTCACGAAGCTGACGCTGCTGGTCTGGATCGCCGTCGCCATCGTCATCGTCTTCTTCCTCGTGACGTACCGCAACCCCACGCTGGTGCCGAGCAAGAAGCAGTGGCTCGCCGAGTCGGTGTACGGCGTGGTGCGCAACAACATCGCCACCGACATCATCGGTCCGCAGGGCGTGCGCTTCGCGCCGTACCTGGCGACCATCTTCTGCTTCGTCTTCGTGACGAACCTGTGGAGCATCGTGCCGTTCGCGCAGATCTCCCCCAACTCGCACCTGGCCTTCCCGGCCGTGCTCGCCGTGCTGACCTGGTTCATCTACATCGGCCTGGGCGTCAAGAAGCACGGCTTCTTCGGTTACCTGAAGCACGCCTGCGTGCAGCCGGGCGTGCCGTGGCTGGTCCAGCCGATCCTGATCCCGATCGAGTTCATCTCGAACCTGGTGCTCCGGCCGATCACGCTCGCCGTCCGTCTCTTCGCGAACATGTTCGCGGGTCACATGATCCTGCTGGTGTTCACCCTCGGCGGTGTGGCGCTGTGGAACGCGGGTCCGCTGCTGCTGAAGCCGGCCGCGCTGGGCAGCTGGGCCTTCGCGATCATCATGACCCTGTTCGAGCTGTTCATCCTCAGCCTGCAGGCGTACGTCTTCACCCTGCTGTCGGCGACCTACTTCCAGAGCTCGATCTCCGAAGAGCACTGAGTTCCCGGCAACCGAGTATTCGCGCCCGCCCGGCGCGACACCCCTGGCTTCTCGATCCACAACTGAAGATCGCTCATACCTGTAAACAAAAACGTGCGCGTGACCGACACGCGTCGAACTCAGGAGGAAACCAACATGACCGGCAGCCTTAACGTCATCGGCTACGGCATCGCCGCCCTCGGCCCGGGTATCGGCGTGGGTCTGGTCTTCGCCGCCTACATCCAGGCGACCGCCCGTCAGCCCGAGAGCGCCGGCCTGACCCGCACCTACATGTTCATGGGCTTCGCGGTCGTCGAGGCGCTGGCCCTGCTGGGCCTGGTTCTCGCGTTCGCCCTCAGCTAAGCCGGGTCCCGAGCGCCGAGACGATCCGGTGACCGGTCCGCGACGACCGGTCACCGCCGAAGGGGAGTGACCTATGTACATCGCACAAGAGGCGCCAGGCGCGCCCGCGGAGCACGGCTACAACGTGCTCGGCGTGCCGCTGGCCGAGGTGATCGTCGGCCTCATCGCCTTCGGCGTCCTGCTGTTCGTGCTGACCAAGTTCGTGTTCCCGCGTATGGAGAGCATGTTCCAGCAGCGCGTCGAGGCCATCGAGGGCGGGCTCGTCAAGGCGGAGAAGGCTCAGGCCGAGGCCGCGGCCCTGCTGTCGCAGTACAAGGCGCAGCTGGCCGAGGCTCGCACGGAGGCCGCGCGCATCCGTGACGAGGCCCGTGCCGACGCCGAGGGCATCCGCACCGACGTGCTGGCCAAGGCTCGCGAGGAGTCCGACCGCATCATCGCGGCCGGTCGCGACCAGCTGGCCGGCGAGCGGGCGAGCATCGTCCGCGAGCTGCGTGCCGAGATGGGCACGCTGGCGGTCAGCCTGGCCAGCAAGATCGTTGGCGAGTCGCTGGAGGACGAGGCCCGTCGCCGTGGCACGGTCGAGCGCGCGCTCGCCGAGCTCGAGACCGCCGGAGCCCGTTGATGCAGGCGGCAAGCCGAGAGTCGTACACCGCGGCCCGGGCAGCGCTGGAGACCAGCGCCCGGGCGGCGGGTGCCGCCGACACGGCGGTGATCGCCGAGGAGCTGCTCGGCTTCGCGGACCTGCTGCGCCGTGAGCCGCGGCTGCGCCGCGCGCTGTCGGACCCGTCCCGTTCTGGCGAGGAGCGGGCCGAGCTGGCCGCGACCCTGCTGGCGGGCAAGGTCGGCCAGGGTACCGTTGACCTGATCAAGGTGCTGGCGTCGGGCCGCTGGTCGGCCGCGTCGGAGCTGCTGGACGGCACCGAGCGCCTGGGCGCGGACGCGCTGCTGGCCTCGGCGGAGCTGGCCGGCGACCTCAGCGAGGTCGAGGACGAGCTGTTCCGCTTCGGGCAGATCGTCGACGGCGACCTGCAGCTGGCGGCCACGATCGGCGAGACCGTCGTGCCGGTGGCGCGCCGGGCCGAGCTGGTCGGGAGCCTGCTGCGGGGCAAGGCGAAGCCGGTGACGGTGAGCCTGGCCGAGCTGGCCGTGCGGGGCTTCGGCGGCCGCTCGTTCAGCGGCGCGATCACCCGGCTGGTCGAACTGGCCGCCGAGCGCCGGGAGGCGCAGGTCGCGTACGTCACGGTCGCGCAGCCGCTGACCGAGGCGGAGGAGTCCCGCCTGGCCTCGTCGCTGTCCGCCATCTACGGCCGTCAGGTCTCGGTGAAGGTAACCGTCGACCCCGCGGTGCTGGGTGGGCTGAGCGTGCAGGTCGGCAGCGACCTCTACGACGGCACCATCGCACGGCGGCTGGCCGCAGTCCGCAACGCGTTCGCCTAGCGAGCGCCCGGAACCCGGTCCGACCCGGTGCGCCGCTCCGGCGGCACGCCGGCACCGGGTTCCCCTGAACCGATACCGAACCTGACTTGACAGTCACGACACCGATAGGAAGCTGAGGATGGCCGAGCTGACCATCTCGTCCGAGGAGATCCGTGGAGCGCTTGAGCGTTTCGTCTCCTCGTACGCGCCCGAGATCTCCCGCGAGGAGGTCGGCGTCGTCACCGAGGCCGGTGACGGCATCGCCAAGGTCGAGGGTCTGCCCTCCACCATGGCCAACGAGCTGCTGGAGTTCGAAGACGGCACCCTGGGTGTCGCGCTGAACCTGGACGTCCGCGAGATCGGTGTCGTCGTCCTGGGTGCCTTCGAGGGCATCGAGGAGGGGCAGCCGGTCAAGCGCACCGGCCGCGTGCTCTCCGTGCCGGTCGGCGACAAGTTCCTGGGCCGCGTGGTGAACCCGCTGGGTGCCGCCATCGACGGGCTGGGCGAGATCGACAACGAGGGCTTCCGCGAGCTGGAGCTGCAGGCTCCGAACGTGATGGTCCGCAAGAGCGTGCACGAGTCGCTCGAGACCGGCATCAAGGCCATCGACGCGATGACCCCGATCGGCCGCGGCCAGCGCCAGCTGATCATCGGTGACCGCAAGACCGGCAAGACCTCGGTCGCGCTGGACGCGATCATCAACCAGCGCGCCAACTGGAAGACCGGCGACCCGAAGAAGCAGGTCCGCTGCATCTACGTCGCCATCGGCCAGAAGGCGTCCACCATCGCGTCCGTCAAGGGCACGCTGGAGGCCGCGGGTGCGATGGAGTACACCACCATCGTCGCCTCCCCGGCGTCGGACCCGGCCGGCTTCAAGTACCTGGCGCCGTACGCCGGTTCGGCCATCGGCCAGCACTGGATGTACGCCGGCAAGCACGTTCTGATCGTCTTCGACGACCTGAGCAAGCAGGCCGAGGCCTACCGTGCCGTGTCGCTGCTGCTGCGCCGCCCGCCGGGCCGTGAGGCCTACCCGGGTGACGTCTTCTACCTGCACTCCCGCCTGCTGGAGCGCTGCGCGAAGCTGTCCGACGACCTGGGCGCGGGCTCGATGACCGGTCTGCCGATCATCGAGACGAAGGCCGGCGACATCTCGGCGTTCATCCCGACCAACGTCATCTCCATCACCGACGGGCAGATCTTCCTCGAGGAGAACCTGTTCAACTCGGGTGTGCGTCCGGCGATCAACGTCGGCACCTCGGTCTCCCGGGTCGGTGGCTCGGCGCAGGGCAAGCCGATGCGCAAGGTCTCCGGCCGCCTGCGCCTGGACCTGGCCCAGTTCCGTGAGCTGGAGGCGTTCGCCGCCTTCGCCTCCGACCTGGACCGCGCCTCGCGCGCCCAGCTGGAGAAGGGCTCCCGCCTGGTCGAGCTGCTCAAGCAGCAGAACTACTCGCCGTACCCGATCGAGGAGCAGGTCGTCTCGGTCTGGACCGGCACCGAGGGCAAGCTCGACGACATCCCGGTCAAGGACGTCCGCCGCTTCGAGGGCGAGTTCCTGCAGCACCTGCGTGCCTCGCACAGCGACGTGCTGAAGACGATCGCCGGCGGCACCTGGGACGACGACGTCGTGGCGAACCTCGACAAGGCGATCACGTCGTTCAAGGCGGGCTTCCTGCCGGCCGAGGACAACGTCGTGATCAACGAGGCTGAGGCCGACGCGCTCGAGGGCCCCGAGGTCACCGAGACCGTCACCCGCATCGTGGACGAGAAGAAGTAGTCATGGCCGGTTCGGTACGAGTGCTTCGTCGGCGGATCAAGGCGACCCGCTCGACGAAGAAGATCACCAAGGCGATGGAGCTGGTCGCGACCAGCCGTATCGCCAAGGCTCAGGCTCGGGTCGACGCGTCCTTGCCGTACGCGAACGCGATCACCGGTGTGCTGACCGCGCTGGCGTCGAACACCAACGCACAGCACCCGCTGCTGGTGCCCCGGGACCCGGAGCACCGGGCCGGCGTGCTGCTCGTCACGAGCGACCGCGGTCTGTGCGGCGGTTACAACGCCAACGCGATCCGCCTCGCCGAGCAGCTCATCGCTCGCCTGAAGAGCGAGGGCAAGCAGGTCGCGCTGTACGTCGTCGGCCGCAAGGGGATCAGCTACTACACCTTCCGCGGGCGCGAGCTCGCCGGAAGCTGGAGCGGCTTCTCCGAGCAGCCGCGCTTCGAGGACGCGCGCCGGGTCGGCGAGACGCTGATCCAGGCGTTCGTGCACGGCGCGGACGACAGCCTCGACGGCGCGGGCGACGACGGCGTGCTGGGCGTGGACGAGCTGCACATCGTCTACACCGAGTTCAAGTCGCTCATGACCCAGAACGCCAGCACGAAGATCTTCGCGCCGATGCAGGTCGAAGAGCGTGCGGGCAACAAGGGCGAGCTGCTGCCGGCGTACGACTTCGAGCCGAACGCCGAGGAGCTGCTCGACGCGCTGCTGCCGAAGTACATCAACACGCGGATCTACGCGGCGTTGCTGGACTCGGCGGCCAGCGAGTCGGCCTCCCGCCGTCGGGCGATGAAGAGCGCGACGGACAATGCGGAAACCATGATCAAGTCGCTGACGCGGGAGATGAACTCCGCGCGTCAGGCCGCGATCACCCAGGAAATCAGTGAGATCGTCGGCGGCGTGGACGCGCTGGCGGCGGCGGGGAGTGAATGATGACCACTGCTACTGACACCAAGGCGGGCGTCGGTCGAGTCGTCCGGGTCATCGGCCCGGTCGTCGACGTCGAGTTCCCGCGCGACGCGATGCCCGCTCTGTTCAACGCGCTCCAGGTCGAGGTGACCCTGAGCGAGGGCGACCGCACGCTGACCCTCGAGGTGGCCAACCACCTCGGCGACAACGTGGTCCGGGCCATCTCGATGCAGCCCACCGACGGCATGGTCCGCGGTGCGGAGGTGCGCGACACCGGTTCGCCGATCAGCGTGCCGGTCGGCAACGAGACCAAGGGCAAGGTGTTCAACGTCCTCGGTGACTGCCTCAACCTCGAGAAGGGGCAGAAGCTCGAGGTCACCGAGCGCTGGCCGATCCACCGCAAGCCTCCGGCGTTCTCCGAGCTGGAGCCGAAGACCGAGATGCTGGAGACCGGCGTCAAGGTGATCGACCTGCTGGCCCCGTACGTCAAGGGCGGCAAGATCGGTCTGTTCGGCGGCGCGGGCGTGGGCAAGACGGTGCTCATCCAGGAGATGATCATCCGCGTTGCCCGTAACTTCGGTGGAACGTCCGTGTTCGCGGGCGTGGGTGAGCGCACCCGTGAGGGCAACGACCTCATCCACGAGATGGCGGACGCCAACGTGCTCGGCGACACCGCGCTGGTCTTCGGCCAGATGGACGAGCCCCCGGGCACCCGTCTGCGGGTCGCGCTGTCCGCGCTGACCATGGCCGAGTACTTCCGCGACGTGCAGAAGCAGGAGGTGCTGCTCTTCATCGACAACATCTTCCGCTTCACGCAGGCCGGCTCCGAGGTGTCCACCCTGCTCGGCCGTATGCCGAGCGCCGTGGGTTACCAGCCGACCCTCGCCGACGAGATGGGTGAGCTCCAGGAGCGCATCACCTCGGTGCGTGGCCAGGCCATCACCTCGCTGCAGGCCATCTACGTGCCCGCGGACGACTACACCGACCCGGCGCCGGCGACCACCTTCGCCCACCTGGACGCGACCACGAACCTCGAGCGCAAGGTGTCCGACAAGGGCATCTACCCCGCCGTGGACCCGCTGGCCTCGTCCTCGCGAATCCTGGCCCCGGAGTACGTCGGCGCGGAGCACTACGCCGTCGCCTCCGAGGTGAAGCGGATCCTGCAGAAGTACAACGACCTGCAGGACATCATCGCGATCCTCGGCATGGACGAGCTGTCCGAGGAGGACAAGGTCACCGTGGCCCGGGCCCGCCGGATCGAGCGGTTCCTGTCGCAGAACACCTACGCGGCCAAGCAGTTCACCGGTGTCGAGGGTTCGACCGTGCCGGTGAAGGAGACCGTGGAGGCGTTCAAGAAGATCTCCCAGGGCGAGTACGACCACGTCCCGGAGCAGGCCTTCTTCATGTGCGGCGGCCTCGACGACCTCGAGAAGAACTACCGCGAGCTGACCAAGTAAGGTCCGCGAGCACGAAGCGGCCCCTGTCCCGAACGGGACAGGGGCCGCTTCGCGTCGGACCCCGGCAGAGCGAAGGCCGCATCTGCCTCGTTAGCCACATCATGGTGGCTAAACAGTGGCGTGCCGCGGCGCGCTGGGCCCGCTGGAGCATGCTCGCGGGTACGGCACTGATGATGCTGAGCGGTGCGTCCCTGGTCACCGTGGACCGTGTGCTCGCGCGCTACGAGGGCGCCGTCCACAGCGAGGACCTCTTCGGCGACCAGACGCCGGGCCGGCAGGCCCCGCCGCGGCCGGAGGACATCAAGGGGCCGCTCAACATCCTGCTGGCGGGCATCGACCCGCGGCACAACGACCCGTTCTGGATCCCGCGGGCCGACTCGGTCCTGGTCATGCACATCCCCGCCGGCCTCGACCGGGGTTACCTGTTCTCGCTGCCCCGGGACCTGCTGGTGGCGATCCCGCCGTTCGCCAAGTCCGGCTACGGCGGCAACCCGGCCGACAAGCTGGCGCACGCGATGTACTTCGGCTCGATGGTGCCCGGCGACCGCCGTGCCAACCATGCCCAGGGCTTCGAGCTGCTGGCCGCGACGGTCAGCCAGTACACCGGGATCGCGCGGTTCGACGCGGGGGCGATCATCGACTTCAGCGGGTTCAAGGACGTCATCGACGCCCTGGGCGGCATCGACATGATGGTCGACGAGCGGGTCGCCTCGATTCACCTGGAGCCCGACGGCGACCCCCGGGACCGGGGCAACAGCAGCACCGGGTACGTCGGCGAGCAGATGGTCTACGAGCCGGGCATGCGCCACTTCAAGGGCTGGCAGGCGCTGGACTACGCCCGGCAGCGTTACGTGACCGGCGGTGACTACGCCCGGCAGCGGCACCAGCAGCAGCTGGTCCGCGCGATGATCGCCAAGGCGTTCAGCGACGACGTGCTGGGCGACCCGCTGCAGATGGACACCGTGCTGCGGGCGGCGGGCTCGTCGCTCACCTTCAGCGGCCGCGGGCACGGCGTGATCGACTGGGCGTTCGCGCTGCAGGATCTGCGCCCGAGCACCGTGCACATGGTGAAGCTGTCCGGTGGCGGGGTGGGCCGTTACGTCGTCGACAAGGACAAGGGCGACGACGAGGGCGACGACGGTGGCGGTGACGACGGCGACGACGGCGGGGATGACGGCGACGACGGCGGGGACGGCGACAAGAAGGACGACAAGAAGAAGAAGTCCAAGCCCAAGATGAAGTACCAGTATCTGGGGGAGCAGCTGGACATGTACTCCCGGCAGTTCCTGGCCTCGGTCGCGGCGGGCTCGGTCGAGAACTTCGTGGCTTTCCATCCCGAAATGCTGGGTAAGTGATGGTCGCCGGTTAGCTCACACTGACCGGTCCTGCTGGGGGCCGCTGATCACCGGCGGTTAGACTCGCTGCACCAATCTTGCACACCTGAGGAGTCATCGTGGCCAAGCTGCTCCAGGTCGAGCTCGTCGCCGTCGAGGAGAAGGTCTGGTCCGGGCAGGCCGAGATGGTCATCGCCCGCACCACCGAGGGCGAGCTGGGCGTGCTGCCCAGCCACGCGCCGCTGCTCGGCCAGCTGGCGAACCCGGGCGGGGTGCGCATCATCCTCCCCGGCGGCGAGGAAGTGGCCTACGAGGTCTTCGGCGGCTTCCTGTCCGTCACGACCGAGGGCGTGACGGTGCTGGCAGAGACCGTCGCATCGGTCGCACCGGCCGCGCGTCACTGAACGACCAGCGCCGCCCACGACGATGAGGTCGCTGCTCGAAGTAGTCGCCATCGGCCTCGTCGTCCTGCTCGCCCTGCTGGCGGGCCTCTTCGTGCGCCGCGAGGTGTTCGCGCGCGGCCACGGCACCGTGGAGCTCTACCTCCGGCTGCGCCAGACGGCCGGAGGGCGCGGCTGGGCCCCCGGCTTCGCCCAGTTCCGCGGCGACGACCTGCGCTGGTACCGGATGTTCAGCCTCTCCCCGCGCCCGCGCCGCACGCTCTCGCGGCGCGACCTGAAGGTCGTCGCGCGGCGCGCGCCCAGCGCGGAGGAGTCGGTGCTCGTGCCCGCCGACTGGGTCGTGCTGCAGTGCGCCGACTCCCGGGCCCAGGTGGAGATCGCCATGCCCCTGCACACCGTCACCGGCTTCCTCTCCTGGCTCGAAGCCGCCGCCCCCTACTCCACGTAGCGAACGCCGCCCCGGGTCACGGCGCGGGCGTGCGGCGGTAGCGGCGCAGCGCCAGCGGGATCGCCGCCAGCAGCGCCGCGAAGATCCAGACCAGAGCCAGGGGGTACGCCGAAGCCGGGGTCGCGCCGGAGCCGGCGGGTTCGTCGCCCCAGAGCAGGCGCAGCGCCGTGACGACGGCCGAGACGGGATTCGCCTCCGCGAGCGGGCGCAGCCAGGGCGGCATGGTGTCCGGCGGCGCGAGCACGTTCGACACGAACGTCAGCGGCATCAGGCACACCAGCAGGACGGTCCGGGCCGCGCGGGGAGTGCGTGCGGACAGGCCCAGCGCCACGGACAGCCACGCGACGGCGTACCCGAAGGTCAGGACCAGCAGGAAGCCCGCGGCGGCCGCAGCGGGGCCGCTGTGCACGCGCCAGCCGGCGATCACCCCGGTCGCCGCGGCGACCGCCGCCGTCAGCGCGATCCGGACCAGGTCCGACACCGTACGCCCGAACAGCACCGCGGCCCCCGGCGCGGGCAGCGCCCGGAACCGGTCGACCATGCCGCGATGCACGTCGCGGGCGACGTCCACGGCGGCGAGCCCGGCGGTGAGCGCGACGGCCTGCACGATCAGGCCCGGGGTCAGGAACCCGGCATAGTCCGCGACGCCCGGCACCCGGATCACGCCGCCCAGGACCACGCCGAACAGCATCATGAACAGCACCGGCTGCAGCAGCGGCAGCGCCAGCAGCCGAGGTTCCCGCCGCCCGCGCAGCAGCCCGCGCCGGGCCGCCACCACCACGTCCTGCGCCGCCGCCGCGAGCTCGCTCACGCGTCCTCCCCACCCCGGGCGGGCGGCGCAGGGCGGACGATCGCCACCCGCCCACCCCGTTCGTGGTCAGGAAGGGCACCCTCTACAACACATGGCGATGTGCAGGTGCCCTTCCTCTCGGTCATGTTCGCGCCTCCTCGTCGGCGAGGGTGGGGGTGGCGGCCTGGCCGGTGAGCTTGCGGAAGACGTCGTCGAGGCTGGCCCGGTGGATGCCGATGTCGACGGGCTCGATGCCGGCGGCGTCGAGCCGGCGCACCAGCTCGACCAGGGCCTGCGCGCCGGACACCACGGGGGCCTGGACCAGGTGCTGGTCCAGGAAGACGACGGCCTGGCCGCCGCAGACCCGGTTCAGGATGTCCTCGGCGACCTGGGTCTCGGCCCGGTCGCCCAGCACGACCTGCAGCCGCTCCCCGCCGATCTGCCGGGTGAGCTGCTCCGGCGTGCCTCGCGCGAGCACGTGGCCACGGTCGAGCACCACGATCTCGTCGGCCAGTTCGTCGGCCTCCTCCAGGTGCCGGGTCGCCAGCAGCAGGGTCGTGCCGTCGCGCACCCGCTCGCTGATCACGTCCCAGATGCCCAGCCGGCTGCGCTGGTCCAGCCCCGCGGTGGGCTCGTCGAGCAGCACCACGGCGGGCGCGGCGACCAGCGCGCAGGCCAGGTCGAGGCGGCGGCGCATCCCGGCGGGATAGCAGCTCACCCGCCGGTGCGCGGCCTCGCTCAGGTGGAAGCGTTCCAGCAGCTCCTCGGCCCGCGCGCGGGCCCGGCGGCGGCCGAGCCGGTGCAGCCGGCCGAGCTGCTCCAGGTTCTCGAAGCCGGTGAGGAAGCCGTCGACGGCCGGGCGCTGCCCGCACACGCCGATGTCCGGCCGGGCCCAGGCCGGGTGCGTCAGCACGTCGACCCCGTTGACCAGGCACCGGCCGGCGTCCGGGCGCAGCAGGGTGGCCATGATGCGCACCGCGGTCGTCTTGCCGGCCCGGTCGGGTCCGAGCAGGCCCAGCACGGTGCCCTCCGGCACGCTCAGGGACAGCCCGGCCAGCGCGGTCGTCGAGCCGTACCGCTTGACCAGACCTTCCGCGACGATCGCAGCGGCCATGGGCTCACGGTAGTCACGGTGTGGACCCCGCGCGCCGGATCCGCCCTTTTACCGGGTCGCGACCAGTTCGACCTCGTACCCCTGCTCGTCCTCCAGGTACGCCGCGTAGGTGTCCGGGCCGCCCGCGTGCGGGTGCCGGTCGGGGAACAGCAGCCGCCAGCCGCGCTCGCCCGCCGCCGCGACCAGCCGGTCCACGTCGGCCGGGGAGCCCGCGTGCAGCGCCAGGTGGTTCAGCCCGGGAGCGCGCCGCTCGTGCCGGCCGCCGGCCAGATCCGGGGAGCACTCGAAGACGACGTACGCCGTGCCGTGCCGCCAGGAGACGCCCGCCGCCCACCGCTGGTGCTCGGTCCAGCCCAGCTCGGTCAGCAGCCAGCCCCAGGAGCGCTCGGTCGCCGCCAGGTCCGGCACCCACACCTCGACGTGGTGCAGGCTCACCGGTTGGCCCCGGGCACCCACTTCACGTCGTCGGCGCCGTCGGAATTGGCGACTCTTCCGAGGATGAACAGCAGATCGGAGAGGCGGTTGAGATACTGTGCGGGCAGCGGGCCGGTGCGCTCCGCGTCCATGCTCAGCAGCGCGAACGTGGAACGTTCCGCGCGCCGGGCGGTGGTTCGCGCGACGTGCAGCAGGGCCGCACCCGGCGAACCCCCCGGCAGGATAAAAGAATCCAGCTTGGCCAGTCGCGCGTTGAACTCGTCGCACCAGCCCTCCAGGCGGGTGACGTAGTCCTGCGTGACGCGCAGCGGCGGGTACTTCGGATCGGGGGTGATCGGGTTGCAGAGGTCGGCGCCCACGTCGAAGAGATCGTTCTGGATGAGGGTCAGCACGGAACGCACATCATCAGCTAGGTTGCCCAGAGCGAGCGCCACACCCAGCGCGGCGTTGCACTCGTCCACATCGGCGTACGCGGCGATGCGCGGATCGGTCTTGTCCACACGCTCGCCGTTGCCGAGCGCGGTGGTGCCGGCGTCGCCGGTCCTGGTGTAGATGCGGGTGAGGTGAACAGCCATGACAGCGAGCCTAATGGTGGCCGACGGTGGTGACTCCGTCGGCGCGTTGCTGGCGGACGTCCGGGCGGGGGGTCCGGTCTCTACGATGGCCGACGTGGATGTGATCCGGGTCAAGGGCGGCGCACGGCTGGCCGGCGAGGTCGGCGTGGTCGGCGCGAAGAACAGCGCGCTCAAACTGATGGCGGCGGCGCTGCTCGCCGAGGGCGAGAGCGTGATAACCAACGTGCCGCGCATCACCGACATCGCGCTGATGGGGGAGGTGCTGCGGCGGCTGGGCGCCGGCGTCGTCTTCGAGGACGACCGGGTGCGCATCGACGTGCCCGCCGAGCTGCACCCCGAGGCCGACTACGAGCTGGTACGCCGCCTGCGCGCGTCGATCTGCGTGCTCGGGCCGCTGCTCGCGCGCTGCGGCAAGGTGCGGGTCGCGCACCCGGGCGGTGACGCGATCGGCTCCCGCGGGCTGGACATGCACGTGTCCGGCCTGGCGAAGATGGGCGCCGACATCAGCGGCGAGCACGGCTTCGTCGTCGCGGAGGCCCCGTCGGGCCTGCACGGCGCCAAGATCAGCCTGGACTTCCCCAGTGTCGGCGCGACGGAGAACCTGCTGATGGCGGCCGTGCTGGCGCGCGGCACCACGGTGATCGACAACGTGGCGCGCGAGCCGGAGATCGTCGACATCTGCCGGATGCTGACCGGGATGGGCGCGCGCATCGAGGGCGCGGGCACCTCCGAGCTGACCGTGCACGGCGTCCGCACGCTCCAGCCCGTCGAGCACGCCACCATCGGCGACCGCATCGTGGCCGGCACCTGGGCCTTCGGAGCCGCGATGACCAGGGGCGACGTCACCGTGCGTGGCATCGACCCGCGCTGCCTGGAGATCGCCCTGGACAAGATCCAGCAGGCGGGCGGCGCGGTCGACTACGGGCCCGACTGGTTCCGGGTGCGCATCGCCGACCGGCCCAGCGCGGTGGACGTACGCACGCTGCCCTTCCCGGGTTTCGCCACCGACCTGCTGCCGATGGCGATCGGCATGGCCGCGGTCGCCGACGGGGTCTCGCTGATCACGGAGAACATCTTCGACGGGCGGTTCATGTTCGCCGAGGAGCTCAAGCGGCTCGGCGCGGACATCCGCATCGAGGGCCACCACGCCATGGTCCGCGGCCGGGACCGGCTGTCCAGCGCCGAGGTCACCGCCAGCGACATCCGCGCCGGGGCCGGGCTGGTCATCGCCGGCCTCTGCGGCGACGGCGTGACCACGGTCCGCGCCGTCCACCACATCGACCGCGGCTACCCCGACTTCGCCCGCGACCTACGAGCCCTGGGTGTCCAGGTAGAACGCGCCGAAACCCCCGCCGACCCCGAATACGGCTTCTGACCCGCCCCCGTGGCGCGACTCTTGCAAACTTGCGGCCTCAGTGCGTCACTGAGGCCGCAAGTTTTCAAGAGTCGTGGGCGCCATCGGCCGGGCCGTGGTGGTTGGACCGGGTGCCGGCGGCGTTGACGGCAACCGGGGTTCAGCGGGTTTCGCCGACGACGCGGCGGGCGCGGTTGACCTCGTCGGCGAAGACCAGCACCCGGATCCGGCCGTCGGGCGCGGTGGCGAGTGTCGCGCGGATGCCGACGCTGTGCAGGTGCTCACGGATGAGCGCCGCGTCGGCGAGGGTACGGACCACCGCGGCGCTGGCGAGCAGGCCGTAGTCGTCGAGGGCGGGGCTCGGCGCGAGCGGCACGGGTGTCTCGGCGTCGCGCTGCAGTCCGCGGTGCAGGACCACGGCGAGGACCGCGATGGTCAAGATCGCGATCATCGGGCCGGCGAGATAGGCACTAGCAGGCATGATCCCAGTTTGCACCCAGCGTCCCTGGTCGCGAGGCCGTTCCCGGTGCCCTGAGCGATCGTTTAGGCTCGACTGCGGTCGGCGGCGCGTGCACCGGCCGACGACACCGGTTCATGTTCCCCAGTGGGAGGCAGTGCAATGGCAGGGAAGCTCGCGGTCATCGGGGCGGGACTCATGGGCGCCGGTATCGCCCAGGTGGCGGCGCAGGCCGGATGGCAGGTCACGCTGCGCGACCTCGACGACGCGGCCACCGGGCGGGGCCTGGAGGGCATCCGTACCTCGCTGGGCCGGTTCGCCGCCAAGGGCACCATCACCGAACAGGACGCCCAGGACGCGCTGGGACGTATCACCACCACCACGGACCTCGAGGCCGCGGCCGAGGCCGACATCGTGATCGAGGCGGTCTTCGAGAAGCTGGAGATCAAGCAGGAGGTGTTCCGGGCGCTGGACCGCATCTGCAAGCCGGACGCGGTGCTCGGCACCAACACCTCTGCCATCCCGATCACCCAGATCGCCGCCGCCACCCAGCGGCCCGAGATGGTCGTGGGCACCCACTTCTTCTCGCCGGTGCCGATGATGAAGCTGTGCGAGCTGGTCCGCGGCCACCGGACCAGCGACGAGACGCTGGCCGCCGCGCGGGCGTTCGCCGAGGGCATCGGCAAGACCTGCATCGTGGTGAACCGCGACATCGCGGGCTTCGTCACCACCCGCCTCATCGCGGCGCTCGTCGTGGAGGCGGTCAAGCTCGTCGAGTCGGGCGTGTGCACCCCCGAGGACCTGGACACGGCCTGCAAGCTGGGCTTCGGTCACGCCATGGGCCCGCTGGCCACCACCGACCTGACCGGCGTGGACATCCTGGCGCACGCCGCCCGCAACATCTACACCGACACCGCGGACCCGAAGTTCTTCCCGCCGGAACTGCTCCAGCGCATGGTCACCGCCGGCGAGCTGGGCCGCAAGAGCGGCAAGGGCTTCTACACGTACTGACCAGCCGCACGCGCTGACCGGCCGTGCCGTGCTTCTCATAGACGTTGGCCTATCACCTCGACTTTTTGTCGACCGCAGTCGATGTGATAGGCCAACGTCGATGCAAACGGGGTGCGGCGGTGGCCGACAGGGGTCACGCCGGGGACAGGGCGCGGCCGAGGAAGTCGAAGGCGGCCGGGGTGATGGAGTTCCAGTACGTGCGGGTGTGCGCGCCCGGGGCGTACGCCGTGGTGGCAGCCGGGATCGCGCCGGCCAGGGCACGTACGTCCTCGTAGAAGCCGTCCTGCTCGCCGCACCACAGCGCGACGGGCGTGCCCGCCAGGGCGGAAGCGCCCGCGAAGACGCGGTCCCCGGGCGCCACCGCGGGGGAGAACGCCGCCACCGCGCGATACGCGCCCGGGTGCGACTGGGCCAGCCGCAGCGCCCCGTAACCGCCCATCGACCAGCCCCACAGGGCCAGGCGCGTCGTGTCGAAGCCGCGCTCGGCGCACCAGGCCGGGATCTCCTCGTACGCCATGCGCTGCGGGTCGTCGGCCCCCGACGGCTCCCAGCGCAGCCGCCCACCGGTGGCCCCGGCCAGCACGAACGGCGGCACGCCGCGCCGGACGGCGTCGGTGAGGAAGCGCCCGAAACCGAAGCCGGGGAAGTTCGCGGCCGTCGCCGAAGCACCGTGCAGCACGAGGCACACGGGCAGCCCGCGCCCGTCGCCGTGCCCCTCGGGCACCGCGGTGTAGAAGTCGACGCTCGCGCCCCGCGCCGCCGAGGAACGCTGTTCCAGGCGCTCGTCGCCGAGTGGCACGCCCGGGACCAGCGCGGCGGCGGTCTCCGCGTCGTCGGGGCGGCTGCCCCGCCAGAGCGCGACGCCGCCGAGCGCCGCCGCGCCGAGGGTCACCCCCGCGGCGATCCGCAGCACCCGGCGGCGCTCCATCAGCCCTCCCGCTTGCTCGTCCAGCGGAACCCGACCAGGCACAGGACCAGCCCGCCGACGCACCAGGCGGCGAGCACCAGGGCGACCTTGCCCAGCTCGTACGAGCCGGCGACCTCTTGGCTCGCGAAGGACTCGGGCAGGAACACGCTGCGCAGGCCCTGGCACATCCACTTCAGCGGGAACAGTGCGGCGAACTGCTGCATCCACGGCGGCAGGTCGTCGTACTCGAAGAACACGCCGGAGGTGAACTGCAGGATCAGCGCGATCGGGGTGACCACGGCCGGCCCGGCCCGGCCGGTCTTCGCGACGCCGGAGAACGCGATGCCGCACAGGGTGCAGGCGATCAGGCCGAGCACGCTGACCCAGCCGAAGGTGAACCACTTCTGCCCGGTGTCGGGCAGCCGCAGGTCGTAGAAGGCGACCGCGACGGCCAGCAGCATGACGACGCTGATGAAGGCGAGCGCCGCCACGCACAGGATCTTGCCGGCGAAGAACACCCACTTCGGCATCGGTGTGCCGCGGTAGCGCTTGAGCACACCCCGGTCGCGCTCGATCGGGATGGTGATCGCCAGGTTCTGGAAACCGGTGGCCATGATGCCGGAGGCGATCATGCCGGTGACGAAGTACTGCGACAGGGTCACCGCCGGGATCTCGCCGGGCGGGGTGATGACCACGCTGCCGAAGATCGATCCGAAGATCAGCATCAGCATGACGGGGAAGAGCAGCGTGAAGACCAGGGACTCCCGGGTACGCACGAACTGCTTGAACTCGATCCCGCCCTGCGCCAGGGCGAGACTCAGGCCGCCACCGCCGCCTGCCCGCCGCGCGACGGGCCGCGCCGTGCTCTCCTCGATGCTCTGCGCACTCACGCCGCCACCTGCCCGTTCTCGCCGATCATCTTCAGGTAGACGTCCTCCAGCGTGGGCCGGGTGACGGTCAGCTCCGGCACCTCGCCGCCGAACGAGGCGGCCAGGCGCTGCACCACCTCGGTGGGACGGTCGGTCTCCTCGACCCGGGTGCCGCCGTCCTCGCGCCAGCTCACCGTGGCGGTGGCCAGGTGCCGCCCGCCCAGCTCGGCGGGGGTCGACACGGCGATCATGGAGCCGCGGGCGATCACGCCGACCCGGTCCGCGAGCGCCTCGGCCTCGTCCAGGTAGTGCGTGGTCAGCAGGATGGTGGTGCCGGTGTGCGACAGCGCCCGGATCAGCTCCCAGAACTCGCGGCGGGCGGCCGGGTCGAAGCCCGTCGTCGGCTCGTCGAGGAACAGCACCTCGGGCTGGTTGACGATGCCCAGCGCCACGTCGAGGCGGCGCTTCTGGCCGCCGGAGAGGGTGTGCGTACGCGAGTTCGCCTTCTCGCCCAGCCCGACCCGCTCGATGACCTCGTCGGGGTCGGCCGGGTTCGGGTAGAAGCGCGCGAAGTGGCGTACCACCTCATGCACCTTGAGCTCGTCGAACTCGCCGGTGCCCTGCAGCACGATGCCGACCCGGCGACGCCAGTCGCGGTCGGCCTTCGCGGGGTCCGTGCCGAGGACGGAGACGGTGCCGGAGTCCCTGGTGCGGAAGCCCTCCAGGATCTCCACGGTGGTGGTCTTGCCCGCCCCGTTGGGGCCCAGCAGCGCGAAGACCTCGCCGCGCGGCACGGCCAGGTCGACCCCCGCGACCGCGACGTTGTCCGCATAGGACTTGCGCAGCCCGGAGACGCTGATCGCCAGCTCTTCGTGAGTCACACCCGGCACCATACGTCAGCGTGTCATCGAAGCCCGCCCCTGCTCGGCCGGGCGCGAGAGACGCCACGTACCCCAGTGAGATTCTTCACCGGCACAAGTTACTGAACGTTCACTTAGCATCGGCGTATGGAGCCACGTCTCGCCGATCGTGACCGTCCCTGGGTCATGCGCACCTACGCTGGCCACTCGAACGCGGCGGCCACCAACGCGCTGTTCCGGCGCAACCTGGCCAAGGGCCAGACCGGGCTGTCGGTCGCCTTCGACCTGCCCACGCAGACCGGCTACGACCCCGACCACGAGCTCGCCACGGGCGAGGTGGGCCGGGTCGGCGTGCCGGTGGCGCACCTCGGCGACGCGCGCGCCCTGTTCGACGGCATCGACCTGGCCGCCGCGAACACCAGCATGACCATCAACGCCACCGCGATGTGGCTGCTCGCGCTGTACGTCACCGTCGCGCAGGAGCAGGGCGCGGACCCTGCCGCGCTGGCCGGGACGACCCAGAACGACATCATCAAGGAGTACCTGTCGCGCGGGACGTACATCTTCCCGCCCGGCCCGTCGCTGCGGCTGACCACCGACGTCGTCGCGTGGACCGTGGCCAACGCGCCCGCCTGGAACCCGGTCAACATCTGCTCGTACCACCTCCAGGAGGCCGGCGCGACGCCCGTGCAGGAGGTCGGCTTCGCACTGGCCACCGCCGTCGCCGTGCTCGACCGGGTACGCGACGGCGGCCAGGTCGCGCCCGAGCGCATGGGCGACGTCGTGCAGCGCATCTCGTTCTTCGTCAACTCCGGCGTGCGTTTCGTCGAGGAGATGGCGAAGATGCGGGCGTTCGGCCGGCTCTGGGACGAGATCACCCGCGACCGGTACGGCGTCACCGACGCCAAGCAGCGCCGCCTGCGCTACGGGGTGCAGGTCAACTCCCTCGGGCTGACCGAGTCGCAGCCGGAGAACAACGTGGCCCGGATCGTGCTGGAGATGCTCGGCGTCACCATGTCCCGCGACGCCCGCGCCCGCGCCGTGCAGCTGCCCGCCTGGAACGAGGCCCTGGGCCTGCCCCGGCCCTGGGACCAGCAGTGGTCCCTGCGCCTCCAGCAGGTCCTGGCGTACGAGTCCGACCTGCTGGAATACCCCGACCTGTTCGCCGGGTCGCACGTCGTCGAAGGGTTGGTCGACGAGATCGCCGACGGGGCCCGCCGGCAGCTCGCCGAGGTGCTGGAACTCGGCGGCGCAGTGGCCGCCGTGGAGAGCGGGCACCTGAAGAGCGCGCTGGTCGCCTCGCTGGCCCGCCGCCGCGGGCGGGTGGAGTCGGGCGAGGACGTGGTCGTCGGCGTCAACCGGTTCGTCGAGACCGAGCCGTCGCCGCTGACCGCCGCCGGAGCGCAGGCGATCGAGCAGGTCGATCCGGCGGTGGAGAAGGCGGCGATCGACGCGGTGACCCGCTGGCGGGCCGAGCGCGACGCGTCCGCGGCCGCCGAGGCGCTGGACCGGCTGCGCGCCGAGGCCGCCGGGTCGCGCAACCTGATGCCGGCGACGCTGGAGTGCGTACGGGCCGGGGTCACCACCGGGGAGTGGGCCGGGGTGCTGCGCGAGGTGTTCGGGGAGTACCGCGCGCCGACCGGCCTGAGCAGCGGGGTCTCCGGCAGCGGGGACGGCTCGCTGGCCCGGGTACGCGAGCGGGTGCGGGCCACGGCCCGGGAGCTGGAGCGCCCGGCGCTGCGGCTGCTCGTCGGCAAACCGGGCCTCGACGGGCACTCCAACGGCGCGGAACAGATCGCCGTACGCGCCCGCGACGCCGGGTTCGAGGTCGTCTACCAGGGCATCCGGCTGACCCCGGCACAGATCGTGGCGGCGGCGGTGCAGGAGGACGTGGACCTCGTCGGGCTGTCGGTGCTGTCCGGCTCGCACCTCAACGCGGTGCCCGCGGTGCTGGCCGGGCTGCGTACCGCCGGGCTGGCCGACCTGCCGGTCGTCGTCGGCGGCATCATCCCCGAGGACGACGCCGAGGTGCTCCGCGAGGCGGGCGTCGCCCGCGTCTTCACCCCGAAGGACTTCGCCCTCACCGACATCATGGCCGAGCTCGTGACGGTCGTCCGCGAACGCCACCACCTCCCCTGACCGCCCACCCGCCCGCCGGTTTGTTGATCATGAAGTTGTGGCGGCGACACGCCGTCGAGCCGTGCCATAAGTTCATGATCAACGCGGTGAGGCGGGGGTGGGGTGGGGGTGGGGTTAGGCGAGGGTTAGGGCGGTGGTGGCGAGCATGCCGGCCAGGATGGTGAGGGCGATGGCGCCGGGGTCCAGGCGGGCGCCGAACCAGCGGTCGGCGAGCTCGCCGGCCGGGAGCAGGCCGGACAGCGGAGCGCCGAGCAGGACGAGCCAGCCGGCGATGAGGCCGACCGGGCCTTGGTTCTGGAGGAAGGCGGCGAGCAGGGTGACCACGGCGGAGCAGGCCGCGCCGAGGGCGAACAGCAGCGGCAGGATCAGCGGGGGCAGCTTCTCGCCGCCGCGCTGAGCCCGGTCGATGCGGGCGGCGGCGGTCTCCAGCAGCGCGATCGGGTCCGTGGTGGCGGGGGAGTCGGGCAGCGGCAGTGGTGGCGGCACCGGGCCCAGGCGGCGGCCGCGGCGGCCGCGTACCTGCTTGAGCTCGTCCCAGAGGGCGCCCGCGGCGAGGTCGGTCTGGGCGACCAGGCGCTGCGCGTGGGCCATCCGGGCCGTCGCGGCGACCACCGCGTCGTCGGCCGCGGCGAGATCGTGCTCGATGGTGGCGATGCCGTCCGCGTGGGACTGGACGGCCGCGGTCAGCGCCGTCTCGTGCCGCCGGGACGCGGCGACCAGGTCGGCGATCAGCGCGCGGTAGCGGACCGTCGGCGGGGAGGTCACGGGGCCACCTCGTACGGGATGATGATCTGGGCGCGGTGGTGCACCGAGCGGTCGAAGTGCAACGCGCGGTTGAGCCGGGGGAACCAGGCCGGGCCGCCGGGCTGCGGGTAGAGCGCGGACAGCTCGGGCCCGTGCACGTCGAGCGCCACCCACGCGCCGATCGCGTCGAAGCGGGCCCCCGGTCCGCCGAGGTCGTCGCGCAGCCGGGCCACCGTGCGCCACCAGCAGAGCAGGTGGGTACGCCGCTCCGGCCCCCGGGAGAGCACGGTGCGCAGCAGCTCGTGGCCGCTGGGCAGGCCGGGGCCGGGTCGGGCGGCCAGCCTTGTCGCGACGGCGTCCAGGGCGAAGCCGAACACGTAGTGCGGTACGGCGGCCTGCCCGCCGGGCTGCTCGCCGGTGTCCCGGGCCAGTTCGGCGAGCAGGCCGGTGACGCCGTCGGCGTCGTACCAGCCGCAGCGGTGGCGGGCGTCCAGCACCGCGTGCAGCGACTTGGCGGGCGTGGTCGCGTCGGAGTCCAGGCACAGCACGCTGAACCGGGCCGAGCCGGGCGTGTGCTGGCTGCCCAGCGCGTGCCCGGCGGCGAGCAGCACCGCGCAGGCCTCGTCGGCCCGGGTGCCGAGCACGGCCAGGTTGCGGCCGGGCGCTCGGTTGAGCCGCAGCGTGGCGGGGCGGCCCGCGACGTCGATGGTCTCGCCGAGCAGGGCGACCGCGCCGACCGCCGCGGGCAGTTCCGGCGCGGGCGGCGGGGGCAGCAGCGGGAACAGCGGGCGGGAGTCGCCGTCGAACAGCCGGGGCGGCTCGGCCCCGTCCGGCCGGGCCGACCACAGCTGCTCCTGCAGCCCGAGCCAGGTCGCCCGGTCACCGGCGTCGGGCAGCCGCACGACGGTGTTCGCCGACGGCACCCCGGAGTCGGCGTTGACCACGGCGTGGCAGCGCGGGATCAGCTCCGCGGCCAGGTTCACATCGGACAGGATGCGGCGCGCCTTGGGCAGCGCGACGCGCAGCGTGAACTGCGAGACCAGCCCGGACCGGCCCCACAGCGCCTCGATGCCGGACACGTCCTGGCTGGCCAGCACCAGGTGGATGCCCTGCGAGCGGCCCCGGCGGGCCAGGTCCTCCAGCAGGTCGACCGCCTCGCTGGTGACCGCGTCGCGCGCGCCCAGCAGCACCTGGAACTCGTCGATCACGGCGACGATGCGCGGCCAGGCGCCCTGCGGGTCCTCGGCCCGCAGCTCGGCGAGCTTGGTCGCCTCGTGCTGCTTGGCGGCGGCGGCCCGGCGCTTGAGCTCCTCGGCGAGGTGCCGCAGCAGGGCCAGGCCGAACTCGCGGTCGCTGTTGACGTTGACGCCGACCAGCCGCACCTGCGGCAGCCAGCTGGGGTCGCGGGTGCCGGGGGCGAAGCGGGCGAAGGACACGCCCTCCTTGAAGTCCAGCAGGTACAGCGACAGCTCGGTCGGGGAGTAGCGGGTGGCGAGCGCGCCGAGCCAGCAGTAGATCAGGTTCGTCTTGCCGGAGCCGGACGGGCCGCCGATCAGCGCGTGCGGCGGGTCGTCGCCGAGCACCAGCTCGACCAGCCGGCCGTCGGTGCCCTCGCCGATCGGCGCGCGTAGCGACTCGGCCGAGGACTGCTGCCAGATCTCGTCGGGTAGCAGAGCGGCGAACGGCACCGGCGGCGGCCCGGCGGTGGCCTGCTCGGCCAGCGCCCGGCAGACCCCGGTGACCAGGGCGGCGCCGGGCGGGGCGTCGAGGCGTACCGGGATCTCGCCGGTCAGGCTGGTCCGCGCCGTGCCGCCCGCCCGCAGCGCGATCGTCTCGACGTCGGCGTCCGTGGCGAGGTCGAACCCGCGGCTGATCAGGTGCACCCCGGCGGCGACGCCGGTGCGGGTGACCCGGTCGAGCTGGGCGCGCTCGGCCTTGGACAGCTCCGCGCCGTTCGGGTCGGCCAGCAGCACCGCGACCCGCCAGGGCTCGGGGCGGCGGCCGGTCTCCGCGGCCAGCTCGGCGACGCTCAGGTAGACCCCGCCGAGCACGTTCTCGTTGATCCGGCGGATCTGCTCGGCGAGGTCGTCGAGCAGCGGGGCGAGCCCGCCCGGCCCGAGGTACGAGATGAGGCCCGCGGGGGCCAGCGGGGCCAGCCCGGCCAGCGCGCCGCCGAGCCGGCCCGGGTCGTACACGCTGATCCGCAGCGAACCGGGCGGCACCGACGCCAGCGCGCGCAGCAGCAACGCCCCGATCAGGGCGTCAGCCGCGGCCGTGCCGTCGCCGGACACGTACAGGTGCGCCGTGTCCAGCAGCGGCACCAGGGCCGGGACGGCCGTCGGCGGAGCCGGCTCCTGCACCAGCGCGCCGATGCGCAGCAGCCCGGGGGTGAGCCCGGCCTGCTGCTCCGGCTTCATGCCGGGCCGCCACGCCGTCCACGGGCTGCCCGCGGTGCCGGGCGCGGCCGCCTCGGCGAGCCCGAGCAGCCCTCGGCCGAGTTTCGCGGTCTCCCGCTCCCGGCGGGCGCGGGCCTCGGCCAGTGCGGTGTCCCGCGTGACCAGCAGCTCGTCGCGCCGGATCGGGGCCGAGCGCCGGACGGCGTCGAGCTGCGCGAGCGCCGCGACCCGGGCCGCCCCGGTCGCGGCCAGCGACGCGCGAGCGGCGTGCCGGGCCGCGGCCAGTTCCCTGCGTACCGCCGCGACGATGCCTCGGCTGGTCGGCGCAGTCGCGGCGTCCGGCTCAGCCACCGCTGCGGCGGCGCGTGGGCTGCGTGACGCGGCCCAGCTCGTCGACGGCGGAGCGGCGGCGGCCGCTGTCGGTGATGCGCAGCGCGGCCCGGTGGGCCTCGGCCCGTTCGGCGGCCCGCTGCTGGGCGGCCCCGGCGGCGGCCCGTTCGGCCTCGATGATCTGGTTCAGCTCGTCGGCCGGCCGGCCGTTGGCCCGCAGCAGCGCGGCGACCAGCAGCGCGGCGGCGGTCGCGGCGTCCACCGGGTGGGTGGGGGCCCGGTCGGCGGTGCGCTGGGGCGTGGTGTGGCAGACCCGCGCCACGATCTCCGCGGCCGCCTCGGCGGGCAGCGCCGGGAGCAGCTCGGCGGGCAGCGGCAGGGCGGCCCGGCGTACCCGGGCGAGGTCCTCCAGCCGCGGCGGGTAACCGACGAGGTCGGCGGCGAGCCGGCGCAGCAGCGGCGGCGCGATGGCGGCCAGGCCCAGGCCGACGGCGGGCCCGGCGGCGGCCAGGTGCCGGTGCAGGCGCCTGCGGTCGCCGTCATGGGCCGCCTGTACGCAGCGGCGCAGCAGCTCGGCGCTGGACTGCGCGGCGTCGGCACGGTCGCCGAGCAGCGTGGATGCCGAGAACTCCTCGCCGGTCAGCGCGGTGACCCGCTCGCCCCACCAGTCGGCCAGGCGGCAGTCGGCGGAGCCGCTGGCCTCACCGCGCGGAGCCTGGGCGGGTACGGCGCTCTGCCAGCCCTCGTGGTGGTGGGCCTGGGCGTCGATGGGCATGCCCAGGGCCAGCGCGTACTCGTCGAGCCGGTCCTGGGCGACGCGCAGCGCGGCGGCGGCGTGGTCCAGACGCTCGACGGCGCGGCTCAGATCGGGCACGCTGACCGGGGTCGCGCTGTGGTGCAGCACCCAGGCCAGCAGCCCAGTGGCGCTGCGCAGGCGCTCGGCGGCCGCGGAGACCTGCGGCAGCGGCAGTTCCTCCCGGGCCACCCGGAGCTGGTCCGCAAGATCTTGAACAAGACTCATGCCGTCGCCTCCTCGCTGCGCTCGTCACCGACGGCTGACCGGAGCCTGCTGATTCGCTCACTACGCTCGCTCATACCGTCGCCTCCTCGCTGCGCTCGTCACCGACGGCTGACCTGAGCCTGCTGTTCGCTCACTACGCTCGCTCATGGGGTGCTCACAGCGTCGCGACGTACGACTCGGCCTGCTCCACCGCGTGCAGCGTCGCGGTGAGGCACTCCTCGAGTTCCGAGGCGGCCTGGGCGAGCGCGGCCTGCGCGGCGGTCACGGCCTCGTGGCCGGACCCCTCGACCGCGGTGGCGAGGCTGAGCTGCGCCTCGCCGAGCCGGTCGTTGGCGGAACGGACCGCGTCCTGGCCCTCCTGCACGTGCAGCATGGCGGCATCGATGGCGGCTTTGACCTCGGCGACGCTGGCCACGAGACCTCCACGGGGGATCGGATGGATTTCCTCCGCGAGAGTATGACCTTTTGGCCCGTTTATCACGCTTTCGCCACGCCTGGTGGCTAGAGCTACTTTTCCGACAGTGCCCCGATCGCGCGACGCTGCCGCCGCCTTCGCGAAACCGTCGTCATCCACCAGACCAGCCCGATCAAGAAAATGACCACGAGGAACGGGATGATGATGGCGACCACCGAGAGTCCCACGCTCGCGCCGTCCTCGACCGTCGACACGACGGGAGCCGCGACACCCAGCGTGGCCGCGTTCATCACCGGCCGGGCCGCCGCCTTGGTGCCGTGCACGGTCAACGCGATGAGCAGACCGATCACGATCGGTATCCACAACTTCTGCGTCCACAGCGCCGACGGGTCGGTGACCGTCACCGTTTCGGAGCCCGACCCCGCCGCGAAGGCCATGCCGCCCGCGGTCGGCCGGACCACCGTCTGCACCACGTCGTTGACGCTGTCCACCACCGGCACCTTGTCCGCGACGAACTCGATAGCCAGGAGCACCGCGAGGATCAACATCACCCAGCCGTTGCTCAACCAGGACCAGGCGGAAGGGAGATTGATCAGGTTCGTGTACCGGTCCAGCATGCCGATCACCAGAAGCGGGATGTACGCATTGAGTCCCGCGGCGGTTGCCAGCCCCGTGCCGGTCAGAAGTTCGAGCACGCCCCAAGCATGCCCCGCGCGCGCAACGGACGCGAACGCTACGACGGATACGCGTCCCTTAGGCTGGTTCGGTGCGTCTCGTCATCGCCCGGTGCACCGTCGACTACGTCGGACGGCTGTCATCCCACCTCCCCTCCGCCAAACGCCTGCTCATCGTGAAGGCGGACGGTTCGGTCTCGATCCACGCCGACGACCGGGCGTACAAGCCGCTGAACTGGATGAGCCCGCCCTGCAAGCTCGTCGAGGAGCCCGGCGTCTGGCGCGTGGTCAACAAGGCCGGCGAGGAACTCAGGATCGCCCTCGAAGAGATCTTCGAGGACACCTCCCACGTCTTCGGCCCCGACCCCGGCCTCCAGAAGGACGGCGTCGAAGCCCACCTCCAGGAACTCCTCGCCGCCGCCCCCCACACCTTCGGCGAAGGCTTCACCCTGGTCCGCCGCGAATACATGACCGCCATCGGCCCCGTAGACCTCCTCTGCCGCGACGCCTCCAGCGCCCACGTCGCCGTAGAGGTCAAACGCCGCGGCGAAATCGACGGCGTGGAGCAGCTCACCCGCTACCTCGAACTCCTCAACCGCGACCCCCTGCTGGCCCCCGTAGCCGGCATCTTCGCCGCCCAGGAGATCAAACCCCAAGCCCGAGTCCTCGCCGAAGACCGCGGCATCCGCTGCGTCGTCGTCGACTACGACCGCCTCCGCGGCACCAAAAAAGACGAACTAACCCTCTTCTAACTTCTAACCCCCAAGATCACGACGATCTTGCGTGACGTGGGTGCGACACGCCCGAAACGGGCAAATGGGCAACAGTTCGCGCAAGATCGTCATGATCATGGCTGCGAAAGCGTGAGCCCCCGGCGCGCGGTGCGCCGGGGGTCGTGGTCTGTTCGGGGTCAGCGGTTTCGGCCGTGGAGGAGTTTGGTCACGGTCAGGGCGAGTTTTACGGCTGAGGGTTTGCGGTCGAAGGTCAGCAGGGCGGGGAGGCTGGGGAGGCGGCGGCGGGCGATGGCCTTGGCGCGGGTGAACTCGCGCAGGCCGTCGGCGCCGTGGATGCGGCCGAAGCCGGACGCGCCTACGCCGCCGAAGGGCAGGGTGGGCAGTACGGCGAAGGAGAAGGCCGAGTTGACGGCGGTCATGCCGGTCTTCAGACGGCGGGCGATGGCCATGCCGTGGCGCTTGGAGAAGACCGCCGAGCCGAGGCCGTACGCGGAGTCGTTGGCCAGCGCGATCGCCTCCTCGACCGAGGCGACCTTGGTGACGGTGATGGTCGGGCCGAACGTCTCCTCGCGGACGGCGGCCGAGGACTCCGGCACGTCGACCAGGATCGTCGGCTTGACGTACGCGCCCTGCACCGAGTCGGGGCCGCCGAGCAGGGCGCGGCCGCCGCTGCTCAGGGCGTCGTCGATGTGGCGGGCGATGATGTCGCGCTGGCCGGGCATGGTGATCGGGCCGACCTGCTCGCCGACGGTCAGCTTCTCGGTGCGGGCGACGAGCTTGGCCACGAACGTGTCGTAGACCCGCTCGTGCACGTACGCCCGCTCGATGCCGACGCAGGCCTGCCCGGCGTTGAAGTTCGCGCCCCAGGCCGTCGCCTCGGCCGCCGCGTCGAGGTCGGCGTCGTCGTCGACGATCAGCGCGTCCTTGCCGCCGCACTCGATCAGCACGGGCGTCAGCGTCTCCGCGCAGGCCGCCATCACCTTGCGGCCGGTCGCCGCCGAGCCGGTGAAGGCCAGCTTGTCCACGCCCGAGCGGCACAGCGCCGCACCGGTCTCACCGGCGCCGTGCACGATCTGCAGCACCGGGTGCTCCGGCACGACCTCGTTGAACGCGTCCACGTAGAACTGGCCGACGGCGGGGGTGTACTCGCTGGGCTTGAAGACCACGGCGTTGCCCGCGGCCAGCCCGTACGCGATGGAACCGAACGGGGTGAAGATCGGGAAGTTCCACGGGCCGAGCACGCCGATGACGCCGAACGGCTGGTACTCCAGGTGCGCGGCGTACTCCGACTGCATCAGCGAGCCGCCGACCCGGCGCGGGCCGAGCACCTTGCGGGCGTGCTTGGCGGCCCAGGCGGCGTGGTCGACCGAGACGACGATCTCCAGCAGCGCCTCGTCGACCGGCTTGCCGCCCTCGCGGTGCATCAGCTCGGCCAGCTCCTGCATGCGGGCGACCAGCAGGCTGCGCCAGCGCAGCAGCCGCCGGCGGCGCTCGCGCCAGCCCAGGCCCGCCCACCAGACGCTCGCGGCGCGGGCCCGCTCGACGGCGGCGGCCACGTCCGCGGCGGAGGCGACGGGCAGGCGGGCCACCTCATCACCGGTGGCGGGGTTCGTCGAGATCAGCTCGCCGGCCTCGACGACACTCGCGCCGGGCGGCAGGGATGAGGTGGTGGTCACGCGCGCAGTCTAGGCCTACTCACGAGTAATCCGAAACATCCTCACGCCTGGAGATGGTCCTCGATCAGCCGGGCCGCGACCGCCGCCGGGTCCGGGAGCTCGTTGTTCTCGTACAGGTCGAGGAAGCGCTGCTGCCCCGCGAACCGGGCGGACCGGATCGTCTCCTGCATACCCGTGTCCATCACGCCCGGGTTGACGACCTCCACCCTGATCCGCGGATCGTCCGAGCACTGCTCGGCCAGGTGCGCGAAGAACTCCTCGGCCCCGCGCTTGGTCGCCGAGTACGCCGACCAGCCGTCGATGACCCGGTGCGCCGCACCCGAGGAGACGAACATGATCACAGCGCGCGAGGCGGTGGCGGGCAGCGCCGCCAGCAGCGAGTTGGTCAGCAGCATCGGCGCGGTCAGGTTCACCGCCACCGCGTTGGCCAGCTCGTCGGGTTCCAGGTCCCCGATCGGCCCGATCGGGGCGACCACCGCCGCGTTGTGGATCAGCACCACCTCGTCGGCGTCCTCGAACAGCTCGCTCAGCTCGGACGCGTGCGGCAGGGTGGACGGCTCGGCCAGCTCGCAGTGGCGCAGGATCAGCCGCTTGCCGGCATTGATGCGCTGCGCGTCGGTGAAGCCGCGACCCAGCGCGAGCACCACGGTGTCCTCGTCGGTCTCGAACTGGTTGAGCAGGGCCTCGCCCAGCCCGCGGGACACACCTGTGATCACGACATAACGCACGCTGACAGGCTAATGCCTCACCCCCACGAAGCACGCGACCGGCTCGAACAACGGACTCGGGCCAGATCTTGACGGTTTCTCGCCGCCCAGGCGACGAGAAACCGTCAAGATCCGAGCTCGTGGCCCTGGCGGGGACGGCGCGGCGGCCGGTCCGGGTGGGCCAGGAGGTGGTCACTCGTACTCGGTGCCGCCCTTGCGGGTCAGGTAGGCCGGGGAGACGAGCTTGCCGATGGCGCGGCCGCCGGTCACCGGGCTGTAGCGCTCGGGCACCGAGCGCACGACCAGGCCCTCGCGCAGGTTCGCGCCCGTGCCGGACACCGTCTCGACGCCGTCGGCCAGCGCGATCAGCTCCTGCTCGTCGTACTCGCCCCGGTACAGCACCGGCACCAGCGGCACCCCGTGCTCCGCGGCGAGCGGCGCGTACTCGTCCAGCGTCAGCCAGCGCACGCCGTCCCCGGCGTCCACGCACACGTCGAACACCGCGTACCCGGGGCGCACCCCGGCGTTCGCGCCGTACGGCAGATCCTGCACGCCCCGGCCGAACACCTCGCCGAACACGCCGACCCGGGCCGCGCCGAGCGCGGCGGCGACCGCCCCGGCGAACGCGGGCACGTCGAAGGTCCGGACCGCGCGCCAGTAGAGGTTGGCGCCGGTCTCCTTGATGGCCAGGCGCTGCTTGCCGAAGCCCTTCGAGGACGCGTACACCGCGCCGGTCGCCGCGACGTACGTCATCAGCGTCGCCGAGCCGTGGATCTTCTCGGTGGCGATCACCGGCTCACCGGCCGTGAACAGGTCCGGGTAGCGGCGGATGTTCTCCACCTCCAGCCAGGGCAGCAGGTCGGCGGCGGGCGTCATGTCCCCGGCGAGGTGCACCGGCACCGGCGGGTTCCACTTGACCACGCCGAGCACCTCGGCGAAGTCCGTGCCCGCCGCGGCCGCCTGGCCGAGGTCCAGGTCGGACAGCGCCTTGGGCAGGCAGACGATGCCCTGGGACAGCTCGCCGCGCAGGCGTACCGCGGTGATGCGGTCCTTGCTCGCGCCGGCGAGGCGTCCGGTGAGGCCGAGTTCGGCGATCAGCGGCTCCGGCAGCACGGAGCCCTCGGGCAGGTACACGGCGTGGTCCCCGGTGCGGAAGGCGCCCTTGGCGACCACCGCGCGCAGCCGTCCCACCTCGGCGAGTTCGAGCGCGTCGGCATTGGGGTGCGGGTGGATCACCAGCCGTTCCGCGGTGACCTTGAGTGTCGACATGCCGAAGATGCTCCCGCCCCCGCATGCCCGCAGCAACCGACTATCCAAGAGCAAGGAAGGGCACCTTCACATCGCTATGTGTTGTAGAAGGTGCCCTTCCCATCTTTGGCGGAGAGACGCCCCTGCTCAGGGCGCGGTCCGGTGTGCCGCGACGGTGCAGACCGGATCGTGCCGCGCGGCGCCGTCCTGGACGGCCACGGGAGCGATCGCGATGCGAGCACCGCCGACGGTGCGGCCGACGACGGCGTGCGGCACCGTCCGGCGGCCCGGGATGTGTGGGCGGACACCACTGGCAGGATGCGCGTGGTGTGGCAGCATCCGGCGCACGGCGAGTGGGGAGCGGTGATGGGCGACGTTGTGGCGTACCGGATGGAGGGTGTGCCCGTGCGCGGCGGCGAGCTGCGGGTGGGCGTCTGGGGTGAGCGCGGTCCGGTGATCGTCGCGGTGCACGGCATCACGTCGTCGCACCTGGCCTGGACCCTGATCGGGCCGGAGCTGGGGCGTGACCACCGGGTGGTCGCGGTGGACCTGCGCGGCCGGGGCGGGAGCCGGGACCTGCCGGGGCCGTACGGCATGGCCGCGCACGCCGCCGACGTGGCCGAGGTGATCCGGGCGTACGCCGACGGACCCGTGCTCCTGGTCGGCCACTCCATGGGCGGCTTCGTGGTCGCCGAGACCGCGCGCCGCTTCCCCGACCTCGTCGAGCGCCTGATTCTGGTCGACGGCGGGGCCCCGCTACCGCTCCCGCCGGGCGTCGACCCGTCGGCCGGGCCGGCCGCGCTGGAGGAGGCCATCGCCACGACCGTGGGCGCCGTCTTCGCCCGGCTGACCATGACCTTCCCGGACCGGGACGCTTACCTGGCGCTGTGGCGGCAGCACCCGTCGTTCGGCCCGTGGCCCGAGGGAGCGGACGCGTATCTCGCGTACGACGTGGTCGGGCAGGAGCCGGAGCTGCGCGCCGCGTGCCGGATGGAGGCTGCGGTCCGCGACGGCCAGGACCTCTACGCGCTGCCGGGCATGGCACCCGAGCCCCTGCCCCGCCCCGCCGTGTTCCTGCGCGCCCCGCGCGGCATGTTCGACGACCCGGACGCCCCGCTCTACCCGCCGGGCCGGGCGAGCGAGTGGCTGCCCGGCGTGACCGAGTCGGACGTGCCGGATGTGAACCACTACACGATCACCCTGGGCCGCGAGGGCGCCGAGACCGTGGCCGCCGCCGTCCGCGCCGCGCCCTGACCCACCCGCGCGGCCTCGTGGCCTGCGCCGACGCCGCCCGGAAAGTTAAGAAGGGCACCTTGTACATCGCGGAGCGATGGCAAGGTGCCCTTCCTTCACTCGGTACGTGACGAGTGGCTATGTTCACTTGCGGCACAGGGTGTGGGGACGCAGGGGCTCTGGCAGACTCCCGAGTAACCTTAGCGATCGTTCGGGAGATGGGATGGGCACTGTGGCTCGCGAAATCAACACGGTGGGCGTGGTCGGCCTCGGCACCATGGGCGCCGGCATCGTCGAGGTATTCGCGCGCAACGGCCTGAACGTCGTGGCCGTCGAGATCAGCGAGGGCGCGCTGGAGCGGGGCCGGGCCAACCTGTCCGGCTCGACCGACCGCGCCGTGGCCAAGGGCAAGCTCTCCGAGCAGGACCGGGACGCGCTGCATTCCCGAGTCGACTTCCAGGTCGGCCTGGCGGCACTGCACAGCGTCGACTTCGTGATCGAGGCGGTGCCCGAGCACCTGGACCTCAAGCAGGCGATCTTCGCCGAGCTGGACAAGGTCTGCCCGCCGCACGCCATCCTCGCCACCAACACCAGCTCGCTGTCGGTCACCGAGATCTCGGTCGCCACGCACCGGCCCAACCAGGTCATCGGCGTGCACTTCTTCAACCCCGCGCCGGTGATGAAGCTGGTCGAGATCATCCGTACCGTGGTGACCGCGCCGGAGGTCGTCGCCGACGTGGAGGCGCTGATCGCCCGCCTCGGCAAGACCGACGTGACCATCAGCGACCGGGCCGGGTTCATCGCCAACGCGCTGCTGTTCGGTTACCTGAACCACGCCGTGACGATGTTCGAGAACCACTACGCCACCCGCGAGGACATCGACGCGGCCATGAAGCTGGGCTGCGGCCTGCCGATGGGCCCGCTCGCGCTGATGGACCTGATCGGCCTGGACACGGCGTACGAGATCCTGGACACCATGTACCGCCGCGGCGGCCGCGACCGCCGGCACGCCCCGGCCCCGCTGCTCAAGCAGATGGTCACGGCGGGCCTGCTGGGCCGCAAGTCCGGCCGCGGCTTCTACACGTACGAGAAGCAGGGCTCGCCGGTCGTGGTGGCCGACGAGCTGACCCCGGCCGCCGGGGAGCACGAGGCCGCCGCGCGCCCGATCGGCAGCGTCGGCGTGGTCGGCTCGGGCACCATGGCCACCGGCATCATCGAGGTCTTCGCCAAGGCGGGGTACGAGGTGCTGAGCGTGACCCGCGGCGCGGAGAAGTCCGCGAAGGTCTGCGAGTCCGTGAAGACCTCGCTGAACAAGGGCGTGGTGCGGGGCAAGCTCAGCGAGGCCGACCGCGACGCGGCGATCAGCCGGATCACCTGGTCCACCAACCTGGACCACCTGGCCGACGTGGACATGGTGGTCGAGGCCGTCGTCGAGGAGCTGAGCGTCAAGAAGGCGCTGTTCGCCAGCCTCGACGAGATCTGCAAGCCCGGCACCGTACTGGCCACGACCACGTCGAGCCTGCCGGTCGTCGAGTGCGCCATGGCCACCCACCGCCCCGCGGACGTGGTCGGCCTGCACTTCTTCAACCCCGCCCAGGTCATGCCGCTGATCGAGGTCGTCGCGACCATCCGTACCAGCGCCGCCACCCTGGCCACCGCCGACGCCGTGGTCTCCAGCCTCGGCAAGACCGCCGTGGACTGCGCCGACCGCGCCGGCTTCATCGTCAACGCCCTGCTCTTCCCGTACCTCAACGACGCGGTGAAGATGCTCGAAGCCAGCTACGCCACCGCAGACGACATCGACGCCGCCATGAAACTCGGCTGCGGCTACCCCATGGGCCCCTTCGAACTCCTCGACGTGGTCGGCCTGGACGTCTCCCTCGCCATCCAGCGCGAGCTCTACCTCGAACTCCGCGAGCCCGGCTTCTCCCCCGCCCCCCTCCTCGAACACCTCGTCACCGCCGGCTACCTAGGCCGCAAAACCGGCCGCGGCTTCCGCGACCACACCCACCGCTGACCCGGACCCCGGCGATCTTGCGTGAACTGTGGGGATGACACGCCCTAACCGGGCATATCCCCAACAGTTCACCCAAGATCGTCGAGGTGGGTGGGGTGCGCCGTATCTTGGGGACATGAGTCCGCGTCGTAACAACAAGAAGGATCGGCCTGAGCGCGATCTTGATGAGGCCATGTCCCGGCGCGGGGTGGAGTACGTGCACGACGATCCGGACGGGGAGTTCACCGTCCGGCATCTGAGCGGCGAGCGGTCGGACAAGGTCTACAAGTGCCCGGGGTGCCACCAGGACATCCGGCCGGGGGTGCCGCACGTGGTCGCGTGGCCGTCCCAGGGGTGGGGCGACGCGGGCGACCGCAGGCACTGGCACAGCAGCTGCTGGCAGGGTCGGCACCAGCGCAAACCCAACGTCGAACGGTCCCGGAACGCGCCCCGTTACGGGTGAGCGGGCCGGTGTGATCACCGCGACGTCAGGGGGTAGAGCGGCCCCGTGCGCGGGCAGACTGTAGGCGTGACCGCGATCCGTGCCAATTCGATCCTGCCCGCTCGGCGCCAGGACATCGAACTGCATACCGCCGACGGGTTGAAGCTGGTCGGGGAGCTGGCGCTGCCCGCCGACCGCGACCCGGTCGCGACCCTGATCTGCCTGCATCCGCTGCCCACCCACGGCGGCATGATGGACAGCCACGTGTACCGCAAGGCCGCCTGGCGGCTGCCGGCGCTGGCCGGGATCGCCGTGCTGCGCTTCAACAGCCGCGGCACGTCCAGCGTGCGCGGCACCAGCGAGGGCGTGTTCGACCACGCGGTGGGGGAGCGCTTCGACGTCGCCGCCGCCATCGAGTACGCCGAGTTCCACGAGCTGCCGAACCTGTGGCTGGTCGGCTGGTCCTTCGGCACCGACCTGGCCCTCAAGTACGGCTGCGATCCGGCGATCGCCGGGGCGATCCTGCTGTCCCCGCCACTGCGCTTCGCCAAGCCCGAGGATCTGGCGGTATGGGCGGAGTCGCGCCGCCCGGTGACCGCGCTCGTGCCCGAGCACGACGACTACCTGCGCCCGGCCGAGGCGAAGGAGCGCTTCGCTGCGATCCCGCACGCCGAGGTCGTGGGTGTGCCCGGCGCGAAGCACCTGTGGGTCGGCGACGCCGAGACGGTGCTGGACGAGATCGTCCGCCGCGTCGCCCCCGAGGTCGAGACCCCGCTCCCCAAGGACTGGCCCGGCCCCATGGAGTACGGCGACGCCAGCGCGTACGCCGACCGCACCGTCGCCGCCTTCGCCGACAAGCCCCGCTGATCACGGCTGAGCACAGGTCCACTGCCGGGCGGAGCCGCACGGTCGCGCCGCGTCGCACCCGTCTCGTGATAGACGTTGGCCTATCTCATCGAAAATCCGGCCACCGGAGTCGATGAGATAGGCCAATGTCTATGGAAAGCGGAGCCGCGGCGCGGCGGGACGCGCGACGGCGAACGGCTTAGCGGTTGGCGGCGCCGGCGTCGCTGCTGCTGCCGTCGAGGCTGATGGTGGGCTCGTTGCCGGCGAGCATGATCGTAGGCTCGTCGCCGGCCGGAGACCCGGCCACCTGCGGCTGACCGGGCTGCTGCGCCGGTCCGGCCTGGGCCGGTGAGGCGGGTGCCGGCACTGCGGCCGATGCCGGGGGAGCCACCGGTGCGGGAGGGGCCGGCATCGCGATGGCCTGCGTCGGCTCCTCTGCGGCACGCGGCTCCTCCGCAGAATGCGACGCCTCAGCGGAGCGCGACGCCTCGGCGCGGCGGCGCTCGGCCTCCTCGGCCTCGCGCTGGGCCTTGGCCAGCCGCTCCAGCTCGACGTGCAGCTGCTGCTTCAGCTCAGCCAGCCGGTGCTCGACCTGCGTGATGTCGGCCCGCATCGCCACCAGGCGGGTCTGGCCGTCCTCGTACTGCTGCTTGGCCGTGTCCGCGGCGGCCTGCTCGGCGGCGGCCCGCCCGCGGGCCAGCGCCACCTCCTGCTCGGCCTGGTCGGTGCGCTGGGTCGCCTGGATCTCGACCTCGGCCAGCTTCTGCGCGGCCGCCGCGGTCGCGGCGGCGAGCTGCCGCTCGGCTTCCGCGTTCGCCGCGGCCACCCGCTGCTCGGCTTCGGCCGTGGCGGCCGCGACCCGCTGCTCGGCCTCCGCGGCGGCCGCGGCGAGCTGCTGCTCGGCCTGGGCGCGGCTCTCCGCCGCGTGGCGCTCGGTCTCGGCGCGCGCGGCGGCGATCTCCTTGTCGGCCTGGATGCGCCGCGAGGCGGCCTCTTGCGCCGCGGCGGTGCGGGTGCCCTGCGCCTCCGTCTGGGCGTGGCTGAGCAGCTCGCGTGCCTCGGCGCGCAGGCGCTGCGTCTCCTCGGTCAGCTCGGTGCGGTGCTGCTCCTCGGCCTTGCGCTCCTCGGCGCGGCGGGAGGCCAGCGCCAGATCGAAGTCGCGGGACGCGGTGGCGGCGCGGTCACGGGCGTCGGCGAGCAGCCGCTCGGCCTCGGCGCGCTGGTCGGCGATCTCCTGGGCGGCGCCGTTGCGCAGGTCGTCGGCCTGGTCCTCGGCCAGGGAGAGGATCTGCTCCACTCGCGAGCCCAGGTGCCGGAAGGAGACCCGGGACGGCACGGCGCGGCGGGCGGCGTCGGCGAGCTCCAGCTGGAGCTGCTGCACCTGCCCGGCCAGCGCCTGCAGCTGTGAGATGGCCTGGTCCCGCTCGGCGGCCAGGGTCGCCAGCTCGGACTCGACCTGGACGACGTATCGGTTCACCTGCTTCTTGTCGAACCCCTTGAGGGACGTATCGAAGCTGGGTTCCGATGAGACGCCCTCACCGAGTGCGAACAGATCTCCGCCGTGCGACATGCGGTCCATCCTCACATAAAAGGTCACGCCGCGCCCGACAGGTGCCGGGCGCGGCGTGATCAGATGTGGATCGGGTCGTTATTCGGCCTTCTCGGCCTTCGGCTTCTCCTCGGCGGCAGCCGGGGCCGGTGCACCGACGCCCGGGACGATGCCGGCGAGGCCGGACAGCATCTGGCCGAGCTGCGCGGTGACCGCGTTCTTCTGGCGGGTGAGGTCGTCGACCTCGCGGCGGGCGGCCGTGGTGGTCAGCTCGGCCTCGTTGCGGGCCTCGGACACCAGGCGGTGCGCCTCGGCCTTGGCCTCGTTGACGGCCTTCTCCGCGGCGACGCGGGCCTTCTCGGTCGTCTCGACGGCGGTGCGCTCGGACTCGACCCGGCGCGCCTCGGCACGCTGCTCGATCTCCTTGGCCCGGTCCTCGGCGGCGCGGGCGCGCTCCTCGGCCTCGCCGACCAGCTTCTGCGTGGCGGCCACGGCGGAGGAGTGGCGCTGCGACTCCTCGCGCTCGGACTTCTCGCGGCGCTCGGCCAGCTCCAGCTGCAGGGCCTGCAGGTCCTTGTCGCGCTTGTCCCGGGCGTCGGCCAGCATCTTGGAGGCCTCGGCGCGCTTCTCCTCCGCCTCGCGGGCGGCCTTGGCACGCAGCTGGGTGATCTCCCGCTCGGCGGTGGCGCGCAGCGTCGCGACCTCGCGCTCGACGGTGGCCTTCAGCTCGGCGACCTCGTGCGAGGTGGCGGTGCGCAGCTGCTTGGTCTCGCGGTCGGCGTCGGCGCGCAGCGTGTCGGCCTCGCGGCGGGCCTGCACCCGGACCTCGGCGGCCTCGCGCTCGGCGGCGGTGCGCAGGTTCCCGGCCTCGCGCTCGGCGGTCGCCTTCATGGCGGCGGCCTCGGCGCGCGCCTTGTCGGTGATCTCGCGGGCTTCGAGGCGGGCCGCGGACAGGATGCCCTCGGACTCGCGCTTGGACTCGCCACGGTGGTCGTTGGCCTGCTCCTCGGCGAGGCGCAGGATCTGCTCCACGCGGGTGCCGAGACCGGACAGAGTGGGACGGCTGTTCTCTTCCAGCTGCTTGCTCGTGTCGGTCAGCTTCTGCTCGACCGAGTTGAGGCGCTGCTCAGCCTGGCGCAGACGACGCTGGGCGTCGTTCATGCGCTGCTCGGCCTCCGCGCGTGCCTGCTCCGACTGGGCAAGCTGAGCGTTCAGGCGACCGACAAACGCGTTTACCTGCTCGCGGTCGAAACCGCGCAGGACGACTGTGAAGTCTTGTTGGGTATTCGCGCCTTCGAAGAACGCGACGGAGGAGGGAGGCTGGGACATTGGGACATACTCGCAGATGACCCCGGGTGTCGCGCAAGGGCGTGGGGTCACTTTCGCCCACCGGATGTGGGCCGGAGGGGCCAAAAGTGCCAGTGCTATTCCGGCCGGAAGATCCATAACGGAAGCCAATAGTCAGTATTGCCGGAAATGCCGGAAGGCGGAAGCGCTCCGTTGCGCTTCCGCCTTCCGTGTCCTCGCCCGTGGTGAGCCCCTGGGTCACACTCCGCGGAAGCGGTTGATCGCGGGCAGATGGCGGGCCCGCTTCTCCTGGTCGCGTACGCCCAGACCCTCCTCGGGGGCGAGGCAGAGCACGCCCACCTTGCCCTGGTGCGTGTTGCGGTGCACCTCGTAGGCGGCTTGTCCGGTCTGCTCCAGGGGGAACACCTTCGACAGCGTCGGGTGCACCCGGCCCAGGTCGATCAGGCGGTTGGCCTCCCACGCCTCGCGGTAGTTCGCGAAGTGGCTGCCGATGATGCGCTTGAGCGACATCCACAGGTAGCGGTTGTCGTACTGGTGCTCGTAGCCGCTGGTCGAGGCGCAAGTGACGATGGTGCCGCCCTTCTTGGCGACGTACACGCTGGCACCGAAGGTCTCCCGGCCCGGGTGCTCGAACACGATGTCGGGATCTTGTGGGAACCCAGTCTCGCCGCCGGTCAGCTCCCGGATGCGGGCTCCGAACCGCTTCCACTCGGCAGGGTCCTGGGTGTGCTCATCGGACCAGAACCTGTAGCCCTCGGCCGCGCGGTCGATGATCAGGTCGGCGCCCATGCGGCGGCAGATCTCGGCCTTCTCCGGAGAGGACACCACGCACACCGGGATCGCGCCGCCGTTGAGTGCCATCTGCGTGGCGTACGAGCCGAGGCCGCCGCTCGCGCCCCAGATCAGCACGACGTCGCCCTGCTTCATGTTCGCGCCGTGGTGCGAGACCAGCTGCCGGTACGCGGTGGAGTTGACCAGCCCCGGGCTGGCCGCCTCCTCCCAGGTCAGGTGGGCGGGCTTGGGCATCAGCTGGTTGGCCTTGACGATCGCCAGCTGGGCCAGGCCGCCGAAGTTGGTCTCGAAGCCCCAGATGCGCTGCTGCGGGTCGAGCATGGTGTCGTCGTGGCCGGCCGCGTCCTCCAGCTCGACGTTGAGGCAGTGCGCCACGACCTGGTCGCCGGCCTGCCACTTCGTCACGCCCGCGCCGGTGCGCAGCACCACGCCCGCCGCGTCCGAACCCACCACGTGGTACGGCAGGTCGTGCCGCTTCGTCAGCGCCGACAACCGTCCGTATCGCTTCAGGAACCCGAACGTCGACAACGGCTCGAAAATGGACGTCCACACCGTGTTGTAGTTGACCGCACTGGCCATCACGGCGATCAGCGCCTCGCCCGGACCCAGCTCCGGCACCGGCACTTCCTGCAGGTGGAGAGCCTTACGCGGGTCCTTGTCGCGAGTGGCCAGTCCGTCGAACATGGCGGTCTCGTCCTCGCGTACCACCATTCCCTGGTAGGAGGCGGGCACCGGCACGTCGGCCAGGCTCCGCAGCCGCGCGGCCGGGTCGGCCGCGTTCTCGGCTTCCATGATCACGTCGAGGATGTCTTGCACGGCGCCACCTCCATGGTGAGGGAACTGCGGCGTCCCGCGCTCGCGCTGCGGGCGGTGAGTTCCGGGTCTGCGGGCCATCCTTGGCGGGCCCTCCTGCGGGTCGCCATGTGGTCGGGCACACATGGCGGGTCAGGTGAGCCGGACGTTACTGGTCGGTAGCTTCGGCGGGAACGCTTCTGTGAAAAAGTCCACGCTCGGCTTAACGATCATTCAGCCGCCGTGGCCGCACGGTGGTTCAGTGGCCGTGGCCGGGCTCCACCAGTTCGACAAGCACGCCGCCGGCGTCCTTGGGGTGCACGAAGTTGATCCGCGAGCCGGCGGTGCCGCGCTTGGGGACCTCGTAGAGCAGCCGTACGCCGCGCTCGCGCAGGGCGGCGCAGGTCGCGTCGATGTCGGCGACGGTGTACGCCATCTGCTGGATGCCGGGGCCGCTGCGGTCGAGGAACCTGCCGATGGGGGAGTCGGGGCGCAGCGGCGCGAGCAGCTGCACGGCCCCGCCGTCGGGGCTCGGCCCCACCTGGAGCATCGCCTCGCGGACGCCCTGCTCCTCGTTGGTCTCCGTGTGCACGCAGGTCATCCCGAACGTACCTTCGTAGAAGGCGATGGCGGCGTCGAGATCCGGCACCGCGATGCCCACGTGATCGATGCGCTGCAGACCCACGGACTGTGACGGAATGCCCTGTGATGAGGTCGACAGGGATGCGGGATCGGTCATGCGGTTAGTCTGACCGAACCATCGTTAAGGCGATACGTGAACCAGGCCACTCGGAGGGGTACACCATGACTTCTGTGATCGTGAGCGGAGCGCGCACCCCGATGGGCCGCCTGCTCGGCAACCTGAAGGACCTGTCGGCCACGCAGCTCGGGTCGGTCGCCATCAAGGCCGCCCTGGAGCGCGCCGGGGTCTCCCCCGACCAGGTGCAGTACGTGATCATGGGTCAGGTGCTGCAGGCCGGCGGCGGCCAGATCACCGCCCGCCAGGCGGCCGTGGGGGCCGGCATCCCGATGAGCGTGCCCGCGCTCACCGTGAACAAGGTCTGCCTGTCCGGCCTCGACGCGATCGCGCTGGCCGACCAGCTGATCCGGGCCGGCGAGTTCGACATCGTGGTGGCCGGCGGCATGGAGTCGATGACCAACGCGCCGCACCTGATGATCGGCCAGCGCACCGGCTACAAGTACGGCGACGTCGTGGTCAAGGACCACATGGCCCACGACGGCCTGTCCGACGCCTGGGACAACTGCTCGATGGGCGAGTCGACCGAGCGCCACAACGGCCGCTACGAGATCAGCCGCGAGGAGCAGGACGCCTTCGCCGCCGCGTCGCACCAGCGCGCCGCCGCCGCGATCAAGGACGGCCGCTTCGCCGAGGAGATCGCCCCGGTCACCATCCCGGCCCGCAAGGGCGACCCGATCGTGATCAGCGAGGACGAGGGCGTACGCCCCGACACGACGGTGGAGACGCTGGGCCGGCTGCGCCCGGCGTTCGCCAAGGACGGCACCATCACCGCCGGCTCCTCCTCGCCGATCTCCGACGGCGCGGCCGCGGTCGTGGTCATGCGCAAGGAGAAGGCGCAGGAGCTGGGCCTGACCTGGCTCGCCGAGATCGGCGCGCACGGCAACGTGGCCGGCCCGGACAACTCGCTGCACGCCCAGCCCGCCAACGCCATCAAGCAGGCGCTGGCCAAGGAGGGACTGACCGCCGCCGACCTCGACCTCGTCGAGATCAACGAGGCGTTCGCCGCGGTCGGCATCCAGTCCACCCGTGACCTGGGCATCTCCCCGGAGATCGTGAACGTCAACGGCGGCGCGATCGCGCTGGGCCACCCGATCGGCATGTCCGGCGCCCGCCTGGCCCTGACCCTGGCCCTGGAACTCAAGCGCCGCGGCGGCGGCACCGGCGCGGCCGCCCTCTGCGGCGGCGGCGGCCAGGGCGACGCCCTCATCCTCAAGGTCGCCCCCTGACCCACCACCGCCCGGGGGCGCCGCTCCGCGCCGCCCCCGGCGCACCGCGCCGCCCTCCGTGGCGCAACTCTTGAAGAGTCGCGGCAATCCGGGTGACCGGAAGCCGCGACTCTTCAAGAGTTGAGGCGCACCTGCTGACCCCGTCCCGCCGTTGATTGGTGACTTGATGACCGAGCCGAGCACGCCGTCCCCGTCGCCCGCGCCGCAGCGGTCGGTGGCCGAACTCGTCGCGCGGGCGCGCGAGGGGGAGGCCAGGGCGGTGGCGCGGCTGATCACGCTGGTCGAGTCGGGGGCGGCGGCGCTGCCGGAGATCGCGGCGACGCTGGCGCCCACCGCGGGCGGTGCGATCGTCGTCGGGCTGACCGGGTCGCCGGGTGTGGGCAAGTCGACTACGACCAACGAGCTCGTGCGGGCGTTCCGGGCGGCCGGCAGGCGGGTCGCCGTGCTGGCGATCGACCCGTCGAGCCCGTACACCGGCGGGGCGATCCTCGGCGACCGGATCCGCATGCAGGACCACGCCACCGACCCCGGCGTCTACATCCGGTCCATGTCCAGCCGGGGCCATCTCGGCGGGCTGTCGGCGGCCACCCCGGCGGCGGTACGCGTGCTCGCGGGCGTCGGCTTCGACGTCGTGCTCGTGGAGACGGTCGGGGTGGGGCAGGCCGAGGTCGAGATCGCCTCGCTGGCCGACACCACCCTGGTGCTGCTCGCGCCCGGCATGGGCGACGCGATCCAGGCCGTCAAGGCCGGCATCCTGGAGATCGCCGACATCTTCGTCATCAACAAGGCCGACCGCGACGGCGTCGAGGCCACCCACCGCGACATCCAGGGCATGATCGCCCTCGGCGGCTCGGACCGCGGCCCCGGAGACTGGCGGCCGCGCGTGGTCAAGGCCGTCGCGGCGCGTGCGGAGGGCATCGACGGCATCATCGCCGCGATCGAGGAACACCGCAGCTGGCTGGTCGACACCGACCAGCTGACGGTCCGCCGCCGTCGCCGTGCCGCCGCCGAGATCGAGGCACTGGCCCTGGGCCAGCTGCGCGCCCGCTTCGCCGAGCTGCCGGGCGAGGGGCTCGCCGCGCTCGCCGACAAGGTCGTCGCCGGCTCCCTCGACCCGTACGCCGCAGCCACCCAGCTGCTCGACGAACTGGTCTGACCGGCACCGCGCCGGGCGCGGGTATATGAGGTGTCGGCGACTTTGCTCTGCACCCATTCGCTTGCTCTGCACCCGCCGGCGCAACGGCTGAGCGCCGGTGTCGCTAACGCTCTGTGAGCAGGTGAATCCGCCCGGAGAGCTGCTCGGATGCGGGTTGGCAACGATAGGCGAAGCGGCTTCACGGGTGGACTGACCAATCGCTAAGGTGTCGGGGCACATAGGGCTCTTACGCGTGGAGGCGACGGTGACCGGTTGGTCCGTCATGATGCGGGGCATCCGGCACCGCTCCGGCCGGTCGGCGGTGGTGCTGGCGCTCGCGGCGTTCGCCACCGCCGCGGCGGTGCTCGCCCCGGCATACGGCCGCGCCGCGCAGCAGTCGGTGCTGACCGACGCGCTGAGCGCGGCCCCGGCCACCGCCGCCGCGGTCAGCGTGACCGCCGAGGGCAGCGCGGACACCGCCGAGGCGGCCCACCAGCCGGTCGGTGACACCCAGGCCACGGTCAACGGGGCGCTGGCCAAGGCGCCGCACCTGGCCGCGGTGCTGGACCGGCCCGTCGGCTCGGTCAGCGTCGACACGACCCTGAGCAGCACTCGCACCAACCGCTTCGCGGCCCGGCTGGCCTGGCACCAGGGCGCGTGCGCGCACCTGCGGATCACCGGCGACTGCGCCATCGACGCCGAGCAGGTGCTGCTCAGCGAGCGTGCCGCGGCCGAGGCCGGCGTCGAGGTCGGCGACAAGGTGTCGGTACGCCCCGCGCAGGGCGACGCGGCCGTCCGGTCGTACGAGGTCGTCGGCCTCTACACCCCGCTCGCCCCGGACGAGTCCTACTGGGGCAACAACGGCTACTTCGCGCAGGCCCAGTCGGGTGGCGAGGGCGCGCCGCGCCTGGACGCCGTGTTCACCGGCGCCGAGGACGACGTGCGGCTCGGCGACGCGGTGCCGGTCACGCTGTCCGTGACGTACCCGCTGCGTCCCGGGCAGGTGCGGCTGGACGACGTCACCGCGCTGCGCGACGAGCTGGGCACGCTCGGCCTGGCGCTGAACGGGTTCGAGCTGCAGGTCGAGACGGCGCTCCCGTCGATCGTCGAGGACGCCGCCAAGGACCAGGACGCGCTTGCCCGGACCGTGCCCATCATCGCGGTGCCGCTGGTGCTGCTGGCGTTCGTCGTGCTGCTGTTGCTGGTCGCGGCGCTGACCGAGGAGCGCGGCCCGGAGCTGGCGCTGGCCCGGCTGCGCGGCTACGGCACCGGCGGCACGGTCCGGTTCGGACTGGGTGAGACGCTGCTGCTGATCGTGCTCGGCGCACCGCTGGGCCTGGCGGCCGGGCTGGGCGCCGTCGAGCTGGCCGCGCGCTCGGTGCTCGCCGAGGGCGTACACACCGAGATCCGGTGGCCCGTGCTCGCCGCCGCCGTGGGCGGCCTGCTGATCGCCTGCTTCGCCGCCTGGCTGGCCGCCCGTGCCACGCTCGGCCGCAGCGTGCTCGGCCTGCTGCGGCGCGTGCCGCAGCGCGGCACCTGGCGCGCGGGCGTGCTGGAGGGCGTGGCCGCCGCGCTGGCGATCGCCTCGCTGGCCGCGGCCCTGCGCGACCGTTCGGCTCCGCTGGCGCTGCTGGCCCCGGCGGCGCTGGCCATCGTCGCGGGCGTGCTCGCGGGCCGGCTGCTGAGCCTCTGGTCGCGGGTGCGGCTGGGCCTGGCCCGCCGCCGCGGCCGCCTGCCCGCCATGCTGTCCGCGGCGCAGCTGTCGCGCCGGCCGGGTGCGGCCCGCACCGTCGCGGTGCTCACCGCCGCCGTCGCGCTGCTGACCTTCTCCGCCACCGCCTGGGACGTCGCGGCCGACGCCCGCGCCCAGCGGGCCGACGACGCGGTCGGCGCGCCGACCGTCTACGCCGTCTCCGCCGATCACCCGCAGGCGCTGGTCAAGGCGCTGGCCGCGGCCGATCCGACGAACCGTTCGATGGCCGTGGTGCGCGTCGACGAGCTCTACAACAACCAGCGCGTCGAGCTGCTCGGCGTGCAGTCCGAGCGGCTGCCCGCCGTCGCCATCTGGCGCGACCACGACGCCGCCACGCTGTCGCTGCTCGCGGGCCGGCTGCGTGCCGACGCGCCGCAGGCCGCCGAGGTCGGCGCGCAGCTGACCGCGCGGGCCGCGGTGGGATCGCTCGGCACGACGCCGGCCCGGCTGGGCGCGGTGCTGTCCTCGCCGGGTGAGCCGCCGAGCATCGTCTGGCTGGGCAGGCTGCGGGAGGGCACGCGCAACTACACCGCTGCCACGCCCGCCTGCGCGGGCACGCCATGCCGCCTGGTCGGCCTGGCGGTCGGCCGGGAACCCGGCGAGAGCGGCCCGGTGCAGGCGGAGCTGACCGTGCAGTCGCTCAGCTCCGGCGGGCAGCAGCTGCCGCTGCGCTTCGCGGAGTCGTCGGCGTGGCGCTTCCTGGTCGACCGCACGCCCAACGCGACCGTACGGGTCACCCCCGGCGCGCAGCTCGGCCTCAGCGTGAACTCCGCCGACCAGGGCGACGTGCTCGTCTCCTACCTGGACACCCCAGCGGAGCTGCCCGCGGTGCTGGCCGGCCCCGCACCGAGCAGCGACGACCCGGAGCACTTCGACCTGCCCGCGTTCGCCGAGGCCCCGCAGGGGTTCAGCGTGCTGGAGAAGGCCGCCCTGCTGCCCCGCGCGGGTGAGCGCGGCCTGCTGTTCGACCTCGACCTGGCGACCCGGGCCGCCTCGGTGACGCAGGGTCTGTCCGACGCGAGCGACCTGCGCTACGAGGTGTGGGCCGCGCCGGACGCCCCGGCCGACCTCGCCGCGAAGCTCGCCGGTCTGGGTGTGCAGGTGCTGCGCACCGAGACCGTGCCGGACGAGCTGGCCCGGCTGGGTCGTCGCGCCCCCGCGCTGGGGCTGCGGCTCTACCTGCTGGCCGGTATCGCGGCCGCGCTGCTCGCGCTGGGCGTGCTCATGCTCAGCACCCGGCTGGGCGCCGGCGACCGCCGCGCCGAGCTGGCCGCGCTGCGCGTCACCGGCGTACGCCCCAACGTGCTGCGCCGCAGCCTGCGGCGGGAACGGCTCGCGCTGATCGGCCTGCCGATGGTCGTCGGGCTGCTGGTCGGCGTCGGGGCCGCGGCGCTGATGCTGCCCGGCATCCCGCTGGTCACCGTCGGCACGGCCGGCGCGCCGAACCTGACCGGGGACGTGCTCGGCGCGCTCGTGCCCGGCCTCGCCCTGGACGCGCTGCCGCTGGCGATCGCCGGTGCGCTGCTGGTGCTCGTGCTGGCGGTGGTACGCGGCGGCCGGCTGGTCAAGCGGGCCACCCCCGAACTGATCCGAGGAGGCGGCCGGTGAACGGCACGGTTACCTGTCGCGGCCTGGTCTACATCTACCGGCTCGAAGGGTACGACGTGGTCGCCCTCGGCGGGGTGGACCTGGATATCGCGCCCGGCGAGTCGGTGGCCCTGCTGGGCCCGTCCGGCTCCGGCAAGTCCACGCTGCTCTCGCTGCTGGCCGGGCTGATCCGGCCGGCCGCCGGGCGGGCCACCGTCGGCGAGACCGACCTGGCCAAGGCGTCCGAGGCGGACCTCGCCCGGATGCGCGCCACCGAGGTCGGCGTCGTGCTGCAGGGCGCCGAGCGCAACCTGCTGCCGTACCTGACCGCCGAGCAGAACGTGCGCTTCGCCCAGCGGGCCGCCCGCTCCCACGGCGTCGCCGACCTGCCGGCCCCGCGCGACGTGCTGGCCCTGGTCGGCCTGCTCGGCGTACGCGGCCGGCTGCGCCAGCGCCCGCACGAGCTGACCCCCGGCGAGCGGCAGCGCCTGGCGCTGGCCGTCGCGCTGGCGCACAAGCCGGGGCTGCTGCTCGCCGACGAGCCGACCAGCCAGCTCGACTCCGTCGCCCGCGACGAGGTCATCGCGGCCCTGGAGTCGGTGCGCCGCAACGGCACCACGGTCGTCGTGGTCACCCACGACCCCGAGGTCGGTGCGGGCATGGGCCGCCAGGTCACCATCCGCGACGGGCGGGTCGGTGGCGAGGGCCGGCTCGGCGAGGAGTTCGCCGTGGTCGGCCGGGACGGCTCGGTGCACCTGCCGCCCGACGTGCTGGCCCTGCTCCCGCCGGGCACCAAGCTGCGGGTGCATGCGCGCCCCGACGGCACGGTCCTGCTGGCCCCGGCCCATGCCGCCCAGCCGGGCAGCGCGCTCGTGGCCGCCGACGAGTACGAGCCCGAGGACGACGCGGCGGCGTACTCCCGGCGCGGGCAGATCGTCCCCGACTACAGCCGTGAGGTGGCCTGATGACCCGGATGCTGCTGGCCGACCGCATCACCATGGCGTACGGCAAGGACCGGGCGGTGCTGCGCGACATCAGCGTCGCCGCCCAGCCGGGCCGCATCCTGGCCGTCACGGGCGCGTCGGGCGCGGGCAAGACCACGCTGCTCTGGGCGCTGGCCGGGCTGCTGCGCCCGGTCGAGGGCCAGGTCACCCTCGACGGCACCCCGCTGCGCGACCGCGACCAGGCTGCCGGCCAGGGCATCATCCTGATCCCGCAGCACAACGGGCTCGCCCCGACCCTGACCGCGGCCGAGAACATCCTGGTCGCGCTGGTGTCGGCGGGGGTGCGGGCCGCCGACGCGCGCCGGCTCACCGCCGAGGCGCTGGAGCGGGTCGGCCTGGCCAACCAGGGCGAGCAGCTGGTCGAGGAGCTGTCCGGCGGGCAGCAGCAGCGTACGGCGATCGCCCGCGGCCTGGCCCTGCGCGGCCCGGTGCTGCTGGCCGACGAGGTCACCAGCGAACTCGACGCCGCCAACCGCCAGACCGTGCTGACCCTGCTGCGCGCCGAAGCCGACCGCGGCGCCGCCGTCGTCTTCGCCACCCACGACCCCCAAGCCGCGGCGGCCTGCGACACCGAACTCCACCTCGTCGACGGCCACGCCACCGCCCCCGCCACCCACTGACCCCCTCTTT